>NZ_JANAEZ010000010.1:0-194952 GCF_024813435.1 Aquiflexum gelatinilyticum
GGGTCCCACCTCTTCCCATCCCGAACAGAGAAGTTAAGCCCTGCAGCGCCGATGGTACTGGGGTTACACCCGGGAGAGTAGGCCGCCGCCACATTATCACAAGCCTTTGGAGTAATCCAAAGGCTTTTTGCGTTTAATGAATAATGCTGAATTTTTGATTCAAATGAAATTAGGATATGCCATAATCAATTAGATTGTTAGCCATATTTTACTTTTCTTTTGCTGGGAAATGGGTTAACTTTAGAGCCTATTTGAGAATAATATTTATCTCCGAATCAAGATTGTCCCTTATGAGAACATACTTCTTTTTATTGGTTTTAATATTTACTTTTTCATTACAAGGATTCGCTCAGGATAATTTAGCTGCCTACAAAAAAGCAAAAACTTTAATCGGTTATGGAAATTATGCCGATGCAATGGAACTTATGAGGCCTTATATGGAGCAATCCAAATATGGTAATCTTGCACTATATGCACAGTATCATTTTGGATTTGCAGCTTTTCAAAATAAACAATTGGAATTGGCGAAATCTGTAATCGAGCCATTGGCAGTTAATAAATCCTGGGAAAAACAATATGATGCTAGGTATTTACTCGCATTGATCTATTTTGGAGAAAACAAAAATCTTGAGGCTTTGGAGGAAATTTCACTTATCAAAAACCCTGAAATCTTTGCTCTTGGCGAACGTGCAAGTTTGAATCAACTCAAGAATTCATCCGTGAGCTTTTTGATTGCCAATTTGAGTAAATTCCAAAGCAATAAGGGTTACTTAATCGCCTTGAGAAATCAGCTTGAAAAGCAATCCATCATGTCTACCGATGAAAAAGCTGTTTTACAGCAATTGAGTAGTTTGGATAAATCAATAAATACACCAAAATCGAGTACCAAAAATCTCCAAATTCTTGATATTGCAATACTTTTACCTTTCAATTATTCAGGCGGAACCGATGTAAAAACTATTTCACAAGGGAATTTTATTTTGGAACTATACCAAGGCATCGATTTTGGAATCAAGGAATTGATTTCATATGGGTATAAAATAAATGTTAAAACTTTTGATACCCAAAGAGATAATTCCCGACTTCAAAAAATCCTTTTGGATGATTTTTTATTGAAAGCAGATGTCATTATAGGGCCGATCTATCCGGAAGAAACGGAAGTAGTTTTGCAGTTTTCGGAGAAAAATAATATTCCGTTTATCAATCCCCTTTCAAATCTTGATGATAGGATCCAAGGTTATGACTTTGCTTATTTGTTTCGGCCTGCAATATCCTCATTAAGCAACGGTTTATTGACTTATTTAAGAAACAACGTCGAAGGAAAAAGATTAGCATTGGCATATTCCAGCACATCAAGAGATGAGCAACTTGCAAATAAACTCGGGGAAGACAGTAAAAGTCAGGGCTATCCCATTGTGTTAAAAACATTGATTTCTCCCAAAAACATCAATCAATTTTTTGATTCCATTCAACTTGGAACAGATTCACTTTCAAAAGTAGACGCAGTAATAATTCTTTCTGATGATCCGAATATTGCCCAAGCAACTTTCGGGTTTATGGAATCCAAAAACCTGAAAACTCCGGTTATTGTGATGGACAGTTGGTTGTATTTCAATTTTGCCAGTTATGAAATGTTAGAAAATCAAAATTTTGTCTTTTTAGGGAACAATTCCATCGACTTTAACAATCCGAATTTGGAAGTTTTTAGAAATGGGTTCAATGAAGAATATGGAAAATATCCCTCCCTGAATATGCATTTGGGCTATGAACTTGCTTATTGGATAGCTGAGACCATCAATCCTACAGATGGATTTGATTTCAGAACTAATCTAAACAAAGACGGTTTCAATCAAGGTAAAATAACATATGGATTCGATTTTAGAGATTCCAATAACAACCGTTACGTTCCTGTGTTAAGATTGTATAACGGAAAATTAGAAGTTAATTAAAGAAAAAATTCATGCAGATTACCCATAGTAAGGCCTTGTTTGAAAAGGCGAAAAGATATATACCGGGAGGAGTCAATTCTCCCGTTCGTGCGTTCAGGGCGGTAGGTGGAGATCCGATTTTTATCAAAAGAGCTGATGGTGCATTTATCTATGACGAAGATGATAATGCCTACATCGAGCTCATCAATAGCTGGGGTCCGATGATTCTTGGTCATAACCATCCTATGATCAAAGAAGCCATAGTCCGGGCCCTAGAATTTGGTACATCTTATGGGGCGCCTACAGCAAAAGAGGTTGAAATTGCAGAGTTGATTGCCAGCATGGTTCCTTCTGTCGAAAAAGTCAGGATGGTGAATTCCGGTACGGAAGCAACTATGTCTGCCATCAGGGTTGCAAGGGGGTTTACAGGTAGGGATAAGTTTATCAAAATGGAAGGGCACTACCATGGTCATGGTGATTCTTTTTTGATTTCTGCAGGATCAGGGGCGATTACCATGGGCAATCCCGATTCACCTGGAGTCACAAAAGGAACAGCAAAAGACACTCTCCTAGCTCCGTACAATGACCTCGAAGCCATCGAAAAGCTTGTTGCGGCCAATAAAGGGGAAATTGCTGCTTTGATTTTGGAGCCTGTTCCAGGCAATATGGGACTGGTTTTGCCAAAAGAAGGATACTTGCAGGGATTGAGAAATATCTGTACACGAGAAGGAATTGTTCTAATTTTTGATGAAGTCATGACCGGATTCAGGCTTGCAAAAGGCGGTGCCCAAGAACTGTTTGGAGTAATTCCTGATATGACTACCCTCGGAAAGATCATCGGGGGCGGTCTTCCTGTCGGGGCTTATGGTGGGAAGAAGGAAATTATGGAGTTTGTCTCTCCGGCGGGTCCTGTCTATCAGGCTGGGACACTTTCCGGTAATCCAATTGCCATGGCTGCGGGTCTGACGATGCTCAAACACCTTAACCAAAATCCTGAGGTTTATACCACGATAAACAATATCGGGGATAAATTGGTAAATGGATTCCGATCTTCTTTGGATAAGCTTGGATTGAATTATACGATCAACCATTTAGGCAGTATGTACAGTCTGTTTTTTACCGATCAGGAAGTCTTCGATTTTGAATCTGCCAAAAAATCTGACACTGTCCGCTTTGGAAAATACTTTCAAGGGATGCTCAAAAGAGGTATCTACCTCGCTCCATCCCAATATGAAAGTTTATTCCTTTCCACTGCGTTGAGCGATGAATTGATCGAAAAGGTCATCAAAGCCAATGAGGAATCCCTCAAGGAAAGCCTCTAAGGATAAATTTTCTATTGCAAAATCTACCAAAATGACCTTAAAAATATACGGGATCAAAAACTGCGACACCATGAAAAAGACCTTCAATTTTTTGGAGGAAAAAGGAATTGGTTACGAGTTCATTGATTACAAAAAACAGGCACCTGACCAAGCTTTGCTAGGAAAGTTTGCCAATAAAGTAGGCATTGAATCCCTGGTCAACAAAAAAGGGACTACCTATAAAAAGCTATCTGAAGAAGAAAAAGCCACTTTGGAAAAGAAGGACTCCGCTTTTGAAATGCTAAAAGTAAAAAGCAGCATGATCAAAAGACCGATAGTTGAGTTTCCCAACGGAGATTTGATTTTGGGTTTTGAACCGGAAGCGATCTTGAAAAAAATCTAGAATTTGTCTTTCCTGCTAATATTTCACTTGATCTGTTGGCAGGGAAGGCAATTCAAAATTTCCCAACTCCACCTTAAATCTCAATTCCTTGTATTTTTCAACGTTGATTTCTTTGGCCAAAGGGGTTTCATAAGCAAAAACTTTTTGAAGGCTAGGATGGGAATCCAGCTTTCCTAAATTGTCCCCATTGACTATTGATTTGGTCAAATGCAACTGAATCAAGTGGGTATTTCCCTTCAGCATTTCAAAACTTTGACCTTCAATTTTTGTCTCATTAAGTTTGAGAATTGTGAGGTTTTCCATTTTTCCTACAAGAGGAATAACATCATCGGTAACATTCGAAAGACTTAAATCAAGGATGGTGATATAGGCAAGAATAGGTTCCAAAGATTCCAAATCCTGATTATCGGCCTCAGGGAAATTGATGGTACTGACTTTGAGTAATGGAGATGTTATGCTCAGCTTTTCGATAAAAAAACCTTGGCTTTTCAATTCCTTCAAAACATCCTCTTCCAATGGCTCGAGTTGGACTTCAGGATAAATTGAGATTTCATTTTTCACAAAAAAAGAAGAAACCAAATCTACTGAAATTCCCGATTGGCCGAGTGTCTCTTCAAAAGATGCACCGTTATGTAGCCAAGCTTTTATCAATTCCACCTCGGCTTCTACGGGCTGCCTTTTCTCCTTTGGGGGCATATGGTCTTCATGATCTAATGGGAGAAGCATTCGCTTAATCAGTTCGCTTTCCATGGGAGTTTTATGGAAGATCACTTCTCCATTTTTCCCGCCTTCCAACAAACTTTCTTTGGAAGTCAGGATCAAATCCCCCTTGCTGTTCTTCTCATTATGGCAACTGCGACAGTTTTGATTCAAAATTAGTTGGACTACATCTTCATAGAACAAAGCTTCCTCCCATGCTTCCCCATCAAGGGAAAGTGGCTCAAACTGCTCCTCTATTTTCCATCCGAAAGTTTCCTGAATCCCTTCCGGCAAAACCTCCGTCAGGTAAGTTTCTCCGTGTGTCAGATTGCCTCCGAGATGCCCGGTAATTGTCAGACAAAGAAAAAGTATGGCTGAACCAACATGGATTTTCGGATCCGATAGGGTTTGATGTTTTTTGACAAGAAGAAAAAGGGATAAGCAAGTCAGTGCGGTGAGAATGCCCAAAATCAAATGGTTTTGAACCGTGTCAAAAGCATAACCTTCCTGATTGTAGAGAATAATTCCGGTGATACACGCAAAAAATGACATCAAGGTGCTTAAAAGCAAGGCAAACTGCACAGTGGGCAAAAGCAGGTTTTTGTCCTTTCTGGGATAATACATCAAGACCAGGGCAAACAAAATAAACCCAATCGGCAAATGGACTATCAAGGGGTGAAATCTTCCGATCAGTGGGAGAATGAATAGCGGCATTGGTTTCGTTTAGGCTAAAATGTCTCTGATGATTTCACCTTCCACATCTGTCAGTCGAAAAGGCCTTCCCTGAAAATCGTATGTGAATTTTTCGTGGTCAAATCCCAAAACCTGCAATATCGTGGCGTGGACATCATGAACGGAAACTTTTCCTTCTACACCCGAAAACCCAAAATCATCCGTTTGGCCATAACTTGATCCGTTTTTGATCCCTGCACCGGCCATCCACATGGTAAAAGCATCTACGTGGTGGTCTCTTCCTTTGAAACCCATTGTCTTTCCCTCTCTGTTTTCCTGCATGGGCGTCCTCCCGAATTCACCTCCCCACACCACCAAAGTATCTTCCAACAATCCCCTTTGCTTGAGGTCGAGCAAAAGGGCGGCAATCGGTCTATCTATTTCATTGCATTTGTTTCTTAATCCCAAATCAATTGCCGTGTCATGGTCTGTGCCGTGGCTGTCCCATCCCCAATCATACAACTGAACAAAGCGAACCCCTTTCTCTACCAATTTTCTGGCGAGAAGGCAGTTATTGGCAAAGGACTCTTCTCCAGGTTTTGTACCATATAGTTGATGGATATATTCAGGTTCGTCGTTGATGTTCATCACATTGGGAACCTCAATCTGCATCCTGTAGGCCATCTCGTATTGGTTGATCCGTGCCAAAGTTTCGGGGTCACCAAATGCTTCAAATTCGGCTTTGTTCACTTCGTTGATGGAGGAGATCAATGTCTTTTTGAGGTCACGGTTGATTCCTTTTGGGTCTTCAAGGTAGAGTACCGGATCACCTTTTGAACGACATTGGACTCCTTGGTAAACTGAGGGTAAAAACCCGCTGCCCCAAACGCTTTTCCCTGCATCAGGGGTTTTTCCTCCGGAAGTCAAGACGACAAAACCCGGTAAATTCTGATTTTCTGTTCCGAGGCCATAGGTAACCCAACTCCCTAAACTCGGTCTTCCCAATCTCGGACTTCCTGTTTGCATAAAGAGTTGGGCAGGACCATGGTTAAATTGGTCGGTATGAACAGCCTTGAGGAAGGCGACTTCATCTACCACTTTTGAAAAATGTGGTAAGTAATCAGAAACCCAAGCGCCGGATTCGCCATGTTGGGCAAAGTTGGATTGGGGACCAAGGAGATTGGGCACACCACGGATAAATGCGAATTTCCTTCCTTCCAAAAGAGATTCAGGACAAGGTTGGTTGTTGTATTTGACAAGTTCAGGTTTGAAATCAAAAAGCTCCAACTGCGATGGTGAACCCGCCATATGCAGGTAAATTACCGATTTTGCCTTTGCAAAATAAGGAGGAGGCAAGGGAGAAAGGGGATTCAAATCCCTGTCTGAAAGTTGAAGTCCCTGAACTTTGGGCACGCCCGGATTTGTCTCGCAGCCAAATAGCAAGGGTGCCAAGGCCAAACCGCCCATTTTGCTGACGCAGTCCAACAGGAAGTGACGCCTTGTTTGTTTTTCAAGTTGCGTGCGGTGAAGCTCGGTCAATAGGTTTTCCAGCCTTTTCATTTCAGGATTTGGTTAGAAATTCGTCCAAGTTCAACATGGCATTGGCTACCAAAGTATAAGCTGCCAATTCCGGATTCCCTTCGACATTTTTGTCTTGTAAAAATTCTTTCAGTTCCTCAGGTTTGGATCTGTAATTGGTCAATGCTTCTTGATACAGGTTCAACAGGCTTTTCTTCTTGGATTCAGAAATTGTCACCAACATCATTTTTTCATAGGTTTCTGCAATGACAGTCCCGGGATCTTTGCTGGTTTCTTGGGACATTTTTTCCCCAAGTTTCAAAGCGGCCTCGATATACACCGGATCATTCAAAGTCGCCAATGCCTGAAGCGGAGTATTGGTCACATTCCGCTTGCTGATGCATACTTCCCTGCTGCCGGCGTCAAAACTGATAAAGGAAGGATAAGGACTGGTTCTTTTCAAAAAGGTATAAACGGACCTTCTGTATTGGTCTTCACCCTCACTTGTTTTCCAAGATTCTCCGTTATATACGGTTTGCCATATTCCGTCAGGTTGATGTGGCATGACGCCTATGCCATACATTTTATCACTGATCAAACCGGAAACCGCCAAGGCTTGGTCACGGACTTGCTCGGCGCTCAGCCTGAATCTCGGACCTCTTGCATACCACCTGTTTTCAGGATCTTTTTCATGCAGTTGGGGACTGATCTTGGAGCTTTGTCTGTAGGTATGGGAGCTGAGAATTTCCTTGATCAGGGATTTGATGCTCCAATTATATTCGTGCATCAGCTTCCAAGCCAAATGATCCAATAACTCAGGGTGGGAAGGCAGATCCGATTGGGTTCCCATATCCTCCAAGGTATTGACCAATCCACGTCCGAATATTTGTGCCCATACCTTGTTGACCAAGGTCCTTGCTGTCAGCGGATTTTCTTTGTCTACCATCCAATAAGCTAGTCCCAACCTGTTTTTAGGCCATTCAGGATTCCAGTTGTTCAATGCTTCTGGTGTTTTTGGGGAGACTTCTTCCCCGAGCAACATCCAATTCCCCCTTTCAAAAACATTGGTTTTTCGCTTCATGAAATCAGGATTTTCGATCATGATAGGTAGCGTCACAGGTTTGGTAGCTAACAAGTCCTTCCACTGCTGTTCGATGCTGAGGTATTCCGGTTGGTCCTTTCCGGGAAGTGATTTTATAAACGCAAACCACACTATCGCCGAAGTAGACTGTTGTGGTTTTGCTTTTGGGTTGGAAGCAGTTATAAATAAGTCCGTCTTACCTTTTATTTCTGCAAATGGAATAGCCCTAGTAATCCGGCCTTCCGTTTTATCAATGGTAAATTCGCTCAGGATTTCACCTTCAGGCCCGCCTTTTCGGATTTCCATTTTGGTGCCGTCTATATCTGCCCAATAATTAAGCAGGAGCTGATCGGAGTTTTGAGTATCTACATTGCGGAGGTAGGTCGTCCCGTTGTGCCACATGCCAAGCCATTTGGTATCGATCAGTTCGGCATTGATAAAATCCTCGCAAAGATGGGCGTGGTACTTGGGTTCAAGGTAGGTTAGGAAATTGGCCTTGGCCAAAGCTTCCTCGCTGTTGCTGTTTTTGGCGACCCATGTTTTGATTTTTTGAACTTGGGCTTTTTCTTCCTCGGAGTAAAGTCTCAGTTTTGGTTCCTCGTCGTGGGTGTCCTCATCCCGCGAATTATTGAAAAATGCTTTGATCTGAAAATATTCCTCATGCTTGAAAGGGTCATAAGGATGGCTGTGACATTGCACACAGGCCATGGTGGTACTTTGCCAAACCTCAAAAGTGGTATTGACCCGATCCAATACTGCCGCAACCCGAAACTCTTCATCCTCCGTACCGCCCTCGTCATTGTTCATGGTGTTGCGGTGAAAAGCCGTAGCGATCAACTGATCTTCAGTTGGATTGGGCAAAAGATCCCCGGCGAGTTGTTCCACCGTAAACCGGTCAAATGGCATGTCGTCATTGAGTGACTTGATGACCCAATCCCGATAGGGCCACATGGTGCGGGAGACATCCCGTTCATAGCCCTTAGTATCTGCATACCGGGCCATGTCGAGCCACCAAGTCGCCCATTTTTCGCCATAGGTAGGCAAGGAGAGGAGTTGATCCACTGCTTGGTCGAAGGTCATTTTGCCAGCATTCCAATCCTTAACCAATTTTTCTGATGGGGGCAGTCCCGTGATATCCAAAGCCAACCTTCTCAAAAGCCGCAAGGATTCTTCCTCCGCAGATGGAGATAGTCCATTTTCAATCTGTTTTTGGAATACAAAATGGTCAATGGTTGAAATTGGGGATTTTCCAAGAATTGAGGCAAATGAGCGAAGTGAAGGGGAAGGTATTTCAGGCTTTTCTACAGGGACATAAGCCCAATGTTTTCCCCAAGAGGCGCCTTGATGGATCCAATTTTTGAGGGTTTCGATTTCTTCCGGTGACAATGCGGGTCTGTGATACGGCATCCGCATTTCGGGATCAGATTCATAAAGTCTCCTGATGATTTCACTTTGGCCGGGTTGGCCGGGAATGATGGCAGGTTGCCCTGATTCGGTAACCGCAAATGCTTCCTCCTCAAAAAGTACGCTAAAGCCGCCGTTTTTTTTGACGCCTCCATGACAGGAAATACAATGCTTGTTTAGGATGGGTTTGACATCGGTACTGAAATCCACTCTTTTTGGTTCTTTGAAAAACAAGATGGTTCCCACCAAAAGGAAGAGCAAAACAGAAAGGAGAGCGGGTAAATTCTTTATTGGCATTTTGGATAAGCTACTGCAACCAAATTAATGATTTTTAGTCACCTTATCAAAATGTCTTTTGTTGGAAGGGGAAATGCAATTATTAGTATCGGTCAAAATGTATTAATACAAACCGACTTCTGCTTTCATTCGATATTGGTTGATACTTTTTGATATTGGGATATTGTTTCGCTTCGATCCCAGAGACTGTTTGGTTTGAGATTTTTGTGGAAAATGATCCTGAAGGGATCAAATATTAATAACCCCGGGTAAGGAACGCAACCCGGGGTAAAAAGAGGGAAAGCGTCACCGGTTTTTGGCCGAAAGAAAATAAAGAGAGTATAAGCCTTCCGCCAAAAACAGGGAAGTTCAACAAATAATTTCCTATGCTAATATCTCAGATTTCAAACATTCAACCCCTTCAGGGTTGACCTGATCTTGGTCATTTTCTTATCCCCGGGTTTTACCCGGGGTTATTAAAGGTTTGACCCCTTTGGGGTCTTTTCTCATATTAATCATATTTCTTCACGCCCTGACAATTCTTTAATTTGAACCTTCAAAAAATCAAAACGAATAAGACGGAAGATGCTTGAGGATATCGGCGGTCATTTTTTCCAGACTGTAGTCATGTTGCCAACCCCAGTCTTTCCTTGCGCAGCTATCGTCAATACTATCTGGCCAGGAGTCTGCTATTTCCTGTCTAAAATCGGGTTTGTAACTTATACTAAACTCAGGATAATGAACTTTGATGCTTTCAAAAATTTCTTTTGGAGAAAAACTCATCGCCGACAGGTTATAACTCGACCGGATTTTCACCTGCTCTTTTGGCGCATGCATCAGGTCTAAAGTGGCCTTGATCGCATCGGGCATATACATCATCGGCAGGTAGGAATCTTCTTGGAGGAAAGAAACGAAATGCTCGCCTGCTATCGCTTTGTGGTAGATGTCCACCGCATAATCGGTCGTCCCACCGCCGGGAAGTGACTTATAGCCAATAAGTCCCGGATAGCGCAGGCTTCGTACATCTACGCCGTATTTCTGAAAGTAATACTCACACCACCTTTCTCCGGCTTGCTTCGAAATACCATAGACCGTATTGGGTTCCTTGACACAATATTGCGGTGTGTTGACTTTTGGGGTATTTGGACCAAAAACAGCAATGGAAGATGGCCAATAGATTTTATCCAGTTTTTCTTCTTTAGCCAGTTCCAATACAAAAAGCAAACTTTCCATATTGAGGTTCCATGCAAAAAGGGGATTCTTCTCCCCTGTGGCGGAAAGGACTGCCGCCAAATGGTAAATCTGCTTCACGTTTTGGTCCTTGACCAAATCTTTCAAAGCATCTTTGTCCATCACATCCAAGACAGCAGTCCTGCAGTTTTCGAACTTTTCCAAAGCTTTGGGATTGATGTCTGTGGCGATGACATTGTCTCCACCGTAGATGTTGGCTATGGCCTGCGTCAGTTCCGAACCCAATTGTCCGGCTGCGCCAATGATCAAAATTCTTTCCATTTTTAAAATATTCCTTATCGGTGCTCCGGAAAAGCCCTTGGGATTTTTAATTATATTTGGGACTTAAAGCGACAAAAATAGTGATTTCGATGAATGTATTTCACTTTAATTGTACGAGTGTTTTTTTCTTTTAAAACCCCCAATACAAAATATTATGTATGATACTTTGAAACCCAAATTAGAGAAAGAGTTACAGGAAATCGAAGCGGCAGGCCTGTTTAAAAAAGAACGCATCATTACTTCTCCCCAAGCTGCGGAGATTACCATTGCCGGAGGCAAAAAGGTGTTGAACTTCTGTGCCAACAATTATTTGGGGCTTTCTTCGCATCCCAAGGTCATCGAAGCAGCTAAAAACGCCATCGATTCCCATGGTTTTGGCATGTCTTCCGTGAGGTTTATTTGCGGCACACAGGATATCCACAAGGAATTGGAAGCCAAAATCTCCAAGTTTTTGGGAACAGAAGACACGATTTTGTATGCTGCGGCTTTTGATGCCAATGGGGGAGTTTTCGAACCGCTCTTTGGTCCGGAAGATGCGATTATTTCTGATGCCCTCAACCACGCTTCCATCATCGACGGCGTCAGGCTTTGCAAAGCGATGCGCTTCCGATACAACCACAACGACATGGAAGACCTCGAAGCCCAACTTAAAGATGCAGACGCCAAAGGGGCCCAAAATAAAGTCATCGTCACAGACGGCGTTTTTTCCATGGACGGCACCATCGCCCAATTGGACAAAATCGTCGCTTTGGCAGAGAAATACCAAGCTGTAGTCATGTCTGACGAATGTCATTCTACCGGCTTTATGGGCAAAACAGGCCGTGGCGTCCATGAATACCGCAATGTGATGGGGAAAATTGACATCATCACCGGGACATTGGGCAAAGCCCTTGGCGGTGCTTCGGGAGGTTTCACTTCAGGAAGGAAGGAAATCATCGAACTGTTGCGTCAACGATCGAGACCTTATCTGTTTTCCAATACCTTGGCCCCATCCATCACAGGTGCTTCGATTGCGGTTTTTGACCTGCTGTCGGAGACTACCGAACTGAGGGACAAGCTAGAAGTTAACACCAAATACTTCAGGGAAAAGATGACAGCGGCAGGTTTTGATATCAAGCCCGGCGAACATGCCATCGTCCCGATCATGCTGTATGATGCGGTACTGTCCCAAAAGATGGCCGAGAAGCTTTTGGAGAAAGGGATCTATGTCATCGGGTTTTATTTTCCTGTGGTGCCAAAAGGTCAGGCAAGGATCCGGGTACAGATTTCTGCCGGCCACGAAAGGGCACATTTGGATCAAGCCATTGCAGCTTTTATAGAAGTGGGGAAAGAATTGGGTGTGGTGAAGTAAAAATCATAACCTGATTCAAAATCAAAAATCCCCTTGGGGGTAAGGTTCCAAGGGGATTTTTGATTTTTTTTTATTGTAGGCAGTTGACTATGGACTTTTTTCACTTTCTCAAATTCTTTGTCTCAATCCTATTCAATTCCTGTTGGAGGACATTTTTTGGAATCCACTCGCCACGGACCATGACACCTTGGACGTTTCGGAGATTGGACAGATTTTCCAAGGGATTTCCTTCTACCAATACAAAATCCGCTGAAGCACCCTTCGCAACCACGCCAAATTCCCCTTCCCTCTCAAAATACTTTGCCACGTTTACAGATCCGGTTTTTAGGATTTCATAAGGATTCATGCCGGCATCATGCATGGCAGAGATTTCATTGTGGATAGAAAATCCGGGAACGTTAAATACCTGCGGAGAATCTGAAGCCATGACCATCGGCACGCCGCCACGGTGCAAGGCCATCAGCATCGTCTTTCTGAATTCAAGATAGGGCTTGACATTTTCTTCCTTGAGCATGCCTTGGTTTTCGAGGAGTTTCTTTTGGTTGACCCACTGCTGTACCTGCAGGCCGGGCATGTATTTCATGTCTGATTCCAGACGAAACTCATCAGCCGGAATGTACCCAAAGAAGCGTTCAAACAAGGTCAGGGTGGGAGCGATCCAAGCTTTTTTCTCCACAGTTAATTTTACCAGATCGGGGATCTTTGACATGTCCGCATATTTCAGGGCGAGCATGCTGAAGGAACCGGCTACCTGTGGATCAAGTTTTGACTTGTCAGCGACCAAAGCTTCAATATAGCCATCCATGTGTTCTACAGATCGGTAACCATTCTTCAAAGAGTTGACCAAGCCGACATCCAAGGAGATGTGTCCTCCAAATTTGATGTCCACTTCTTTTGCTGTATTGGCAATGGCGATAAACTTCGGCATATCCAATCCCGGGTGTAATTTGAGGTGGTCAAAACCTGCCGCTTTTTGGTCACGGACCATTTTGGCACCGCTTTCAGGGTCTGCGACGGAAGTACCGTTGAGCGACGGTCCCGCTGCAAAAATCCTCGGTCCGGTAATTTCACCTGAAGCTATTTTCTTTTTGAGTTCAAGGTGGGAATCATGGCCGATCATTCCTCGGACATTGAGGATTCCATTGGCTAAGTACAGCCACATGACGTCCTGCATATAGGAAAAATCGCCATTTTCAGTTACCGGGATATGTGAATGCATTTCTGCCAAACCCGGAAAAGCATAAGCACCTTTGCCGTCGATCTTTTCCATTTTCTCAAACTTGCCCAAGTCCTTTTTGGGAAATATACCGACAATCTTATCTCCCTTGATATGGATAAAATGGTCTTTGAGCACCTTGTCATTTCGCATACCGATGACATGGACATTGGAGACGATAAATTCCTGTGCTTTTGACTGGAGGAATACCAATAAGGTCAAAAAAAGGGTTAGGAGATATTTTCGGATTGATTTCATGATTTTATCAGATCTTAGAAATGGATATTTATTGATACTGGATATTTATTGAAATTGATCCTTGGATTGGAATCTTTGGTACGTTTTTATCCAATTTTTCAGATTGAAATTATGGATATTTATTGATACTGGATATTCATGGATATTTGACAGGAATCTGATCTTTAATTTTCGAGATTAATGTTTTGGAATAAATCCCTTTTCTCTTTTGAATTTGAATCATTAACCAAATTACCCATTAGCAAAACAAAATTTTTTTTCTGCCTTTAGAATCAAATTCGCCTTTGAATTTTGAGACAATATCAATCAGTATCTAATATCAATAAATATCTAATTCTTTGAATTCATGCATATTTAACCAAATAACCAAATAACCCATTCCCTAATACCCAATCTCCATACTTCCCCCCTTAGGGATACTTCCTTTCCAATCCGAATGGTGGAATGGTCCATTGGGATCGTCTCTTCGCTGATAGGTATGGGCACCGAAATAATCCCTTTGTGCCTGAATCAGATTGGCTGATGAATCTGCGGTAATCCTTCCATAGAAGTAATTGATGGCGGCTGACATGACCGGCAAGGCATAATTGTGCTGAATACCCAAGCCAACGATGTAAGAAAGGTCATACCGGAGTTCTTTGATCTTGGTTTTCATCTGTTTGGCTTTCAGCAGCGAACTGTTTTCCTTGTACAAAGCAACCATGTTTTCCATCAACGTCGAACGGATAATGCATCCATTGGTCCAAATCCGTGATATCTCACTCATATTGAGGTTCCAGTTTTCTGTCAGGGACACCTGATTCATCAATTCAAATCCTACTTCGTGGTTGATGATGCGGGTGAGGGCGTAAGCGTTTTTGATTTTCTCAATCAGAATGACTTTGTCTTCTCCAAAAGCTCCGAATCGATGACCGAAAAAAGTAGCCAATTCTTCCCGTTCGTCTTTGTTGCCGGACAGCATCCTAGCGGTGACAGCTTCCGAAAGTGGGCTATAGGCGACATTGTATTTCAATGCCGTGGTCAAGGACCATGAACCTGTTCCCTTTTGTCCGGCTTTGTCCAACACCTGATCGAGCAGGAAGTTTTTCCCTTCCTTGGCAAGCAGGATGTCGGCGGTGATTTCGAGCAGGTAACTTTTCAGACCTTCATTGGTCCAGGATTTCAGCGTTCTTGAAATTTCGGGATAGGAGAGTTTCAGGCCAAACTTCATCAGGTGGACAGTTTCTGCCAAAGTCTGCATTTCACCGTATTCGATGCTGTTATGGACCATTTTGATAAAATGTCCCGCACCCGAATTTCCAATAAAGCTGACACATGGGGCGCCGTTATTGTCTTTGGAGGCGATTTTTTTGAGGTAAGGGGATACCAAGTCATAAGCTTCCTGATTGCCGCTTGGCATCAAAGACGGTCCTTTTCTCGCTCCTTCTTCCCCTCCGGAAACTCCCATCGGAATAAAATGGAAGCCTTTTGAATTTAGCTCTTCGTACCTTCTTTTCGAATCTTCAAAAAATGAATTTCCCCCGTCAATGATGATGTCTCCCGGCTCAAGCATCGGAAGCAATTGGCCTATCTGCATGTCTATCGCATTTCCGGCAGGGATCATCAGGAGGATTTTCTTAGGTTTTTCGAGGGAAGAGATAAATTCCTCTAACCCATCAAAACCTTTCAGAAGTGGAAGATCCGAATTTTCACCTGCAAATGTGGAAGCGATTTTTTCCTCTTTTCCTTCCACATGCCTATTGTACACTGCTGTCGGGATTCCGTTGTCAGCAAGGTTGAGTGCAAGGCTTTTGCCCATTACTCCCATGCCGATGACGCCAAAGTGAAGTGAAGGCATCTTGATTTCTTCTATTTTAAGAATTTCCCCAACCATTTCTTCAGGAGTTTTTGAGATATCAATCCGATGTCCATATTCGGGTTCCTCCCAAGTCTCCAATTGGGAATCCAATAGGCCGGGATTCATATAGTGGCCTTTCCGCAAAGAAAGCCTTTCGGTCAAAATATCTTTGCTGCCAATGAGGTGCAGCCATACTATCGAAGGAACTACTTGGAGGATTTGTCTGTAGTGTTCACGTAGTGCCGAACAGGCGAGGATTCCGCCGCCGGCTGATTCCCATGCTTTGATATTATCAGCAAGGTGCTCGAGCCAAGGCTGTCGGTCGTGGTCGGTCAGGGGAATTCCCTGTGTCATCTTTTCCACATTGGCTTTGGGATGAAAGTCATCTGCATCAAAAAAAGGCAGCCGAAGTTTCTTGGCCAAAAGGGAACCCAAAGTTGTTTTTCCGCTTCCCGAAACACCTGTTACAATAATTATCATAGCCGAAATTAAGAAATTTAATTATTTTCACCATGAAGAGTTTGGGAAGGAATGATAACCACAGCTGAAAATAATATTGACCACATCTACACCAAAAAAGTCGGGGACCTCCATTTCCGTAATTTATTGGTTTGTCCGGTCCATACCCCTGTTTTTGAAGTTGCCAGATTGATGGCTAAGGACAAGATTTCCTGCTTTTTTATTGGAGATTCTCCCAATGAAATTATTGGATTTGTCACTGATATCACGCTCCGGGACAGGATTATCGCCGATAAGCTTTCTTTTGATACCCCTGTAGGAGAAATCATGGACAGGAATATCGTTTACATTCAGGATTCAGCTTTCCTGTATGAAGCACTTTTGATGATGTTCCGAACCAAGACACGCTACCTTTTGGTCAAAAACAAAGAAACTTTTGTCGGTTGGATCAGCCGAAATAAAATCCTTTCAGAGCAGGCGCAGGGCCCTTTTGTTTTTATCCAATCTGTGAAGCAGTCTATGGATACGGAAGAACTGAAGGAAAAGTGGGAGCAAGTTCCTCAAATTATCCATCAGCTGATCGATAAAGGGCTCAAATCACAGATCGTCAATCAGATCATCACCACCGTGGCGGACACGATCGCCCTGAGGATCATTGAAAATACCATCAGGGAAATAGGAGAACCCCCGGCCAAGTTTGTGTTTTTTGTGCTTGGCAGCGAGGGAAGGGCAGAGCAAACCCTCAAAACGGATCAGGACAACGCCATCATCTATGAGGACAAGGCCAATGAACACCGCGAAATGGTCAGGGAATACTTTTTGGATTTTGCCGAAAGGGTTTCTTTTGCGTTGGATCAGGTCGGGTTTGTATTCTGCAAGGGAGGGTTTATGGCCAAAAACCCAAAATGGACGCATTCTCTTTCCCATTGGAAGCGGAATTATGAAAGTTGGATTCAGGAATCCACACCAGAAACTGTCATGAAGTATTCGACTTTTTTTGACTGCAGGCCGATATTTGGGGATTTTGGACTTTTGGAAGAGTTGAAAGACTTTATGAACCAGCAACTTGAAAATCCTTCCGAGAAGTTTTTTATCAATATGGGGACAAATGCACTTCAGTTTGAGCCGCCACTGACATTTTTTAAAAATATAAAAACCTATAAAATAGATGGAGAGAAACATTTCAACATCAAAAAAACAATGACGCCGATAGTGGACTTGGTCAGGATTTTTGCTTTGAAGTATAGGATTTTTGAACCCAATACAGGAGATCGGATCAGGATTTTGGAGGAGAGGAAAGTGTTTACGGAAAGGGAAGCAAAAGAAATTTCCCATGCATATTATTATCTGATGGGTCTCAGGCTTGAGAAGCAATCCCTCCAATTGATGAAGAATAAGGAAAACCCAACAAACCATGTCAGTATCGATGAGCTGACCAAAGTGCAGATGGTGACTTTGGTAGAAATATTCAAGGTGATCAAAGAATTTCAATTGAAAATCAAGATTGAATTTACTAAAAATATATTTTAGCTAAATTTGAATATCTTTTTTAAAAATTTTATAAAAGTCTATGATTTTAAGTAAAAGTTTTTTTATTTTTGCATAGAAATGCAGCTAGCGGAATTTTATTATTTAAAGTTCAATGCAGAAGGTAATCAAAGTCAAAAAGCTTATTTCTTCTTTAAGTTGGGTTTATAGCCAAATTTAAATCGGTTTGTTGTCCTAGGGCAGCAAAGATTAAGTGTCTCTCGAATTGTCAATTATTTCTAAAAAGTCTGAATCAAAAAAACAGTCCTATGCTTAGCAATTATCCACTTTCAGAAGTAGAAAAAGCTTTCCAAAGAGAATCGGGTGTTGAAAAAATCACTACCCTGATTCCCTATCTCATGGTTGATAATTTTCCAAAACTCGGTCTCATCACTGCTTGTCGGTTTTTGGAATGGGTTTCTGAAAATCCTCAAGGAGTCATCAGTTTGCCAACAGGCAAAACGCCTGAATACTTCATCAAATGGACACAATACCTATTGGAGAACTGGGACACCAAAAAAGGAAAAGAGACAAGAGAAAAATATGGACTTGGGGCTGTCAAAAAACCATATCTCAAGGATTTGACTTTTGTGCAGATCGATGAGTTTTATCCGATTTCTTCTAAGCAAAAGAATAGTTTTTTTGATTATGTCAACAAATTTTACCTCGAAGGATTCGGTCTAAGCAAGGAAAAAGCCATTCTAATCAATTCTGACGAAATTCCTTTGGCGGGAGGGAAGCATTTCAAGGAAGTTTTCCCGGATCTAAAGGTAGACCTTTCGCTAAGGTTCCGTGACCCGATCAACAACTTAGAAAAGATCCAACAAGAGTCGATTTACAAAATTGACCATTGGTGTGGTCAATATGAACAGAAAATCAGAGATGCCGGCGGAATAGGTTTCTTTTTGGGCGGAATAGGTCCTGACGGACACATAGCATTCAATACCCGTGGATCGCATCTTTTTTCAACAACAAGATTGACTGAAACCAACTTTGAAACACAAGCTGTGGCGGCAGGGGATTTGGGAGGAATTGAAGTCTCCGCCAATAGGCTTGTAATCACAATAGGCCTTGACACTATTGTTTACAATCCAAACGCGGTAGGAATTATCATCGCAGCGGGAGAAGCCAAAGCCCAAATCGTAAAAGATTCCTTAGAGACACCATTGGACAATGTCTATCCTGCAACAGTTTTACAAAAACTGAAAAACGGCAGGTTCTATCTGACCAAAGGAGCTGCTGTAAGGTTGACAGACTCTGTAGACGCTTATTACCGTCAGGGTGATTGGACTTGGGAAAAAACCGAAAGGTCTATCATTGACCTTTGCAAAAGGATCAAAAAATACGGTCACCGTCTCAAGATGGAAGACCTAAAAGCTGATAAATATACCGCCATGATCCCGGGCTTGTCCGAAGAGACAGTCAATCAGGTCATGCAGAGCACAATTGCCAAACTGAAAAGAGGAACTACCCAAGAAAAGGATGAAGTTCTTTTGCATACAGGACCTCACCACGATGATATTTCATTGGGAATTTTGCCGCACATCACCAATCAATTGCATGAAAACAGCAATGAGGCACATTTCTCGGTTTTGACTTCCGGCTTTACAGCCGTGACCAATACGTTTGTGATAGACACTTTGCTCCAAACCAAAAAATTATTGGATGAAGGCAAAATCCAAATGGTCAAATTTGAAGACTTTTTTGAGGTTGGCTATAAATTGAAGACCGACAAGGACGTCTATCATTTTCTTACCAATGTCGCTTCCGAAGATTTAGATGAAAGAATCAGAGGACTTTGCCACAGGGTTGTCCGTGCAGTGGTGGATGTCTTTGAAGTCAAGTCAGCAACCAAGTTGAGAGAAACCATCAATGACATCATAAGTATCCTTCGAAATTCTTATGATGGAGAAAAGAACCCTTCCAAGATCCAAAAAATCAAAGGAATGATCCGTGAATTTGAGGAGGAATTGGTTTGGGCACATTTCGGAGTGCAGGTAAAAAACGTCCATCATTTGAGGTTAGGCTTCTATACGGGTGATATTTTCACCGAGCAGCCTGACAAAAAAAGAGATGTGGTACCCATTGTAGAATTGTTCAAAAAAGTCAATCCAACAAAAATAAGTTTGACGCTTGATCCGGAAGGATCCGGACCGGATACCCACTACAAAGTGCTGCAAGCAACAGCTGAGGCTGTCAGACAATGGGGAGAGGAAAAGGATCTCAGTAAGTTGCGGATTATTGGCTACAGAAACGTTTGGTTTAAATTTGAGCCTCATGAAGCCAATGTCATTGTGCCTGTATCATTGGGTGACATGTCAGTGATGGAGGATTCATTTTCCAACTGTTACCTTAGCCAAGTGAATGCTTCATTTCCAAGTTATTCGCACAATGGTAAATTTTCTACTGTTGCCAAACGTACTTGGGTTGGACAGCTCGACGATATTCAGTTACTTTTGGGTAAAAATTATTTTTACCTTCATGAAAGTGCCAAAGTCCGGTCTAGTCATGGCCTGATCTTTTTCAAAGACATGAATGTGGAAGAGTTTTTGGCACACGCCCGGGAGCTTGAAAAGTCAATAGAAGGGATGTTGAATTAACCTGCCCGAAACAAAAATTTTTGGGAAAAGGAGAATGGGAATTCATTCTTCTTTTTCTGTTTAAAGCTTAAAAACCTTAGACCTATGCTGAAAACCGAAAAACCTATTCTTGGACTTGACATTGGAGGCACCAATATCAAAGCAGGAGTTCTTGTTGGTTCTGAATTGATAGATATCCGCACCATTGCTACACCCTCCCAAGAGAGTCAGGAATTTATCCTGGAAACCATAGCAGGATTGATTTCTTCGTACAGCCATCATGATTTCTACGCTATCGGAATAGGAATTCCCGGTTTGATAGATACAGATTTGGGATTGGTGCTCAACTTAGAAAACATACCTTCATTCCGAAAAGTCCATTTGAGGGAATTTTTGGAAGAAAGATTTTCGAAGCCTGTGTATATAAACAATGATGCCAATTGTTTTGCCCTCGGTGAGTATAAGTTTGGTGCGGCGAGTGTATACAAGCATGTCGTCGGCATTACCTTAGGAACTGGACTTGGGGCTGGGATCATCGCAAACGGTCATTTGTACTGTGGGTTTAACTGTGCTGCAGGCGAATGGTGTTCTGCTCCTTACCTCGATCAGGATTTTGAGTTTTATTGCAGCAGTAAATTTTTCAATGCCAAGTATGGTTCTAAAGCCAAGACTTTGTCAAAAAAAGCTAAAGAAGGTGACCCTGAGGCAATCAAAGCCTATGCTGAGTTTGGACACCACCTAGGTGAGTTGATCAAAAATATCCTTTATACCTTGGCTCCCCAAGCAATTGTTTTGGGAGGATCGATCAGAAAAGCATATCCTTATTTTCAAGAAAGCATGTTGGCCAATATCGCTACATTCAAATATCCCTCAGTGAGTCAGAACCTGAAAATTTTGATTTCGGATTTGGATGAAACTGCGATTCATGGTGCAGTCGCCTTGGTGGACGAATATGCTGTCCAAATCGAGACTGTAGCCAAAGCCTCCTGATTTACAAATAACCTTTTCGAAATATTATTTGGATACTCCCCTCAGAAATCGCTGAGGTTTAAAAATATTCGTAAATTCGGGCTTTATAACCCAAAGTTTATGATTTATAATTCCATTATTGAAACCATCGGAAATACCCCGATGGTAAGGTTAAACAGGCTGAACAAAGGCATCAAGGGAGAGATTCTCGTCAAAGTAGAATATTTTAATCCGGGAAATTCGATGAAAGACCGGATGGCCATCAAGATGGTCGAAGATGCGGAAGAAGCAGGATTTTTGAAACCTGGAGGAACAATCATAGAAGGAACAAGCGGAAATACAGGTATGGGCTTGGCACTGGCTGCTATTGCAAAAGGATACAGGTGTATTTTTACCATGGCCGACAAACAATCCAAAGAGAAGATCGATATTCTCAAAGCAGTTGGTGCTGAAGTGATTGTCTGCCCTACCAATGTGACACCTGATGATCCAAGGTCTTATTATTCTGTAGCCAAAAAACTGAATCAGGATATTCCCAACTCTTTTTATCCAAACCAATACGATAACCTATCCAATTCATTGGCTCATTATGAGACCACAGGCCCTGAAATCTGGCGTGATACCGAAGGGAAAATTACCCATTATGCTGCCGGTGTAGGTACAGGAGGATCTATGTGCGGAACTGCCAAGTATCTCAAAGAACAAAATCCGGATATCGTGACCGTAGGAATTGATACCTATGGTTCTGTATTTAAAAAATATAAGGAAACAGGAATCTTCGACGAAAATGAAATTTACCCTTACCTGACTGAAGGGATTGGTGAGGATATTTTGCCAAAAAATGTTGATTTTTCACTGATTGACCACTTTATCAAAGTGACGGATAAAGATGCGGCTGTCATGACAAGAAGACTGTCACGGGAAGAAGGACTTTTTGTCGGATGGTCTTGCGGGTCTGCCGTTCATGGCGCTTTGGAATATGCCAAAGAAAACCTGAAAGAGGGTGACCGCATGGTCATCATCCTTCCGGATCATGGAACAAGGTACCTCGGCAAAATCTACAATGACGATTGGATGAGAAACCACGGCTTTTTGGAAAATAAATCTTTTGGTACAGCCCGAGATATCATCGGTTCCAGAAATGGCAGTTACAAATTGGTAGTTTCCCACAAAAATGACAAAGTCAAAGATGCCATCCACCTGATGAATGGGAAAAGCGTTTCCCAGATCCCGGTTTTAGAAGATGGACATGTTATAGGTTCATTGACAGATAGCAAGCTCCTTTCCAAAATAATAGAAAATCCGGAGCTGAAAGACGCAACAGTTGCCGATGTGATGGAAACATCCATGAAATTTGTGGCTTTGGACAGCACCTTGGATGTGTTGAGTTCGATGTTGGACAAAGAAAAAGCCGTCTTGGTCCGAGATGATAACCATCAGATCCATATTGTCACCAAACATGATATCTTGGAAGCGATGACAAAGTAATGGTTAAAGGTTAATTGGTTATTGGGTTATATGTGTCGGTTTTTTGATGATAAATGGATTTAAATAATTGAATTATCCTTTTATACCGATCTTCGAATTTTTCTCAAATCTCACGTCTCATATTTCACATCTCTTGTCTTATAAATGAGTAAGGAAAAATTAGAACAACTTCGGATCAAAGGTTACGACTTTGATTTCAAGTATTTATTTTCAAGAGCTTGGCAAATGTTTTTGAAGCAGCCGGTCCTGAGTGTGGCTTATACCATGCTGATCATTTCTCTTCAACTTTTGGCAAGTATTTACTTGGAAAAATTTGCTTTTATATTTGCCTTGTTTTTGGCACCTCCCTTGTATTCAGGTTTTTACCTTGTAGCAAATAGGGTCAGTTTAGGAATGCCGGTGATCTATCCTGATTTCTTTAAAGGTTTCAGTTTTTATATGCCGGTTTTCTCGATATGGCTGATAGGGCAAATTTTGGTAGCTTTGGGGCTTTTTGCATTTTTGGTTCCCGGCATTTATCTCGCAGTGGGATATAGTTTTGCAGTTCTAATGGCTTTGTTTGGAGGTTTTGATTTTTGGACAGCTTTGGAAGAAAGCCGAAAACTGGTCACCGTCAGATGGTGGAAGTTTTTTATGTTTACCCTTATCCTGATCATCATCAACCTTCTCGGAATAATAACGCTCGGCCTTGGACTGTTGGTAACTGTTCCTATTACATTTTATGCCACTTACATACTCTTTGAGGACCTGACCAAAGAGGTTTTTTCTGAATAGCTAGAATCAATTCCATAAATTACCTTTGAATGGAACAAGGCTGTTTTAATTTCACTGCCCATTTCTTAACTTCCATGTATGAATCACTTTAAGAAAATCGGTTTTTTTTCTGCCTTCATCCTTCCTGTTTTGTTGATAGGAGGATTCTATTTGGGTGGTTTAAACCTGCTTTTGATCCATGCATTTGTTTTTGTTTTAGTACCTTATTTGGATTTTCTCATTAGGACCGACAGGACCAATATTCCCGAAAATGAAATCTCCAATATTTCCAAAGAGCGTTTTTACCGTTTTGTGACTTTCATTTGGGTGTATGTGCAGATTGGTGTTTTGGTTTGGGGCTTTTATGTTGTGGCAGCTTTTACTCTTTCTTTTTGGGAATGGCTTGCATTTACTACAGGAATGGCATTGGTTACAGGAGGGGTTGGGATTACTGTTGCTCATGAGTTGGGTCATAAAAGTGAGGATTTAGAGCAGGATTACTCCAAATTTTTATTGATGACAGTCTGCTACATGCACTTTATCATTGAGCACAATCGGGGGCATCATGTACGGGTGGCGACACCCGATGACCCCGCAACAAGTAGATTAGGTGAAACATTTTATTCATTTTGGTGGAGGTCTGTCACAAAGGGCTACTTCAGCGCGGTACATTTAGAAAAGGAGAGACTTCAAAAAAGAGGAATTCCTTTTTGGTCCATAGATAATCAAATGATCTGGTTTGCAATTTATCCACTTTTATTTGTCGGGATTTTCACCTTTATATTCTCATTCTTTCTGGGCAGATTTATGTGGGAAGTTCCTGTTTTCTTTTTTGCCCAAAGTTTCTTCGCTTTCAGTCTGTTGGAATTGGTAAATTACATTGAGCATTATGGGATGGTTCGAAAGAAAATAGATGGAAGGTATGAGAAAGTGACACATTTGCACTCTTGGAATGCAAGTCATATGGTCAGCAATTTCCTTTTGTTCCAGCTTCAGCGGCATTCCGACCACCATGCATATGCCCATAAGCGCTATCAGGTTTTGAATCATTATGACGAAAGTCCCCAATTGCCACAGGGATATTCGGCGATGATTATTTTGGCTTTGTTTCCACCTTTATGGTTCAAGGTGATGGACAGGAGATTAGAAGATTGGAAGGAGAAGGTGGGTGTTTGAGTTTTTTTCTTAATCCAGCAAAAAGTTATTGAAGAAAGTACTTTTCAACCCAAGCCAGGCTAAGAACAATAGGATTCCCCAAAAAAGATATACCCTATAATAATCAGTGGTTTCCTTATATCTGGATTCCAGGATTTCAGCTTTTTCCATGGTATTGATCTGGTCAAAAATCTGCTCAAGTGCATTGTCGTCAGAAGCCCTGAAAAACTCCCCGTTGCCGATTCCTGCAATTTCTCTGAGGGTGGTTTCATCAAGGTAACTCTCGACCATCTGCGGTCTGCCAAAGAAGTCCACGCCATAAGGAACCATGCCGTCTTTTCCAACAGCAATGGTGTAGATCTTGATGTTCATAGCAGCAGCCAATTGCGCAGCAAATAGCGGATCGACATTACCCGCATTGCTCTCGCCGTCACTAAGGAGGATCATGACTTTACTTTTGGACTCGGATTCCCGCATCCTGTTGGTGCCAGCAGCCAGAGCTGATCCGATAGCAGTACCTTTAGCGTCCATCATATTGAAGGAGATGTCCTTGACCAAGTCAGTCAGCAGCGCATAATCTGTGGTCAATGGCGCCAAAGAATAAGCTTCTCCTGAGAAAATCACCATTCCGATCCTGTCTCCAAAACGCCCGTTGATAAAGTCAATCGCGGTTTCTTTAGCGGCCTCAAGTCTGTTGGGTTTGAAATCCTGCAGGTCCATTGATTCCGAGATGTCCATCACGATCATGATGTCAATGCCTTCTGTGGACTGCTCGACCCTTTCGTTGCTTTTCTGAGGACGTGCCAATGCAATGACAATCATCCAAACTGCAAGGATAAACATCAGCCCGGGAATCAACCGAAGGTAAGTCCAAGGATTGTTTTGCGAAACTGTACCCGGTAAGGAAAGCTCCAGAACAGGGTTCTTGAGAAATTTCACAAACTTTCTCAAAACCAAAATCAATGGAGCGATCCAAATGAGGTGCAGCGCCCAAAGATTTTCCCATTCAAAAGTCTTGAAGGTTTCAGGCAAAAACCAGAACCAAGAAAAAAAGTCAGCGATATTATTTGGATTCATCTTGTTCTGTTATCTTTTTCTTGAAAGAATCTGTGCAGATTTCTTTGAGATTGTTGCAGGTTTCGGTGATGTCTTTTCCTTCTTTGCCGGCATAGATTACCATTTCGATGGCTCTAAAATCCTTGATGATTTCCTTGTTGTCAAGAAATTCAGAAATCTCAGTCGTAGTCCACTCTCTAAATGGCCGGTCATTGAGGTGTTCCATATAGGTCTTCCACAGACCAAGAAGTTCATCCGCTTGGGCCATGTCTGGCGTAGCTGTAAAGGCTGTTTCGGCTGCATTCCACCTTTTGACAAAACGTTTGTATTTCTGTTTTTCCCTCCAATTGTCCCACTGTTTTTTGATTTTCTTTCCAAAAATCACCAAAACAATGATTGCCAATACTACGATTACGCCCAATATGATCAGCAAAACAAACATATTGAATTCAGTGGGGATCGGCTGATAGACATTGTTGTCCTTAAATCCGAGTTCCTCCGGCAGCGGATTTATGGTCAGTTTTAATGCCAGACCCGCTTCCAAAGGTTTATGCACCAAACTGTCAAACCGGAATACCTCGTACACCGGCAAAGAAAGTGTGGCTACAGGGTCAAGTGAAAAGTTGCTAACATAATACACCACCGAATCTACAGTGACATCCTCTTGGGTTGAGGAGATAAAAGATTTTTTCTCCAAAAGGACAAATGGAGAAAAGTTATGCGTCGAATCCGGGAAGACAATGTTTACTCCGGGTTTTGATTTAGCCTTGAGAACATAACCTACTCTTTCGCCAAGCATGGCCGAATCCTTCATAAAATACCCTTTCACCTCAAGGTCCTGGGAATGGGCCTGCTGAGGTATCAGAAAGTAGCTGATTATGCAAAGGAAGAATAATACTTTACCCACGTTTCATTGTCCGGTTACGGTTTTTGAATAATTCTATCAAAGGAATGACGATGTCTTCCTTGGTGCTGATGCCAAGATAGTTGATCTGGTTTTTCTTGCAAATGGTTTTTAGATGATCCCTTTCTGAAGTAAATGTATCTGCAATTTTTTTGGAAAAGCTTCCAAAAGCAGTATTCACCCATGTTGTCCTTCCTTCTTCTTTATCATATACCGGAATAATGCCAAGTGCGGGAAGGGCGGATTCCCGGGGATCTGTCACTTGGACAGCTACTAGGTCATGTTTTTGTGCCAAGGCTTTGAAAGGTCTCTCATAACCCTCGTCAATGAAATCTGAAATCACAATCACAATGCTTCTCTTCTTGATGAGGTTCAACGCAAAGTTGAACATTTCGGTCAGGTTGGTTTTTTGGGAAATGTTTTTGTGACCAAAAATTCCCTGAATGATTTTCACACCTTGTTTTGGACCTTTTCCCGGAAGGATGATTTTTTCTTTTTGGTCAGAATAAGAAATCAACCCGACTTGGCTTCCTTCAAATATGGCAGCCAAAGTCAAAACGCCGGCAATCTCTTTTCCGATATCTATTTTCTTTTTTCCTTCCTGTCCGATATCCTGCGATGCGCTGATATCGATCAGAAAATAAACCGATTGGTCTTTGTCTTCTCTGAAAGTTTTGACGAATGTACCATGGCCTTTGGCAGAAACTTTCCACTCTATTGTCCTGACATCATCGCCATATTGATAAGGCCTGAGGTCATCAAATTCCAAACCTGCACCTTTGAAAATAGATTGATAGTCACCCTGAAGCTGGTTGTTGACCACTTTCCGGATCATAATCTCGTATCTTCTGAGTTTTTTGAGCAGTTCGTTCATGGCTACTATTTCAAAGGCCTAAATTAAGGGTGATAATTGAATTAAAAAACGATATGTGATCATCGGGTGTAAGGTAAACCAATCAATTTTCTTGTTCATTGTCGGAATTGATTAATTTTGGTCTGTGAAAAATAAAATTGTAATTATGTTGATGCTTTTTGCGGGTTTTGCCTGCAACAAGCAAAAAATTCCCGAAGGCATTCTTTCTGAAGACAAAATGGTGGAATTGCTCATTGATATCCATTTGGCAGAAGGTTTGGTTTCGTCTTTCCCTATTCATTATGATTCCTCAAGGGTATTATACCCCTATTTTGAAAATGAGGTTTTTTTGAAACATGATTTGACAGATTCTGTTTTCAAAAAAAGCTTGGAATACTACATGTTGGACATCAAAACCATGGACAGGATTTATGCAAGGACTATTGATTCCCTCCATGTGGTAGAAAAAGCAAGAAACCCCAATCCCAATCCATGATTTACCCTAAAAATCTCGAAGAGAAAATCAATTTCACCAAAATCCGGGAATTGTTAAAAGAAGCATGCACAGGTCCGCTTGGGATGGATTTTGTTGACAAAATGGGTTTTTCAAAAGATCCAACTCTTGTCGGAAAGCTTCTCGACCAAACAGCCGAATTCAAAGCCATAATTGAGTCAGGAGAATTATTCCCCTCTTCAAATTTTACCAATATTTATCCACACCTGGAGAAAGCAAAAATCGAGGGAAATTTTTTATACGAGGAAGAGTTTCACGAAATGAGGCTCTCCCTTTTTACCCTTAGCCGGTGTATTGAATTTTTTAAGGACCATGAAGAGTCTTACCCTAATTTATTCAATTTGCTAGGTTTGGTCGCTTTGGACAATACGGTTCTTAAGGCCATTGAGCGGATAATCGACGAAAAGGGAAAAATCCGAAACAATGCTTCTCAGGAACTTTCCCTGATCCGGTCACAGATTTTGTATGAAGAGAACCGCCTGAGAAAAGTTTTGGATAGGATTTTTAGGGATGCAAAAGCCAAAGGACTGACTCCTGAGGATGCATCGGTGACGATTCGTGGCGGTAGGATGGTTATTCCGGTCTTGGCTGAAAACAAGAGGAAAATCAAAGGGTTCATCCATGATGAATCCGCAACAGGTCAGACAGTTTATCTCGAACCCGCTGAGGTTTTGGATATCAACAATGAGTTGAAGGACTTGGAATATATGGAAAAAAGGGAAATCCAAAAGATCCTTACCAAACTCACAGATGTGGTCAGACCCAATATTCCTGAATTGAAGAGAGCTTATCATTTCCTTGGGATGGTGGACTTTATCCGAGCCAAAGCCAAATTTGCCATCAAGACCAACTCTTCCCGTCCAATCTTAAAAAAGGAAAGGCAGCTTGATTGGAGCAATGCGAGACATCCGTTATTGGAGTTTGCACTAAAGCAGCAGCATAAAAAAATCATTCCTTTAAATATCTCTCTTGATCATAATAGAAGGCTATTGGTTATTTCAGGACCCAATGCAGGCGGTAAATCCGTCACTTTGAAAACGGTAGCCATGGTACAATACATGCTGCAATGTGGGCTTTTGGTTCCCTTGGATGGACATTCTACATGTTCCCTCTTCGATAATTTTTTCATCGATATCGGTGATGAGCAGAATATTGAGAATGACCTGAGTACATATAGCTCGCACCTGATGAGTATGAAGTTTTTCACTGAATTTGCGGATAAAAGGACCATACTTTTTATCGATGAATTTGGGACGGGAACAGAACCACAGTTTGGGGGTGCTATAGCTGAAGGGATCTTACTTGCCCTAAATAGGACAGGTGCCTACGGAGTGTTAACAACTCATTATGGCAACCTGAAGCAAATTGCCTCCAAAAATCAAGGACTCATCAACGGAGCAATGCGCTATGACGTGGACAAATTGGAGCCTTTGTACCAACTTGATCTGGGCAAGCCGGGAAGTTCATTTGCTTTGGAGATCGCTTCCAAAATCGGTATTTCGAAAGACATCATTGAATACGCCAAAGGTCATATCGGCGAGGATCGGGTGAAGTATGACAAAATGCTCACCAAGCTGGAAAACCAATTGGCAAACTACGAGCAACTTGTCAATGAAAATAAAAAGAAGGAAAGGATTCTGGACCTGAGGGTAAAAGAATACACTGACCTAAAGGAAAATATTGATCAGAATAAAAAGAAGTTTTTACAAGATGCAAAAGTAGAAGCAAAGTTGCTTTTGGATGAGGTAAACAAAAAGATTGAAAACACAATCGCGGACATCAAAAAAAGCAAGGGAGACAAAGAAACTACCAAGCAGCTTCGAGCAGAAATCGAAGACCTGAAAGTCAAAGTAAAACCAGAGAAAAAAGCTGTGGTAATTCCCGAAATAAAAGACTTGGAAGGCGAAATTCAGGTGGGGGATTTTGTGAGATTGATAGATAATGGTGCCATCGCGCAGGTTATGTCCCTGAAGAAAAAAGAAGCTGAAATCAGTATAGGTGACCTGAAATCCAATGTCAAAACCAACAGACTTCAGAAGATTTCTCTTTCGGATGCTAAAAAGGAAAAGAAAAGCTTTGCAAAAAGGACCGGCTTTGACTCCAATAGTAAAATGCTCGAGTATTCTCCCAATTTGGATATAAGAGGTATGCGTGGAGAGGAAATTTTACCTTTGGTACAGTCTTTTGTGGATGATGGTTACATGCTTGGACTCAAAGACCTTAGGATAGTACATGGCAAAGGAAACGGTATATTGAAAGAAATTACCAGGAATTTACTCCGCAATATGAACCCTGTTGCAAAAATGGAGGATGAACATGCGGATAGGGGTGGGGCAGGCGTTACCTTGGTAACCCTTAAAGCATAAAAAGGGCATCCCAAAAATAATTGGGATGCCCTTTTGATTTTGAGAGGATGATTTTTTATGGTTTCTTTTTCAGCGTAAATACATAGCTTCCTAGAACTGCAGTAGTTCCCAACTGACGTGCACCCGGCGCTACAATGCTAAATCTCAAGACCAAGTTATCTCCTGTTCTTGTCCAGGAAATCTCATTATTGGCCGCAGGCTTGGATCCTGTAAAGAGGAGCTTATCAAGGCCACCTGTAACAAAAGACCAATTTCCATTAGCATCAAAAAGGTCACCACTGTTGATTGTTGAATATGTTTTGCTAGATGAATTCGCAGCAAGAGTAAGTTCGAAGGTCTGATAAGTGCTTGTCACTGAATTGCCATCCCTTGTTACCGTTCCACCACCTGCAACTGTCCAAATCTGTGAAGATCCGTTAGTGAGTTCTTCGATCGCTAATTCTTCAGGAGTTTTGCTTGGAGTTGGATCATCTTTTTCCTTACAAGAAAACGTCCCAAAGGCCAATAATGCCATCAATAGAAAGCTGAATATTTGTTTTTGCATAATTAGTAGGCGATTAAATTTTTGTAAAATTAATAAATCAGTACAACAATCAAAGATTTTGTTTAACCTTAAAATCTTCAATTTTGATTTCATTGGGGCAAAAAGAATACTCTTTGGGGTCATTGGAACAGATAAAAAGTGTCTTGTCCTTCGAAAATTGCTTTACCAACTGCAAATACCAAGATATACCCTGCTCATCAAGATTGGAAGTTGGTTCATCTAAAAAAATCAATTTATTTTTTGAAAAAAAACATAATCCAAGCTTCAGTCTTTGTTTCATTCCTGAAGAAAACTGGGAAATGGGTTTGTTTTGGTGAGGTTTTAAGTAAAGGATATCCATCATCTCCTCCAAATTCAGATTTTCTGAAGGAATTTTGAATTTGAAATGGAATTTAAGAAGCTCCAACAAGGTAAACTCCTCCGGTAATTCCATGTAAGGAGCGCTGATAACAAGCGACTTAAAAATATCTTCCCCCTTAATTTCTTTTCCCGAATCAAAATATTGGATTGAACCCGATGTCAAGGGGTTGATTCCGGTCAGGCATTTTAATAATGTGGACTTTCCTGATCCATTGCTTCCTGTAATGGCCCAATGGGATAATGAAGGTATAGAGAGGTTGATATTTTTAAAGATCCATTCGTATTGATATCTTTTTGATACCTGACTCAGCTTCAGCTCCATGTTGATTTAGCTGATATAACCTTTCATCACACCTCTCTCTGAAGACCTGATAAAATTCACAATTTCATCCCGTTCTTTGGTAGCTGGAAGGTTGATTTCAATTTCTTCGAGGGCTCTGCTATTATTCAATGAATTGAGGAATAGATACCTGTACACTTCTTGGATATGGCTGATGGTTTCGCTTGAATATCCCCTTCTTCTTAAGCCGAGGGAATTAACTCCTGCATAGCTGAGCGGTTCGCGTGCTGCTTTTGTAAATGGAGGAACGTCTTTTCTTACCAAAGATCCTCCTGAAATCATAGAATGCATCCCTACCTTTACAAACTGGTGGATCGCGCTGCTTCCGCCTACAATAGCCCAGTCGTCTATTGATACGTGACCTGCTACCTGAACTGCATTGGCGATGATGACATTATTGCCGACCATGCAATCATGGGCTATGTGTACATAGGCCATTAAAAGACAGTTGCTTCCGACTTTTGTTGTTCTTTTATCAATAGTCCCTCTGCTGATGGTGACACATTCTCTGATAGTGGTGTTTTCTCCAATTTCGACAGTGGAATCTTCCCCTTGGAATTTCAAGTCCTGAGGAATCGCTGCGATGACAGCCCCTGGAAATATTTTACAGTTTTTGCCGATTTTTGCACCGGAATAAATGGTAACATTCGATCCGATCCATGTTCCTTCTCCTATTTCCACATTTTCGTGAATCATCGAAAACGGATCAACATGCACATCCTTTCCAAGGACAGCTTTTTCGTGTATGAATGATAGAGGACTGATCATGATTCTTTTCGGACTATACTTGCTGTCATAATTGCTTCGCAAACAAGGGTATTACCCACAAAAGCTTCTCCTTTCATCTTTGCAATCCCTCTCCTGATAGGAGCAAGTAGTTCACATTTGAATACTAATGTATCTCCTGGAAGTACCATTTTACGGAATTTGCAACTTTCTATACCTAAAAAATAGGTCCAATACTTTTCCGGATCATCTACAGTGCTCAACACCAGAATCCCTCCCGTCTGCGCCATTGCTTCTACTTGAAGAACTCCCGGCATAACAGGGTTGTTTGGAAAATGTCCCATGAAGAAAGGCTCGTTGATAGTTACATTCTTCACACCTGCTACCACAGTTTCATCTAGGTAGATGATTTTATCCAATAGCTGAAATGGATACCTGTGTGGTAAAATGTTGCTGATCTGATTGATGTCCATCACCGGTGGGAGCTTTGGGTCATAATGAGGGATATGAACCGAACCGGCTCTTTCCATCGCTCTTTTTATTTTTTTTGCGAAGGCGACATTCGCCGCATGACCTGGTCTAGCTGCCAATATCTGTGCCTTCAAAGGTCTACCTACCAAGGCCAAGTCCCCGACTACATCAAGAAGCTTGTGTCTGGCAGGCTCGTTTTTGTAACGTAACTCTACATTGTTAAGTATGCCCTCTTTCCTTACTTCGACTTTTTTCTTATTGAACATTTTGGCAAGATGCTCCAGCTCTTTTTCTTCAATTACCCTATCTACCACGACAATGGCATTGTTCAGATCGCCTCCCTTTATCAGATTTTGATTATAGAGCATTTCCAATTCATGCAAAAAACAAAAGGTCCTGCAGGAAGCAATTTCGTTTTTGAATTGGCTGATACTGGTGATGGAGGCATGCTGACTTCCCAATACAGGTGAATTATAATCAACCATCACTGTGACCCTGTAATCATCCAACGGCAAAGCTGCCATTTCAACCTCTCTCGACGGTTCTCTGTAAGTGATACTTTCCGGCACCTCGAAAAATCTACGAAGGGCATTTTGTTCCTCCAAACCAACATCCTCCAAAACTTCAATAAACTGAATGGAAGATCCATCCATAATTGGAGGTTCCGGCCCATCCAATTGAATCAGAATATTGTCGATTTCCAAACCCACCAAGGAGGCAAGTACATGCTCGACAGTAAAAACCCTTGCTCCATTTTGTTCTAGGGTGGTGCCTCTCGAAATATCCACTACATTGTCGACATCAGCATCTACCACCGGCATTCCAGGAAGGTCTATTCTTTGAAATTTGAATCCATGATTCGGCGGAGCCGGTAAAAATGTCATGTTCGAAATTACGCCTGTGTGGAGCCCTACTCCTGAGACGGTAACTTGTTTTTTTATGGTATGCTGTTTGACTCTCATCCGATCCTGTTATGCTACTTCAATTTTAGAACCGTAAATTTATGTTTTTTTTTCGAGTTCTTTGATTCTGTCATGGAGTTCGGGTAGTTTTTTGAAAAGACCGTAAGATTTTAGAAAATCTTTGATTTCATAGCCCATATATCCGAAAATAGTCAGACCTGGTTTATGTATGCTTTTTGAAATCCCTGTATTGGCACCAATTGTCGTATTATCGGCAATTTTTAAATGTCCTACTATTCCTGCCTTTCCCGCTATCACACAATTTTTACCGATTTCTGTAGATCCTGAGATCCCTGTCTGTGCAGCGATTACAGTGTTTTCACCAATGATTACATTATGGGCAATTTGTACAAGATTATCGATTTTGGCTCCTTTTTTTATCAAGGTAGAACCCATTGTTGCACAATCTATCGTGGTATTGGTGCCGATGCTAACATTGTCCTCGATGACAACATTTCCCAATTGGGGGATTTTTTTATAGCTGCCATCAGGAAGCGGGGCAAATCCAAAACCGTCTCCTCCTATTACCGCACCGGGATGGATTTCACAATTATTTCCTATTTGGGTATTGTCATAAATTTTGACTCCGGCATGGATAATGGTATTGTTTCCTATTTTCACATTGTTGCCAATATATACATTGGGATATACTTTTACCGAATCGCCCAATGAACAGTTTTTTCCAACATATGAAAATGCCCCTCTATAAAAATCTTTCCCGATTGTACTCGTCTGGTCAAAAAACGAAGGTTCTTCCGTACCGGACTTTCCTGATGTCACCATCATGGCATATGCCTCAAGCAAAAGTGTAAAGCCCTCATATGCATTTTTTACCCTGATTAAATTAGTGCTGATTGGTCTTTGTGGTTCAAAACTTTCGGATACGATAACCGCAGTGGCCTTTGTGTCATATATAAAAGATTCATATTTTTCATTGGACAAAAAACTGATTCCGCCCGGCAAGCCTTCTTGGATTTTATCCAGCCGGCTTACTTTTAGGGATTTGTCACCTTCTACTTTTCCGCTAATTAATTCTGCTATTTGACCAAGAGAAAATTCCATAAATTGGGTTTAGAGCTTACAAAGTTAAATTTTTGGCGTGACAGATATAGTGTTTTTTCACAATTTTACTCATTGCCTTGATATTTGGCAGATCGGCCGCAAGGGCTACATCAATGATATTTCCTTTTTTTGTCAAAATAAAAATCTGCTCGGTATTGAGGTAAGCATGATTGCTCAAAACGCCATGATTAAAGAAATAGGGGAGGTCTTTTTCCGGAATTTGAAGTTTTTTCAGAAGTTTTGATTTTTCGTCTTCAATTTCACCTTGAGAAAATTCCTCATTTCGAAGATTAATTTTGAATAGATTTCTGTCCAAAAACATCCTGGATAGATTTTTCAGAATATAATCCTGACTGTTTTTCCAAAGTTTGATGGCTCCCCAAATGTCAAAATCATCTAAGGTCAGAAAATTTTCCAAGGAGGCCTCATTATTTTTAAAATCACTTAGGGAAAAATTTCCCTTCAGAAAATAACAGAGTTCATCAGTGGCAATGAGGTTTTGGCCATTTTGCATGAGGTATTTGGCTCGGTTGATGAGACTGATCATCATTTTTTCGGCACTCACTGTGGTCTTATGAAGATAGACCTGCCAATACATCAACCTTCGAGCACTCAAGAAATTTTCGATACTGTAAATTCCCTTTTCTTCAATAACCAAACGGTCATCTTTGATGTCCATCATTTTGATAATCCGGTCTGCGCCGATTGCACCTTCCGATACCCCGGTAAAAAAACAATCCCTCTGGAGGTAATCCAACCGGTCTATGTCAAGCTGACTTGAAACCAACTGATTAAAAAATTTCCTTTCATACTCTCCCTTAAATATTTTGATGGCAAGGTCCAAACTGTTGTTCAATTCATTATTGAGCCTTTGGATGACGAGAAGAGAAAGGGCTTCGTGGGGGATGTTTTGGAGAATACTGAATTCCAATGCATGGGAAAACGGGCCGTGGCCAATGTCGTGTAATAAAATAGCAATCAGTCCGGCTTCGTATTCTTCTTCACTTATTTCGATACCTTTATGTCTGAGGTTGTCCAGTGTAATGCTCATCAGGTGCATGGCCCCTATAGCGTGGTGAAACCTGGTATGGAGCGCACCTGGATAGACATAATCTGTCAAACCTAGTTGCTTGATACGACGTAACCTCTGAAAGTAGGGGTGGTCAATAATGCTAAAAATCAATTCACTGGGTATGGTAATAAATCCATAAACAGGATCATTCAGAATTTTATGGCGTTTCAATGTCGCTGACATTTGATAGGTCTCAAAAGTAATTATAAATTTAAAAGAAGTAAACCATATTTTATGCAAAGGTTCAAAATCCTGTGGGCAGATGACGAGATAGATCTATTGAAGCCACATATTTTATTTTTACAGCAAAGAGGCTATGAAATATCCACAGTCAACAGTGGTGTAGATGCCATTGAAATGGTAGAAAAATTCAATTATGATGTAATTTTTTTGGATGAGATGATGCCCGGCATGACAGGCCTTGAGACTTTGCAGCATATAAAAATGGTGAAACCCCAGATTCCTGTAGTGATGATCACAAAAAGCGAGGAAGAGCACATAATGGATGATGCCATTGGGGGTAAGATTGCTGATTACCTGATCAAACCTATCAATCCAAATCAAATACTGCTCTCTGTAAAAAAGATCCTACAGAATAAGCAGTTGATCACAGAAAAAACTAACCTTTCCTACAGACAGGATTTCATGAATATCAGCACAGCCTGTGGGGAGGCATCCACCTATCAGGAGTGGACAGATATATACAAAAGACTCACCTATTGGGAAATGGAGATAGATGGGACGGAAAACAAGTCCATGCAGGATGTTCTTGATACCCAAAAAACGGAAGCCAATGCTGCTTTTGCAAAATTCATCAAGAACAATTACATCGACTGGATCAATGATCCCAAATCTGAAAAGCCAATACTTTCCCACAGACTGATGGCTGAAAAGGTGTTTCCGCAAATCAAACAGGGCAAGCCTCTCTTTTTTGTGGTGATTGATAATCTCAGACTGGATCAATGGGAAGTAATCAAACCATTGGTTTCAGAATATTTCAATACTTTAGAGGAAAGTACCTATTTCAGTATTTTACCGACCACTACGGCTTTTGCACGAAATGCCCTTTTTAGCGGGATGATGCCTTCCGATATGGCAAGATTCCATCCCGAACTTTGGGAAGGAGAAGATACCGATGAAGGAAAAAACAACCATGAGGAAGATTTTTTGTCCGAAAATCTTCACCGAAATAAACTGAATATTAAATTTAGTTATAACAAAATCCTTCAAGTGTATCAGGGAAAGGCAGTTTTGGATCATTTTCATCAACTTTTGAATAATGATCTCAATGTCTTGGTATACAACTTTGTAGACATGATGTCTCATGCCCGTACAGACATCAAAATGGTAAGAGAACTTGCTCCGGATGAATCCGCCTACAGATCTTTGACAAAAAGCTGGTTTGAGCATTCTACCCTTTTTGACCTTTTTAAAAAAATCCATGCCGCCAAAGCAGATGTGATAATTACCACAGATCACGGAACCAAAAGAGTGAACAGGCCTTATAAAATTATCGGAGACAAAAATGTAACAACAAACCTCAGGTACAAACAAGGTAAAAACCTAAATTTTGAAAGTGGCAAAGTATTTGAAATTTCCCGCCCAGAAGAAGCCAAACTCCCGAGGTTTAATGTTTCGACCAGCTATGTTTTTACAGTCGAAGATTATTTCTTTGCATATCCTAATAATTACAATTATTACGTAAATTACTACAAAGATACGTTCCAACACGGTGGGGTATCACTTGAAGAAATGATAGTTCCTTTTGTCCGTCTCGAACCGAAGAATATTTAATTAAATTTGGAAAAGTTTTATTGTCCGGAAATTGGTGATTTACATGAGACGGCCCTTAAAATAGTCTCTTTTGCAGGATCTGAAAAGATCTGGGTTTTTAAGGGTGATCTGGGAGCAGGTAAAACAACTTTGATTACTGAACTTGCAAGAGTATTGGGAGTGGAAGACAAGGTCAGCAGTCCTACCTTTTCTTTGGTAAATGAATACCAAAACACCAAAGGCGAGATATTTTACCACTTTGACTTTTACAGAGTGGAAAATCCTGAAGAGGTTTTTGAAATTGGGATTGAAGAATATTTTTATAGCGGTAATCGCTGCTGGATAGAGTGGGCCGAAAAGATTGCAGCGTATATTCCGCATAATTTTATCCATATCTACATGGAGGTGGATGAGGTAGGGGGTAGAATGATTACCTTACAAAGGGTTATTAACGGTGAAACAAATGGTTGAAATAGGGGAAAAGGTTGGGTTATTTCCAAAAGAAAAGGTTGCGAAAGTCAAGAATTCACAGAATTCATTGTTGATAGGATTGCCTGTTGAAACTGCTGCCCAAGAAAAAAGGGTGGTATTAACTCCTGATGCGGTTGCTCTACTAGTCAATAATGGACAACAGGTTCTGGTGGAGACAAATGCGGGGAAAGAATCCAAATTTTCGGATAAAGAATATTCAGATGCCGGGGCCAAAGTGGTCTATTCTGCCAAAGAGGCTTTCGATGCCGAGGTGATTATCAAAGTAGAACCTCCGACAGAGGAAGAAATCAATTATTTGAGATCTGGTTCATGTTTGATTTCAGCGCTTCAGTTGGGTAAGCAAAGCGCTGATTACATCCATGCATTGAACAAAAAAAGAATCACCGCCGTGTCCTATGAAAATCTCGAGGATAAAGTTGGAGGAATGCCTGTGGTCAGAGCCATGAGCGAAATTGCGGGCAGCACGGTCATGCTCATTGCAGCCGAGTACCTCAGCAGCGTAAATAACGGAAAGGGCTTGATCATGGGTGGAGTCACAGGTGTACCGCCCACACAGGTAGTTATTGTCGGGGCAGGTACCGTCGCTGAATATGCTGCAAGGACAGCTTTGGGATTGGGAGCTAGCATCAAAGTTTTTGATAACCATATTTATAAACTGCGAAGAATTAAGCATCTTCTGGGTCAGCAGGTATTTACGTCAACAATTGATAACTATACTTTAGGAAATGCAATCAAAGAGGCGGATGTTGTAATCGGTGCATTGAGAGCAGAAAAAGGAAAAAATAAGGTTGTGGTCAGTGAGGAAATGGTTGCTGCCATGATGGAGGGAAGTGTAATCATTGATGTTTCTATAGATCAGGGTGGATGTATAGAAACCTCAGAAATGACTTCTCACGATACACCGACTTTTGTCAAACATGGTGTAATCCATTATTGCGTTCCCAATATCGCTTCAAGGGTTTCAAGAACAGCATCTTGTGCATTGAGCAATATTTTTACACCTATTTTATTACATATGGCTGATTTGGGAGGAGCTGAAGAGATGATCTTCAATTATAAATGGTTTATGAAAGGAGTATATACCTACAGGGGAAGCCTGACAAATGCCTATTTGGCAAGAAAATTTTCCATGACCCACAAAGAACTCTTGCTACTGCTGGCTGCCCGTTATTGAACCCTTATCTTTGTTGAAGCATCAGCTCCAGACTTTTGTTGGTCTCAACGAGATCGTCCATTAATTTTCTGTTTTCTTTCCTTAAGGAGAACAACTCAAAGGCATTTTTTATAACTGTCCTCATGTACTCTTCTTCCCATGGTTTGGTAAGATAATGATATACTTGGCTCTTATTGATGGCATCTATCACTGCCTGGATATCAGTGTATCCGGTAAGCAGAATTCTGATTGGATCGGGATGTTCAGGGATAATGGAGGCTAAAAAATCCACCCCTGTTTCATCAGGCATTCTTTGGTCAGTAATTATGATATCTACCTCATTTGATTGCAATAGCTCTCTTCCTTCCTCAGCAGAAAGGGCAAGATGGATTTTGTAATCTTTCCTAAAAGTAGCTTTAAATGCCTGAAGGTTGTTTTCTTCATCATCTACATAAAGGATTCTTATTTTTTCTTCGGGTGATTCAGCCATGGGGACTTACTATTAGTGAAACTTTAGGTACAAGTTTAAGTATATATTTATCTTAATGGTAATTTTACCGAAAAAAAATTTTCCAATATTGGATTTATCGAAATGTCGGTATAAAATTCCTTTTTTATAATTTTTTTTACATTTCTCTTATGATTATTGTACTAATAACATAACTTTACTGGTAGTACCCACCCTTACTGCCTCTACATGAGATTGGCTTCATTGCTTGATTTACTCGGTCAGAATATATATGTAAATGGAAAGTCGAGATTCCCTATGCCTTTGAATGCGTTTAATAGGTTTTTGGGCTCTAAACTGAATTTTGGGTTGAATTCAACAGAAAACCATTATCAAAAACTGGACCAAGGGGAAACTTCTCTATTTTCTGTTTTGTCTAAAACATCACCAATTCTTTTTTGGACAAAAATGAAGCTGAATTTAATCCCTCCTTTCTTTTACGATTTCAATGTTTCCTTAACAAACTTTGAACTGTCAGAAAGACAGGGAGATTATTATTACAGCTATTTAAAAGTCTACAGTTTAGAAAATTCTTTGATGTACAATTCGCAATATGGGAGAAATGTTAAGAACTTCAATCAACTCTTGGTTCTATGATAGGAAGTCTCCTTACAGTTTTTCTTTTTTTGATTTCTCCAACAATACAAATGGACAATGCACCGGGGTTGGTTGATGTTTCAAAATATGAATTCCTGATTCAGGAAGCAGGTGATTCAGAAATCAAGGATATCATTTCCAACCTAAATTTTAAACCGGTAATTTCCCAAAACCCTAATTTCGGACTTGGCCCCCAGTCTGTTTGGCTTCGGTTTAAAGTTGTATCGGCAAAAGATCTTGAGGAACAGAAATACCTTTTGATCAATAACCCCAATTTAGACGAGGTTTATTTCTATCAGATCAGAGATGGAAAGGTCATAAGCTCTCAGGTTAGCGGCAGGACTCATGATTTTGGCCAAAGATTGATTCCGTCAAGAAAATTGATTTTTGAAATAAATTCAGAATCTGGTCAAAATTCTGACATTTACCTAAACATCAGAAGTAGCGACAAAAAGATTATTTCTGCAAGTATAGCAGATCTTAGGACTATTAATAAAAGTCTAAATTTTGAAAATATCCTGTTCGGTTTGTTTTCGGGGATCTTGTTTGGACTGTTTTTCTATAATCTGTTTCTTTACTTTTCACTCAATGATTATACCTACCTGATTTATGTAGCTTATATATTTTTGGTTTGGCTTGGCCAATCTTCCATTCTTGGATATGCTCAAGAATTGTTATGGCCTGAATGGGTTTGGATGAACCTGAGGTCTAATGTTGTTTTTTCTGTTTTGGGTAGTATTGTTGCGATTTGGTTTGTACAAGCTTTTTTAAAAACAAGATTGAATCTCCCCAAATTGAATAAAGGGCTACAAGTGATCTATGTAGTTTATTTGATTATTTTGAGTGGTACATTTTTTGGTTTTTTGACACTTTCCTATGCTGTTTTTCTGGTTACTCAGGCCATAGTTATTCCGTATGTATTCATCATGTCATTATATATTCTTAAAAGTGGGTTCAAGCCTGCAAGGTATTTTTTGATTGCCTGGTCTGTTTTTATGGTAGGCATTCTTCTCTTTGTATTGACCGAAATGGGACTAATTCCATTTTCTCCATCGTATTTCTACCTGATGCCATTTGGTGCAGGGCTCGGAGTTATTCTTTTGTCATTTGCCCTAGCTGATAGAATCAATGACCAAAAAAGAGAATATGAGAAAGAACAATATGAAAAGCTAAAGCTTCTGGAAGAACATGAAAGCAGAATAATTGAACAAAATGAATTTTTGGAGGAAAAAGTAAAGCAAAGGACAGAGGAACTTGAACTTACCCTTCATAACCTTCAGAATACTCAAACCCAATTGGTCAATCAGGAAAAAATGGCTTCCTTGGGACAATTGACAGCTGGAATTGCCCATGAGATCAATAACCCAATCAACTTTGTAAGTTCAAATATCTCCCCTTTAAAGAGGGATATCAACGATCTTCTTGATATTGTCAATGCCTACAGAGAGAAAGGTAAACTCGAGTTTTCGGATGCCTCAAAGAAAGACCTGGAGAGGGTGGAAGAAGACATTGAGTTTGATTATATTCTCAAAGAAATCGAACAACTTCTGAGAGGAATGGAAGAAGGGGCAAAAAGAACAGTGGAAATCGTCAAAGGTTTGCGTTTGTTTTCAAGAGTGGATGAACAAGATGTCAAAAGGGTGGATATCCATGATGGCATCAACAGCACCCTGATATTACTCAACAGCTCCATGTCAGGAAAAATACAGGTTTATAAGGAATTTGGCAGTATTCCTATTATTGAATGTCTGCCCGGAAAACTCAATCAGGTATTTATGAATATCATAACCAATGCCATTCATGCACTGTTGGAAAATCTGGATAAAATACCTGAGCCAAAGATTACAATAAGAACTATCCACGTTGGTGAAAAAATTAGAATTGAAATAGAGGACAATGGGTTTGGAATGCCTGCGCATGTCAAGCAACGGATTTTTGAACCTTTTTTTACAACCAAAGCAGTTGGAAAAGGGACTGGTTTGGGCCTTTCTATCGTCTATACCATCATCGAGAACCACAAAGGCACGCTTGAGGTATCGACAGAACAAGGCAAAGGAACCAATTTTATCATTACCCTTCCAATTTATCAAAATATCCAGCAGCATGACTGACAAGATAAAAGTACTTTATATCGATGATGAAGATAATAACCTGAATTCCTTCAAGGCTAGCCTGAGGAAGGATTTTATGGTAATAACTGCCATCGATGCATTTGAAGGTCTTAAAATAGCGGAAACAGAAGAACTTCATGTGGTGATAGCAGACCAAAGGATGCCTGGGTTGGATGGGGTAGAATTCTTCGAAAAACTGATGGAAATCAATCCTGAGCCTGTCAGAATTTTACTGACGGGATATTCCGATATAGCTGATGTAATCGATGCCATCAACAGAGGTCAGGTTTACAGGTTTATTGACAAACCTTGGAACATTGAACAGATTAAAAATGCCATACAGACTGCCGGTGACATATATTTTGCAAGGAAAGAACTCAAAGATAAAAATGAAAGACTCCAGAAAATCCATTCGGAGATGAACCAGTTTGTATATTCCCTTTCACATGAACTTAGAGGTCCGCTTATGAGTATTTCAGGCGTTTCCAAATTGGCCAAAATGGAAACCAAGGATCCCGCAGTCAAAGAATATTTTGATTTGATAGATACCGCTACAGATAAATTGGATGAGTTTATTTATAAAATGCTGGATTTTTACCGGTCTACTAAAATAGAAAACAAGGTTACTGAGATAGATTTTAAAGAAGTGGTCTCCCAACAAATTGAAATATATAAACAAAAATGGCCATTGGAAGAGATTGATGTCATAATTGACATCAAACAATCATCTTCCTTTTTCTCAGATGACCCCAAAATTCGTGTGATCCTCAATAACCTCTTTCATAACGCAGTAGTTTTTCAAAAAGAGGACAATCCAAAAAAAATGATAAGAGTTGCAATAGATGCATCGGAATATGCCGCAACAATTGTTTTGGAGGACAACGGTGTAGGAATTGAGGACAATCTCATCGATGAGGTATTCAACCTTTTTCAAAGAGCCACCCAAAAGAATGTCGGTTCAGGTCTCGGACTCTATATGGTCAAAGAATCAACCATACAAATGGGGGGTAAAATCCATTTGGAGTCTGAAGTAAACAAAGGCACCAAAGTCACCGTAATATTACCAAATCTGGTACCTGGGAAAAACTGATTGGTTTTATTGACAAAGTAAATTGCTTTCTTATATTGTTGGATTGCCTTAATTTTTATTTGATTACACGCGATTTTCGCTTTAATTTGTTTTCAATTTCATTTTCCAAACCAAATAGTTTTTAGATATGATCAACCCTTGGCACGATGTCAATATTGGTAAAGAAGCTCCCGAATATGTTATGGGAGTCATCGAAATTCCCAAAGGAAGTAAAGGCAAGTACGAACTCGATAAGAAGACGGGCATGCTACTATTAGACAGGGTTTTGTTTTCTGCGGTCCATTATCCTGCTAATTATGGCTTTATCCCTCAGACTTTCTGCGATGATAAAGATCCACTTGATATTTTGATTATATCCCAGATTGATATCCCCTCAATGACATTGGTCAAAGCCAAAGTAATCGGCGTAATGAGGATGGTTGACGGTGGTGAAGCAGATGATAAGATCATTGCGGTGGCGTCTGAAGACCAATCTGTCAACTATATCAATGATATCGATGAACTTCCTCCCCATTTGATGAAAGAAGTCCATAGGTTTTTTGAGGATTACAAAAAACTCGAAAATAAGGAAGTCAAAGTGGAAGATTTTTTGGGAAAAGAAGAAGCTTTCAAAATCATACAGGAAAGTGTAGACCTTTACGACAGGAACTTCAGAACAAAAAGATAATTCAAAGCCCGGAGTTAACCTTCCGGGCTTTTTTTGTTTCCGCCTATGAAAAGATTGTTTATCATCTTTTTCTTTTTTTTCAGAACGCTTGCCGCACAGGACGATGTTGACCGAAATCTGATTTTGTCGGGATATATAGAAGCATATTACAGCTACGATTTTAACCAACCCGAAAACAACCTCAGACCTGACTTTTTGTATAATTTCAATAGGCATAATGAATTCAGTATCAATCTTGCCTTGCTCAAAGCATCTTTCCAAAATGATAGAATAAGAGCAAGTCTTGCTTTAATGGCGGGTACTTACGCCCAATATAATCTTGCTGATGAACCGGCTTGGGCCAAATTTATTAACGAAGCATCTTTGGGGATTAAGCTGCATGAAAAGCTGTGGGTTGATATCGGTGTCATGCCTTCTTACATAGGATTTGAATCATGGTATGGAATAGATTGTATGAATTTGTCCAGAAGTATCATGGCTGAAAATTCTCCGTACTTTTTTACAGGAGGGAAATTTACCTATACTCCGCATCCTAAATGGGAAATTCAGCTTTGGTTGACCAATGGCTGGCAGAATATAGTGAGGAATGAAAATAACAAATCTTTGGGTATAGGTACAGGAATCAAATTCATTCCCTCTGCCAATTTTACCTTCAATTACTCGAATTACTTTGGCAATGAAAACACCCAACCTATTCGTTTAAAGAGGTTTTTTAATAACTTTTATTTGTTGCATGAAAAAGGAAAATGGGCTACGATATTTGGTGCGGACTTTGGAATTCAGGAGAATTTTTCAGGAAAAACGGATTCATGGTTTGGATTTATAGGATCTATAAGTAGGGAATTAGGCGAGAAATTTACGCTTGCCGGTAGGGCAGAATATTACTCGGACCCCAATGCCACCATCCTCACCGATGGACTAAAAATCTCAGGGTTGTCTGCAAATGTTGATTTTTCGATAAGGGAAGGTGCTTTATTGAGAATTGAAGCTAGGAGATTTATTAGTCCAGAAGATTATTTTCCACTTCCAGACGGAAATTTCAGAAGACAAAATTCAGCCCTGACTACTTCTCTGGCTCTCAGGTTTTAGGATTTTTTCCTGCAATTACCCTTTTCTTGGGGAGCTTTTTACTGAGGTGTTTTGTAAATTCCTCATAATTGAGGTGCTCATGATTGCTGATTGTGAAGGAGGTTTTGTCTTCAAAAACAATGGTCAGCTGCTTGAATTCACGTTTGTTTGTAATAACTGTTTCTTCTTCCCATACCAAAACCTCAGCAAGCGAATATGTAGTCGTTTTTCCCCGAAGAGGGAGTCTGGTAATTATGCTGTCCTTGCTTATTGTGATGAATTTATAGGCTGCCATCATTTTAACCAAAAGCAAGACAATCACCAAAGTGAGGATTACAGTTGCGATCAGGTAGATGACAAGACCAAATGTTCTTTTGGTAGCAAAATGGTTGAGGATGTAAACCAATCCAAAAATTTGTACGAGGACGATGAGACCAAGGGCAATAAATGTGCTGGGTTTTGGCCTTGAATGAATCATGTGTTTCGTAATTCTGCGAGTGTTTTTTTTGAGAAAGCTACCATATCCTCAAAGAAGTCACCAAAATGGACTTTTAAATATTCATGATGTTCATCGAGAAAAACATGGGCAGTTTCCATTTTTGAGTTGAATGTTGCCCTTTTTGCCATCCCTGTCATGGCTCTTCTGATGCCGTCCAATTCACCATATCCGGCCAGCCAATTGTAGTATTTCATGTAGCCAAATGTCTGTAGAAATTTTTCGGGCAAGGCATCTCCATATTCGTCAATGGTATTATAGACATCTTCTGCAAATTGATCCAATGGGATGTGGTGATAATTTTTCCAGTACCTTGCCAGAAAATAATCAAAATACATATCTGTGATTACCATAGAATATCTTCCATATTCTGGTCTCAATATTGCCTGGGCTTCCTTTACCACCGGATGGGAGTCGGTAAATTTATCGATATTCCAATGAAGTTTTATTCCTGCAACAATATCCTTGTCATAGGTGTTTTCAATATCGCCTCTTACAAAATCTCCTATAAAATTTCCTACAAGGACCTTGGGATCTCCGAATGACAAATAGGCATGTGCTAGAAAATTCACGGTATAATTATTTAAAGTGGTTGGTTTGTGAGATAGATTATCAGTTATTTTCAGTTTTAAATGTAATAATAGATGGGAAATATTCAGGAGGAATTAAGAAATTCTTTGAAACTTTTAAAGCAAGAATGGGAAGAAGATCTCCAACAATACAAGAAAAAGTTTTTATATACCTCAATTTCAGATAAAAAGGAAGAAGGGGTATGTTGGTATCCTGTTCAGCTTAAAAAATCAAAAATCGGTTTTGGAGAGCGCTTAATTCTCGAGTTTGAAAGGTTTGATCCCGGAGCACCACATGTTTTCCAGTCGGGCAAGTCTGTTTCCATTTTTTCCAACCAACCCCAATTTCAATCCCAACGGGTAAACGGAGTGATCAACCAGGTAAAGAAAGATGCCATGATAGTGACCTTGCAAGCTGAGGATATTCCGGATTGGATGCATCAAGGCAAGTTGGGCATTGATTTGCTTTTTGATGAGGCAAGTTACCGGGAAATGGAATCTGCCATGAAAGCTGTGATCAAATCTGAAAAAGGAAGGCTTGGAGAATTAAAGGAAATTTTACTAGGTGAAAGGGCTCCGGTTTTGACTGTTTCTGATTCAAAAATGGTGAATCACCTTAATTCAAGCCAAAATGAAGCGCTTTCATTGGTAAGTGGATCAAAAGATGTCGCCATCATTCATGGCCCTCCCGGAACAGGAAAGACTACGACACTCGTGTTTGCAATTGTGCAGGCTTTGGAGGAGTGTAGACAGGTTTTGGTGTGCGCTCCGAGCAATTCGGCGGTGGATTATCTAGTAGAAAAATTACTTGAGTATAGAATAAAAACCCTCCGGATTGGGCATCCGGCAAGGGTCGAAGACCATATTCTATCACAAACACTGGATGCCAAAATTGCGATGCACGACAGCTACAAGGATTTGAAAAGGCTCAAAAAATCAGCTGATGATTACAGGAAACTTGGTCAAAAACGCAAACGTACATTTGGTTCGGAGGAGAGGTTGGAGCGACGAAGACTTTTGGATGAGGCAGCAAGGTGTAGGGACGAAGCGCAAAGTCTCGAAGATTATATTACTTATGATATTTTTCAGGACACACAGGTTTTTGCCTGTACACTAGTAGGTGCCGCCAATTCTGCTTTGAAAGGGATGAGCTTTCCGATAGTTTTTATTGATGAAGCAGCTCAGGGATTGGAAGCGGCAACATGGATCCCTATCCAAAAAGCTTCAAAAGTAGTCATGGCAGGTGATCATTGCCAACTTCCTCCCACCATCAAATCCTATGAAGCCGCCAAAAACGGTTTGAGTGAAACTCTCTTTGAAAAAGTAATCAAAAGAAAGCCCCAAGCTTCCAAAATGCTTAGTCTACAATACAGGATGCCACAGTTAATCATGGGTTTTTCAAGCAAATACTTTTATCATAACGGGTTAAGAGCAGCTGACATTACTTTGCATCATTATCTGGCACCGGAAGAACCTGTGTTAGAATATATTGATACCGCGGGCAGTGGATTTACAGAACAACAGGAAGAAGAATCTCTCAGCACTTTCAATCTGGAGGAAGCGCGGTTTGCATTGCGCTACCTTGAAAATCTCATCAAAAGAATCGGGATTGCAGAGATCAAAACCAAACAATGGAATATAGGACTGATAGCTCCATATCGTGCACAGGTCAGAAGATTCAATGAACTGATATTTGAAAGCTACGAATTCCCAAACCTAAGGTCTTTCTCTGAACTGCTGACCATTGACTCCATAGATGGATTTCAGGGTCAGGAGCGTGACATTATTGTCATCAGCCTTGTCAGGTCAAACGCCAAAGGTGAAATTGGCTTTTTGGCAGATACCCGAAGGATGAATGTTGCGCTGACCAGAGCAAAAAGAAAATTGATCGTTGTGGGGGACAGTTCTACCCTTAGCATACACCCTTTTTACAATGCTTTTTTTGATTATATCGATGCCAACAGCTGTTATAAAAGTGTATATGAATTTTTAGAATAATTCAATTTTGCCTGGTCTTGCTTTCCTCTTGTTTGAAGTAGATCCAGTTAAGGTAACTTAAAATATCCCCAAAACTGTCATTGGCTTCTAATATCTCGGCAGGAACTTCCCTGCTTCTGAGTCTTGCCAGTAATTGTCCATAAATGGCGTTGATCGCAATCTGGATTTCATGTTTGGGCGCATTCTCTCCAGCTTCAAGGAGAAGACGGATCAAATGTGGCTTTGCATTTTGGTACAGGTCAAAATAATCCTTATCTGTTTTGAGCAGAGTCCAATGTAGGGAAGCAAGCTGGTCAACCAATTCCTGAGTAACGGGAAGGTGGCCGGTCTCTTCGACTTTTGCCTTTTTCATTTCAAAGGCCAAATGAGCAAACCAAATTGCCGCCTCTGTTTTTTCTGCTTCCGAAATTGGATAGTGAGAGATTACATATTGCCTGATATCCTCCATATTGAAATTATAAACCCTCAACAAATCCTCCATTTGGTACATATAAATGATGTATTCAGGAATGTTTTTGGCTTTTTTCTTATCTGCGACCGCTTTCATATCAGTTGGATTTTTCTTCCTGCAAAGAAAATAAGAATGGTTGGTTTTTTGTAAAAAATGCAGCACTCAGATCATTCTAAATAAAATCGAATTATTCCATCCTTACAAAATATTCAGTTTTTTATTTTTTGAGTGTGCTAAATGGATATCCACCTAAAGAAATTCGATTAAAATTTGGTAACATGTCTACCCAAGCCATTATTTAAAAATTAATTTCAAACATTGAATTGGTTCAAGAGTTTTTAAAAAAAGATTTGGACTGTTTCCTTGAGATAAATTGATTTTCTTTTGGATAGTTTGAGTGTATACCAATTTTACCCACAATTTTATCTATTTTTGCGCCCAGAATGGATATGCAAAGAATTAGGAATTTCTGTATTATTGCCCATATTGACCATGGGAAGAGTACATTGGCAGACCGTCTCCTACAGTTCACCAATACAGTGAGCGACAGAGAGATGCAGGATCAGTTGTTGGACAATATGGACCTCGAGCGTGAGCGTGGGATTACCATCAAGTCTCATGCGATCCAGATGAAGTATAATTACAAAGGGGAAGTATACACACTTAACCTTATCGATACCCCCGGACACGTTGATTTTTCATATGAAGTTTCCCGTTCAATTGCTGCCTGTGAAGGTGCTTTATTGATCGTGGATGCCTCTCAGGGAATCGAAGCACAGACAATTTCCAACCTTTATTTGGCAATCGGACATGACTTGGAAATCATACCGGTTTTGAACAAAATAGACCTTCCAGGCGCAGATCCGGAAGTGGTGGCAGATGAGGTGATTGAACTTATTGGCTGCGATAGGGAAGACATCGTCCTTGCTTCAGGAAAAGAAGGAATTGGAATTGAAGATATTCTTAATGCTGTTGTGGAAAAAATCCCAGCTCCCAAAGGAAATATAGATTCGCCATTGCAGGCTATGATTTTTGATTCAGTTTACAATCCTTTCAGAGGAGTGGAGGTAATCTTCCGGATTTTTAACGGTACGATCAACAAAGGCGATAAAATCAAATTTGTCAATACAGGTAAAGAGTATTTTGCCGATGAAATAGGGATTTTGGGAATCAATCAGATTCCGCAACAAACCATGTATGCCGGAAATGTAGGATACCTGATCTCAGGGATTAAAGTAGCTAAGGAAGTAAAAGTCGGTGATACCATCACGCACGTAAAAAATCCTTGTGCTGAATCCATCAAAGGTTTTGAAAACGTAAAGCCAATGGTCTTTGCCGGGATTTATCCTGTCGAAACAACGGAATTTGAGGAATTGAGGGCTTCCATGGAGAAGCTCCAACTCAATGATGCTTCTCTTGTTTGGGAGCCTGAGACTTCTGCGGCTTTGGGATTTGGTTTCCGGTGCGGTTTCTTGGGAATGCTTCATATGGAGATCATTCAAGAGCGCTTGGAACGTGAGTTTGACATGACGGTAATCACAACCGTGCCGTCCGTTCAGTTCAAAGCCCTGATGAACAACAACGAATACAAGCTGATCAATGCGCCTTCTGACATGCCGGATCCGACGTTATTTAAGCACATCGAGGAACCTTATGTCAAAGCCATTATCATCACCGCAGCTGAGTTTGTCGGACCGGTGATCCAACTTTGTATGGACAAAAGGGGCTTGATCAAGAATCAGGTTTATCTGACTTCTGATAGGGTGGAATTGTCATTTGACATGCCTTTGGCTGAGATTGTGTTTGATTTCTTTGACAGGTTGAAAACAATCTCCCGAGGATACGCATCTTTGGATTATGAAATGATCGGATTCAAACAATCCCATATGGTAAGGTTGGATGTTATGCTTAACGGTGAGATCGTCGATGCCTTGTCAGCTATCGTCCATCGGGACAAAGCATACGAGTGGGGGAGAAGACTCTGCGAGAAACTGAGAGAATTGGTACCGAGACAGATGTTTGAGATTGCGATCCAAGCAGCTATCGGAGCCAAAATCATCGCAAGAGAAACTGTGAAAGCAATGAGAAAAAACGTATTGGCCAAGTGTTATGGAGGTGATATTTCGCGTAAGCGTAAGCTTCTCGAAAAACAGAAAAAAGGTAAGAAACGCATGAGGCAAGTCGGTAATGTCGAAATTCCGCAGGAAGCGTTTATGGCTGTTTTGAAGTTAGATTAATGATTCCCGCAAAGGCGCAAAGACACAAAGAATTTATTTTGTAGTTTTTGCGCTTTTTGCATCCTATAAAAATTCAACAAGAACCTATTAAGTCGACTTTATTATGAGTGTCGTGATTGATGGTAAAAAAACCTCTGAGGAAATCAAAGGTGAGATCGCCCAAAGGGTGGCAGAAATAAAGCATTCAGGAGGTAAAATCCCTCATTTGGCAGCTATCCTAGTGGGAAGTGACGGGGCCAGCCAAACCTATGTGGGAGCAAAAGTCAAATCCTGCGAGCAGGTTGGATTTGAATCAACTTTGGTAAGATTGGATGAAAATGTCACCGAAATTGAATTGCTCAAAGTAGTGGAAGACATCAACCAAAATCCTGAAATTGACGGTTTGATAGTTCAACTTCCTTTGCCCAAGCATATTTCTGTTGAAAAAGTAACTGATAAAATCAAACCTGAAAAGGACGTAGATGGTTTTACTCCTTCCAATGTAGGTAGAATGGCTTTGGGTTGGCCGGCTTATGTAGCAGCAACTCCTTATGGAATAGTGGAGCTTTTGAAAAGATACAAGATTGAAACTGCCGGCAAACACTGTGTTGTCATCGGCAGAAGCCATATTGTAGGTTCACCGATGAGTATCCTGATGGCAAGAAATGACTATCCGGGAAACTGCACTGTGACCCTTACCCATAGTCGTACCAAAAACCTCTCTGAAATTGCAAAAACGGCAGATATCCTGATTGTAGCATTGGGAAAACCTGAATTTGTCACAGCCGAGATGGTCAAAGAAGGTGCCGTGGTGATTGATGTGGGAATCCATCGAGTAGATGATTCCTCCAAGAAATCCGGTTTTAAGTTGATCGGAGATGTCAAATACGATGAAGTTGCTCAAAAAGCGTCTGCCATTACCCCCGTACCTGGCGGGGTTGGTCCGATGACCATTGCTTCCCTGCTTTACAATACCTTATTGGCAGCAGAAAAGAAAATCTATCATTAATTTCAATTTGAAGGGAATTTGTGGTTGAAATTTTAGCTAAAAACCCTTTAAAAGTTAAATTAAACCTTGCAGGGAATAGCAAACCTTTCTACTTTTGCAGACCTCAAAAAACGCGCACGTGGTGAAATTGGTAGACACGCCACTTTGAGGGGGTGGTGCCCTTACGGGTGTGGAAGTTCGAATCTTCTCGTGCGCACATGGCCTCGGATCTTTTCCGGGGCTTTTTTAATTTATATCAGTTGAGTTACAAGAGAGGTTAGTTTTTATTTTTTGAATTTATTCTTATTTTGAAAGGAAAATCCTTTCTATGAAAATTCTCCAAACGGCGATTCTTCTGATTTTCACCCTACTTGTCGTACCTGTTTTCACCTATTTGTTCGGAATTCCATTGGGAGATCGTGAATGGGAGGCACTTTGGGTCTTGATCAAAATTTGTGGAGTGTCTGTTGCCTATTGTTTTTTGGTAGGTGAACTTACCAATAACAATAGTCAAGTGGATAAGTATTGGAGTATTTTGCCTATCATTTACGCTTGGGTAATGGCCTATTTCGGAGATTTTTCACCGAGGATGGTTTTGCTCGCAGTACTTGTAAGTGCTTGGGGTGCAAGACTTACTTATAATTTTGCCAGAAAAGGTGCTTATAGATGGAAGTTTTGGGAAGGGGAAGAAGACTACCGGTGGGAGATATTGCGAAAAAAACCTGAATTCCAACCAAGGTGGAAATGGACTTTATTCAATCTCTTTTTCATTTCTGGCTACCAAAATGTTTTGATTTTGTTGTTTACACTGCCCATGCTCGTGGCGATGCAGTTTGATGAAGGAGGGTTGAATATATGGGATATGCTTGTAGCAGGTGTAGCCCTGTTTTTCTTGGCTCTAGAAACTGCCGCCGATGAACAGCAATGGAAGTATCAAACTGAAAAATGGAGGCTAATAAAGGAAGGGAAGTTGTTGAGGGGAGATTTTGCAAAAGGATTTTTGGATAGAGGGCTTTGGGCCATTTCGAGGCATCCTAATTACCTTGGGGAACAGGGTTTTTGGGTTTCGTTTTACTTTTTTTCCGTAGCGTCATCCGGGCAATGGCTCAATTGGTCCGTTGTGGGGTGCTTACTGTTGTTGATTTTGTTTCAGGGGAGCTCCAATTTCAGCGAAGAAATCAGTGCTTCCAAATATCCCGCCTATAAATCTTATCAGGCGCGTGTCCCACGTTTTGTACCTAGGCCCCAAGGAAAAACTGAAAAAAGTCCGGCGCCAAGTTCATGAGTAAAACAGTAATTTTGGAAGATTTAGAGAAATATGGCATTACCATTGGAAAGATAATCATTTTAACTATTTAGGAATCGAATCATTAAATGTGTGATGAGCTAAGTCATCCGAAAAATAGAAGTTTGAGACGGATTGTTTTTTGTGTATTTTTTCAGAATTAACCATTTCAAAATTATGTTCCGAGCTGCAAAATCGTTCCTAGCCACACTTTCCCTGGTTGCATTGTCAATTTCCGCATATTGCCAAACACCACAATTTCCGATTGTAAAAGGTTTTGGTGGAATATATGAAATCCCTGAAGCGACAGAAAGACCCGATCCCAAGGCGGAATATAAAATCATTATTGACCTTGTTTCAGCTGCTGATGATCCAAAGCAAATCAACAGGATGGTGGACAATATCGCCCGTATGGTCAACCTTCACGGAATTGCCGGTGTCTCAAAGGAAAACATCAAAGTCAAGGTGGCCGTCCATGGAGGAGCGATCTTCAGTATCTTAAACGATGAGGAATACCAGAAAAGAAATGGTGTAAAAAATCCAAATTTGCCGGTTTTTCAAGCATTAAAAGATGCCGGAGTAGAATTTTATGTCTGTGGACAATCCTTGATTGCAAGGAATATAAAGACTACGGATGTGTGGGAAGGGACCGAAATTGCCTTGTCCATGCTAACAACCCTGACAACGTACGTACCCCAAGGTTACATGTTGATGCGTTTTTAAAAGTCAAAATCCAACTGATCGGGTAAATGCTTGAAGGACTTCCTGTGAAGAGGAGTCAATCCTAATTTCATGATTCCTTGGCGGTGCAAAACTGTAGGATAACCGGCGTTTTTATCCCATCCATATCCGGGATATTCTTCAGCATAGCGTTCCATCATTTCATCTCTGTATACTTTTGCCAAAATGGAAGCAGCAGCAATACTCGCGTATTTGCCATCACCTTTTATGACGCAGGTGAAAGGTATATCAAGATGGGATTTGAATCTGTTGCCATCAATCAGTAAATGTTGGGGTTGAATTTTCAACTGCTCTACTGCCCGGCTCATCGCCAAAAAAGAAGCATGAAGGATATTGATCCGGTCAATTTCCTCTACGCTAGCTTCGGCAATAGCCCATGCTATTGCTTCAGATTTAATGGCTGCCACTAATGATTGACGGTTGGATTTAGTCAGTTTTTTCGAATCATTGACAAACTCATTGACAAACTCACTTGGCAAAATCACAGCCGCAGCTACTACGGGGCCACATAAACAACCCCTTCCGACCTCATCACATCCTGCTTCTAACCTATCAGATTCTAAAAAAGGAATCAGCATCTTCTGATTTTTTTGTTGCCGGTTTGTAATATTTGTAGATCATCTCTGCTACCAATCCTGTCCATCCAGTCTGATGGGAAGCACCCATTCCCCGGCCATTGTCCCCGTGGAAATATTCGTAGAAAAGGATATGGTCTTTGAAATGGGGATCTTCCTGCATCTTTTTGTAATGCCCATAGACGGGCCGATTTCCATCTTTATCTTTCAAGAAAATCTTGATGCATCGCAAGGAGAGCTCCTTGGCAATTAGATCCATTGTAACATAGTGGCCTGATCCTGTGGGGTATTCAATAGAAAACTCTCCTCCGTAATAATAATCAAACTTCCTGAGTGATTCGATGATGAGGTGGTTGATGGGAAACCAGATAGGTCCCCGCCAATTGGAATTTCCTCCAAACATCAAGGAATCAGATTCGCCAGGTGTATATCTTACTGTCAATTGATCGCTGTTGATTTTTACAGAGTAAGGTTTTTTCTCGTGGAATTTGGACAAGGACCTGATGCCATAATCACTCAGGAATTCTCCCGGATCGAGCATTTTGTTAAGGATACTTTTCATCCTGTGTCCTCTCAACAAAGAAAAGAGCCTTCTTTTTTCAAATCCCGGTTGAATCCAACTAGATACCAAGGCTGCAAGTTTTGGTTTTTCTTTCAGGAAAAATTCAAGCCTGGCCTTGAATTCAGGCAAACTGTCAAACATATCCAACCTGATGGATTCCACTGCAAACAGAGGGATTATACCCACGATCGATTTAAGCTTCATCACTTTGGGTTCCTTTCCGGGTAGATGGAAAATATCAAAATAGAAGTTCTCTTCGTCATTCCAAAGGCTGATTTTTTCACCTGAAATATTGTTCATGGCTCCCGCGATATATAGGAAATGTTCCAGAAATTTCATCGCAGTGAATTGGTAGGTCTTGTTGAACTCGCAGAGGTCAAGCGAAATCCGCATCATATTCAATGAAAACATTGCCATCCAAGAGGTAGCATCAGCTTGTTCTAATTTGCCTTTGTAATGGTGGGCATGAGATCTATCGATCACAGAGATATTATCGAGCCCTAGAAATCCGCCTTCGAAAATGTTCTTTCCGTCACTGTCTTTCTGATTGACCCACCAGGTAAAGTTGATCATGAGCTTATGAAACGCCCGCTCTAAAAACTCCTGATCGCCTTTGCCATCCCTCATTTTCTTGTCTATCTGATAGACCCTTTGGACTGCATAGGCATGCACAGGTGGATTGACATCGCTGAAATTCCACTCATATGCAGGAATCTGACCATTGGGATGCATGTAAGATTCATTCAAAAACAATAACAATTGATCCTTTGCAAAATCCGGATCAATCCTTGAAATCGGTATACAATGGAAGGCTGAATCCCAGACGGCATACCAAGGGTATTCCCATTTGTCAGGCATGGAGATGATGTCCTGATTGTAAAGATGCCTCCAGTCACTGTTTCTGCCTTTCTTTCTTTCTTTGGGTGGAACGTATCTGCCTGAGTCGCCTTCCAGCCAACGTTCCACATTGTAATAATAGAATTGCTTGCTCCACATCATGCCGGCATATGCCTGCCTCTGTATGGACCGCATGTCTTCATCCTTTACCCGATGTTGGATTTCGGCATAAAACTCATCAGCTTCTTTTTTTCTTTCTTTCAGGATTTCATCACAAATTTCCGTTGCTCCAGTTGATTTTTGGTGCACCATCCTGAATTTGATCACCGCCGAACCTCCGGCAGGGATTGTCATCTTGTATATGGCTGCGGCCTTGGTTCCGTAATTTGAAGGATTCAAATATTGGGAGTACTTGTGGACTACATAGTCGTTTATTGCGTCTTTCAGGTATTTTTTATCGTTTGGAATATGGTAAAGCCGCTCTCGGTTGGTTTCATTGTCACAGAATTTGATTTCGGGATTCCCCTCGAAACTGATGAAATAATTTCCGTTGTTTGGAGAAAATGCTTTGATTCCGTTTTCCTCTGTTTTAGAAAGTTTTGGCATAAAGGGTTCGTGGCCGGTATGCCAGGTCTTTCTGAACCAAAATGTAGGCATCACCCATATTTCCGAATCTTCTTTAGCCCGGTTGTGTACCGTCGCAAAACCTGAAATGTCTTCTACATCTCTTTTTGCATATTCGATGAAAATATCGAAGTAGGCATCGTCATCAAAGATTCCTGTATCTATGATTTCATATTCGGGATCTGCCTTGGATCTTGCCTTGTTTTCTTCTTTTATTTTGGAATAAGGGAATTCGTTTTGGGGGTATTTGTACAGCATTTTCATATAGCTGTGGGTTGGCGTAGAATCAAGGTAATAGTAAAGTTCTTTTACATCCTCGCCATGATTTCCCTGTGGCCCTGTCAGTCCAAAAAGTCTTTCTTTGAGGATTCGATCTTTGCCATTCCAAAAAGCCCAGGCAATACAAAGATTTTGTTTGTTGTCCGAAATACCACCGATTCCTTCTTCCCCCCATCTATAAGCCTTGCTACGGGCTTCATCGTGGGTGACATTGTCCCAGGCTGCGCCATTGGGACTGTAGTCTTCCCTCACTGTTCCCCATTGTCTTTCTGTAAGGTAAGGTCCCCATTTTTTCCAATGTTTTTTTCCGTCACGGTCTTCCTCAAGCCTTAATTTCTCTGTATTCATTGATGCGTTTTCCTAATTGCCAGAACCGAATTTACCATTTTTTGGGTTTCTTGGTTCAGGAAAAGCAGTTCCGGAATACTATTTTTAAAAGTTTTTTTTACCGCAATCGTTTTAAATCAAGCTTTTTGCTTGGACCAAATTGAATATTCTACTTTGGAAGATCAAAAAAAAATCCCTTGTCAAAAAGCAAACTATGCAGAATGGCCGATTTTCAGGAAATAGAAGGTCCAATCGGATTCGTCCTATCTCCAAATTCCAGGTATGGAAAATCCTCCTTGTTTTCTTTTTGGAAGCTTTGTAAAGCATATCCAAATCTGGTTTGAAAGCTATCTACCCAATCCCGGTTTTTTTCTTGTTGAGAGGCTGAATTCACCAATGCAGTTTCTAATTTTCCGACATCAAATTTTTCAGCGATCGTTCCCACACCTGAGATTTGTGCATCTAAGGCATTACAAGCCTGTTCGTATTGTCCGGCAACAGGTACCATCAGCACATGTTTTCCCAAGTACATGGCTTCACATACCGACTCAAATCCGGCTGTGGAAAGGAGTCCTTTGCAGGCTGCCATTTTCTGCAAAAAAAGTACGTCATCCACATGATGAAACGTGAGGTTAGGCAGCGGCCATTGGATTTTTGCTTCGTTTTTTTTATCCCAAAAAGCCTCAATTTTGATCTCCGGATTGTCAACAGCTTCTTTGATTACTTCTTCTGCATAGCCGGGATTGACCATGTAAGCCAAGAAAAATCCCCCTTCAGTCGATTTTAGATTTATGACTTCCTTTCTTAATAGGGGAGGAAGAACCAAAAGATTTTCGATGTTGTGCGCTTTCATTGGCCTAAATGAGAGCGCCAACAGTAAATCCGCACCTAGTGAAGTGATATGGGTATTGGTTTTAAAAAGCAGTTTTTGGAGTGGTTGCCCGGGAGCAAAAGGAAAATCAGGATGGTGGATCAGGTATTGGTGACCGATCACCCAAAACTGGCATTTCGGTTTGTAAAGTGCATTGTATATTCCTCCCAAAACATCGTAAAAATTTAAGATGACATCCGGTTTGTGTGTTTTTACCAAATGATCGATCTGCTTTAGGCTTGTTTTAAAAACCTTGAATTTTAAGAGATTTTGCCAAATTGTTTTGGACAAGTTGATGGACTTTTGTGATTTGTCAGTCACAAAATTCGGACTCTCAAAAAGGCTTATCGGTACCTTGATGTTTTTTGTCACAAATTCCGGGATTTCCCTCCTCTTGCTTTTCCCGATGCAAACCGCGCTGACCTCATGTCCCAAATCCCCGAGCATTTGAAACATGGAGATTGCCTGTGTCATGTGACCACGGCCTTCCCCTTGGACAATAAATAGAAATTTCAATTTTTTAGAAGAAGTTTGGAAGCTTGAAATCACCGTCGAATTTATTGAAGGCCACTAATTTTAATTCAGGAATGGGTTCTGAGGAAGTTTCTTCAGTTAGTGGCTTTACCTTAAAATCAATTTCATTGTAAAAAATCAATTGCCAATTTCCCTCATGATCTTCTGCCAATGCACTCATGGTCTCCACCCAATCTCCCGAATTGAGATAAGTGATGCCATCGATGGTTCTGTTTTCGGCTTTGTGTATGTGACCGCAGATAATCCCGTCACAACCTTTTGATTTTGCCATTTTTGACAGTTCTTCTTCATATTGATCGACATAGGCCACAGCTGTTTTTACTTTTCCTTTGACGTATTGGCTAAGAGAAAAATAGGGCATGCCTCTTTTCCTTCGATGATAATTGACAAGTCGATTGAGCCAAAGAAGGAAGGTGTAGCCCACATCTCCGAGGTAGGCGATCCATCTCAGGTTGGTGGTGACGCTGTCGAAAATATCCCCGTGGGTAATAAAAAATTTCTTTCCGCAGCTTTCATAAATCATGTCAGCCTGAATAGAAAGATTTCCGATCTGAAGGGGGAGAATCTGATCCAAAAAGTCATCATGATTGCCGCGGAGGTAGTAGACCTTGGTGTGGTCTTTTTCAATCATTTTTAGCATTCTGTTGAAAAAGCGGGTGTGTTTCCGCTTCCAGGAGCCGGACTTTCTCAGTTGCCAGCCGTCGATGATGTCTCCGTTGAGGATGAGGTTTTCACAAGTATATTGCTTGAGAAACCTTGCCACCTCTTTGGCCTTTGATCCCTTTGTGCCTAGGTGCACGTCTGAGATGACGATAGTTTTAAAATTGGTTTTCAAATGGATTTGTTTTTCCCAAATCTAAAAACCGCTTATAAACTAGGTGTGAAATGGATGTTATGAAAATGATATGATTTTGACAGCTAGCCTGTTGATTGTAAAAGCAAGGTTAATTTGACGTTAAAACCAAAGGTTAGAGAACCTCCTACAAAATAGTATTCAAGGTTTAAGCATTAAAAATCAGCTTGAAGGTTGATCCTTCACCTAATTTTGACTTCACTTGGATGTTCCCTTTGTGTCTTCGCATGATCTGCTTTGACAGACTAAGGCCTATACCGGAGCCTTTCTTTTTGGTAGTAAAAAATGGGATAAAGATTTTCCCTAGTGCCTCTTCTTCGATTCCTTTGCCACTGTCGCTGATTTCAATGATGATTTTCCCCGATTCATCTATAAATGCCTCAAGCCTTACTACTCTTGTTACGGAATCCTCAACCGCCTGGATGGCATTTTGGATCAGGTTGATCAATACCTGCTCGATCAAAGTCTGATCCCCAAAAAGGATCAAATCCTGAGGTTCAATGCTTTTTTTGAATTGGATTTGATGGGCATCGAATTGATTTTGTAACAAAACTTCCAATTGGTCAAAAAGTTGTTTTAACCTGATCGCCTGAAATTTTGGTGTCGGGATATGGGCAAGACTTCTGAAATCACTGACAAAATTGATCATGCCTTCACTTCGCTTTTCTATGGTGGAGATCGCCATCAGGTAATCTTCCAAGTCGCTTGCATCAATTGGTGCATGGGCGTCGATTTTGGATTCTATGTCCCCTTTGACAGTGGATGCCAAAGAAGAGATGGGAGCGATGCTGTTCATGATTTCATGGGTGAGGACACGGACAAGGTTTTGCCAAGCTTCCATTTCTTTTTCTTCCAGTTCGCTTTGGATATTCTGGAGTGACACGAGTTTGAATTTGACATCACGCAATACCAATTCTATCACATAAACCGAAAGTTGCATGATTCCGTCAGGATGTGCGATTTTGATCAATTCACTTCCGCCGGTTCTTAAAGTATGGATGGCGATGTGGAGCTCTTTGTTGATTTTTTCGACTTCTGAAATGTTACCGAGTTGCTGAATGCTGAGCATTCTTTTGGCTGCAGTATTGACTATTTGAACCTTTCCTTCTTCATCAAAGGTGATCAGTCCGATGCTTAGGTGCTGAAAGACAGAACGGAAATATTGGTAATTCGCTTCCTTTTCCGCCTGATCTTCCTTCAGTTTGGCAAGGATGGCGTTGAATTCGATATGGAGGTCATCTGTGTCAGTACCATCAAATTTGACAGGATAGACATTGGCATAATTGTCTTGTTTGATGTTATTGAGAAACTGACGTACTTTTTTGAAGGAACTTTCCGCATATCCCAAAAGGAAGATGATTTGGGCCAATACCAAAATGATGAATAATGAAATGGCAAAAACCCCCGCACCGTTGAGGATGAAGTATGACAGCAAAAACAAAGAAACCGCCAAAAGGAGAATCCTTCCAAGCAGACCGATTTTATAATCCATATTTTTCTAATCTTCTGTACAAAGAAGCCCGGGTAAGCCCAAGCTCTTTTGCGGCTTTTGAGATGTTGCCACCGTTTTTGTCAATGGCACGCTGTATGGTACTTTTTTCCATCTCATCGAGGTTATAGGTGGCCGTAGCAGCAATTTTTTCATTGGTTGGTTTTGCCGAAAGAAAGAAAAAGTCACGGCTGTCAAGCATGTCTCCTTCTGCCATGATGATGGCCCTCTCGATAGCATGTTGAAGTTCACGGATGTTTCCCGGCCAATTGTACTTTTGCAACAACTGTAAACCCGCAGGAGTGAATCCTTTGAAATCCTTCCTGTATTTTTGTGAATAGGACTTTAGGAAATGGTTGGCCAAAGTTGGAATATCATCCTGTCTCTCCCGCAATGGCGGAAGGAATATCTCCACGGTATTGATTCTATAAAGCAAATCCTGTCTGAAAGTATTGTCCATGACCATCTCGTGAACAGGCATGTTGGTGGCGCATATCAATCTGATGTCGATAGGGACAGCTTTGTTTGAACCTATTCTTGTCACTTCCCTTCTTTGCAATACCGTCAAAAGTTTGGATTGGAGCGGCATGCTGAGATTCCCGATTTCATCTAGGAATAAGGTTCCTTTGTCTGCTATTTCAAACCTGCCCGCCCTGTCATCTTTGGCATCTGTAAAAGCCCCTCTTTTGTGACCAAAAAGCTCACTTTCAAACAGTGTTTCTGTGATCGATCCCATGTCCACTCCTACAAATATTTCATCTTTTCTATTGGATCGGTCATGGATTGCCCTTGCGATCAATTCCTTTCCTGTTCCGTTTTCTCCCAAAATCAGGATATTGGCATCAGTCTGGGCAACTTTGTCGATGATCGAAAAAATATTCTTCATTGAGGCACTTGCACCGATGATGTCTGAATAAGGTTTTTTGAGCTCAGATTGCAATTGCTTTTGCTTTGAGGATAATTTTTCAACCTGATTGTAGCTTTCTTTAAGCCTTGAAGCAGAGGTGAGTGTCGCAAGAAGTTTTTCATTTTGCCAAGGCTTAAGAATAAAGTCTGTAGCTCCTTCCTTAAGTGCGCGAACAGCCATCTCTACATCGCCAAAAGCGGTAATCAAAATCACTACGGCCTTTGGATCGATTTCTTTGATCTGCTTGAGCCAATGAAACCCTTCTTTGCCCGAAGTGGTGTCATCGGTAAAATTCATGTCCAAAAGAATCACATCAAAGGAATTGTTATTGACCAAAAAGGGGATACGTCGCGGATCTTTTTCAATTGTTACCTCCTTGGCATGTTTTTTAAGAAACATTTTTGCTGCAAAGAGCAAATCTTCATTGTCATCTATGATCAGGATTTTTCCTAGTGCTTGGTTTTCCATGTTTTCGGATTATTTGGTGTTTAGCTGTATGAGAAAATGATGCCATCAATCAAAACCGTCATTCATATGACTCAGGACAGTAAATATAGAGAGTTTATGTCCAAATATGAACATATGTATCACAATATCGGACAGTGTCCGCCTTATACTTAAATTGGTTTTTGATCCCTTACAAAAAGTCTTACCTTTGACGATTGTAAAAAAAAACGATAAAATATGTCAGTTGCAACCAAAGGAAACGCTGTAAAAGTACATTACACTGGAAGACTTACAGACGGAACCGTATTTGATTCTTCATCCAACAGAGAGCCTTTGGGTTTTGTACTAGGTGATGGAAATATGATCAAAGGATTTGATGCCGCCGTGTACGGAATGGCGATCGGAGAGATGAAAAGTGTCACTATTCCTTCTTTAGAGGCATATGGCGAAAAAAGAGAAGACATGATGATAGATATCCCTATGGATCAGGTTCCTGCAGATATCAAACCTGAAATCGGGATGGAACTTTCCCTTCAGAATCAAGCCGGTCAGCCAGTCCCTGTAAAAGTTGTCCATGTGGACGAAGAAAAAATTGTATTGGATGCCAACCATCCTTTGGCAGGTGAAGACCTGATTTTTGATATTACTTTAGTGGAAATCGGATAATTCCAACATGAAATATTTAAAAAGGGAAGCTTAAGATTTTTGTCTTTTGCTTCCCTTTTTTATTGGCCTTTCATTGGGGTATTTCTCCTTTGATAAATCCTGATTTGAGTATTGTCAAACAAAAGGATAATTTGTTGATTTAAAAGGACTCCAGATGGTTTGAAATCATCTGGGAGTAAAAAAGTATCTTTTTTTTCAGACTGAAAGTCCATCGAAATCACTTTTTCATTTTCAATGAACACAGTTTTGTTTTTCCAAAACCCAAAATTTCGGGAAGGATTGGCCTGTATCTTTTTGATCAGATTTCCTTGATTGTCGAGGATAAAAATCCCTTCACCTTTGATATGGATAAAGAGGAGGTTTTGGTATTCTCTCATCTCAGTGATGTCGAGGGTAGACCTGTCAAGAATCAGATTTAAAGGCTGTTGCTGTACAACCTGATTTCTCATGTAATCAAATTGCTTGAGAGAAAGGTCCGCTTCATCATATACCCATATGATATTATTGTTTCCCAGCGTAGCTGCTTTGGCAAGGGTTATCAGATTTAATGGGATTCTATTATCTGCAACAGGATTAATAAACCTGTCCAAAATCCTGTATTCCTGAAGATCAATAGAAAAAGTGAAAATATTAATGGTCCACCCTGCTTCCAACTGACTGATTCTGCCTTGTCTGTGAGGGGAAAAATTATTGATTACTTTTCCTGATTTGTTGAATTGATACAAGTTTCCTTCAAGGTCTGTGACAAAAATGAAACCCTGGTTATCCATGGAAACTTTGTCCATTCTTGGCAGGTTGATCTCTTCAAAATCACCCCATTCAGATTCTTGTGAAAAAGCCATCTGACAAACAGCCAAAAGAAAGGTGGATATGAACAGCAGATTTTTCAAACTGTGTGCTTTTTTATTTGAAATTCCTTTCCATCAAATACACCATACGTATAATGATTTACCCATTCACCGAGATTATAATATCGGGATTTGTTGTTTACAGGCAAATCTAAGGGAAGATGCCTGTGACCAAAAACATAATAATCAAAATGCTTGCTTTGTGCTACTTGTTTGCAATAAGCCCAAAGCCATTCATCATCTCCCTTAAACTCATTCTCGTTTTTGGCGACATTGGTAATTCTACTCTTGCTTGACCATTGGTTTGCGATCCTGACACCAATATCGGGATGCAACCACCTAAACGCCCATTGACATGCGGGGCTGGTAAAGAACTTCTTCAATACTTTATAGGAATTGTCACCCGGTCCAAGCCCATCTCCGTGTCCTACAAGAAAAGATTTGTTTTCGACAGTCAGTTCAATAGGATGGTGAAAAACTGGAATTCCCAATTCCTTGGTAAAATAATCTTTCATCCAAAGATCGTGGTTGCCTGTAAAAAAGAAAATCGGGATATTTTTATCACGGAGGTCAGCAATTTTTCCTAAAAATCTGATAAATCCTTTTGGAATTACTTCTTTGTACTCAAACCAAAAATCAAAAATATCACCCACCAAAAAAATCGCGGCCGCTTCATTCTGGATTTCATTGAGCCATTGGATTATTCTATTTTCACGGGCTTTGCTGCTTTTGGCATCAGGTGCACCCAAATGGAAATCCGATGCAAAAAAGATCTTTTTTTCGTGAAGTTTTAAATTCATAGAATTTTGACAATGCGGTAAAGGTAACAGGAAAATAAAAAAGCCTCCAAATCGGAGGCTTCTTATTGGGGTATTATTTTGTTTTAATCCTCACTTTCTTCCACTTTCAGATGCTCTTTGGTGTCACCGTGATCGGCTTTTCCGTTACCGTTTTCCTCTACTTTTGCGATGATTGTGTCTTTTTTATCTGCTTTTTTTGTATAAGCCTCGTAGGTAGTTTCTTTGGCAAAAGGTCTTTTGCCAATGAGGTTTTCCAAATCTGATTGGAAAAGGATTTCTTTTTCGAGCAGCTCCTTAGCCAATGTTTCTAGCTCCTCTTTCTTTCCGCGAAGCAAAGTCTTTGTTCTTTCATAAGCTGATGCTACAAGCTTCCTTACTTCTTCATCAATTGTTTCGGCGGTTGTTTCAGAATAAGGTTTTGTCATTCTATAATCAGCGGATTTGCTGTCATAGAAGGAAACATTTCCAATTTTGTCATTCATACCATAAATAGAAACCATTGAATAGGCCATTTTTGTAACCCTTTCCAAGTCGCTCAAAGCGCCTGTAGAGATTTTGCTGAAAATGATTTCTTCAGCTGCCCTTCCGCCAAGAGTCATACACATCTCATCTAAGAGTTGCTCAGTCTGATATAGGAATTGTTCCTTTGGAAGGTATTGTGCGTAACCCAAAGCTGCTATTCCCCTAGGAACAATGCTGACTTTGACCAATGGATCTGCATGTTCCAAGAACCATCCTGCAACCGCGTGACCTGCTTCATGGTAAGCAACAATTTTCTTTTCTTCAGGAGAAATGATTTTGTTTTTCTTTTCAAGACCTCCGATAACCCTGTCTATGGCATCTTGGAAATCCTGCATATCTACAGCTGTTTTGCTTCTTCTAGCGGCTATCAAAGCTGCTTCATTACATACGTTTGCTATTTCAGCACCTGCAAAGCCCGGGGTTTGGGCAGCAAGTTTCTTCGGATCGATGTCATCACCGGTTTTTATCGGACCAAGATGGACTTTAAATATAGCCTCTCTACCCACAATATCTGGTTTGTCAATACTGATCTGTCTGTCAAATCTTCCAGGTCTCAACAATGCACTGTCCAAAACGTCAGGCCTGTTGGTCGCAGCTAGGACGATTACGCCAGAGTCCGTACCAAAACCATCCATTTCAACCAAGAGTGAATTTAGGGTGTTTTCTCTTTCGTCATTGGATCCCGGCATTTGGCCTTTTCCTCTCGATCTACCTATGGCATCGATTTCATCTATGAAGATAATACAAGGTGCTTTTTCTTTGGCTTGCTTAAACAAATCCCTAACCCTTGCAGCACCTACACCTACAAACATCTCCACAAAGTCAGAACCTGACAAGGTAAAGAATGGAACTCCTGCTTCACCTGCAACAGCTTTGGCCAACAAAGTTTTACCTGTTCCTGGAGGTCCTACCAACAATGCACCCTTTGGAATTTTACCGCCTAGTTTGGTGAATTTTCCTGGGTTTTTAAGGAATTCTACGATTTCTTGGATTTCTTCTTTGGCCTCATCCAATCCTGCTACATTGTCAAAAGTAATTTTGACTTTGTTTTCCGCATCGAAAAGTTGGGCTTTTGATTTTCCCACATTAAATATTTGTCCGCCCGGACCACTTGGTCCTGACATCCTTCTCATCATGATCCAAAAGAACACAAAAAGGATGATCAAAAAGCCGAAGCTACCAAACCAATTGGACCAGCTTTCTTCATTTTTCACATTATATCCGATGCGCTGGGATTCAGGTACCTTACTTTCCAATTCTTCAAAATCCTTTTCGAATTTTTCTGCACTTGCAACCTCTATGGAATAATGGGGACCTGTTGGATTAAAGAAAGGACTATTTGCCTCAAGCTCGCTTTTGTATTTTTCATTTTGAAGTGCGGCCTCTTTCAAGGTCACATCGATTCTGTTTTGGTTTCTGATGATCATCACCTTGGCCACGTCATTGGCGAGGTAAATGTCTTCAAACCTACTTTTCGTAATATTGATTACGGTATTTCTCTGGTTGAACCAGGTAATTCCAACCAGAACAATCACAGCCGTAATGATCAGCCAAAGCTGAAAATTAGGCTTTTCGGGTGTTTTGGGCATGAAATTTTTACTCTTCTTGTTATCAGCCATTATTTTTTATTTCAAACTTTTTTTAAAAACGATTCTAGCTCCTTAAAGTTTAACCTGACTTTAAGATTCAATTTTTTTGATTTTTGCATCTCCCCACAATTCCTCCAAACCATAAAACTCTCTTTGTTCTTTGAGAAAAATATGAGCCACTACATTGACATAATCCATCAATATCCACTGATTGTTCTGTCTTCCCTCATTTCTCCATGGTTTTTCTTTGAAATTTTGGGTAACTTCTTCTACCGAGTCGGAAATTGCTTCGATTTGAGTGTCAGAGTTTCCTGAGCAGATAACAAAAAAATCAGTGAAAGCATTCTTTACACCTCTTAAATCCATCACTACAATATTGGAAGCTTTTTTCTCCTGCATTCCTTTTACGATAATTTTGCTCAGCTCCTCTGCTGTCATCATTTATTTACAGTAATTTTACAACTTAAATTTACAATAGATGGAGAGCAAACAAATTTCTTCATTGCTTTCCAAATAAGCTAATTTGAGATGTATAAAATCCTTGCCAATACGGTATTTCTTGGTAAAGATATCATTTACCTGACAGAGTGTCACTCAACTAATGATGAAGCGCTTGAAAGACTACGCAGGCGGGAAATAACTGAAGGCAGCATCATATTTACTGACAACCAAACCAGGGGTAGAGGCCAAAGGGGCAACGTTTGGCTTTCTCAAGCAGGAATGAACATCACTTTTTCGCTTTTGTTGAAGCCTAATTTTCTGATTCCGTCCGAACAATTTTACCTCAATATGATTATCAGCTTGGCTGTTGTCGAATTATTTTTGGAGTTTCCTGATGACATTAAAATCAAATGGCCAAATGATATCCTCCATCGGAGTGATGGTAAAATTGGCGGAATCCTGATTGAAAACATTATCAACCAAAAAGGAATTGAATATTCGGTGATTGGAATTGGACTCAATATCAACCAAACCGTTTTTGAAATCCCCAAAGTAACGTCTCTCAGGTTACTCACAGGGCAGGATCATGAAAGGTGGGAATTATTGCAGATTCTTGTAGCCAATATGGAAAGAAGGTACATGACCTTGAAAAAAAAGGAATTTAAAAAGATCAAGTCCGATTACCTGGCACATTTATACAGATTTGAGGAATGGGCCATGTTTGACGATGGGGAAATTTTTGAAGGAAGAATCAAAGGGATCGATGAAAACGGCAAACTCAATATCGAAAAAAGAGACGGAAGAGACTGTTTTTATGGATTGAAAGAAGTCGCCTTCTTGTAACAGGCAAATTTTATTTTGGGTACAAAAATCCTAACTTTGCATTTTCAAATTGAAATTCAATTAATTAAATCATACAACTATGTCTGAAATTAAATCAGAAAAATTTGTCCAATACAAGGTGAAAGACATTTCCCTTGCAGCGTGGGGAAGAAAAGAAATAAAATTGGCGGAAGCTGAAATGCCGGGTTTGATGGCAATAAGAGAAGAATATGGACCATCACAGCCTTTGAAAGGTGCAAGAATCGCAGGCTGTCTCCACATGACCATTCAGACTGCTGTTTTGATAGAGACTTTGACGGCTTTGGGTGCTGAGGTAACCTGGTCATCCTGCAATATTTTTTCCACACAGGATCATGCCGCTGCAGCGATTGCAGCAGCAGGAATTTCTGTATATGCCTGGAAAGGAATGACAGCTGAGGAATTTGACTGGTGCATTGAGCAGACGATATTCTTCGGAGAAGACAAAAACCCATTGAACATGATCTTGGATGACGGAGGTGACCTTACCAATATGGTCTTGGACAATTATCCTGAATTGGTAGCAGGCATCAAAGGGCTTTCTGAAGAAACCACCACAGGAGTACACAGACTTTACGAAAGGATGAAAAACGGCACACTTCCTATGCCGGCGATCAACGTGAACGATTCTGTTACCAAATCAAAATTTGACAACAAATATGGATGTAAAGAATCTTTGGTAGATGCTATCAGAAGGGCAACAGACATTATGATGGCAGGAAAAGTCGCTGTAGTGGCAGGTTACGGAGATGTTGGAAAAGGTTCCGCAGCTTCATTGAAGGGTGCCGGAGCCAGAGTAATCGTTACCGAAATCGACCCTATCTGTGCCTTGCAGGCTGCAATGGACGGTTTTGCTGTGAAGAAAATGGCAGATGCTGTAAAAGAGGCTGATATCGTAGTCACTGCGACTGGCAATAAAGACATCATTACCAAGGAACATTTCCTTTCTATGAAAGACAAAGCCATCGTTTGTAACATCGGCCACTTTGATAATGAGATTGATATGGCTTGGTTGAATAAAAACTACGGTCATACCAAAGATGTCATTAAACCACAGGTGGATCTTTACACAGTGGAAGGAAAAGAGATCATCGTCCTTGCTGAAGGAAGATTGGTGAATCTTGGCTGTGCGACAGGTCATCCGTCTTTTGTGATGTCAAATTCATTCAGTAATCAGACTCTTGCGCAACTCGAGCTTTGGTTGAATATAGATCAGTATGAGCCGGGTGTCTATGTTTTACCAAAGCATCTGGACGAAAAAGTTGCAGCTTTGCACTTATCCAAATTGGGCGTTGAATTGGACACACTTTCTAAAGATCAGGCTGAATATATTGGAGTGACTCCTGAAGGTCCTTTCAAACCAGAATATTACAGGTATTAAGATTCTGAATTTATTTTAAGAAAAAGCCTTCAGGAGAGATCCTGAAGGCTTTTTTTTTATTTTTATTTTCAATCAAATTCATAAATCCTGCTTACTCAGTCAATTTAAACACCATTAAGCGGCCATCTTCCAAGGTGATGGTGGCATTTGAATTACATTGATTAACTAAACTGTAAACCAATCTATGGTTTGTAGCCTTGGTTTCATTTCTAAAAATCTGCCAATTTTCCGATCCCTGTCTTGGTAATATAAGGCCGCTGTTTATACAATTGATTATATAATTCTTGGCTACAGTTTGATTCATTTTGATGGGTCTTCCTGCAATATTTCTTCCCTCAATCGCACCGCTGCTTGAAAATTCTGTCAACAAACCGTTTGTTATGATCAATTGATGGGTATAATTGCCATCTATTTTTGAGGAAGAGTTATTCCTATTTATGATTAATAAATTCTGAAATGATTCAGCCCTTCGGTTGGGATTAAGTAAAATGTTTGCACGCTTAAATTCCCTGTAGCCTTCGATTTTTATTCCGCGAACTGAATAGTTTTCATATTCCAACCTCACTACTGATTCCAAAATAGAATTGGAAATATATTGAAGATGGATTTTCCCCAATCTTGGAACATAAAGATTGTTGACACATTCTTTCTTTACGGAAAAATCCAAGGTTACTTTTTTTAAATTTTCATCAATGCTGACATCAGGACAGCCGGGTATTGCAAGACTTTCAGCAAAACGGAAATAGTCGATGGTCTGAAAAGGAAAAAAAAGGGATTCTTCAAGGGAAAATGAAATATTGAAAATTTCATTTCCTTCAAACTGTAAATCCGTGCTGATGTCCTTTTCAATATCCCCAAAACAGGAACCTAAAACCAAAAGCAATAAAAAAAAGACAGATTTCTTCATTGAATAATTTTCTTTAGACAAAGCTAATCCCTTTGTTTTGTTTATAAAATGATAAATGGAAGATCGGTGCAGCTCTTTTTTTTAGAGGTTCTATTCCCTATCTTCAACGGTAATTAATCCCAAAATAATATGTCATATACAGATGGAATGCTTAGAGATGGTGCTTTAAAGGGAAAAACCATTCTTGTCACCGGAGGTGGTACAGGTCTTGGAAAGTCTATGGGCCTTTATTTTTTGAAACTTGGAGCCAACCTAATTATTACAAGCAGAAAATTGGATGTTCTCCAAAATACCGCCAAAGAAATGGAAGCAGCTACCAGCGGAAAAGTCCTGCCTCTTGCCTGCGATGTGAGAGAAATCGATCAGGTCGAAAAAATGTGGGCTGACGCTGTTGCCCATTTTGGAAGAGTGGATGTCGTGCTCAACAATGCTGCGGGCAATTTCATCAGTCCAACGGAAAGACTTTCGAGCAATGCTTTCAATACAGTATTGGATATAGTGCTAAAGGGGACATCCAACGTAACCTTGACTGCAGGAAAATATTGGATCAAAGAAAAACAGCCGGGAACATTTTTGAACATAGTAACTACCTATGCTTGGACAGGATCGGGATATGTGGTCCCAAGTGCTGCCGCAAAAGCCGGTGTTTTGGCGATGACAAGGTCACTTGCTGTAGAGTGGGCAAAATATAAAATCAGGTCAAATGCCATTGCACCGGGGCCTTTTCCTACTGAAGGGGCATGGAGCAGACTGCTTCCCGGAGACTTGGTAAAGAAATTTGATCCAGCAAAAAAAGTCCCTGTTGGAAGAGTAGGGGACCATCAGGAGTTGGCAAACATCGCTGCTTACTTGGTTTCGGATTTCTCTTCCTATGTCAACGGGGAAGTAATCACCATAGATGGTGGCGAATGGCTGATGGGTGCAGGAGAATTCAATAACTTAGACGCCATCCCCCAGGAGCTTTGGGATATGATGGAAGCCTCAAGAGGAAAAAAAGCATGAGCCCCAAAGTAATTTGGGGCTATCTGAAAGCAAAATGGAAAATCAGGAATTTGTAAAAGAAAAGGACATCCAAATCAGGATGTCCTTTTGTATTTTAAGTCTATTTGTCTTCTCTGAAAACTGGTGCTTTTTTGAAAGGCAGCAACATCGAATTGTCCCAACTTGCTAAAACTTTGTTGACATTCCCGTCATCAAGTGAAGTAGTCTCTATAATATACCATCGGGTATTTTTTTCTGCTCCCACTACAATGATATGACTTTCCGTAATGACTTTACCACCTGGAACTTTCGAAACCGTCGTTACCGGCACGATGGCATGGGTCTCTTCACCGGTTTCGGTTAATTGGATGTGGGGCTTGCTTTTGAATTCCTGCAAAACAAATCCTTTTTTCCGTTGTGTGTCATGAATCAACTCAAGAGCCTTGATGACATTCTCCGGACCACCTGCTTTTTCTACCACATCGGGATAAGTGAAGTTCAGCAAAGTCTGGTAATCGTCACACATTTTGGCAGAATAGTAAGCTTTTGCCGCTTCCTGAATATCAAATTCAACCTGAGCAATACTTTTGAAACTGAAAAAAAGGCATAGTGCCAATACGCTACTGTATTTGATTGACTTTCTCATGAGATAGATAAACTTTGGGTGATGGGCGAATATATCGAAAACTAAGAAATACCCAAACATCTATTTCATTTTTTTATTTTACATGCTCGCCACCATATAATATAAAGGAAATCCTATAGTTATATTAAATGGGAAAGTTACAGCCAAGGCCATTGGGAGAAAAATTCCCGGATTGGCTTTTGGAACAGCGATTTTCATGGCTGCAGGGACTGCAATATAGGAGGCTGAGGCAGCCAAAATGGCAAACATAAACCTGTCGCCTACATTGGAAGTGATGAATCCACTCAGAAAAGCTACCATGCAACCATTAAAAAGAGGGACCAAAACAGCAAAAGCTGCTGTGAATTTTCCCGATTCAAAAAAGTCTTTCAGTTTTTTGCCGCTTGTAATTCCCATATCCAAAAGAAATATTGCCAAGAATCCTTTAAAGATATCTGTTGTGAAAGGTTTGATACCTTCAGCTTCTTTTTCGCTTGCCAAAAATCCGATCACAAGACTTCCCAAAATGAGTAAAACAGAACCGTTGGTAAAGGAATGGCTGACAACTTTTCTCATTTTCGTGGCATTGGTTTCACCGAAGGATTTTACCAAAAGTACGCCTATAATGATCGCAGGAGCCTCCATCAAAGCCATGATAGCAACCATGTGACCACTGAAGGCCTGCTGCTGGATCTCAAGAAACGAAACCGCTGTTACAAAAGTCACTGCCGAAACAGAACCGTAAGCTGCTGCAATTGCACCGGAGTTTTCGATACTCAGTTTCCTTTTCAGGATAAAGAAAGTATACAGAGGGATCAGACTCGCTGCTGTTATCCCAAAAAACACAGCCCAAATTATTCCCAAATTGAATTCAGAATGGGCCAGTTCCTGTCCGCCTTTAAATCCTATGGCAAACAATAAATATAGTGATATGAATTTGGAGGAGTTTTGAGGTATTTCTAAATCACTTTTGACCTTGACGGCAATGATACCCAAAACAAAAAACAACAAAGCGGGATTTGTAAAATTGTCAATCAATAATTGAAAGTTCATAGTTGCTGAAAGTCCATTTGGATGTCAAATTGAATTGATTTTCTTTTGTCAATTTGGGAAAGTAGACCTTGGATTGAAATTTTATTTTCAATGATAATGGCAGATAACCTCGGGTGTCGTAAAAAGAGATTGACTTGATGCTTCATGTGAATCAGTGCAAGTGAAGCGACTTTATTTGGTTCCTGTATGACGTCACAATAATTTTCTTTGTACAATTCTGACAAAAATTGATGTGAAATTGAATTATAGGTAACTTCCTCATTCACAATTGACCTAAGTAGGGGTGAGTTTATGTCATGGACATGAAAGATTTCTGTGATATCCTCTTGAAGAAGTAGGTGGATCAGAGAATCAACATAAGCCATATTGTGGAAGTCAAAAACAGAACCCAATGCTGTCATGAAAAATGATTCATTTCCAAACCGATTTCGCAAATAAACCTCTCCATGGATCAAGGGGCAAAGCAAGAAGAGTTTTTTCGACATTTTTCTTTTTTAAATAATTGAAACCTTTCACAAAAATCTTGAGTATATATCATATATTATTATTTATATTTATAATAAAATACATTAAATATATTTATGCATTATACGCTCCACCAATTACAGGTTTTTCTTAAGGTTTCTCAGACTGAAAGCATCACAAAAGCTGCTGAGGAACTACATCTTACGCAGCCGGCGGTATCGATACAGCTGAAAAATTTTCAAGACCAATTTGAAATTCCTTTGACAGAAGTAGTTGGGAGGAAACTTTATGTGACAGATTTTGGTAAGGAAATAGCCATCGCAGCTGAGCGGATAGTTGATCAGGTATATGCCATTAATTACAAGACCATGGCCTTTAAAGGCCAACTTACTGGGAGATTGAAAATCTCGGTGGTGTCGACTGGGAAATATGTCATGCCTTACTTTCTCGGTGATTTTATTCGAAAAAATCCCGGAATTGAACTCAAACTTGATGTCACCAACAAAGCCATGGTGGTCAACAGTTTGGATGAAAATGAAATAGATTTTGCTCTTGTTTCCATTTTGCCTGAAGCTTTGCAAATTGAAACTGTAGAATTGATGGAAAACAAACTGCTTTTGGTGGCTGGAAGGGACTTTGAGATTCCCGGTTCTGTTTCCGGTAAGCAGATTTTTGAACACATTACATTGATATACAGAGAAGTAGGATCGGGAACACGGCTGACGATGGAGCGTTATCTGAGAAATAACAACATCCCCGTTACCAAAAAACTGGAGCTTACCTCAAATGAAGCTGTGAAGCAAGCAGTAATCGCCGGTTTGGGTTGCTCAATCATGCCACTTATCGGGATTAAGAACGAACTCAAAAACGGTGACCTTAAAATCATTGAGGTAGAAGGCCTTCCAATCGTGACGACCTGGAACCTGATATATCTCAAAAATAAAAAATTCTCCCCCGTTGCTGAGTCATATCTTGATTATATCAAGGCAGAGAAAACCAGAATTATGAAAGAGAATTTTGATTGGGTATGATTTTCAGGACTATGAATTGCTTAGTACAATAAGCCAAATGGGATTGGTTAAATTTTGATTTTCTATCATAGAGCCAATAAAAGCTGTTTACACCTTTCCGTTTATTAAACCTTTCAAAAATTTTATAACTTTAAAACGCAAAACCTGATTACCTTTGAATCATAAATCTCTCTTGTGAAGCAATTTATCAAAATAGCGCTCCCTGTTTTCTATGTGTTTTTCAACGCAGGGTTGAGTTATTCCATGCATTTTTGTGGAGATGATTTTCAGTTGATCAATCTTTATGGGGAATCCAAAACCTGTTGTGAATCAGAGGAATCAATGCCGGGATGCTGTGATGATGTCTCAAACCTTGAGTTACCCAATTCAGATCAACAGCTAACAGAAATCATATATTTTCAGCCTCTTGGGTTTGATTTTGTTTTACCCACTTTTCAATTTGAATTGCCCGAAAGAGTAATTGGCATTTCTGAGAAAACAGCTTTTTCTGATTCCTCACCACCAATATTACAGCATACTCCAATTTATATTTTTTGTCAGGTATTCCTGATATGATTTTTTCTCTCTTAAGAGAAATGAATCCCAGAATGGGACATAGTGAACTGCATTTCTATTTTGCTTCCATTTAGCTTACAAAAATTGTAAGATAAAAGTCTGGCCTGGCCTAATTGCATTTCACCAATCATTTTTCTTTAATTTCCAAATCAAGGTTCAATTGTAGGAGCTTAATATCTACCAATATCAAATATCTATTTATATCTTAATCTACTGAAATAAAGCAGATTATATAAATGGAAGTTAGTTTTAGAAACTATGCTTAATAAAACAATAAAATTCTTTCTTGAAAACAAATTGGTAACGGTGATCCTTTTGGTACTTGTAGTCCTTTGGGGAATTGTCGTTGCGCCGTTCAACTGGAATACCGGTTTCCTTCCCAATGACCCCGTTCCTGTGGATGCGATACCTGATATCGGAGAAAACCAACAGATCGTTTTTACCGAATGGATGGGGCGGTCACCTCAGGATGTGGAGGATCAGATTACTTATCCTTTGACGACTTCTCTCTTGGGAATGCCGGGTGTGAAGACTATCCGAAGCACTTCCATGTTTGGGTTTTCTTCTATCTACATCATTTTTGAAGAAGACATCGAATTCTATTGGAGCCGTTCAAGGATATTAGAGAAGCTCAACTCCCTGCCTTCAGGATTATTGCCTGAAAGTGTGCGGCCCAAGTTGGGGCCGGATGCCACAGGTTTGGGTCAGGTGTATTTTTACACTTTGGAAGGTAGGGATGAAAAAGGGAATCCTGTAGGAGGTTGGGATTTGAATGAATTGAGAAGTATTCAGGATTTTTATGTGAAGTATGGACTTGCCGGGACTGCAGGTGTGGCAGAGGTGGCCACCATCGGCGGACATGTCAAAGAATATCAGGTTGACCTGGATCCGGTGGCTTTGAAAGCCCACAATGTCACCATGATGGAAGTGATGAATGCTATCAAGCAATCCAATCTAGATATCGGTGCCAATACCATGGAAATCAACCAAGTGGAGTACATCGTCCGTGGTTTGGGATATGTCAAATCCTTGGAAGACATCGAATTGGCGGTAGTGAAAGTAAGTAACAATGTTCCCCTTAGGATCAAGGACATTGCCAAAGTTAACATCGGTCCGGCGAGTAGGGCAGAAAGGGCGATCTTGGATAAAGGTGGCGCTGAAGCAGTAGGGGGTGTAGTCGTGGCAAGATATGGGGACAATCCGCTTCAGGTGATCGATGCTGTCAAATCCAAAATTGAAGAAATGACTCCGGGACTGCCAAGCAAAACCTTGGCCGATGGGACAGTTTCCAAAGTCACCATTGTACCGTTTTATGACCGCTCAGGGCTGATCAAAGAGACACTCAACACACTCAATGAAGCCATTATACTCCAGATACTCATCACGATCATTGTAATCATGGTGATGGTTTTCAACCTGAGAGCTTCGCTTCTGATTTCCGCTTTGTTGCCTTTGGCGGTGCTGATGTGCTTTATCATGATGAAGTATTTTGGGGTGGATGCCAATATCGTGGCGCTTTCAGGAATCGCCATCGCGATAGGGACCATGGTTGATCTCGGGATTATTCTGAATGAAAATATTCTCAGACACATAGAAGAATCCGGCGGTCAAAAAACCAAACTTCAGGTCATTTACGAAGCGACTACGGAAGTGGCCTCGGCGATAGTCACCGCGGTGATGACTACCATTGTGAGCTTTTTGCCGGTATTTACCTTGCAGGCAGCTGAAGGAAAGCTTTTTGGCCCATTAGCCTATACCAAAACTTTTGCGTTGATAGCGGCTTTGATTTTTACTTTGGTATTTATGCCGGCTTTTGCCCATTGGGTTTTTGGCACCAATGTCAAATCTAAGTCATACAAAAATATACTCAATTTCGCCTTGCTTCTGTTGGGCTTCGTCTTGCTCTTTTTCTTTGCCTGGGCAGGATTGGTATTGATTGCCTTTGCCATCAACAATCTGGTTCATTCCTATTTTCCTGAAAAAACACAGCACGGAAAATACAAAGAATGGGCTTCGATGGCCATTGCCGTGGTGGCAGTTTCCGTTTTGTTGGCTGAAATGTGGCGGCCTTTGGGGCTGAGTCAATCCGTTTTTGTCAATTTTATTTTCATCGGGTTGGTGATTGGGCTGAACCTTGGCGGGTTTTCACTTTTCATCCGTTTTTATGCACCTATTTTGAAATGGTGCCAAGAAAACACGAAGACATTTCTTGTGATACCTGCCTTCATTATTTTCCTTGGGGCCAATATCTGGCTGGGATTTGGGAAGATTTTTGAATTTTCTGCTGTGGCTTTTGATAAAATCGGATGGAATATCAGGACATCGTCACTTTGGTCGGGGATGACGCATACTTTTCCGGGGATGGGGAAGGAATTTATGCCGGCTTTGAATGAAGGATCATTTTTGCTCATGCCAACGTCCATGCCACATTCCGGGGTGGAGGCCAACATGCAGATCGTAAAGCAATTGGATATGTTGGTTCAGGCGATTTCTGAAGTGGAGATGGTTGTCGGCAAAGCAGGGAGGGCCGAAAGTCCGCTTGACCCTGCACCGATGTCCATGTATGAGAATATCATCAATTACAAAACCGAATACCTCCAGGATCAAGATGCCCAAAAATTAAGATTCAAAACCGATAAGGATGGTTTTTTCCAATTGAATATCGATGGCAAAGACCATTGGTATGATCGCGTCTCGGGGACTATCTGGGATGAAGATTTCAATTATTTAGACGAAAATAAAACCAAATCCATTGTCAAAGAAATCCAAAAGCACCTGATCCTGGATGAGAAAAGTGGCCAATACTTCCGTCAGTGGCGGGATCAGATCAAATCTCCGGATGATATTTGGGATGAAATCCAGCTCAGGACCTCCGGTATCCCCGGCGTTACTTCTGCGCCAAAACTCCAACCGATTGAAACAAGGTTGGTGATGTTGCAGACGGGAATGCGTGCGCCGATGGGCATGAAAGTATATGGACCGGACTTGGAGACGATTGAGAATTTCAGTTTACAACTTGAAGACTTGCTACAGGAAGTTCCATCAGTCAAAGCAGAAGCGGTATTTGCTGACAGGTCATTGGGCAAGCCCTACCTGGAAGTGGATCTGGACCGGGTGGCTTTGGGGAGATATGGACTGAATGTCGCAGATGTGCAGGAGTTTATAGAAGTGGCGATTGGCGGCATGACTTTAAGCACCACTGTCGAAGGCCGGGAGCGTTATGCCATCCGTGCCAGGTATGCAAGGGAGTATCGGGATGACCCTGAGGCCTTGAAGAAAATCCTGGTCAACAGCCCCACTGGAGCTCAGATTCCATTAGGTCAAATTGCAGAAATCACTTATCGTCCGGGGCCGATGATGATCAGGGGTGAAAACACCTTTTTGGTAGGCTATGTGATGTTTGACAAAAGGGATGGGTATGCAGAAGTCAATGTGGTAGAAAGTGCCAAAAACCTGCTGGATGAAAAAGTAAGAACCGGTGAACTTGTGGTTCCTGCCGGGGTATCGTATGTTTTTTCCGGCAGTTATGAAAATCAGATCCGGGCCGAAAAGCGCCTTGCCTTGGTCATCCCGCTGTGTTTGGCGGTGATATTCCTGATCCTTTATTTCCAATTCAAGTCCACGGTACTCACCATGATGGTCTTTACCGCTATTGCAATGGCTTTTTCCGGAGGATTTATGATGCTGTGGCTATACGGGCAGGACTGGTTTTTTGACTTCAGTTTCCTCGGTACCAATATGCGTGAGTTGTTTCAGATGCGGACGGTCAATCTAAGTGTGGCAGTTTGGGTTGGTTTTATTGCCCTGTTTGGGATTGCAACAGATGACGGTGTAGTAATGGGCACCTACCTGACGCAGAGTTTTGACAAAGTCAATCCGACAACTGTTCCAGAAATCCGAAAGGCAGTATTGGAGGCCGGCCTGAAAAGAGTAAGGCCATGTCTGATGACTACGGCAACGACTTTATTGGCCTTGTTGCCGGTATTGACCAGCTCCGGTCGGGGATCCGATATCATGATCCCGATGGCCATTCCGGCATTTGGAGGGATGGCGGTGGCGCTGATATCGTTGTTTATAGTACCGGTGCTTTATGGAAAATATAGGGAAATCATGTTGAGGAGGAATTGATATTAATTGATATTAATTGATATTGGATATTGGTGGATATTGATTTTAGGAACAAGCGTGATTAGGAAGAATTGATATGGAGGAGAAAAAAGAATATATAAAACTTGAGGATTTGGAGGTATATAAATTAGCCAGAGAACTATCAAAAATGGGATGGGCCATTTATTCAAAAATGACATGGCAGACAAGAAAGATCATAGGCGACCAGTTTATTGAATCCATAGATTCGATAGGGGCAAATATTGCGGAGTCTTATGGCCGATTTCATTATTTGGATAGGGTCAAGTTTCTTTACAATAGCCGTGGTTCTATGTTGGAAGCCATCAATCATTGGTTAAGCCTTATGGAGGAAAGGGAAATCATCTCAAAGGAAGAGTTTGCCAATTTTAAGTTGATTTCTGATAAGCTTTCCCTTAAACTGAATAACTACATTCAATCAATTTACAATTCAAAAAAAGAATTGAAATGAAAAAATTCAAAAGCATAAAATCCTTTAAGGAATGGTTTGAAGCCGGTCTTTCCCGCCAATATCCATCAATATCCAATATCTATAAATATCTGATGTTTGCTGCATTGATGCTCAGTGGAAAAGTAAATTCCCAGTCCTTGGATACCTACCTAGAAATAGCAATTGAAAACAACCCTGGGATAAGGGCTTCCTTCAAAGGTTACGAAGCTTCCTTGGAGAAGGTAAATCAGGCCAATTCATTGCCGGATCCGGAATTGAATGTCGGGTATTTTCTCAGACCGATGGAATTGCTGATGGGTAACCAAAGGGCGGAAGCTTCTGTCATGCAGATGTTTCCATGGTTTGGCATGCTCAAAACCCAAAAAGATGAAGCCACTCTGATGGCAGAAGCAAGATACGAGGCTTTCAAAGAGGAGCGGAATAGGTTGATGCTGCAGGTGAAAGAGACGTATTTCCAGTTGCAGCAACTTGAAAATACCATTGCCATTACCCAATCCAATCTAGAAATCCTGAAAAGTCTGGAGCGTTTGGCCATCATCAAGTACCAAGGCGGAAATACCTCCGAGGCAGTGTCATCGGTAAGTTCGGTGGTCAGGAAACCTATTCAGATCCAATCTTCCGGAAGTTCTTCCGATGGCATGGGAATGGGAGGAGGCAGTCCTGCTGCAGGTACAACCCCATCCAGTCCATCCTCAGGAATGAATGCCATGGGCGCCACCAGCAGTTCCGGCAAATTGACGGATGTACTCAGACTTCAGGTTCAGATCAAAGCCCTCCAAAGCGAACTGATCCAGATGGAGGTCAACAAAAAACCTTTGATTACCAAATTCAACCAACTCTTGGGAGTCGAACAAACTGAAAAAATCAACCTTTCCGAGAAGTTCGATCCGATCAATATTGCCGGATTGGAAGAACTGATGTTGGAGGGGATTCTGACCAACAATCCCATGGTGCTGATGCTAGAAAAAGAAAGTGAAGCTTATTGGAAACAAGCCCAAATGGCCAAACTGGAAGGACGACCGATGTTGGGGGCGGGTTTGAATTACATGGTTTTTTCCCCAAGACCCGAATCAGGAATAATTGGAGGAATGGATGGAATGGAATATATGCCATCCGGAATGGGTAACAACATGTTTATGGTTATGGGAACGGTGACCCTTCCCATTTACAGAAAAAAATACAAGTCGATGGAAACGGAGGCGATTTATTGGAGAGAATCCGCCATCAAGCAAAAAGAAGATCTTCAAAACAGCCTGGTCACAGAATTTGAAAGTGCCATTGCCCAGCTCAAAGATTCGCAAAGAAAACTTGAATTGCTGGAAGAACAGATTGAACTGACCGAACAGACCATGGAGCTTTCCGTGACTTCTTATGCGACCGATGGAAGTTCCTTTGAGGAGATTCTGAGTATTCAAAGAGAACTCCTGAACTTCAGGTTGGAATTGCTCAATACCCAGATCGAGCAGCAATTGAATTATGCAAGGCTTGTGGTGCTTTCTGGATATTAGGTAAAAGACCGAAGACGGAAGACCGAAGACAGAAGTAGCATCAAACAAGCTATAGGGCTAGTTCCCTTTTGAATTATCATTTAACAAGCAAATGCCAAAACAACAATTATAAAAATCAAATAAATCGTTAAAAATGTCAGGAAAAGGAAGTGAAACCAAAACAAGTTCCGTTGTTAAAAGCTAACAACATCGGTCATCGGTCTTCGGTCATCCGACATCGGACATCCGACTTCCGTCTTCTGTCCTGTTTGAAAACGAATAAAATGTCGCTTTAAGAAATGCGCAAAAATAAAAATGAACATTGAATCATAAACGCCATGAATACAAGAAAAAATATCGTCATCATCATCTTTGGTTGTCTCCTCTTTGGGGGGATTTTCGGATGGATTATCAGAGGTGGAGGAGAGCCTGAAACGGAAAATCAGGAAGCGCTTGCCTCCGACGGGGAAACAATCTGGGTGTCTCCCATGCATCCCCATATCCGCCAAAACGAACCCGGCAAATGCCCGATCTGCGGCATGGACCTCGTTCCGCTGTCACAACTCAGTGGTTCTAACAACGAATACCAGTTGGAAATGACTCCCGAAGCCATGGCGCTTTCCAAAGTCATGACGACCAAAGTCACCTCAGGCGCTTCTGCCTCGAGGCTGCAACTTTCAGGAAAAATCCAACCCGATGAGCAAAGGATCAAAAGCCTTACCTCCAATTTTGCAGGAAGGATAGACAAGCTTTTTGTCAATTTTACCGGTCAGGAAGTGACCAAAGGCCAAAAATTGGCGACCATCTACTCACCTGATTTGGTCAATGCCCAAAAAGAACTGCTGGAAGTGGCCAAGATCAAAGACCGTCAGCCGGCATTGTACCAAGCTGCCAAGGAAAAACTGCGCCTTTGGAAAATCTCGGAAGGGCAGATTGCGGAGATTGAAAAAAGTGGCGCCGTTCAGACGCAATTTGACGTCTATGCCGATGCTTCGGGAATTGTGAGCGCAAGGAATGTCTCTTTGGGGGAATTTGTCAGCAGGGGTTCTGTCCTGTTTGAACTCATGGATTTGAGTCAGGTTTGGGTAATCATGGATGCGTATGAATCTGACCTGGCCGGAATCAAAAAGGGTGATAACATCACTTTTCAGGCAGCAGCTTATCCGGGAAAGGAATTCACAGGAAAGGTAACTTTTATTGATCCGACTTTGAATCCCGAAACAAGGACAGTCGGAATCCGTGCGGAAGCTGTCAATACAGGCATGCAGCTGAAGCCCGAGATGTTTGTCAGTGCCACGATCAAAACGTCCGCTACAGCCAAGTCAGGCTTGATGGTTCCTAAGTCCGCCATCCTATGGACAGGGCCGCGGTCTGTGGTGTATGTGCAGGTGGGCAACAGCGAGTCCCCGGCTTTTGAAATGCGCGAAGTGACTTTGGGTGCGCGCTCGGGTGACGATTATATGGTGACCTCCGGCATCAGCGATGGAGATGAGGTTGTCAGCAACGGGGTTTTTGCGATCGATGCCGCAGCTCAGCTATCAGGAAAATACAGCATGATGCTGAGGCCTGAGGCCAAAGCTGTTTCACAGAATCAGGCCGTCCCTGAGCAATTCCGTAAACAACTTACCGCATTTGTAAAAAGCTATTTTACCATCAAAAATGCCCTTACTGCTTCCGATGTTGCTTCCGCCCAATCGGCGGTATCCAAATCCAAGGCTTCTTTGACCAAGGTAGAAATGGGGCTTTTGGATGAAAAATCACACGATATTTGGATGGGATTATTGAAACCGATCCAAGGAAGTCTGGACAAAATCCAAAGCACCAAAGACGTGGAAGTGCAGCGTTCCCATTTCGAAACACTCTCGGACAACCTGATTTCGGCAGTGGCTTATTTTGGTGTGGAGGAAAATACCGTTTACAAGCAATACTGTCCGATGGCCTTCAAAGACAAAGGGGCCTTTTGGCTGAGTGGGGAAAAGGAAATCAAAAACCCATATTTCGGGGAAGCGATGCTGACTTGTGGGGAGGTGAAGGAGACTTTTCAACCCACAAATCCATAAAAAACCCTTAAATCATCAATGCCTGGTTTTCGGATTGGGGTGGGGTATTCTGCAGGCTGCTCGAGGCGGAGATGCTTTTCCTCAGTTCCTCGTCCAGCTTTCTGGCTTCGGTTTTGATCATTTTGAGAAAATGCAATGTTTCCATTGAGGGTTTTTTGGGATCGATAATTTCCAAAATCCCAATGATATTGGCCAGTTTGGCGCGCATCAGGTGTGTTTGGTTAAAAGTCACCGTCGTCAGGTATTGGGTTTGTTGCCGGAAAAGTGATTCTGTTTTTTTCCTTTCAGAAATATCAAAGAAGCATCCCGCCATGACCAATGGATCTCCTTCGGGGCTCCACTGCAGGACTTTGCCATATCCCAAGACCCAAATGTCTTTTTTATGGAGATTCTTGATCCTAAACTCACAATGGAACGGAAGCTTACCATTGCTCGCAAAATGCTCCTTCAGATGTGTCTCTACTTTGGACTTATCTGAAGGGTGGATATGTTTTTTCCATTTCACATTCTTTTGGCCTTTGGTTTTTTGGATAGCACTGTATCCAAAAACCTCATTCAAAGAAAGACTCAGCTGGTCAGATTGTTGTGCAATGTCCCAAATCCAAAACCCGATCAGGTTTTCTTCAAGCAATCCTTCCATCAATGAATTTTTAGCATGCAGGTCATTGATGCTGTCAGGGAATTGGACAGATTTTTCGTTTACATTTTCTATGATGTGACCAACTCCCAAAATCTCAATGTTTTCACTGTTGCCTGAGATGATGGTAAACTCCCATTTGGTCCAATAAAAATCCAGCCCATCCGATTTAATCTTCCTTATGTCAAGCGTGAACTTCCTTTCTCCTTCCATCAGTGATTTTTCCAAGAGGGACTGATAATTTGAAAAGTCCTTGTAGTAGACCAATTCTGAAAAGGAGGAACCTTCTAAGGCATGATTCAAAAACCTTGTTTCTTTTTGAAGATGTTCATTGCTATCCAATATATTAGCATCCCTGTCCAGACAGATATAATAAAAGTAATCTGAATGCTTAAAAAAATCTTTCATGAGGCAAACGGGTAGATAGGTGGGGGATAATTTTGAAAGTTCAAAATCGTATTACAAATTACATAAATACTAATGTAAAAAGCAAAAAAATTGTTTTTAAATCATAAATCGACCCATCATGGAATCTATATATTTATTAAACCGGCAAGAATTTGGTTCTGACTCGAACCTTGGACAAATAATGACTTTGGAAGAAGCGATGGAATTGTTGATTCTTTGGGTCAAAAACGAGAAATTGCTTTTTCACATGAAGCAGGTCGGACACTTGATGAAAGCCTATGCTGCCTCAAAAGGTTATGACGAATCCATGCAGCACATGTGGCATTTGGCCGGATTGCTTCATGATGCCGATTGGGACCAATGGCCTGATCAGCATTGCCGCAAAATCATAGAAGAATTGGAATCAAGGAATATAGATCCACGCATCATCCGGGCCATCGCCTGCCACGGTCCAAGGTTTTTTGGGGTAGAGCCGGTGACCGAAATGGAAAAGATGCTCTATGCCTTTGATGAATTGTCAGGTTTTGTCCATGCCTACTCTCTGATGCGGCCACAGGGCTATGAGGGAATGGAGGTCAGCGGCGTCAAAAAAAGGCTGAAAGACAAAACCTTCGCTGCCCAAGTGAGCAGGGAAGATATTGCCGATGCTTCAGAAAGGGCAGGAATACCCGTTGAGGATTTGATCAGTTTTGTGATAGCAAATCAGCTGAGGGCATAAAAAAAAGGACTATTCGTCCTTTTCTTCATATTCTCTCAGTTCTGCCTGAACCTCCCGAAGGGGTTTTAGATTTTCGGGAATCGGTGGATTCAGTTCCTCGTCTTTTTCATAAGGGAACACTTCTATGATCGGACTTTCAGTCACTTCGGTCACCCGGAAAGAAACGAGCATGTTGTTCAGGCTTTCAAAGATCCTTTCGTAAGCTTCCTTCACATCATGCGCAGTAACAATCATGAACTGTGTCACTTTCTTTTCCTTCCCGCTGTCGCCATCAGCTACGATATAGGTGATTTTGCATTTGTGCCAAATGTCAATATCCTCATAGAAAAACACATCTACAAGATTGCTTTTGCTGATATTGGTCACCTGAAAGTCTCCCCGGATGACAGATCCAAGCATGTCATAAATCCTCGCCTCAGCTTCCGTAAATGACACGGCATCTACCAGATATTGCTCGGAAACATTCTTGAGCAGACCTTGCTCAGTTTCTTTGGCATATTTTAATTTACACAAAAACCAGGTTCTCATAATTCAATTTTTCAAATTCAGGAAGCGAAGGTAAGTCATATTGGCAAAAGCCACAATGAAAAATGTCGATTTAGAATTCAATTAAAATTCCCTTATATTTTGACAGAACAATTCACCAATGTGGGACAAAATCATCTATAGTTTTCCGATCCAGCTGTTGATTTTGCATCTGAAAAAGAATCTTTTTCTGGTGGCACTGTGGGTTATGTTGGCGCTGATCATTTTGCAGAAGTTTGGGACAGTGCTTGGGATTCCATTTCTTTTTCTAGATCCTGAGTACCTGAATCAGGTTTCATGGCAGGGCTTTTTTCTGGTAGGGGTGACGCTTGCAATCTTCACAATGTCATTCCATATGACGACATACATCCTTGATGGCTCCAAATTTAAATTTTTGGCGGTTGTCCCAAGACCTTTTATTCATTATTGTGTCAACAACTCCATCATTCCTTTCGCTTTTTATATCCTATACCTTGTCGCATTTATTTCATTTCAATTTGATAACGAGCACGAGGATAATACCATCATCTTGGTCTATTTCCTTGGTTTCTCTGCCGGAACATTGACTACCTACACCTTGATTTTCGTTTATTTTGCACTTACCAATAAGGACTTTTTCAAACTCTTTGCAGATAGTGTGGAAAAGAGACTTCGCAAAACCAAAATCCCGAGGGCCAATATGCTCAGAAGGATCAAGGAAAGTCAAAAAGCCAAAGACAAGGTTGTAGACTATTTGGACATAAGCTTGAGGTTTAGACAGGTCAGGCAGGACTTATCCAGGTTTGAAACACATCAATTGCTCCGTGTTTTTGACCAAAACCACCTCAATATGGTTCTGATTCAGATTGCATTGATCGGTCTGATTTTGATTTTGGGTTTGTTTAGGGAAAATCCATTTCTTCAGATCCCTGCAGCGGCAAGCAGTATTTTGCTTTTTTCGATTCTGACGATGGTGGTAGGCGCCTTGGCCTTTTGGCTGCGAGACTGGTCCACGCCAATTGTCATCGCGGTCATAATTTTTTTCAATTTCTTATCCGGTACAGAAATCTTCAACAGACCCCATGCTGCTTTTGGAATGAATTATGATTCCGAGCCTGCCATATATGACCTCGACCACCTTAAGGAAATGTTGCATCCGGATAGTGTAGAAAAAGATAAAAGGTATGCACTGCAGATTCTTGAAAACTGGAAAAGCAAATTTCCTCCAAATTCAAAACCCAAAATGGTTTTTGTCGCCACAAGCGGAGGAGGCCAAAGGGCAGCATTGTGGACGGTAAGGGTCTTGCAGGAAGCAGAGAAGGTGAGTTCAAATCAATTTTTCAAACATACCCAAATGGTCACAGGAGCATCAGGTGGGGTGGTTGGTGCTGCTTTTTTTAGAGAACTTTACCTGCGAAAAGAAGAAGAAAAGCTCGACCTTTTTGATGCAAAATACCTCGATCAGATCTCTGCGGACAACCTCAATCCGATCATATTTACCTTATTGGTCAATGACTTACTGATCAGAAACCAATCCTTCGAATACAACAACCGCAAGTACCTCAAAGACCGGGGGTATGCATTTGAAAACCAATTCAATATCAATACCAAGGGTATTTTGGAAAAGAACATCGGTGACTATAAAATTCCTGAATTTGAAAGTTTGATCCCCATGCTTCCTGTGACACCTCTGATTACGAATGATGGAAGGAAATTGTACATTTCACCCTATCCAATGTCTTATATGGGGATTTCATTGGAAAGATCGGAAGGGAATGAAGAGAAAAGTCAGGGTATAGATTTTCAAAGGTTTTTTGCCCATCATGGAGCCAATCAGCTGAGGTTTATCAGCGCCTTGAGGATGGGGGCGACTTTTCCCTTTATTACCCCCAATATCCAATTACCATCCACACCAGGGATGGAAACCATGGATTCGGGATTATCTGACAACTTTGGCGTGCAGGATGCGCTTCGGTTTATGTATGTTTTTCAGGATTGGATCAAAGAAAATACTTCAGGGGTCGTTTTGGTTTCCATCAGGGACTCTGAGAAATTCTCTGAAATCCAACAAAAACAACCTCCCAAACTTTTGGAAAAACTTTTTACTCCAATTAAAAACATATACATCAATTGGGACAATGTTCAGACGTTAAACAATGAGGTATTGTATAACCGTATGAAAGAGACCGCACCTTTCCCTATCGAAAGGATTGAATTTGAATATTCCACCTTGCAATACCTGAAGGAAATGGGATTGGCGGATCAGGAAGGGGTTTTTAATCCAAATCAGCAGGAGATTCTCAGGGCCTCACTGAATTGGAGACTTACGGCGAGGGAGAAAAAATCCATCATTGACAATATTTACAGCTACAAAAACCAAATGGCACTGGAAAGACTGAAAAATGTAAAGTTCTTAGAATAAGCATTTTCAATCTATTTCCACCTCTTTTTCAAAGGCAAGCAATGATTCGGATTTACCCACCACATAAACGAGGTCCCCAAGTTTGATTTTCATATCTCCTGAGATTTCGGAATAGGTTTTTTCGCCTCTTTTGATAGCCACGATATTGACACCTATCTCCTCCCTTAATTTTACTTCTTTGAGGGGTTTGTTAATAAATCTGCCGGAATCTTTTTCAACCTTAAATCCCACCATATTGATCGGGGGAAGGTCGACCTTAAGTCTGCTTGCTTTTTGGTCTGCCGGTTTTCTGAACATCTCATAATTGAAAGACCTGACTTCCTCTGTAAAATGTTCGATTTCATGTCGGGAAACCAAGTATTTTCCCAATACTCTGGTGAATATTTCTATTGAGGTTTCAAATTCTTCTGGAATCACTTCATCTGCTCCGAGTTTGTGGTTTTCCTCCATTTCATTGACATACCTTGTTCTCACGATGATGTAAGGGTTGGTGGTCATATACCTGATATTTGAAATGATCCTTTTGGTTGCAGCGGCATTGGATATGGCAATGACAGCCACCCGTGCTTTGTGAATTTTGACATGCTCAAGGACCGATTCGTTTGAGGCATCTCCAAAAATAATGGGCTCACCGTTGGCAGCTTCTTTTCGGACTGTTACGGGATTCATTTCTACGATCACATAAGGGATCTTGGCGGATCTTGCAGCCTTGGCGAGATTGTGCCCGTTGAGCCCAAAACCAATGATGACCAAGTGGTCCTTAAGATCTGTTTCAAGGGTGATGTTTTTTGGGATATCCTCATTGCCAAATTTTTCATTGAGTTTGCTAGGCAAAGATTTGTTGAGAATACTCAGCGAAAGCGACTCTCTTTTGTTCAAAAAAAATGGCGTGATCGCCATGGTCAAAATTGAAATAGCAAGAAAGAACTGATAAGTTGTTGGGTCCATCAGTTCATATTTCATCCCTTCTTTGGCTAGCAACAAAGAAAATTCACCGATCTGAAATATTGAAAAACCTACAATAAATGCTTCCTTGAAACCTTGACCTATGGTTCTGACCGAAAATGCAACAATTATGAATTTGACCAAAAAAGTCAATATGGTCAAGCCCAGAATCAGCAGGATATTGGAAAACAGGAATCCAATGTCAAAAAGCATTCCCACTGACACAAAGAAAAAACTCAAAAACACTTCTCTAAATGGGAGGATTTTGCCGGTAGCATGGTGGCTGTAATCGGATTCACTGATGATCAATCCGGCCAAAAATGCCCCCAATCCCAAAGACAGTCCCAACAGTGAAGTTAGATAAGCCACAGCAAAGCAGATGACAATGATGCTAAGAAGGAAGAGTTCTTCATTTCTTGTTTTTGCGATACGGAACAGGAGCGAAGGGATAAGGTATTTGGCGCTTAAGAAAGTCAGGATTATCACTGCAATGCCTTTGCCTGCCATCAGAAGCAGTGAAAGGGCAATATTTTCTGTTTCCCCTGCCAACATGGGTATAAACAGCATCAATGGAACGATCACCACATCCTGGAAAATCAAAATTGCCAAGGTTGTTCTTCCTGAAATGGTATTGACCTGACCGCCTTCCTGTAGTAGCTTGAGAACGATCGCAGTGGAACTGAGCGAAAACAGGAAACCAAGAAATACAGACACGTTCCAATCAAAGCCCAAAAAATGAGCAATAAAAGTTGTGGCTAAAATTGTGGTAAATACCTGAAGTGATCCCCCGATAAAAACAGCCTTCTTGATTGATAAAAGACTTTTTAAAGAGAATTCCATACCGATCACAAACAATAGAAGGATTACCCCAATCTCTGATAGCGCCTCAACCGTAGTGGAAGCAGTGACCAAAGATAAGCCGTACGGACCTGCCAATGCCCCTGTAAATAAGAAGCCGATGATGGTGGGGATTTTTAATCTCATGAAGAGAAAAATCACCAAAGTGGCCAAGCCAAAAATCCATACAATGTCAGATAGCATGGGAAGTTCAACTGCTGCAAAAATAAAATGAAGCATGTTTTTAAGCTTTGATGGATTTTACTGTTTCACAAAATACAACTTAAAACCTTAGAAAATTCCCGAAAGAAATTTATAAGGCCGAAAGAAAATGATAAAAAGCAGGGATTTGGTTTGGAATGACTATTTCACCATCCTGAGAATGAGTGCTTCACCCATCAATAGGCGAGCCCAAGTTTTTTGTAAATGAAATGCATCAGCCAAGCGGGCCCGATCATCAAAAACTGAACATCTTTGAAGAAAGAAGGTTTTTTTCCTTCGATTTTATGTCCATAAAACTGGAATATCCAAGCCAAAATAAAGATGGCGATGCTGACTGCCCAAAGGGGAACAGGAGAAACCAAATTGATTAAATTAGCGACAGCGAGGCACAATGCAGAGAAGAAAAACATTCCCAAAGCTAAAGGAGGAGACAAGGAGACATAATAAAACAAAACGACAATCAAAGCTAGGGTGGCCCAATTTGCAAAATCTCCCAAAAATGGCAACAATGATTCAACTGAACCGGAAGGAATGCTATAAATCAAACCCACAATACTGAAAAATATAGCAGGGACACAGATCCAATGTATGGCTTTATTGGTCTCATTTTGATGGCTTTGACCATATTCCAATAAAAGTTCATCAATTTTTCTCATGGTTATTTGGATGGGGATTTAGTGGAATTTTTTGGATTCTGAGCATTAAATTAATAAATAGCCTTAAATATTTTATCCGATTTTATAATAATGTTGAGCTATTGGGAAAAGAAACATTTTGTGGACCATGATCTGATCGTCATCGGTGGAGGAATAGTGGGATTGTCTACCTCCATTCAATACAAAATCAGATTTCCGCATGCAAAAGTCCTGATTTTGGAAAGAGGGATTTTTCCCAGCGGTGCAAGTTCCAAAAATGCAGGATTTGCCTGCTTTGGGAGTTTGACAGAAATCTTGGATGACCTCAATCACATGTCTGAACCCGAAGTCCTACAATTGGTAAGCAAAAGATATCGTGGACTGCTTTCAATCAGAGAATTTTTTGGCGATGAAAACCTCGGTTACCTTCCTTCCTGTGGACTTGAACTCCTGACTGACAAGGAAATCGATGCTTTGGAATCCCTTGATACAATCAACCAATTATTGGCGCCGATTTTCCATGAATCGGTTTTTGAACAGATAGAGGATGTCAAGCCGTTTGGTTTTTCTGCCAAAGTGAAGGCTGTTATCAAAAATAAATTTGAGGGTGAATTGGATTCAGGCAAATTTTTGAACTCACTTTGGAAAAAATGTCTTGAGGTGGATATCAAAATTTTGACAGGTTCAAAGGTTTCTAGAATCGACTTGGATGGCAAAATGGTTTTCGTCCAAAACCCAACAGATAAGGAAGATATCTGCTTCCATGCAGCAAAAATAGCGGTTTGCACCAATGCATTTACCAATCTCCTATTACCCGGATTGGATATCCAACCCGGTAGGGGTTTGGTGATGGTCACCAAACCGATTTCCAAACCTATCCCACTTTCAGGAACATTTCACTATGACAAAGGGTATGTTTATTTCAGGAAAGTGGAAGACAGGATTCTTCTCGGTGGCGGTAGGAACATTGATTTTGAGGGAGAAAGAACTGTTTTAATGGAATCAAATCCCAAAATCAGGGAATATTTGATCCATATTCTTAACAACATTATCCTGCCGGAAAACGATACGGAAATAGATTTTGAATGGACAGGGATTATGGCTTTTGGGAAAAATAAAAAGCCGATAGTAGAAATAGTAAGACCAAATGTGGGAATAGCAGTCAGGTTAGGTGGAATGGGGGTTGCAATTGGATGGCAGGCCGCTGAAGAATTGGTAAACCTCCTAGCGGAAGTGTAATTTTCCAAAAAATTCTTAATTTCAGTTTTTTAAAATTTCAATAAACATTAATGATAACAAAACACAAAGAGCCCACCATCCTTGAAGCACTGTTTCCTATCGCTTTCTTAATTGTTTTGTTGGTAATCAATATCTGGATTTTTGGAACGGACGCATTGTCGGGATCCAATCAGATGGTACTCATATTTTCTGCTGCCGTTGCGGCGTTGATGGCAGTCTACAGGCTAAAATTCAAATGGGAAATTTTGCAGGATGGGATTGTAAAAAGCATTTCCTCCGCGATGTCAAGTATCCTGATCTTATTGTTGATCGGGGCATTGGCCGGTACATGGATGTTGAGCGGAATTGTGCCTGCTATGATATATTATGGACTTCAGATTCTCAATCCTACCATATTTCTTATTGCCGCCTGCATGGTTTGCGCTATAGTATCCATTGCGACAGGAAGTAGCTGGACTACTGTGGCTACGGTGGGGGTAGCTTTATTGGGAATAGGTAAAGCATTGGGTTTTGAGGAAGGGATTATTGGTGGGGCAATTATTTCAGGGGCCTATTTTGGAGATAAGATGTCACCGCTTTCTGATACGACTAACCTTGCCCCGGCAATGGCCGGGACGGACTTGTTTACCCATATCCGGCATATGACCAAGACCACAGTGCCTTCCATGACCATTACCTTGATTATTTTTGGAGTGATAGGTGTTTTTTCGGGAGCGCAAGGTTCTGTTGATCAGGTGAAAGATATTTCTGCCGTTATTTTAGAGCAGTTTAATATTTCAGGATGGCTTTTCATCGTTCCTGTTGTAGTGATTGCCATGATCGTAAAGAAAGTTTCTGCTGTTCCTGCCCTGCTGGTCGGTGCAGTGCTCGGCGGAGTTTTCGCGATTATTTTCCAGCCTCAGGCGATACATCTGATTGCGGGAGATACCGGTTTTGGGTATGCTTACCAATCATTCAAATCGGTGATGATGGCTTTGTATGGAAGTATCAGCATAGTCACTTCCAATGAGATCGTCAATGAGTTGTTGGTCACTAGAGGAATGTCAGGAATGCTCAACACCATTTGGCTGATCATTTGTGCGATGGCTTTTGGGGGGATTATGGAAGAAAGCGGCATGCTCAAAGTATTGGCAGAGGCAGTGATCAGGAAAGTTCATTCCATCGGTTCGCTGATCGCTTCCACAGCAGCGACATGCGTGTTTTTCAATGTAACCACTTCAGACCAATACCTTGCGATTTTGGTTCCGGGAAGGATGTATGCCAATGTTTACAGAAAGCGGGGCTTAAAACCCGAGAATCTTAGTAGAACTTTAGAGGACAGTGCCACTGTTACCTCTGTGTTAATCCCTTGGAATACATGCGGTGCTACACAGGCTTCAGTGCTTGGTGTTGCGACATTGGCTTATGCTCCGTATTGTTTTTTCAATATCATCAGCCCGATTATGACAGTATTATTCGGATACTTCAAATTGGGTATAAATTATTACAGTGAAGAAGAAATGAAGGAGATAAGAAAGGAGTTTGCGGTATGATACCAATGAAAATTTCGAAATTGGAAATCAATGACTTGCCTCTCGGACAATTTGAGGGGGATATTGTATTGGTGGACAAAAAAGAACAAGTCAAAGAGATAATCGATGAAATCAGCAGACACGAACTCATTGGATTTGATACCGAAACCAGACCTTCCTTTACCAAAGGAACTCAATATCAGGTGGCCTTGCTACAGTTAGCTACAGATGATATTGCCTTTTTGGTCCGATTAAATCAAATTGGGATGCCAGGTGAACTGAAGGAACTGTTGGAAACAAAGCATATCGTCAAAGTAGGTGCTGCTGTCCATGATGACCTTAAGGCATTAAAAAAACTGAGAGCTGGTTTTATTCCTGAAAATTTCTTTGACCTCAATGAAGAGCTCAAAAAAGTTGGATTTCAAAATGTCGGGGTAAGAAACCTCGCAGCCATGGTATTGAATGTCAGGATTTCAAAATCTGAGCAGGTATCCAATTGGGAAGCCCAAACTTTGACGGAAAAGCAATTGCTCTATGCTGCCACGGATGCATGGGCCTGTCGGGAAATTTATAAAAAGCTGCATTATCAGGGATATTTGGAGACTTTTTTTAACTCTCAATGATTTTCACCCCTTCCAATTCCAAAGCTTTTGCAAGAACTATCTCCAAGATTCCGTCGGGGACCAATAATTTTATTTCGCAGGAATTGTCGAATTTTTGACCTGAAATTTCAAGTTCATGGTCTTTGACCAATTTCATCACCTGATTCATTTCCGGATAGTTGAAGTGTAGGTTCAGTTCTTGACTATCTTCTGTTTCTATGATTTGGTTGTTGGCAATTGCTTCAGCCGCTGCGGTTTTGTAGGCATTGATCAATCCCCCTACACCAAGTTTTGTACCCCCAAAATACCTGATCACGACAATCAAAACATTGGTCAAAGAGTGGGATCTGATTTGACCTAAGATCGGATCACCCGCAGAGTGGTTGGGTTCTCCGTCATCATTGGCACGGAATACATCTTTGTTCTTGCCAAGCATATAGGCATAGCAGTGGTGCCTTGCATCAAAATATTTTTTGCGTAAACCATCCAGGATTTCCTTTATCTCCTGTTCACTTTTGACCGAATAGGCAAACGCCAAAAACTTGCTGCCTTTTTCTTTGAAAAGACCTTCTGAAACCGTGGAAAGCGTGAGGTAGGAGGCTTTGTTTTTCAAGTTGATTTCAAACAAATGTTGGGGAAAGGATATCAGTTCTTTTATGAAACGACATGGAGGGAGACCAAAGCTTTTCGACAAATTAAGCTACAAATAAAAAACTATTCAAGTATAAGTGATAATTTAGCAATGTGTATGAGGTTATTATCAAAACCGGAACTGATATTCCTGGAGCCAAATGGGAATGAAAGCGGTCAGCTTCACTTTGTAGAAGAGCCGACAAAAATCCCTTTTCCTATCAAGAGACTGTTTTGGCTGAATAAGATTGCTCCGGGAGCCAAAAGGGGCATACATGCACATCGGGAAGAATCACAGGTTCTTGTCTGTTTGTCGGGGAAGGTGTCTGCCTTACTTGAAGTGCTTTCGGGGGAAAAGTTTTTGTTTGAATTGGATTCCCCTTCCAAAGCCTTACTAATACCTCCGATGGTTTGGACAGAATTTACCTTTGACAAAGATTCTGTACTGTTGGGGATTTCTGATAGACAGTACTCGGAAGGAGATTATATCAGAGAAAGGGCTGAATTTGAGGTTTTTCAGAAAAAATTCAGAAGCAAATCCGAAACTTTTACCATTTGACCAATGTATCTCAAAGGGGAAAAAGTTTTTTTTAGCATTAATTGCAAGATTCTGAGTAAACAAAGTATCGTAACCATTGCAAATACAAAATAGCCATGGAACCAACACCTTTAGTCACAATTATCCTTACTGCTTTCAACCAAAGTCCATTCATCGAACAAACTTTGGAAAGCATTAAAAATCAGGGATATCCTAACCTGGAAGTTTTTATTATTGACAATGGAAGTACGGACAATACCAAGCAGCGCATCACTGGATGGTTAGAAAAAAACAGCCCTGATTTTAATGCTTCCACTTTTTTCAGACAGGAGACGATGCCTTATTGCAAATCTTTCAATCAGGTTTTTTTGAAAAGTAAGGGAAAATTCCTCATAGACTTATCAGGAGATGATGTGCTGTTGCCTGGACATATTTCTAGCTCAGTTTCAAAACTCCAACAGTCTATCGGTGCTGCTGTTTGTTTTTCGGATGTGTTGATGGTTTATTCCAATGGAAAGGAAAAAACATTTTACAAAAGAACCCCCGATGGACATCTCAACCAAAAAGTGAAGATCGGAGATGTTTATAGCAGTCTTGTGCAAAGAAATATTATTTCTTCTGTTTCATTGGTTTTTGATGCTTCCATATTTACAAAAGTAGGAGGATATGATGAAAGCCTGGCTTATGAGGATTTTGACATTATGGTCAGGTTGGCGAGGAATTACCAATTTGTTTTTTCAAACCATATCGGAGTCAAAAAAAGAATCCATTCCAAATCCTTTGCCGCGGGGCAGTATCAGCCAAAAAAATCGAAAATGCTGCCATCAACACTGAAGGTCTGTCAAAAGATAAAGACAATGAACAGAAGACCAAAAGAGGACAAAGCATTGATCAAAAGAGTACTCTTTGAAGCAAAACACGCACTATGGTCTGCGAATTTTGAGTCTGCAAGGGGTTTTGTTTCCCTTGCAAAAGCACTTGGTGCGAAAGGATTGAAAATGTCTCTTTATGATTCTTGGGCAAGCATGAAAATGGATATCTCAGGGTTATACCTACTTTTTAAGAAAATTAACCCACGATAATCTCCACCATTTTTTCTCTTTCCAGATATTTCTGGGCCACTTCCATAATGTCCCCAGGTTTGGCGGTCAGGATATAGTTAAGATGTTGCTTGTAGAACCCAAAATCCAATCCTGCCTGATGAATAGATTTATACCTTCCAATGAGTTCAAATCCGGAACTGAATTGGGACAATAACTTGCCCACCAAATAATTTCTGACCACTTCAAGTTCTTGTAGGGATATTGGCTCGTATTTGAGTTTGTCTATTTCTTTATATACTTCCTCGATGACAGCTTCATCGTGTTCTTTGATCACATCTGCCATCACTACCCAATAATCAGAATTTTTCAGTCCACCAATGCTGCTGTATATACCGTAGGTGTGGCCCTTGTCCTCCCTGATGTTTTTAATCAACCTGCTTCCGAAGTATCCTCCCAAAATGGTATTCATCAGATTCAGTTTAAAATAATCGGGATGGTTTTTTGGAATCAAATGACAACCAATCCTGATACTGCTTTGGACGGATTTTGCTTTTGATTCTATGACTCTAGGGTGGATTTGATTTTGAAATCCGGATACGGGATTGTCAAAAAAAGATACCGGGATATTCCCGATTTCTTTGATAATATCTTCCAGTTGGGAAACATCAAGATTTCCTGTCAGAAAAATCTCAGAATTGGTCCAAAGGTCTTTTTGATAGAAATCCACCAAATCCTCCCGGTCAATCACATCTACATCATTTTCTTCTGTAATCTTACCAAAAGGATGGTTTTGTCCAAAAAGTGTTTTTCTGAATAATTGTGATGCCCTGTGGCTGTTTTTGTCTCGGTTGATATGGATACTCAGTGCTTTCTGTTTTTTCCTTTTAGCCAGTTCCTTTTCAGGAAATGTAGCTTCAGTCAGTAATTCCCGAAAGACCGGCAATACGGTACTGAAATGTTTTTTGGTGGTCAATAAGGAAAGCCCATGGTTTTCAAATCCTGATTCTGTCTCCACCTCGGATGCGTAGGTATCAAAAAAATCATCCAACTCTGCAGCATCTTTTGAATTGATTCCTTCTGTGACCATCTCCAAGGCGAAGTAAGGTGCCAACAACTTATTGTTTGTGGATTCATTGATAGAGGAACTAATCTCTAATTTGACCGCATCATTTTCAGGGGTAGGTATAAAATACAAATGGACTCCGTTTGGAAGAGTCCTTTGTATTGGTGTAGGAAATTCTATTGATGTTGGTATTTTAAAATCAGGTGCTTTGGATCGATCCAGCATGATTATTTTCCGGCAATATTATAGGAAAGAGACAACCTCAAAGTTTCTGCAAGGGGATGGTTTTGTACCTGTGGTACCAAGTAGGAAAAATCAAATCCAAGCTTGTTGTAATCAATTCCAAAACCCATTGTAAAATACCTTCTTCCACCCTTGTTCGGATTTTCATAGAAATAACCCGTTCTTAATGCAAAAACATTATTATAAATATATTCAACACCAAAAGAAATCATGACTTCTTGCAATTCTTCACTGAATCCTCCCGGAGCATCAAAAAAGGAAGTAAACATTCCATTAATCAATGGTCTATTTGGATCTCTACCACTTTCAATTATAAAATCCCCATTGTCGTCAGTTACCAATACACCGTTTTCATCTCTCAATAAAATCGGAGGACTTGGAACCATCAGCTTATTGAAATCTAAGGTGAAAGTCAATGAATTGTATTCATTTAAATTCATCAGATAAGCTGTTCCTATCCTGAAATTGGTTGGGATAAAATCCAGATCATCCGCACTGTTGTAAGTGATTTTTGGACCAATATTATTGATCGCAACACCCCAAGAAAATTCTCCGGTTTTATTTCCAGACAGCACTTCAGTATTGTAATAAAGACCAACGTCTGTTCCAATGGTAACACCCGGTCTGCTTTCTGCACCGCCGGCGGAAGAAATATTGCCCGAAAGGTTAGAATGGATAAATCTTGCGGATATACCCAAACCCAATTTCTCTGATAATTTTCGGGAGTATGTTCCACCCACAGCGATATCTCTTGGGGTAAATTCTCCAAGTTCATTTCCTCTTCCATCAGTCAATTGGATGTCCCCCATGTTGAAATACCTCAAGTCAAAACCCCAAGCGGATTTGTCATCGATTTTTCTGTAGAAAGTCAGGTAGCTCAAGGACATGTCATTGACCAGCCTGCCCAACCAAGGGGAATAAGAAAGTGAAACGCCCATATCATTGTCGATAAAGGATAATTTACCGGCATTCCAATGTGCGGAAAAAGCATCAGGGCTTGTGGCCACTCCGGCATCTCCCATGGCAGAATGTCTGCTGTCAGGCGCAAAATTCAAAAAAGGAACTGCGGTGGTAATTACTCGCCGGGTCGGATCTTGGCCGGATACAATTGGGCCGTTTTGACCTGATACATGAAATGTAAATAGGAATATCCCTGAAAAAATCGATAGGGTGACAAGGGTTTTCATCTGTATTTTCATTGAATGATAATTTTTCCGCTCTTTGTTTCAGATGAATTGTCTTTTTCTGAAATGAGCATTAGGGTGTAAATATAAGTTCCTTTTACGGGATATTTGGTTGTTGAACGGAAAAAATTCCATTCGATTCCATCCAGTAAAAAATCAGCTTCTACATAACGGCGCTGCATTGAAAATATTTCACTGCCGTAAATAGAATAAATTTTTAATTCAAGGTTGATTGTCTCATTAGGCCTATTGTGCGCAACTCTAAATTTGCTGCTTTCTGTGGTCGGATTTGGGTAAGTACCATGCTCTAAGATCTTTAATTGTAAAGAGCCCTTGATTTCTATTTCTTGGGTCATTTCCGAACTATTTCCGACATTATCCCATGCGGATACGGTAATTGTGTTTTTACCTTCTTTTAGATCAGCTAACAATGTGTTGATTTCTCCTAGTTCAAATCCATTGTTTTTGGCTTTGAAAAATTGATTGAGGATTATGGGACTTTGGTCATTGATAGTCAACTCGATGTCTTGGCCATTATCTTGGGAAGAAATATTGATTCCACTTTCATCCTCCAACAAAATTGTCAGCGGAAGGTTTGAAAAAGGAAATGATCCGCTAGCATCTGATTGGTTTTGTCCAAAACGAAGTGCAATATCAGGTCCAAGTTTGTCATTAGAGGTGTAGGATGCCGTGCCGCCGATTGGGATTTGGATGGCACCGATTGCTTCATCTCCCTGATTTAGACTCGCAAATAACCGGATTTTTGCAGTCCCAATATTACTGTCAATATTTTTGGGGATAAAAACATCCGAGATAAACTCACCGTCTTTGACTTCGCCCTTTCCTCTGAACAAAACATTGACTTCTTCTAAAAATTCAGTAGGTGGACTTTCGTCCCCAAGAGAGGTGATGGTTTGGGCTTTGTCCGTAATTTGGATATCATAAGTCCCGCTACTTGTAGGAAGTATGGCTCCTGTAAGTGGGTCGATTATTTTTCCTTTGATCTGAATTCGCTGTAAAGCCCGTAAAGTATCGGTCTCGGTTTCCAGTACGACATCCCAAACAGGGTCTGTCTGTGTGGTCAATTCGGGTATGGCCAACTTCAGCGACGGATCCCCAAGCAAAGAAAAATTCCGGTTAAAAGGTCCGTTTAAGCTGTTGTTTTTGGTAAGTCTAAAAATCTCTCCCAAGTCGCGGGTTTCGCCGTTGTCTTTTTCAAAAACAGATTCCACAAAAGCGGTATTCAATGCAAAATTGACTGAACTGAATACCGGTCTGCCTGTGGTGAGCAGGCCTATTGCTCCCTTTTTTTCGGCAAACAAAAACTCTTCAGCACCTGACCTGATAAAAGGACTGTCATGCCTTCCAAATTCGCAGGTAGCCGTCACAATCAATGGAAGAAGTGGGTTTTCAGGCCAGTCATATAGATCCGAAACTGTAAAGACCCTTTCCGCAGTAAGGACAGTTTCATTGCCATGCCCGATGTAATTAAGTATCAAAACCCCCTCTTCAATTGTGGACTTTAGGGCTGCTTTGGCTAAAGGAGAACTTTGGGCTGACCCTGATCTCTGCTGCTCAAACCTGTCCAAATAAAGTTTTTTAATCAGGTATTCGGGATGGTTTTTGGACAAATACCCGTAATGAACCTCGGCGTCCCTGAGGTGAATATTGTTGTCAGCATCATCAGCAAAAAAAGCCAGATTCCTTTTCCACTCACCACGGTTATTCTCCCCATTTTCATAGGCGATTATTTTATTGACCATTTCTCCTGCTTCGCTGACGGAAATTGCAGGAATCCTTCCTACGCCGATTTGCAATTGCTCATCTCCGGCATTTGATTCGTCCCACTGACCTTGTCCCCAATCAACAAATCCAAAGAAATCATCTGAACTGTAAGTAGTCAGAGGATTCAGGCTATTCCGCGAGCTATAGGTCGGCACTAAATTTGGTCGGCCACCCTGTTTCGATTTGTAATCATAGGTTCCTTTACCAAAAAACAAGACATTCTTTAATCCTCCGGAATAATGAAAATGAAATGCGATCAGGTTTCTGATGGCTGTCACATCCCGATTGCCATATCCAAAGCTGTCATAAATATCCTCCAATACAACTACTGAACTCTGGATTCCTTTTTGGTTTTTGTGGGAGGAAAGCCGCTGCGCTTGGGAAAGAAGTGATTTATGGGTGATGATCAACAATTGGGGATCTGAGTCGTCTGTTCTCAAACTTGTATTGGCCAATTCGAAATCTGTGATTGCCTTTACGCCATTTGGCTCAAATGCTACAACCATTTCACCTTTTCCAAGGAAAATACGGTCGGATTCTTCGGTGATCTCATAAGTATTTTTGATTTTCCACGTGGTTTTTGCTGTAGAAAATGAAAAAGAATTATCCCCATCAAGATTATAAAATAATCCCGATCCGATTTTATCTGATGGATAAGGTGTGGCCAAAAGTGCATAGTCCAAATAGCCGGTACCATTGGGATTTGGACTTTGGTAATTTACACGAAAATCCATCTTCGATGCAGTGGATTCCGGAATTTCAAACTCCTCTGATTTTTCCCTGCCTTTGATTCCATATGTGGTATTTGGGATTGGCAAGATGGTGCTTTGTCCGATATTTTGTCCTCCTGCAAAAACCCGGAATACATTATCAGCCAATGACTGTGACATCAATCCCAGTTTTATTTTAGAAGGGCCACTTTGGCCACTAGGAAGCTCAAAAGAAAATGTCAAGGATTGCCCTATAAACAAAGGTTGGGAATACCAAGCCCTGCCTGAATTCAACAAGTTTGTTTCCTCCCATTTTTTGCTTTGGATCAAAAATAAGTTTTCTCCAGCTATAGGACCTGCAGGTGGATTATTACCTTCCAGAATCTCATTTCCTTTGATTTTATTTCCCACCATATAAAAAAGTGTATCTGAATATAAGTGAGGTTGAAAATTTACTCCGTCTTCGTTTACAATGATTTGATCCGGGCCATAGGCAAAGAAAAAAACATCATTTCCGATGATTTTGGAAGGGATTTCCTGTAAGGTAAGTTGCAGGCTATCGAGTTTTTGTGGTAACATTCCGGGGTTTCCAAATATTGAAACCTCTCCGGCATTATTAAAACCCAAATTTTTTAGCTGACCTTCACTTACCTTATATACACCGGGCTCCAGGATTGGAAATTTAAAGTACAAGTCTTGGGTCTGGGCTAGAGATCCAAAGAAAACGAACAGCTGAATGAATGTTATTCCTGCTGAAAAAAGGATTTTAATTTGCTTGTCAAGCATTCCTGGTGATTAATGCCTCTGTAATTGAGAGCGCAATATACAAAATAATTGCAAAAGGAATACCTGCTATCCCAAAGAGGATGAGCGAGATAAGGGCTGAAGCCACCACCAAATACCTGAAGATGTTTTTGGAAAATGAGAAATCTTTGAATTTCAAAGCAACCAAGGGAAGCTCAGCAATCAACAAATACGACATGATAAGTCCAATGGCAACAAGGACTGTTGGGTTGGACAATAGATTACCGAAAAAGGGAGATTTTTCTGAAAGAAAAGGAAGGGTACTGATGAATAAGGCATTTGCCGGCGTAGGAACACCAATGAATCTTTCAGATTGTCGGAGGTCTATGTTGAATTTGGCCAATCTCAGGGCAGAAAATATACCGATCAGAAAGGCGGTGTATGGGAGATAGGTATTGTCCGAGTTGGATTCGATCAAGGAAAACAAGATAAAGGCCGGGAGAACACCAAAAGTCACCATATCAGCCAAGGAGTCAAGCTGCTTTCCAATCTCACTGCTAACCTTTAAGATTCTGGCCACAAACCCATCCAAAAAATCAAATAAAGCTGCCAAGAAAATCAAATAAGCACTATAATCAAGTTGGCCGTCAAGGACAAAAAGAATACCTGCCATGCCGGAGGCAAGATTTAAGGAAGTAAGTGCGTTGGGAATATGTTGCTTGATCATTTAGATTCTGGCCCGTTTGCCAACAAATGGGTTGTTTTCTTTCTCTTCTCCTATGGTAGTTTCCGGCCCATGACCGGGGTATACGGTAGTTTCTTCCGGCAGGTTGAACAACTCCCGCCTGATTGAAGACAAAAGTGTCTGATGGTCACCGCCAGGAAGGTCTGTTCTTCCGATACTTCCCTGAAACAAGGTGTCACCTGCAATGCATATTCCTGAAGGCTTATGGTAAAATACCAAATGTCCCGGAGCATGGCCGGGGACGAAGAGGATGTCCAAAGATTGATTTCCGATGGTCAGTTTTTGTTTTTCATCTATGAAGGCATCCGGTTCAGCTTCTTCATATCCCGCAAAACCGTAATTAGGTGCGTAGACTTTAACCGATTTGAGAACCGGAATTTCATTTTGGTGAATACAAAGCGGAACTTTAAAGGTGTTTTTGACAAATGCATTTCCCAAAACATGGTCTATATGACAATGTGTATTGACCAATTTGGTGACCCTAAGGCCTTCAGCTTGGATGAAGCTGCTGAGGATTTCTTTTTCTTTTTTCTCAAAACATCCCGGATCAAAAATTATCGCCTCTTTCGTCTCATCAAAAAGAATGTAGGTGTTTTCGTAAAAGGGATTGAAAGTGAATGTTTTGATCTGCAGCATGGGAAATCTTTTTATAATCACCTCAAAATAACGAATAAAGAAACTAATTTTGACCATGGAAGTTGATTTTTTACTTATCGGTCAGGGATTGGCAGGCACGGTATTGTCACATAGATTATTGCAGCTTGGCAAAAAAGTGGCAGTCATTGACCTGCCTTCTGCCAATCAAAGCAGTCGCATTGCTGCAGGTCTGTACAATCCGATCACAGGGAAAAAGATGGTGAAAACCTGGAATGCAGATTTGCTTTTTCCGGAGATTGAACCGCTTTATTCTGAACTGGAGGAGCTTCTCGGGACCACATTTCTTTACCGAAAAAACATTTACCGTCCTTTTTTGAATATAGAGGAGCAAAATGAATGGATGGGAAAAACAGGCGAACCAGGATTCGAACCTTATTTTGAAAAGATATTCTCCAAAGAAGTTTATCCCGAAGCTATCAATCCATTTGGAGGAATCCTTTTGAAAAACTCAGGGTATCTAGACATCAATACACTCCTGAGTGCTTATTCGGCATATTTAAAGAATAATAACCTCCTATTGGAGGAAAAATTTGAGGAGGATTTTCTTGAAGTCCAGGAAGGTGGATTTAATTATCAAGGACTTTACGCAAAGGGAATTGTTTATTGCAACGGACTAGGTGCAATGAAAAGCCGGTATTTTTCCTTTTTGCCTTTTGCTCCAGTAAAGGGTGAAATTCTTGATTTGGTTCAAGATTTTTATCCGGAGGAAATCATAAACCGTGGGGTTTTCAGGATTTCTCTGCCCAATGGAAATCAAAGAGTGGGCTCTACCTACACTTGGCATGACTTGGATCAGGGACCTACCGAAAATGCCAAAAATGAATTGTTGGACAAACTGGAGAAACTTGTGCCTGCACCGGTTCAATCCATCCAAAATCACCGCTATGGGATCCGGCCTGCCACAAAAGATCGAAAACCATTTTTAGGTGAACATCCTGCTGTTTCGGGCGTTTATATTTTCAATGGTTTTGGTGCGAAAGGCGTATCTTTGATTCCCTTTTACAGCAAAATGATGGTTGAAATGCTTTTAAATGGTGACCAACCTGAAAAAGAAGTAAACATTGACAGGATTAAAAAAACATAATTCAAATTTTTAAGTATATTTAAAACCCAAGTGAATCAGGTTAGATGAAAAATAAGATCGTATTCTTAGTCTTATCAATCTTCTTTTTGCAGCTCCCATTGCTGTCTTTAGCACAGTTCAATGGGGATAAATTCGGTAAAAACCGAATCCAACACAAAAATATTGAATGGTACTACTACAGCTCCAACAACTTCGAAGTTTATTATTATGACGGGGGGATGAACAATGCCAAAATGGCCATTGATTACCTTGAGAGTGAATTCGAACGACTTACCCAATTGATAGGCTATGTGGCCTACACCAAACCGAAAATTTTCATTTACAATTCTCCTGAGGAAATCCTCCAAAGCAACGTCGACCTGAATAAAGATGAATTTACCATCGACGGACAGACCTTTTTCAGCAAACTGATCGGAGAAGTGGCTTTTCCGGGAACTTGGGAAAGTTTCAAACGGGAATTGATCTACACCACTTCTAAAGTGATTATCGAAGAAATGCTATATGGGTCTACCATTGCGGATGCATTTCAATCCAACCTGATCAACAGCTTTCCGGAATGGTACATAGACGGTGTAGCCATGTATCTCGCCCATGGATGGAGTATGGAAATGGACGACTTTGTCAGGCACTATTTCAAAGAAGAAAAAAATACCAAACTCCATAAGTTAAAAAGTAGGGAGGCTGGACTTGTCGGACAGTCTATTTGGAATTTTATTGTTGAGAAATATGGAAGGCGTTACATATCCAGTATCCTTAACCTTTCAAGGATCAACCGGAATGAAGAAAACAGTATTGCCAATACCATCGGACTTAACTACAGAGTATTTCAGGATCAGTGGAAGCAGTTTTATGTCGGTACCAACCAGCAGGTTTTCAATACTTTCAAAGATATCAATACTGGCAACGAAATAGCAGAGACTTCAGAATCCTACCTTGGCATCATCAATGACATCAAATTTAGTCCGGACGCCAAGCATCTTGCTTATGTAATCAACAGTGGAGGCAAATACAAAGTGCAGGTAAGGAATCTCGCCGACGGTAGGGAAATGACCGTTTTTTCCGGTGGGGCTGTTTCTGTGGATCAGCCAATAAACCTCACAGTTCCGGTTATCGCCTGGAAAGACACTCTTAATTTAGCCATTGCCACTTTCAAAAGAGGAACGACGACTCTAAGGTCAAGGGCCATTGACGGTTCAAGTCAAGACAAGATATTTTTAAGGAATATTACACAGGTTCTTAGCTTGGATTTCAATTCTACAGGAAAGAATATGGTGCTTTCCTCCATCGCCAACGGAAAAACAGATGTTTATTCTCTCAATGTCAGGGGAGTAGGAAAAAGGATCACAAATGATGTTTTTGACAACATCACCCCGATGTTTTTGAATGATTCCACCATTATCTATTCCTCCAACTTTGTGCAACTCCCTGATTCGGCGCTAACAAAAACACCGGATGTCAAAATCCTTCCTGATTACTTCAACCTGTTTCAAGTTGATCTTTGGGATTCCTTGAAAATCACGAAACTTACCAACCTCAACAATAAAAATACCAGGCCTCGAGTCCTCAACGGGAACAATATTCTCTTCCTTAGTGACCAGAGCGGGATCAATAACATGATGCGACTGACTGTGTCAAATGGAATTTCAAGTCAGATGACTGCTTTCAATAAGAGTCTCGAAGCATTTGATTATTCTTCCAAAATAAACAAGGTCGCCTATTCGTACAGGGATGGAAACCAAAGCAGGTTAGTCATTGAAAGCTATTCCAACGTCGACCAGTTTACGCCTAGTACACCAAGAATCCAGCTTTCCCAGGCCAAGACACTCTCCGAGAGGATTTCATCAAGGAGATCAGAAATCGACGGGGCAGGTAAGAAGCCGACGGTAGAACTTACCCGTCGTGCCGAACAACCCACAGTGAAAAGGGATTCAGTTTTGAATGTCAGGTTGGAAGACTTGATGCTCACCACACCACCTGCCAACGATCCAAAACAGCAGCAAGCAGCCAAGGACTCTATCCCTGCACCTAAGAGTCTCACAGGAAGTATCAATACAGACAGGCTGAGATTTGAAAGAAAAGGTGGGATAGATACAGAGAATTATGCTTTTGACACGGTGCCCAAACCTGCCTCAGCACAGCAGTCACCAACTCTCGGACAATCCTCAGGAAGAGGTAACATGTTGGAAAATTTCAGGAGGCAAAGTCTTCAGAAGAGAATTACAGGTCCGGTCAGAATGACTCCGCAATTTATCACTTCCAATCTGAGTACAGATTGGGTAGTCGATCCATTACGGGGATTTGGATTGGCCTTATCGGGTAGGATGACTGACATTCTCGATAACCATAATTTCAAAGGAGGCATCATGTTTCCTTTGGATTTCAGGTCCGGAAGCGACGTATTCTTCGAATACGAATACCTAAAACAGCGGATTGATTTTTCACTGAGGTATGATAGGAGGTCAATTCAGATTGAGGAGTTTGACCGGATTGTATTCCAAAAATATGTTTTGAATAAAATAGAGTTTGGATTTTCCTACCCATTCAATGTTCACTCAAGGGTGACGGCAGCGCCTTTGATTGCCAAAACCCAATACTTCAACCTCAATTCCGACTCCATCATCCGTGCTCAGGACCCTGACCAAAACAGGTTTGATGTTACTTATGCAGGTGGAAGGTTTGAATTTGTCTATGATAAAACACAGCAGTTGGGATTATATACCCAAAGAGGTGCTAAAGCAAAGATGGGAGTTGTTCATTATCAGGGATTGAATAATGCATCCAGGTCTTTCTCCAATTTCTACCTTGATTTCAGGAATTACCAAGTTATTCATAAAAACCTCATTTTGGCAACAAGATTGTTTGGGGGCTCCTTTTTTGGAAAAAATCCCCAAAATTATCTTGTCGGGGGAATGGACAATTGGCTCTTCAACGAGTTTTACCAGCCACCATCCAATAGACCTGAGCAATCTCCCGTCAGAAATCCGGGAGGAGTGGAAAATTCAAATATCCTCTTTGCGGATTTTGTAGACCTCAGGGGTTACTTGTTTGATGAAATTAGAGGCCGAAATGTCGTTACATTTACTACAGAATTGAGGATTCCTTTGTTTTCATACCTGTCAAGGGGAAATATCACTTCCAATTTTGTAAAGAACTTCCAGATGGTTGCTTTCTATGATGTAGGATCTGCATGGAATGATGCTGCACCTTGGGAAAGGGTCAATGACCAGAATACGGAGATCATCACCACTCCGGGTTCGCCTTTTGTGATTACACTGAACAATTTCAACAACCCTTGGCTCCAAAGCTATGGTGCTGGTCTCAGGACTGTTCTGCTCAATTATTACTTTAAGTTTGATGTAGCTAGACCCATCAGAAATTACCAAACCGATGAGTTGAAATTTTACGTTACCTTGGGCTACAATTTCTAATCACAAGAAAAATTTTATGATAAAGTCAATGACAGGCTATGGTTTGGCCGGTTTTGAAGATGACAGTTATGTAGTCAGTGTCGAGGTAAAAACCCTCAATTCAAAATTTTTGGACCTTTCGATCCGGTCCCCAAAGCAGTTTTCGGACAAGGAACTAGAAATCCGAAACTTGGTAAGTGCGGTTCTTGAAAGAGGGAAGGTGAATCTAAACCTTGATTTTTCTTACAAATCTGCAGCCGAAATGCCGGTTGCTGTCAACGAGGATTTGTTTTTGGCCTATTATAAAACCTATCAAAATCTTGCTGAAAAGACTCAGACGAGTTCCCCCGACTTATTCAAATTGGCCTTACAATCCCCACAAGTGCTCAATTCCAATGTGGAAAAGAAAACGGATACAGATGAATGGGAAATTGTAAAGAAGATAATTGAAAAAGCCCTGAGGCATTGCGATGCTTTCAGAAAAGATGAAGGCAATACTTTGGAAAGTAAATTTTTGGAAAACCTAGCTGTCATCAGGGAAGGTTTGGATACAGTCAAAACCCAAGATCCGGAGAGAAAAAGCAGGATCAGGGAAAGAATCAAGGGTAATTTCAGGGATTGGATGGAGGAGAATAGCTTTGACCACAACAGGCTGGAACAGGAACTGATTTATTATTTTGAGAAAATTGATATCACCGAAGAAATCGTCAGGTTGGAATCTCATCTTGATTATTTTGAAAAGAACCTTAGAGCGGGAGACAGTCAAGGCAAAAAGCTGGGATTCATCAGTCAAGAATTAGGCAGAGAAATTAATACCATCGGATCCAAAGCCAATGATGCGATGATCCAAAGAAGTGTGGTGGTGATGAAAGATGAGCTTGAAAAAATAAAAGAGCAAAGTTTGAATATATTGTAAAAGAGTGCCAAACTTCCACACTGAGTTAAGAATTGCTAGGTGCTAGGTGGAGGTTTCCTGCCCTGCATTTTGCCTACTCACTACATAGCTTAACCAAAGCGATTCTTTTCGATCGCCCATACCTTTTTATTTTTTGATCCCGTACAGCAGTCGGGAGTAATTCAAGTTGCCAAGAAATACATTAATTTTGGGTGTTTGGGTACATAGTCCAATTACAAATTGGAAAGGATAAAAAGGTGGGATTACAAATCCGACCCAGTCTTAGCATCAAGCGTCTGGCTACAACCGGGTGAGTATTTTGAAAATTAGTTAAAAAATGGAAAATACGTTTGAATGTTTGAAAAATTATCTAAACACTAGATACAAAATTGATGCTAGTCTCGTGAGGAGAGATGTATCCCTTATAGATATCCAAATTTATGGTGATGATTTAGATGATTTCTTAAATCAACTAATATATGATTTTTCAATCGACGTAAAGCAATTAGATTTATCCCGATTTGACAAAGGATCAGAACCTTTTGATTTGTTTTATGCGCTTTCTAAGCTTTTTCTTAAGTGTTTTGACCTTCAAAAACAACCCTTAAGGATTGAGAACATAGAAAAATTTATTGAGACTGGAATTTTGAAATAAATATAAATTTCTTTTTGGTTTTGAATAAAATCGCAATTTGCCCCCCGCTGAGTGTAGTTTGGGGTTGAATTTAAAAAAGGAGTTGCCTAGGCGTATCCCGATGGCTATCATGGATGAAATTACGGCTTTTGATGAAATGAATTCGTAATTCAATAAACTACAATTACCTTTCGATTTGAGGGTTTTGATTTGTATTCAATTACAAATTGAATATGATAAAAGGGTGTAGTTTCAAATTACACCCAGTCCTAGCATCAGGCGTTTGACTACACCCCGGTGGGGATTCGTACAGCAGTTTATAATCAGGGTGAAATTAAACCAATAGAATGAAACCGAAACAAATATATTTTCATTTAATTTTCATAGCAGCTTTAATATTGTTTGCGGTGTTGAAACAACGATGGGACCATTTAGAGGTGAGAAAAAAAAGGGATTCTGTCAATTTCGAATATCCATCGATAGGGGAAAAAGAGGAAATCAATTCTAAAGTTTTGGCCTTAAGAAATCCTTTCAATGGTCTAAGGCTAAGAGAAAGCGTCAATACGGTTTTTATTGAAATTGATGACGGAAGGAAATTAGGGATTTCTGTTAATGGTAAAGCACTTAATTCTCAAAAAGAAGGAATTTACATTAAGTCAATAATATCCCCTGGTGATGTTATTATTAAAAATTCTGAATCAGATATTCTTTACCTCGTAAAAGAATCTAGTCCAGACACTTTAAAATTTAAGATTATATTTTAAGTTTCCTACTCTGGGGGGGATCAAGGCCAATAAGTACCTATATAACGGCAAGGAATTCAATGACCACATCAGGATCAACCTCTCTGACTATGGGGCGAGGATGTACGATGCGAGTATAGGAAGGTGGTTTGTGGTGGATCCGCTGGCGGAGAAGTTTGTAGGCCTTTCTCCTTACAACTATGCACTAAACAGTCCTCTAAATGTCATAGATCCTGATGGGATGGAGGCCTTACCATTGGATGGACAGGTGACATTTGGTGGTTATGTCGGAGATGATGGAAATGGAAATTATTCAGGAACGACTAAAGGAATTGAATCTAAGAAAAAAACAGATTCTCAAATAGTTAAGGAAAAGTCCGAGGCATTATATAATAGCTTTCAAGACGATTTACAAGGAGATAAAGGTGGAGGAGGTGATTATTTACAGTATGAAGCCAAGTTTGTGAATGCTACCCGGACACAGGGTAATCTAATTTGGTATAATTCATCTGGCAAAGTAATAGCAACATATCCCGCCGTAAGTGGCAGCGGAGATCCTAAATATTATACTATTCCTGAAGGAACTTGGGATGCTACATACTTAAACTCTGAAGCTAATCCTAAATATAGCAGACATGATGTGAGTTTTAGAGTAACATTAGGTCCTGATAGGTATGATCCATTAAGAGAACGGGAAACGGGTTTAATCCGTATTCATCCAGCTAGATCGATGGGTACGGAGGGTTGTATTGGATTAATTGGGGATAGAACTAATTTGATGGATTTCTATAACAGGTATAGCAATTACAATAAAACATATGGTACGATACCTGTTCATGTTATTTATCGTAAACCCTAAATAATTCAAGCTATGAAAATTTTACTTTTCTTTCTATGGATTCCATATTTTGCTTGCTCCCAACCTCAAGAAAATGATTGGGTCAAAGAGTATCAAGAAGATTATAAAAATGTAGTTAAGAATTTTTATACCTTATTGTATAACGAAAAGACCAATAATCAAAAACTTTCAGAAATTTATTGGGACGCTACTCTTGATTCAGGAATGTTCAAGAAAATGAAACCATATTTGAAGGAGCTGACAGGTGGACTCTCTAAAGATGAAATATTCAAAATTATTGATAAAGCCGAAATATCTGATGAAGGTCTAAAATTTGGTGTTTATATCGAAATGTCTTTTTCAGGAGCAAAAAGAATTTATTTTGAATTAGGCTCAAAAGATTTACCAACAATTATTCAATATATATGGTTAAGTGATGGAGCCTTGTTAGGTAGTAAAGTACGCAATGAATCCCCAACACAGAAATTATTGTTGGTAGGAATTTCTAATGTCAAAGACGGTTATACTAATGTTAGGGAAGCACCTTCAAACGAAGCAAAGGTCATTGACAAGATTACAGACAAAGAATATTTTTATTATGTACCGAATAGTAATAGCGATTGGGTACAGGTATCAAGAAAAGACGATATAAAAGCAATTATAGGCTACGTATACAAAAGCCAAATAATAAAATACTTTGAGATGCCAAATGAAATACAAAAGAAAGTTGCAAAAGAAAGGAAAAGTGATTAAACATTGTTAAAATCTCCCACTCTACTCTTATAAAGGTGTAACCGCTAGGTGTAGATTTCCTGCCCTGCATTCTGGCTACTCGCTAAATAGCTTAACCAAAGCTATTCTTTACGCTCGCCCCTACCTTTTTATATTTTGATCCCGTACAGCAGTCGGGAGTAATTCATTTTACCAAGAATTACCTTTCGTTTGGGTGTTTGGTTGGCTAGTTCAATGGCATCCCGACAATTGTAGTGGAGGGAAGGATAAAAGTGTAGGACAAGGCGTTTGGAAATGATCCCAGAATCTCGAAGTGTTTTGTTTATATTTTATACATCCAGTTCCAAACTATCAATCATATCTTTGAGTTCATTTGGTTTTAGATCGGATTTTTCGCCTTTGTCATAAATGGTAAGCAGATAAACCGTTTCGGTATCAATGTATAAGTAAGTGATAACCCTTGCCCCTCCGCTTTTACCTTTCCCTTTGCTAACGATGGCCAAACGAATTTTATAGCAGTTTTTACCAATGGAAGTGCCGGCTTCGGGATTAGCAGTAATTTTTGCAATCAGCTCCCCAAACTCATTTTTGAGTGATGGAAATTTTTTAGCCAATCGTTTTAGTTCCTTCTCAAAGCGATGGGTCGGAAAAATACTATAACTCATTGAGTAAATCTTGAGCCGTTTTTAGTTTTAGTTTACCTTGTTTGTGTAGGCGTACTTCATTGGCAGCTTCATTTAAATCTTCCCACAAATCCACCGTAGCATCACTCATAGGCTTTGCTTTTTTTACAAAAGAAAGGCTTTTTAAAACTTTCATAGCGAAAGATGCTTCATTATCAGGTATATCTATTAATACTTTCATGGTCTTTTGTATTCAAACGGTTATACTTATTGCAATGTTAAAAGCTCGTTTTAAGGAAACCTTAATATTGTAAAGTTACGAAAAAGCCAAAATAGTCAATATTTAAAAATCTAGAGTAAAACTATTAAGTTTCTTAAAGTTCGAAATGGATGATTGTTTCCATCTTAAGAAGGAAATTGAAAATGAATTGACTTTTCTACCTTCCCTGTTTTTGGTGGAAACTCCATTCAGTACTTTACCTTTTCGCTCCCAAAAACCTGCGACATCACGTTTGCATTACCCCGGGCGGCGGTGCTTAGGGATCGGTGAGTATATAAAAATCAGAGATGCACCTTGCCCGGGGCTATTCATGTTTCGCTCCGCCGCGGCGGAGATCAGATAAAGCAGGAAAATAGGTTTAGCACCTTACCCATGGCTTTAAATATTTCGCCCCGATGGGGCTTTTCTACATAGGAATTTTAATCTGGGGACTTCCCTCCCCATTTCGGTAATTAAGATTCTCCAACTTAGGGAATCTGTGACCGAAATAACTACTTCCTTGCAATTTCTACCATGGGCTGCGGTGCATGGGGATCAGATAAAGCAGGAAAATAGGTTTAGCACCTTACCCATGGCTATAAATATTTCGCCCCGGTTGGGGCTTTTCTCCATAGGAATTTTAATCTGGGGACTTCTCTCCCCATTTCGGTATTGGGGATTCTCCAACTTAGGGAATCTGTGACCGAAATACCTACTTCCTTACAATTTCTACCATGGGCTGCGGTGCATGGGGATCAGATAAAGCAGGAAAATAGGTTTAGCACCTTACCCACGGCTATAAATATTTCGCCCCGATGGGGCTTTTCTCCATAGGAATTTTAATCTGGGGACTTCTCTCCCCATTTCGGTAATTAAGATTCTCCAACTTAGGGAATCCGTGACCGAAATACCTACTTCCTTACAATTTCTACCATGGGCTGCGGTGCATGGGGATCAGATAATGCAGGAAAATAGGTTTAGCACCTTACCCATGGCTATAAATATTTCGCCCCGATGGGGCTTTTCTCCATAGGAATTTTAATCAGGGGACTTCTCTCCCCATTTCGGTAATTAAGATTCTCCAACTTAGGGAATCCGTGACCGAAATATCTAGTTCCTTACAATTTCTACCATGGGCTGCGGTGCATGGGGATCAGATAAAGCAGGAAAATAGGTTTAGCACCTTACCCATGGCTATAAATATTTCGCCCCGGTTGGGGCTTTTCTCCATAGGAATTTTAATCTGGGGACTTCTCTCCCCATTTCGGTATTGGGGATTCTCCAACTTAGGGAATCCGTGACCCAAATACCTACTTCCTTACAATTTCTACCATGGGCTGCGGTGCATGGGGATCAGGTAAAGCAGGAAAATAGGTTTAGCACCTTACCCATGGCTATAAATATTTCGCCCAATTCGGGGCTTTTTTCCTAGGGTTATTTAGTCAGGAAAATTATCAGAAAAAAAGGGGCAAGGCCCCTTTTCTAATACTATTGTAACCTGAATCTGATCGGGACCCGCATCTTTACTTTTACAGGAATCCCTCTGTTTCTGCCCGGCAACCAATCCTCAGCTGCTAATATCACCCGCAAGGCTTCCTCATCACATCCTGCACCGATTCCTCTGACAAGCTCCACATCCTCAATCTGTCCAAGTTTGTTGACCACAAAGGAAACATAAACTGTTCCCTCGACCCCCATCCGCCTCGCTTGGGTTGGGTATTTTAAGTTTTTGGACAGGAAGCTATTCCAAGCTTCCATTCCCCCCACAGGTTGTGGCATTACTTCCGAAAAATCTACAGTTTCATCTGCAATCTCTTTTTCAGGCTCTATTTCAATGGTTACTTCGGGGTTTTTATCTTCAGGATCTACCTCTATCTGGAAGTCCGGGAGATCTTTGATTTCGATATCGTCCGGGACAATCTCAATGACCGGGTTTTTGATCTTTGGTGGGGGAGGAGGCTGCAATACCTGAGGGATTTCAGGGATATCTTCCTCCCCAAAAAGGATGTCCTGCCCATCGATGATGATGTTGTTGATCTGTGCTGTTTTCCATTCAAATGCCAAAAGGGCAATGAAAATACTGATGCAAAGACCGATGTTGAGGAAATATCCTCTCTTCGGCCTTAAATCTGCAGAAGGATTTTTCTTGGTTTCCATGGTTGTAAAGTTTAGTGTTCATGAATTTAAATATCGCAGGCCAATATTTTTTCATTTTAACTAATTTTACAATATTAAAAAATGTTAAAAAAATAAGGGGCTTTAAGCCCCTTATGTATTTTATCCAAGTTTGAATCTGATCGGAAGTCTCATCCTAACCCTTACAGGGCAACCTCTTTGCTTGCCCGGAGTCCATTTTGGTGCTCCTTTGACTACCCTGAGGGCTTCTTCATCACAACCTCCACCGATACCTCTGAGGAGCTCTACGTCCTGCACAGTACCGTCAGTGTTCACAACGAATACAACATATACAGTACCTTCTATACCCATACGTCTAGCTTGAGTAGGATATTTGAGGTTTTTCCTCAAGTATTCATTCCAAGCTTCCATACCACCTGGGAATTCAGGAGAGTTTTCAACAACGTCGAAGATTTCATCTGCTTTTTCCACCACAGGTGCATCAGCTATGATAACTTCTTTGATTACTGTTTCTTCCTGAACATCCACGTCGAAGTTAACCTCGATTTTTTCTTCTATTTCAACCTCATCTGGAATTTCCTGAATAACCGGCTGCTCAATCGGCGGTGGCGGTGGGGGTGGTTGTTCTGTGATCGGAATATCGAGTAGTTCTTCAAATTCATCGGTAACACTACCTAGATCTTTCAAATTCCTATCATCATAGGATTTATATTCAAAAGCAAAAAGGCATAACCCGACGCTAACTGCTAATCCAAGATTCAGGAACATTCCTGTTTTTTTGGATAAATCCGCTTGTGGCGTCTTTTTAGCTTCCATGGTTGTTAATTTATTAGGTTAATAATTTTTTGACAGATTAAGAGAAAACAATTTTAGCCATTTATTTTAATTTTTACAAGAGATGAAATTGCCTTGTATAAAATTTATATGCCATTTAGCCTAAATTTTTCTCCAATTTTTGGTAGGTGGGATCAGATCTATATACGTTTTTTGATAGCCAATCGGTTTTGATGGGGGTAAAATTTTTCCCAAGTATATTTTCGGATTCAAATCCTGCAATCTAATATCCTGCAGGTTCAATTCCATTCGGTATTGAATTACCCGCCTACTAGTTCGGAATATTCTTCATACGACAATAGATCCGATGGGATATCTCCGGAAAATTTCACCTTGATCATCCATCCTGACTCATATGGGGATTCATTTACAAGTTCTGGGGAAGATTCAAGATCTTCATTGAACTCTATGATTTCACCTTCCAAAGGCATAAAGAGGTCGGATACGGTCTTCACAGCCTCTACGGTACCAAAAACCTCACCTGCTGCTATGGTTTCGCCGACAGTTTCCACTTCGACATAGACGATGTCCCCAAGTTCTCTCTGTGCAAATTCTGTAATACCAATCACAGCAATGTCATTTTCAATTTTGACCCATTCGTGGTCTTTGGTGTACTTGAGCTCTTTTGGAAAATTCATATCGGTCTTAATTTTAAAGTGTCCAAAAATACAAGGTTTCGACAAATGTAAAAACCTATTGGGCTAAATTAAATCGTAATTGTCCACCAAAGGCTGTAGAACTTCTACGGAAGGCTGTAGTGACCCTCGGATCATTGATTGTACGGTCAAAATAGATGGTAATGTTTAGACTTTTGCTTACGATATATCCGATTGTTGGCCTGATTTGAATGTTCAGGTTACCATTGGTCACTGTGCTTCCTTCATCGATTTTGCGCTGGACTTGTCTTGTATCGACCACTTTGGTACTTAATCTAAACTGCAGGTCATTCTCCAGTATTTCCTGTCTTCCCTGGATTTTAAACGGAATTTTTACCCCAGCTTTTGTATATCCCAAGTCAAATCCAAAATCCCGGCTTGTCTGTTCTGTAACCTGGGCATTTGAAAAGTTCAAACCCAAATTCCTTTCCGAGTTGTACTCCATGACGATGTTGAGTCGGTCTTTTGTCAATAGATTCACGCCAATCAAAGGTGCAAAGCGCTCTGAAAGGACGACCTGATTGAGGATGAAGACCGGTATGTATTCACCGAATTCGTTGGTGAGGTTTGCTCCCGGAAAATTCCTGATGCTGTTATATAGTTCCAAGCCTTTACTGTAAAGGAGTGAGTTGGAAAAATTACTTACATCATAGGTCGATGAATATACATGGGTAAGGCTGATGCTTGAGAAGTACTCTTTTAGCGCCGGTATCTGGCTGAGGCCTTTGTAATCCACTCTCCAGTTTGGAATCGGAATTTTGGGAAAAGGATTCAGGTCAATGGTGTTTGGATCCCGCCCTGAGTAGGCCGACAGGAAGGAAAGTGTCAATACATCCTGACCATTCAGAGAATACTCCCCACCCGGATTAGTTGCATTCAGTCTTGACTGGATGATGCTTCGGTTTTGTTCAAAATCTGTAAACAATGGGGAATTGTTATTTTGGTCATCTCTGGCCAAAGTTGTCCTGATGATGGAATAGGTGATGCTGTAAGCCCCGGAGCGGTTTGGACTCAGGGAATTGAATTCACCGGGATTATCGGAAGAGTTTCTGAAGATTTCTGTGTAGTCCCCGGTTTCCCTTTTTTTAGCCTCAAGGGTGATATTAAAGTCTTTGAAGGGTACTACCAATCCTGTTATTTGAAGATTTTTGGTCTGGTTTTGCCGGAAGAGTTGGGTCATCTCAGTGCTTGGTGCCATGAGGCTGCGGTCTGCCAAACCTAATCGGATATTAGGATCCTGAGCCCCAAAAATAAAACCAAAACCTGGGTTCAAAAAACTTCTGTCCAAGCCAAGAAGGCCTGTCTCTCCCATGTATCCTGGCAGGAATGTTCCTTCCACAACGGAATACCTAAAGTTGATATCCTTGATCATAGTGAGGAATTGGATGGTTTTTCTCGTGAACGGCGTGCCAATGGTATCTTCGGCACTGACGGTCGTCCTCCCCGGAATGCTTGGGCGCTTTGGTGCATTTAGGGCCTTGTATTTGGCACTTTTGTTATAGAGTTTGACAAAGTCAAGTTTGCCGACTATGGATTGGTCTCTTGTGTTTTGGATGACATTTCCCAAAGTATCCCGCTGCCCGATCGCACCGGTCAGCCATGAATAAGTACTGGCATATTTATAATCCATACCTATCCAATCCAAAGCCCCGATTTTATCAAAAGGAAGCTTGTAATTGATATTCAATTGGTGGTTATAATTGGTAGTCCTTCCAAAACTCCTGATGTTGTTTCTCAATGAATCTCTTTTGGCTTCAGAATCAATGTCTCCATCCGGTTCATCCACGACTGCCATTACCCGACTCAGGTAATCTACTCTTAGATTTTTGGTCAGGTCCCAGTTGAGGTTATAAGTACGGTTGATGAAGAAGCTTTTTTGGAAGAAAGGATCTACGCCGTCGATCGTCAGTTGGTCATTTCGGTATTGGGTTCGGAGAAAACGCCTGTCCACATCCACCCGTGCCGCAAAGGAGGTAGGGACAAAGTTAAAATTCATATCCCTTATCAGGCTGAATTTTTCGCCACCTGCCCAAGAGGAATTTTTAAAAGGTTCCAAAACAACCGGCTTTGGCTGGTACACATAGGCGACATTTCCGAGGTAAGTCTCAAAAAGATAGCTTTCCGTATTGATGTTGCTTTGCCGGACGGAACCGTGGGCGTAGGAGAAGGAGAAATTGCTTAAATCATAGACCCGGGTCTTTTCCTGATTCGGATTTTTGTTTTTGCGGACATTGGTAAAGCCAATATTTCTCCTCGTCATTTGATCCAATACCTGATCGCGATAGATTTCCCTTTCCGAATCATTTTGGAATTTTTGTAGCGCAAGATCAAAAAGGACATCAGGGTTTAAAGGATCAAATTGGGGCTTTGTTGTGGCATTTTCAAAACTGATGTACATCGGAATCGACACATTCAATCCTTCAGGAAGGATTTTATGCACATTGACATTGGCAGAGATGTCATATTGGGTAGCGGCAGTCTGGGCTCTCTGGGAAAGTCTTGTCTCTAGGCCTCCAAACCCAAAAGTATTGTGTCTTACCGAAGTGGAGACAGTAGCGACATCTGCAATCTGTGCATTCAGTCGGGCATTGGCGGCCCATCCGCTTGATTGTTTGAAACCTGTCAATCTCAATTCATTGGCCCAGATACAGATCGACTTGGAAGCACCGCTGCCACTTCCCGGATTTCTGATTCCGATCATCATTCCCTGCACGAGGCTGAGTTCAGGCCTGCCCACTACAGTTACCCGATATTGTCTGATATCTTGCGAAAAGGCAAGGTTTAAAGGTACACGCCTGTTGTCCCTTTCAATTTTGACTCCGACTATTTCATTGATGGCGATGTCGATTTCATTTTCCTGTGGCCAGATCTGAAGAGGGTCACGGGTACCTTTTGGAGTGATGTTGAGAGGAACTTCTATTTCATAATAGTTGTCTGTATAGTCTGTTCCCAACCTCAAAAATGCTGTTAATTCCCCATCCTGAGCATCTTCGCTATCGGCATGGATAAACATCTTCATCCTTTCAAACTGCACCATGTCCAGTGAGTTGGCGTTTTTGAAAACTGCGCGGGCATCTTTTGCCTGAAGGTCTTCCACACACAGTCTGATAGACTGCTCATTGAGCACCCTTTCTACAGAAGCAAGGTTGTCCCGGTCTCTGATGATACCCGGAGGCAATACATAAGGGCTTTGTGTGGCACTTCCCTGTCCATTGTCTTCGATGTTGACCACGTCCACACTGAAATTGGAATTATCAGGTTCTGGGATTTCAAAAAATCCCCTTTCATACAACGATTCCAAAAATACCCGCCATTGACTTGCTACCAAGCGGAAGTTTGCCATCCTGAGGACTACCGGCTGCTCAAAATCCGTCAGGTAGGTTCTCATATAGCGGATGGATTTAAATCCTGAGATTTCACCCTGAACCCTGTCCGGGGTCCTCACGGGAATTCTAAACAGGTACCAATCTACCCGGTCACCGCTTTGGCTGGAAGTAACCTTGTCTACAATGTAGTTTTTACCAACTTCCATTTCTCCCTTTCTGAGGTCGATTTCGTATTCGTAGTAGGCTTCCAGTTCATTGACGGTATTGTCATTGTTAAGGTCTTCATTGTCTGGAAGGTTAGACCCGGCGGGGACAAAAGACAGGTTGCTGTTATTGGAAATAGGAGTGTTCCCATCCATCCCATTGAATTTCTTATACCTTTCCAGGATTTTGATGTCGTTGTTGTCAAAATTCTGGTCCAGATAGTATTGAAAATTATCCGCAGAAGGGTCATTTCTGATACCTTGCAAGGCTTGGGGACTGACGTTCAGCCTGTCAATGAATCGGGTTCTGAAGAAATCTTCTTCTTCCTCATTGCGGAGACCGTCCATACCCACATCTTGGTTTACCCTTGACTCTGGAGAATTGTCAAAGGCAGGGATCAAAAATTGTTGTTGGGTGATTTTTCCCCATTCAGTGACATTGGCATTATCGGGATTTCCATCTGCAGGAAGTCCGTTTTCAAATCCGTGGCGGCCATCTCTGATGACATCTTCTGATACCTCACCTAGGTTAAATATCAATTTTCCGCCCGTGGTATTGTTCTGATTGAATTTTCCATCCAAAACCCGTCCATTTTCCCCTTCTATAAACGGATCCAACAACCAAAATTCAAGGTATTCTATATTGGTCCTGTCAAAATCCACCTCTGTGGTGATCGGCCGGGTAACCCCACCATAGTTTTGCTTTGGATTCGGAAGCAAACCGTCTGAATTCAGGTTTGGATTGTAATTATACATTCCCCTTTCACTTGGAAAATAGGCAAGTTCAAAAAGGGGTTCAGGTACCACAATGACATCACGGTCTCTGTTTTGGAAGATTTCCTGAGGCAATACCCTTCTAACGTAATGGTTGATCCGGTCAGCTTGGTTGATATTGGAAGGGACATCTGCACCACCTTCTCTATAGAAAATGTTGTCAATATTATACCAAGCAACTTTTGCTCTTCTATAGGCATTTCCAAGTCTGTCAGCTGTAATGGCGCTTAAGTCAAAAAGGTTGTTGTCTGTTTTTGGTGTCGAAGCCAAATGCCAGGTCTGTGCCGCTGAGCCTCCAAGGCTATAAGGTGTAATGGCTGTTTCGAAATCATCAATGTAGTTGGTAGGTTCGCCCAATACCTGATTGGATGTACCGGGAAGAAGCTGTGCAAATTCACCGCTGACCTGGATCAGTGATTTTTCTTTGGTGTCTGTAAAGGGAAGTGCATCGGCTAGCTTGGTCAGGAACCTTGACTCATCACTGAAATTGGCATCCAATCCCCACATGCTGTTCCTGAGGGTTTCATTTCCTATGGCAATTCTGGTGATATTGGGACGCTCATTCAAATACAAAAGTGTACCTCCGATATTGAATTTTTCATTGAGAATATATTCCACCCGAGTCCCCAATAGACTTCTGGTCTGGAAAGACACCAAGTCGGCCTTTTCAAAGCTGATAGAAATCCTTTTTCCGGATTGGAGAATCCCCTCATTGATGATATTGACCCGTCCAAAGTTGTAATCGACTGTAAAATCCACCCCTTCAGCCAATGGGATATTTCCGGCCATGACGATTACTGATCCCGGTGAAATATTGAGGCCCGGCAATAATATTTCAGAAGCAGATCCAGCTGTAAGTCTTCCTTTAATAAAAAACTTATCATACCTGGTCACCAATTCCGCATCGGCAAGCGTAGTCCGGTAGAGTGTGTCAAAGACATATTTATTGGCAAGATTGGCTTCATTGGGTAAAAAAATATCCCTTAGGGTCTGACCAAATGGTTCCAATACAGGGAACACCAATAGACCACGTTCGGGAAAAATGGTTATCTCTGGTATAAAGTCAAAGTTTCCGTCAGGGGCAGGGTCATTTTGGGGGTTGAGGTTATCAAGTCCTGTGAGTCTGATCAGAGGCCTGTTTTTCACATTTTCACCTTCCAAAAGAGTAGGGTTATCCAAGCCTGTCCTGTCATCACGATAGATGACCTGAAGCTGAAAACCGTCCTGTTTGATTTGGTTGGCATTGAGGTTATAGACGTTTTTCATCATCAAATCCCAAGTGGGAATCCTGATATTGATCCGTGCCGGTCTAAGCATTTTCAAAAATATCAGGTCTGAGATCGGACGGTTCTGGTAGTCTTCTGACAATTCCCCTACTTTATAGACCTGACCATTATAGGTGTATTCAAAAGAAACTGCCAAGACCTCATCATTCTGAAGCCTACGCGAAAGTGAAATGTAACCGAGTTCTCTGTTGAACTGATATTCTGTCGGAGCGAGTTTCCTTGCACCGTTTACCTGTTCGAAGTCTATGCCCCGTGTCAGTCCGAGGTTGGATTCTATTGCCCCCGAACCGGTATCAAATGGCCTGAATGCAGGATTCCCATTAAGGTTATCAAAAAGAAGATTGGCTTGGTTGAATGCCGGTGCGCCAGGATTTCCTGTTCCAATACTTGGATTTTCGGGTTTGTATATCCTCCTGCCTTCACCCAAATCTATGAATGCCGTAAAATTCCGCAGCGTTTCTGTATTTTGGGCACGGTTCATTATATAGACTTCCACCCTTGTGATATTGAGTCCTGAGAGTATTTGGGGCAAGCCTCTCAGCCACCTTTCATAATTGTCTCTAAAGAAATGGGCTAGAAAAAAGTGTCTGTTTTCATCATAGGAAGATCCTTGGATCTCAAATTGCCTACCTTGACCCCCTGCTTCAATGACGAGTTCATCCCTTCTACCTCTTTGGGTAGAAGCCACGCTAGTCACAAAAAGTTTACCAAACTGAAGCTGGGTTTTGACCCCGAAAAGGTTTTGGGCTCCCTGAATCAAACTGTTTTGAACAGGCATACTGACGTTGCCTATTTCAATGGATTTGATGATGTCTTCTTTGAAACCGGTATATTCTGCCTTGAGTTGGTTTTGGAAGTCAAAAGAATTGTTGGAGTCAAAGTTGGCTCCAATTTTCAATTTTTGGCCCAAAGTACCGTTGACGGCCATTTGGATCTGTTGGTTAAAATTAAAATTCCCGTTTTGTTGCTGCCTGACAGGGATGGAGGGGTTGTCGATTCTTCTAAAAATGGCACCAAGGTCAAGATCTACAAATCCGGTTGGAATAATGTTTATCTCATTTCCACCAAATATTCTGTCCAAACTTGGGCTTGTGGTAATTGGGGGAATCAGATTTCTACCACTTACAGGGCTTTCCCCATCTAGACCCTTGGACCTGCTTCTCCAATACTCCTGCCTTACCCGGAATTCCTGAATCTTGGAAAATTCATCAAAATCATACAAAACCCCAGGTTCAATTTCTGTAGAATCAACTTTTTCCTGGATCCGGTATCTTGGAATGGAATCCATCTCTACCTGAATCGATGGCTGGGCAGGATTCATCTGGTAAAAAGGAGAGTATCTGGGTAGGTATGGGTTCTGGTTTGGGTATAGAGGATTTGTCCTCATATTCTGCCAAAGCAAAAAAGAGGGGAGCATTCTCCTTTTATTCAAAGAATCAATTCTGCTTTGTATACTGTCAGGTCGGGTTATTACGCTGTCAGCATTGATTTCCTGGGCTTGTATATTACTAAAAATCAATAAGCAATAGACCAGAATCAGAAGACCTATTGGTTTCAAGAGAGGTGTTGCGCTTTTTTTTGAAAAAAATTGCGGATACAAAAGACAGTCGGGTTTTTGATGATTACGGGTTTTTTAAAGATGCTTTAATTAATTCTTCCAAAGAAATTTCCGGACCGGTTTTTTTCAAAACTGTTGCAATGTTTTTTTCTGCAACGGCTTTAGTAAACCCTAATGTCAGCAAGGCTTGTAACGCCTCTTCTTTTGTTTTATTGTTACTTTTTGAAAATGCGGAGGTCTGTATTACGGAATCTGAAAATGACTCTTTTTTGATTTTATCCTTCAATTCAAGGATGATTCTTTGTGCTGTTTTTGTGCCTACGCCTTTTACATTTTGGATGGTTCGGGCATCTTCATTTACTATAGCACTTTCCAGTTCCTCCGAACTTAATGAAGACAAGATCATGAGTGCCGTATTCGGTCCCACTCCTGATATGGAAATCAGGTTTAGAAACAGTTTTTTTTCTGATTCCTGACCGAATCCATATAAGGTATGCCCATCTTCTTTGATACTTAAATAAGTGAGGAGCATAATTTGCTCCTCATCTTTGATTTGTGAATAGGTCTGCAGGGAAATCTTTACCTGATACCCTACACCTGAAATATCGATAATGACAAATGTCGGGTCTTTGTAGGCTAATCTCCCTTTTAAATATGCAATCATGCTTTAGTCCTTGGTTTGGGCATCTACCACTGCGATAGCTACCATATTGATGATATCCCTTATTGAACTTCCAAGTTGTAATATATGAACAGGTTTGTTCATACCCAACAGTACCGGTCCGATTGCTTCCGCATTTCCCAATTCTGAAAGCAGCTTATAAGCAATGTTTCCTGAACTTAGATCCGGGAATATGAGGGTATTGGCTCTTTGTCCAATCAGAGCGCTGAAGGGATAAGTTTCTTTTTGGATATCTTCATTTACGGCTACGTTAGCCTGCATTTCACCTTCAATGACAAGTTCGGGATATTTGGCCTTGGCCATTGCAGTGGCAAGGGCTGTTTTGGAAGCCACTTCACCTTTTGCAGAACCGAAGTTTGAATAAGAAAGCATGGCAACCCTTGGTTCAATATTGAAGAACCTTACACCGCTTGCTGTAAGGCCGACGATTTCTACCAACTGATCAGCAGTTGGGTTTACATTGACGGTAGTGTCAGAAAAGAAAAACGGTCCTTTTGAAGTATTCATGATATACATCCCTGCCACTCTGTTTACCTCAGGTTTTACTCCGATTACCTGTAGTGCCGGAAGGATGGTTTTGGGATAATCCTTGGTAAGTCCTGAAATCAAAGCGTCTGCCTCACCCATTTCTACCATCATGGCCCCATAATAATTTCGGTCTTTCATCAACCTGATGCATTCTGCAGGAGTAAGGCCTTTTCTTTTTCTCTTTTCGTAAAGAATGTTTCCAAAAAGCTTCAGTTTTTCCTCATCCATATAGGGATCTATGATCGTTACCCCGGTCAGATCCAGGTTATGCTCCTCGATCAGAGAGTCAATTTTCTCTTTATTCCCCAATAAAATTGGAATTGCCACACGCTCATCTCTCAATAATTGGGAGGCTTTGAGAATTTTCACATTGTCTGCCTCTGCGAATACGACGCGTTTCGGATCTTTTTTGGCTCTGGTGACTACCCGCAGCATGAGTCTTTGGTCTATGCCAATTCTCTCCTGCAATTCGAGGTTATATGCTTCCCAGTCATTAATCAGATTTTTTGCCACTCCTGAATCCATCGCAGCTTTTGCTACAGCAGGAGCAATGGTAGTAATCAGCCTTGGGTCCAATGGCTTTGGAATCAGGTAGGTTTTCCCAAAAGTGATTTTATTGTCGCCATAAGCCCTGTTTACAATATCAGGAACAGATTCCTTTGCCAAAGCCGCAATGGCCTTTGATGCAGCAAGCTTCATTTCCTCATTGATAGAGGTCGCCCTTACATCAAGCGCACCTCTAAAGATGTATGGAAAGCCAAGTACGTTATTTACCTGGTTGGGATAATCTGATCTTCCTGTGGCCATGATGATATCGTCTCTTGTAGACATGGCAAGGTCATAGGCGATTTCGGGATCAGGATTCGCCAAAGCGAAAACTATCGGGTTGTCCGCCATTAGCAATAGTTGTTCAGGACTTACTGAATTTGCAGAAGATAATCCAAGGAATACATCTGCGCCTGTCATGGCTTCAGTAAGTGTGTGCAAATCCTTTGAGGTGGCAAACTCTATTTTTGTTGCATCTAAATCTGGTCTGTCCTTCCGGATTACTCCTTTTCTGTCACACATGACAATATTGTCCGGGTTTACTCCCAATGCCATGTAAAACCGGGTGCAAGCTATGGCTGATGCGCCGGCACCATTTACTACCAAATGTATTTCTTCGATTTTTTTGTCTACAACTTCAAGGGCATTTAACAATGCCGCACCGGAAATAATGGCTGTCCCGTGCTGGTCATCATGCATGACGGGAATGTTCATTTCCCTTTTGAGTGTCTGTTCTATCACAAAGCATTCAGGAGCCTTGATGTCTTCAAGGTTGACGCCTCCAAATGTCGGCTCAAGGGATTTGATGATGTGAATCAGTTTGTCAGGATCGTTTTCAGCGATTTCAATATCGAAGACATCGATCCCTGCAAATTTTTTAAAAAGGACACCTTTTCCTTCCATTACCGGTTTGGATGCTTCAGGGCCGATATTTCCCAATCCAAGTACAGCAGTTCCATTTGAAATAACAGCGACGAGGTTTCCTTTTGCGGTATATTTATAAACGCTTTCTTTATTATCGGCTATCTCTAGGCAAGGCTCAGCGACGCCTGGGGAATAAGCAAGGGCCAGGTCTAATTGGCTGGAAAGAGGTTTGGTAGGTACTACTTCGATTTTTCCGGGTTTCCCCTGTGAATGGTAATTTAAAGCGTCTTGTTTTCTGATTTTAATTGCCATAAAGGTTTATTGTTAATAAGGATCAGCTAGCCTTTTCTTTTTCATCCAAAAGATCAGTAGCCAATAAGATGGTTTCTATTTCGCGGATCGCTTCGCGGTGTGCCTCATTTGGATAGTATACAAATCCCTCTATATAATAAAGCTTTCCTCTCTTGGAATCCACAATCACATAAGACAAAAATGATCCGCCCATGCTGAGATTGTTGGTCTTCCATCCGCCCCGTATTTCTACCCCAAAATTATCCTTGATCAGGAAATTATTAAAGAGGGGAGAAGGATCTACCCTTTCGATGGTCAGGTAGGAATTTTGGTTGTTTGGGTCTCCAAAGATGTGTTTTTTGGTTATTTTTTCGCGCAAAGCTATAATAGAATCCGGAAAAGCCTGCTGTTCGGAGTTATAATCTGTAACATAAAAAAACAGGCTGATGTCTGCCCTACTTGTATTGGGTGTTGGCTGTCTCAGCCATAGGAAGTTATCCTCGGATTTTACTATCTGATAGGATGCAGGAGCGTTAATTGCCAATCCCAACTTCTCTGAAGCGACTCTTGCTTCTGAACTTTTCCGGCTCATCAATACTTTCTCCAACCTTTCTCTTTCTCTGACTTGGAACAGATTTCGGAGTTTGTTTTTGTTTTTCAATATATTTTCAACGAGTTGTGGCTCATTGTTACCAAACAGGTAAATGACTTCTTGACCTTGGGCAAATTCGTCTTCACTTCTCAACAGATAAAGACTTGGATCATTGGCTGCTTTTTCTTTTGCCTCTTTTGTAAATATCGCATTGATATTTTGACTCCCCATTTTTTTGTCATCAAAGGTTGTCACAAAAATAATATTGGTAGAGGTCTTAAATATCCTAGACATCGCACTGGGATCAATCTTACGGATGTCAAACATGCTCTCTCCGCGGATCAATCCCGGCACATCTGATTGAAATACTTCCCTCAATGCATCACCGACAGGACCATCCCACTTTGCAGAATCAATTGCCAATACAATTTCCCCGATTGCGCCTCTTGCCTTGGGTTTGGTGGAGGATGATCCTTCACCATCTTCACAGCTCCAAAAAGCGAAAGAAGCAAGTGTCAGAATTAAGGATAAGGTTATTTTTTTTAGATTTTCCATAATAAAATAAATTATCGTTTTCAATTTAGGAATAAGAATAACCAGGAAAAAGTTTCACAATCCAAATTGACTAGCCGATTTTTAATTTTTGTCCCGGTTTGATTTGATTGGAATTGAGGTTGTTGAGTTTTTTGATCTGCTCAATGGTTACGCCATTGAATTTTTTGGATATTATCCAAAGTGAATCGCCCGGCTGAACAGTATAAAATTGGTTGGCATTGTCCAAAGTGGAATTGTTATTGGCTAGATTGGAATCAAACGAACCCCCTTTTTTATAAATAGCCAGTTTCTGTCCCACCTTGATGGTATTTGAACTGAGGTTATTCCAATTTTTAATATTGGTCACAGTAGTTCCATGCTTTTGGGCGATTGTTCCCAAAACATCACCCGATCTCACCACATAAGTGATTTTGTCCTGATTGGATGGAACTTGGCTAGTTGTTGCTGCGGCTGCAGGCTTGGAAATATTGGCAGTTGCGATAGAATTTGTCCTTAATGCGACTGATCTCTCGGAGGTCAACCTGACAGCATCAGAGAACTCCTCTTTGTTTTCGGTGATAAACCCGGCTTTTGATTTGGGCACATTAACAGCCATAAACTGATTTGAAACAGGAATCATCCTGTTTTGTACCGCAGGGTTCAGGTACTCGAGGTCTTCAATACAAATTCCCGAAATAGCTGCTAGCTGCTCCAAATCCAACTCCTGATTGAATTTGATTTTTTCGTATGCAATGGGGTAGGTTGGCTGTTCTAAGATGAGGTTATGGTCCTCAGCATATCGCATGACATACATCATCGCTTGAAATTGAGGAACATAGCTTCTTGTCTCTTTGGGTAAGTAGTCATAAACTCCCCAAAAAGTTTTTTTGCCACCTGATCTTCTGATTGCTTTTCTGACATTTCCGGGCCCGCAATTGTAAGCAGCAAGTGCCAATTCCCAATTTCCAAACATCCTGTAAAGAGACTTGAGGTATTTGGCTGCTGCGTCAGAGGATAACTCAGGGTCCATTCTCAAGTCTACATCCTTGTTGTAATCCAATCCATACATTTTGCCTGTGGCAGGCATAAACTGCCAAAGACCTAAAGCACCTACACGTGATTTGGCTTTAGGATTCAAACCTGACTCTATGATGGAAAGATATTTGATATCTTCCGGCATCTCATGGTCCAAAAGAGCTTGCTCAAACATCGGAAAAAAAACATCCTTCCTCTGAATGACCATTTTGGTATATTCCCTGTTTCTTACCACAAAGTAATTGATGAAGGAGAAGATCCTTTCATTCAATTCAAAAGGCATATCCGTATCCATGGCTTGAATCTTCTTGGCTACCTCATTGTAATTAAAATCAGGTATATGTTCAAAATGATAAATGGGGGCAATAGTTTCCTCTTCTATTGTCGCATTATTGATTTCGAATAATTCCTGGCTTAAAGCCTCTTTTTGAGATAGAATAAGAAGAAAAAAAATGGATGTCAGAGAGATAGATAGATTTTTCATTGCCGGGTGATTTTGAGTTAATTACTGTTTAATTCCATCAGATAATTGCCAAAAGCATATAATTCAGCCTCTTTAAATGAATTTGCCATAATCTGGATCCCGATTGGCAAGCCCTTACTGTCTGTACCGTTTGGAAGTGATAAAGCAGGAACTCCTGAAACTGAAGCCTGAACTGTAAATAAGTCTTCCAAGTACATTGCAACCGGGTCATTGCTATGTTCACCAAACTTAAACGCAGTCGATGGCGTAGTTGGCATAATAATATAGTCAAATTTATTTAATACTTCTTCAGTATACTCTTTAATTAATCTCCTGACCTTCTGTGCTTTGGTAAAATAAGCATCATAGTAACTTGCGCTGAGCACAAAAGTACCGAGCATGATCCTTCTTTTTACCTCTTCTCCAAATCCTTCAGATCTTGTCATTTTATACATACTTTCAAGATTGTGGGCCTGTGGGCTTCTATAGCCATATTTTACACCATCAAATCTTGACAAGTTGGAACTTGCCTCAGCAGTAGTCAGGATATAATATGTTGGTAAGGTGTATTTCAGTAATGGGAAATGAACCTCCTCTACCTGATGCCCTTCCTGTTTTAGTTTTTCCAAAACTGCCAAAGTGTTGGCTTTAATCTCGGGCTGCAGCGCCTCTGATTCAATGGTTTCCGTGATGTAGGCGATTTTTGCTCTTTTTCCAAAGTGCAACAATTCGGAATAATGGGGTACGGGTTTTTTGGAAGCCGTACTGTCAAAATTATCCGTTCCAGCCATGATTTCCATGACGAGGGCATTGTCCCTTACGTTTCTACTAAGAACCCCGATCGTATCAAAAGATGATGCGTAAGCAATCAATCCCCAACGGGAAACTCTGGAGTAGGTAGGTTTGATTCCGACAAGGCCGGTAAAAGCAGCAGGCTGCCTTACCGAACCTCCTGTATCTGTTCCCAAAGAAACGGTACACAAGTTGGCTTGTACAGCTACGGCAGAACCTCCGGATGAACCTCCCGGAACCCTGGTTTCATCTGCGGCATTCAAAACTTTTCCGTGGGCTGAATTTTCATTGGAACTTCCCATTCCAAATTCGTCACAGTTGAGCCTGCCGATAATGATGGCATCTTCGTCAATCAGACGCTGTACGGCTGTCGCAGTAAACTGGGATTTGAATCCTTTTAGGATTTTGCTGGAAGCGTTTGATTCATGGTCCTTGTAGACCAGTACGTCTTTGATGCCGACCACCATGCCGGCTAACCTACCCGCTTTTCCTGAAGTGATTTTCTCATCCACTTTTTTGGCTTGAGCCAAAGCGGAATCCTTATAAACTTCAACGAAGGCGTTGAGGTGCGCCTTCGTTTGGATGTTTTGTAGATAATAATTTACAATCGCTTTACAATCGGTTTCCCTATTTTCAAGCGACTTTTTGATGTCGTCAAATGAAAGGAATTTTTCCAAGGTGTTTTACTCTTTGATTCTGATTATTCTTTTTTCTTTTTTTCCTTGAGACCTTCTTCAAGGTCATCCTGAATCTCCTTGGTGGCATCTTTGAACTCTCTGATTCCTCTTCCTAGTCCTCGTGCCAATTCAGGGATTCTTTTGGCTCCAAATAGCAGAAGTATAACAACTATTATCAAAATAATAGATCCTCCGCCCATGTTTTGCAAGAAACCCAATGTAGTCATGATGGTATTGTTTAGATTTATGTGATACAAAGATATAAGAGTGCCTGTCTTACACAAAGGAAACCTGCTCCCTTACACTGCTTTTTTTATAAATATACGATTTAATTGTTTTATCGACCAGCTAGCCAAGATGATGGGTCCATTGGCTGGAGTCCTTTCCATGTTTCGAAGTGGACTTCAGCCACCCCTTCCTTGTTGGTATAAACCTGTCCCAAGACCTGCTTGGCTTTCACTTTATCACCGGATTTGACAGAAACCACTTTCAGTTTGCTGTACATCGTGTAGTATTCCCCGTGTTTTACAACAATGGTGCCTCCATACCCCGGAAGTGTAAATATCTTGGTGACTTCACCGTCAAAAACAGCCCGGACATTGGAATTTGGCGTGGTCTGGATATCTACTCCATCATTGTCTTCTGTGATTCCTTTTAGGGTAGGGTGGGGATGGGTTCCGTATCTTTTGGTCACAAAACCCGTTTCTACAGGCCATGGAAGCTTACCCCTGTTGCCTGCAAAGGAACTTGACAAGGCGGCCGCCTCAGGGGTCAAGGGAATACTGCTGCCTGAAGATTTTGAAGCTGTGCTGTTTTTCTTCTTTGCTTCAGCCTCAGCCAGCCTGATTTCTTCTTCAATGATCTTTTTGATCATGCTGTTGAGGTTTTCTTGCTGTTTCTTGGCGGCGGCTATTTTTTTTCTTAAATCCTGTTCTTGCTTGGAAAGGTTGTTAACAATCCCCTGTTGCTCCCTTTTCTCTTTATCAAGCTTTTGCTTTTGTTCCTGTTCTTTGGTCAGCACCACCTGCTTTTCTTTTTTCTTTTCTTCCAAAAGGTTCTTTTGGAAAGCCAATTCAGTGGTTTTTTCATTAATCAGTTCAACCTGCTTCCTTCTGGCATCAGAGTATTGTTTGAGGTATTTAAGCCTCATATAAAACTGCTTGAATGTCTTTGAGCTAAAAATAAATGCGGTCATCGTCATGCCTGAATTCAACTTTGAAGAGGTATAGACCATTCCTGCATATTCCTCCTTTAGGTTTTTGAGGTCTGTTTCCAATGAGCTGATGGCTGTTTCTGTTTCTTTGATTTCTCTATTGATCAGGGAGACTTCATTACTCAGTGTCCGGATAAATGTTATCCTAGTCTGAAGTTGCTTGTTGACTACATTTAATTGGCCTACTGATGCTTTTTTGGTGTCAGATGTCTTTCTCAACATTTGGTCAAACTCGGACAAGCGTTTTTGAATATCTGCCTTTTCTTTTTCCAATTGTGCCCGCGTTTTTTTTGTCTGGGCATTGGCATCTGCAAAGGGATATCCCAGTGACAAAATAAAAAACAGTAAGAGTACAATTTTTATTTTCATTGTTTAAAAATGAAATGGAAAGGAAAGGGCTTCACTTTGGAATTCTATCCGGCTGAATTCAAGATGAATGATGGCGTTTTGAAGTCCTTCTGAGGAATTAAACGAAAGTTTAAGCAACATCTTGTTTGGGAAGGCCTGACCGTTAACATCTTCAAAGGTAGGGTAACTGGCCAAGAATGCTCCCATGTCGTCAAGTCTGTTGCTGGAAAGTTCTACGACTTTGCCATGGTTGGTGCCCACCCTAGAGTGATATCTCACGCCCTCCCGGACTTGGGTAAGTTCAAAATATTTTCCAGAACGGAGAAGCCTATCTCTGTAACTAAATTCCTGTGGTACGTTGGCGAAAAGCAGATTTTGAATCAATGGCAGATCCATTTTGAGACCATACCTGTCCATCATTTCGATAAAACTGATATTGATGTCTTCTCCATTTATCCGGTCTTTGATTCGCATTTTGTCAGAAGTGACCATTCCCCGGATCGCTTCTACTCCCAATCCCGGTGTAATACTGAACCATAAAACACTGTCTTTTTTTGCCCGCAGATTGATGGTTCCTTTGGTTACTTTGCCGCTGGATTCTTCCAAGACTATTCTCCCTTTGGCACTGAGGTATTGGAATTCCAAATAATTAGGATTGAATTCCTGCATTATTTCATCCGAGGTATAAAGATTTGTCTTTTTGGCACATCCTGAAATGAAGACTATAAAAAGAAATAATGAAGCTATTAAAGGCCTAATCATAATACTTTTTATCCTTTATTTTTTTTAATAAAAATTCCGAAGTTTCTTCCCCACCTTCTGCCTTCTTCCAATATGCAATGGCTTCATTGCTGTTACCCAATAGGAATAAAATGTCTCCATAGTGTTCCAGCATCACCCCGCTTGGAGATTCCTCATACTTCAAAGCAAGTTCCATGTATGTCTTTGCTCCTTCATAATCTTTCAACTGGAACAGAACCCAAGCATGTGTGTCGAGATAAGTGGCGTTTTTTGGAAATCTTTTCACCAGCTGTTCTGACATTTTCTTCGCTTTTTCGAGGTCTTTCTTGGCAAGAGAAAGGTAATAAGCATAATTGTTAAGGACATGTTCGTCATCCGGGTTCACTTTCAATACCGCATCATAGGCCTCAAAAGCTTTTTCTGTTTTTCCTGTCAAATGGTAAGCATCTCCCAATTGTCCGTTGACCAATAGGTCGATCTGAGGATTTTTGCCAGCGTTGACTTCAAGTGCTTTATTGAGAGAAGTTTCAGCCTCAGGACCTTTTTTAAGTGCAAGTTTGGCTGTGCCATCAAAAAACCAAAATTCAGGTTTCTCGGGAAATTCATCCACTGCAGTCGATGTCAACTCCTCAATTTCACTAAAGTCTTTTCCCAATTCAAACATGGTAGTGATGACTCCTTGCAAGACCTGGGCATTTGAAGGATTGATGCTGATTGATTTTCTGTAAAGTTCTAAAGCTCCTTCTCTGTCACCATTGAATAATTTTTGGTCGCCCAATACTGTCAGTACATCTGCATCATTGGGATGGATTTCAATCAGGCTTGAAGCAAGGTTTTCCAAAAGCGCATCCCTTCGTGTAGACTTGGTTTCCTGCAGGATTCCGGCAAATGCCTGGGCTTTGACCTGGGCTTCCAGGTCCGGATTGGCAAAGGCCGCCTTAATTGATTCCTCTGCTTTGTCAATTTCCCCTTTGTCTTTGTACAAGGCATAGACTGCCATTTGAAGGTCAGGCTGATTGGGAAAAGCAGCCAAGGACTTTTCTACATGCTCGATGGCCTGATCTGTTTTTCCGTTATTAAATAGGATTTCAACCAGATTGATGACGAACTGTGAATTACCAGGCTGAGATTCAATCAGCTTTTCGCCTTCTGCAATGGCACTGTTGAGATCGTTCTTTCGGAGGTAGATCCGCTGTTTTTGTGCTGTGATCTGTGCAGCCATTCCATAGTATTCTTCTGCTGCTGTAAGGGCTTCCAGTGCTTTGTCAAAATCTCCCGCCGCCAGATACAATGAAGCCAGATCGAGGATATAATTTTGATTTTCTTCCGAATTGGCCATAAGCTTCTCCAAGATCTCAGCTGCCTTTTTTGGTTCGCCTTTTTTGGAAAAAACTTCTGCCATCACCAGGTTGTAATATTTATTGTCAGGATCCAATTCCACAGCTTTCAACCCATATTCCAAAGCTTTGTCAACTTGGTTTGCGCGGAGAAGTATTTCCGCTATTTTAAAATTGATGGCAGGTTGCTCCGGACTAAATTCTTTTGCTTTTTGAAAATAAAAATAAGCTCTGTCAAAATCTTCCTGCATCAAAAACCGCTGTCCTTCAATAAAAAGTCTCGAAGCCTGTGCTTCGTTCAATTGTTTTTTTCTTTCCTTTTTGGAAAGTTTTTCTTGGGAAAAACTGCTGAAACTAAGCAGCATTAACAGTGAAAGGATAAATGGTATTTTGATAATTTTGATCACAGGTGAGTCCTTAAATTCGATTTTTTATTCAGTTTCCAATAAGTGAGGGCATCATCAGGGTAGTGGGATGATGGGCGGATTCCTCATGAAATTGACTTTCTCCCATTTAACGCAAACATAGTATCTTTTTGTTCTTTTTGGGAAAAGGCAAATTTTTGAAACGGCTCAAGTTTCTGATTATTGCCTTTCAGTTATCGGATCAGGACTTCCCTGTACTTCCATATCCGCCGGCACCTCTTTCGGTTTCAGAAAGGGTTTCCGCGGTATCCCATTGGATTTGTTCGTGCTTGGCGATCACCATTTGTGCAATCCGTTCACCGTCCTGCACCACAAAGGTTTCATTCGAGAGATTGACCAGCAAAACCTTGATTTCTCCCCTATAATCCGCATCCACTGTTCCTGGAGTATTCAACACCGAAAGGCCATATTTGAATGCCAAACCACTTCTGGGTCTGATCTGCGCTTCATATCCTGCCTGTAATTCAATGAAAAGACCCGTCCCTATCAGCTTCCTTTCCAAAGGTTCCAAGGAAACAGGTTCATCAAGATTTGCCCTGAGATCGAGACCTGCAGCCAAAGGTGTCTGGTATTCCGGTAATGGGTGTTTGGATTGGTTGATTACCTTGATTTTCATGGTTTTCTTTTTTTCAATGGATTGGAGAACTTTCGGAGTTCTTCTTTTTCAAGCCACAAAACTACAAGAACAAAAACAATCACAAGGCTATTTCTTGTAATAAATTGAAGAACAGCCTGATCTATTTCCAAGAAAAATCCCAGATAGCTCAATCCAAATGCCAAAAGGAGATAAAATAAATCTTTGCCTTTTTGATATGGTATTGGGAAATATTTTTGCCCGAAAAAGTAACACACCACAGCCATTATCAAATAGCTCAACAAAGTACTCAATGCCGCTCCCATATAGCCTAATACGGGAACCAATGCAAAAATTACAACCACCGTCACCACGGCACCCAAACTGGTAATGTAAAAGCTATACTTCGTCTGATCCGTCAGCTTAAACCAAATGCTGAGATTGAAGTAAATCCCCAAAAACAGGTAACCCAAAAGTAATACTGGAACAATGTAAAGTGCCTCGCCATATCCTTCTCCCCGCAAGAAAAAGCCGCCAAGAATATTCAGATTGACAGACACTGCAACCATCAGCAGAGAGCAGAAAATTACAAACGCATGCATCACTCGGGCAAAAAGGGCAGGGCTGTTTTTGTCTGTAGATTGGTTGAAGAAAAACGGTTCGGCAGCATATTTAAATGCCTGAATAATCAGGTTCATAAAAATGGCCAATCGGAAATTGGCTCCAAAAACCCCTCCTGCTTCTCTTTGGGTCAATCCTTCGTAGAAGTTTTCTGGCAATACATATTCAAACAATCCCCTTGAAAACACTTCATTGGTCACACCCGCCAAGCCCATAAACAGCAAAGGAACCGCATAATGCCACATAGGTTGCAGGATTTCTTTGTCCATCCCAAATACAAACTTTCCTGACAGCTTAAACAAGACCGGAATCATCAGCGCATTAGCAAGCAAGTTGGAAAGTAAGATGTATTCTATGCCCCAGTCAGAATTGTAAATGGTATTGACAAAAGGCTGCAAGGAAGACAGCAGTTCTCCATTCCACACGTGAAAACAGAATACGATGAAGAAAATATTGAATCCCACATTTAGCAAAATATTGCCAAGCTTGGTCAGGGCAAAGGGAAGCGCTTTGTTTTCCTTTCGCAACTTCGCATAAGGCAAAGCCAAGACTGCATCAATCGCCACAATCCAAGCCATCCAACGGAACAGGTATTCCTGACCTTCGTATCCCAGCCAACTTGCCAAAGCCGGCGCACTGAAATAGATAATAGCTCCCAAGGAGATTGAAGTGGTAATAAGCAAGGATTGGATCTGGGCAAAAACTTTTTGTGGATCGAGGCTTTTTCCAGTGGCATAGCGGAAGTAAGTCGTCTCCATGCCATAAGTAAAAATGATATTTAGGAAAGCTATAAAGGCATAAATCGCAGTAAAAGAACCCAATTCTTCTTTGGCAAGGTATGCGGTATATATGGGAAGAAGTAAAAAATTAATGGTCTTGCCAAGGATGCTGCTGATGCCATAGATGGCTGTCTGTCCTGCAAGCTTTTTGAGTTGACTCATTTTTTAAAAAAGAAAAGGGGACTTACTCCCCTTTGAAAATTGGTTTTCTTTTTTCAAGGAAAGCAGAAGTGCCTTCTTTATAATCGCCTGATTTGACACATCTTGCAAAGCTGTTTGCCTCAGTCTGGTAGCCGTCCTCATCCTGCACAAAGACCGAATTGACACAGTCCACAATCATTCCTATGGCCAATGGCGCTTTGCTCATTATTTTCCTGATGATTTCCTCTGCCTTGGAAATAGCTTCTTCCTTGGTAGGGAGGATATGATTCACCAAGCCCAAAGATTTGGCCTCATCTGCTCCGATCATGTCTCCGGTCATCATCAACTCATTGGCTTTTCCCCTTCCGATGAGGTAAGTCAGCCTTTGGGTTCCGCCATATCCTGGAATGATTCCAAGATTCACTTCGGGCTGTCCGAATTTTGCTGAGGAAACCGCGATACGCATATGGCATGCCATTGCCAATTCGCAGCCACCACCCAAAGCAAAACCGTTGACTACTGCGATAACAGGTTTATGGCAGTTTTCAATCATGCTGAATATTTCCTGTCCGTTTTCTGAAAACTTCCTTGCGTTGAGTTCATTGATTTCAGCAATTTCGCTGATATCTGCTCCCGCGATGAATGCCTTGTCGCCTGAACCCGTGATGATGACTGCTTTGATGTCCTTGTTGTCAGAAACTTCGGTGAAGATTTCCCTGATTTCACTTAAGGTCGCAAAATTAAGTGCATTCAATTTGGATTCCCTGTTGATGGTCAAATACAGAATGCCAAGTTTTTCTTCGGAGAGAATATTCTTGCTGTCAGGCATGATTATAGGTAGATGTGGATATCAAATATACAAGCAAGGCATTCATTCCCCAAGCATTGCCCTGAAAAATACCTCGAAGCCCAACTTGCCTGCACTTATCCCATGGGAATTCCCTGTGCAATTTATGGTCGCCATTATGCTAATTTATGGAAGGTCACAGAGGCTTTCGGCTTATTTTCCTATTTTTGCGGAGTAATCCAAATAAAACTAACTTCTTTTATATATGTCGTCAAAAACAAAAATCACCGTAGCCTACGGGGATGGTATAGGTCCCGAAATCATGAAAGCCACACTCGATATCCTCGAGGCGGCAGGCGCGCAGTTGGAATATGAGGTAATTGAAATCGGGGAACAAGTTTATTTAAAAGGAATCAGTTCAGGAATGGAGCCGGGTTCTTTTGAGTCTTTGAGAAAGACAAAGGTCTTTTTGAAATCCCCAATCACGACTCCACAAGGTGGAGGATTTAAAAGTTTGAATGTGACTACCAGAAAATCATTTGGTTTGTTTGCCAATGTAAGGCCATGCAAAGCTTTTTCACCTTTCGTTAAAACCTATTTCCCAAAGACTGACTTAGTCATCATCCGGGAAAATGAGGAAGATCTCTATGCTGGAATTGAACACAGACAGACCCAAGAGGTGTACCAATGTTTGAAATTGATTTCTAAACCAGGATCTGAAAAAATCATCCGCTATGCCTTTGAATATGCCAGGAAATATGGACGTAAGAAAGTGACCTGCATGACCAAAGACAACATCATGAAATTAGCAGATGGCTTGTTTCATAAGACATTTTTGGAAGTAGCCAAGGAATATCCTGAAATCCAGACTGACCATAAGATCATTGACATAGGGACAGCTTTGATAGCTGAAAGACCGGAGATTTTTGATGTCATCGTGACATTGAACCTCTATGGAGATATTATTTCAGATGTGGCAGCCCAGGTGACAGGGTCTGTTGGTTTGGGTGGTTCGGCCAATGTAGGAGAAGAAGTAGCCATGTTTGAGGCGATCCACGGTTCGGCGCCTGACATCGCAGGTATGGATATTGCCAACCCGTCAGGATTGCTCAATGGCGCCATCATGATGCTTGTGCATATCGGCCAACCGGAAGTCGCTGAGAAAATTTCAAACGCTTGGATGAAGACGCTTGAGGATGGTATCCATACCGGAGACATCTACCAACCTACACTTTCTTCCAAAAAAGTTGGCACAAACGAATTTGCAAAAGCAGTCATTGAAAGATTGGGTCAAGTGCCTTCAAGTCTTATCCCTGCAGTTTTTGATAAATCCGCCACTGCACCTATGCAAATCAAATTGAGTCCGGTTACCAAATCCAAGAAAGAACTGATTGGAGTGGATGTTTTTGTGGATTGGGATACGGAGAGGAGAAATCCTGATGTCATCGGGGAGAAGTTAAGAAAAGCAAATGCCGATGGACTCGTACTCCAATTAATTACGAATAGGGGTATCAAAGTATATCCTGGCGGGATGGCGGAAACATTCTGCACTGACCATTGGAGATGCAGGTTCCAGACTGCAGGTCAGTCGGTGATCACCCATAAGCAGATTTTGGATTTGCTTTCCCAGATCGAAGCCTTGGGTTTTGACTTTATCAAGACGGAGCATCTGTATGCTTTTGATGGGGTCAGGGCTTATAGCCTGGCGCAGGCAGAGTAAAGAGGGTTTGAAGGTTGAAAAGTTATAATGTTTCAAGGTTGATGACCGCTTGGAGGAGAGCCGAGAAGTGAAAGGTGATAGGTAAGAATCAGAAATGGCTTATTCTTGTCACCTCGACGTAAGAGAGGTCTTGAGGATCAATAATTAAAAAAACCGGGCAGAGATGTTCCGGTTTTTTTATTGTTGTTTAGAAACCAATAATAGTATTGTTTACTAAACAACACTTTGCGATTTTTTCAAAACTCATCATTTCACAAGTTTGAAATCCCATAAAAAACCCCCTAAGCGAAAGCTTAGGGGGTTTTCATTTATTTTCAAGTTTTCAGTACCTTTTACCTTTTACCTCTTACCTTTCACCTTCGTACTTCTAACTTCCAACTTCTTAAGAATCCTTCTTCGCCATTCTTGTTCTCTCATTCTCATCCAGGTAGATTTTTCTCATACGGATGGATTTTGGAGTGATTTCAAGGTACTCATCCTTTTGGATGTATTCCATGGCTTCTTCCAAAGAGAATTTTTTGGCAGGAACGATCCTCACGTTGTCATCCGAACCGGAAGCACGCATGTTGGTCAATTTCTTACCTTTTTGCACGTTGACTACGATGTCATTGTCACGGGAGTTTTCACCGATAACCTGACCTGCATACAAATCATCTCCCGGATCGATAAAGAATGTACCTCTGTCCTGTAACTTATCAATCGCGTAAGCAGTACATTGTCCGCCTTCCATAGAGATCAATGAACCATTGATACGTCCGGGAATTGGGCCTTTGAATGGCTCATATGCTGTAAATCTATGGTTCATGATGGCTTCACCTTGAGTGGCTGTCAACATGTTGTTTCTCAATCCGATTAATCCTCTTGAAGGGATTCTAAACTCAAGGTGTTGTAGATCGCCTTTTGGTTCCATGATCAGGAGTTCTCCTTTTCTTTGGGTAGCCATTTCGATTACTTTTCCTGCTGTAGCATCCGGAACGTCCACCACCAATGTTTCTATCGGCTCGCATTTGACTCCATCGATTTCTTTGAAGATAACCTGAGGCTGACCAACCTGAAGTTCATAGCCTTCTCTTCTCATGGTTTCGATCAAGATTGACAAGTGGAGGATACCTCGGCCATAGACCAAAAATTTATCCTCGCTGTCTGTAGGCTCAACTTTCAATGCAAGGTTCTTTTCAGTTTCCTTATAAAGTCTGTCTCTCAAGTGACGTGAAGTAACAAACTTGCCTTCTTTTCCAAAAAACGGAGAGTTGTTGATCGTGAAGAGCATGTTCATGGTAGGCTCGTCGATAGAGATCCTTACCAATGCTTCAGGCTTTTCTAGATCTGCCAAAGTATCTCCGATTTCGAAATCTTCGATGCCGGTGACTGCGCAGATATCTCCTGCAAGAACTTCACTTACCTTAACCCTTCCAAGTCCTTCAAATACCTGAAGTTCTTTAACTTTCACTTTTTTGATGACACCGTCCGCTTTGCAAAGGGACAATTGAGCGCCTTCCTTTATGGAGCCTCTTTTTACCCTGCCAATAGCAATACGTCCCACAAAACTGGAATAATCCAGAGAAGTGATCTGCATCTGTAATGTTCCCTCGTCGATTTTCGGCGCAGGGATATGTTCGATGATGGCATCCAATAGAGGAAGGATAGAGTCAGTTGGGTTTTTCCAATCAGGACCCATCCAGTTTTGCTTGGCTGAACCGTATAGCGTCTGGAATTCCAGTTGCTCTTCGGTAGCGTCCAAGTTGAACATGAGGTCAAAAACAGCCTCGTGCACTTCGTCAGGACGGCAGTTTTCTTTGTCTACTTTGTTGACTACGACGATCGGAGTCAGTCCAAGCGCCAATGCTTTGCCCAATACAAATCGGGTTTGCGGCATCGGTCCTTCAAATGCATCGACCAAAAGGATTACCCCGTCGGCCATTTTCAGAACCCTTTCTACTTCACCACCAAAGTCAGCGTGACCTGGGGTGTCAATGATGTTGATCTTGTGGTCTTTGTACCTTACGGAAACGTTTTTGGAAAGGATGGTGATTCCTCTTTCCCTTTCGAGGTCATTGCTGTCCAGGATCAGGTCGTCAAACTGTTGGTTTTCACGGAAGATTTTGGAAACGTGTATGATCTTGTCCACCAGGGTGGTTTTGCCGTGGTCAACGTGTGCGATAATCGCGATATTCCGAATATTAAGCATTGTAAAATTGAATTAGGGTGCAAAGGTAGGAAGAATATTTGGTTTACTCTCGATACGCTTCAAAAAGGAAATGAAAAGATAAAGTTGGAAAGTTTGGAAGGTTAAAAAAGTAGGAAGGTTTTTCTATTTGGATTGGAAGGTTGAAAAGTATTAAGGTTGCGGAGATTGGAAGCCAAAAGGAAATCAAACCAACCTATAAACCTCCTCTAGTTTTTTTGTGTCTTTAAGGGATTTTGAGAAAACTCCGGGAAGAGAACTTAGGATGGACAAGCCGGCAAAGACAAACAGAACAGCAAAAACCTGCCAAAAACCCAAAGTTGACGGGTCAAGCAAATTAAAGTTTCCCACGTATTTGTATCCCTGTATCATAAACTGAAGCGGAAGATAAGTGAACATCAATATCCCTTGATTTCCCCTCCATGATGCATAGTTTTTGTATTTTTTGAAACCTCTGCCAAAGGAATAAAACCACCAAAGCATCACAAAAGCCAAGAATAACAAACCAATCAACAGTTGGCCTCCTTCACCGAAACTGAAATACTTCTCTAGAACATACGCACTTTGGAAGTAACAAAAAGTCAAAAGTAAAGGAACCAATATCTTGATGCTTAGCAGGTTTGATTTCAATTCTTGCCAAAAATATTTCGTCAGGCGGGTTTCTATCAGCTTTTTATAAGATTCCTCCAATCCACTGAATCCAAAAATTCCAAATGAAGCATGGACTTTTTGAAAGGCTTCCCCGATATTAAGTTTCGGATTTTCATCAAGCATTGTTTCCACCTTGCAGGCCACATGGTCCAGGATTTCATATTGGACATCGATTTCAGGATATCCTTTTTTGGAAATCAGGGTTTTAAGTTGCTCGATCTGGGGTTTGGTGAGTTTCATTGTTTGGCAAGTTTCAATTTTTCATAAGTACTGCTGACCAACCTGATCCCGATGAGCAATTGCCCTGCTAAGATTCCTATAAAGGCCGGCATAAAGATTTGCTTTGGAAGAGATGAAAACTCAAGTAACAAGTCGAAAGAAAATGACATGCATATGTACAGTAAAAACATGCTGTTGATGGCAGACATAAACTCACTGCTATTGCGCATGGGCTTAGTGAAAATCCAATAGAAAAATGGTGCCGTATTTACAGTGATCATGACGATCAGGAAAGTAGAATATGTATGACTTGCTTCTATGGAACCAATATGGATCAGAAAATACGTCACACAAAATGCGAGCAAAGCCAAACCAAAATTTTCTAGATTTACCCAACCTGCAAATAACTTTTTGAATGCGGAAGAATGATGACTGATCAAAACTTGTCTTTGGAATCTGTCTAAATTCAACTTTGCGAGCTGTTGATCCAAAGCCAACTCGAAGGAAATCTCACCTTCTTCCATTTCCTGCTCGACGGCTGATGCCAAGTGGTCCACCAATTCCGATCGGATGTCTTGGTAATAAATCCCCGGTTTGATGGATTGGTTTATCTTTTCGATTTGGGGTTTGGATAGTTTCATATCAGGGATGTTTTGGATTTGATTTTCCAGACCTCCATCAGGGAAATCACATAGATGAAAAGAAGGATTGAAAACGTTGCGGCAATCTGTGGAGCTATGTTTGAAAGTACCTGCACATCAAAAATGAGATCTGCAAACCAAACAATGGAATACGCCATAATTACCGGCAAATACATCCTTTCAGAAAAAGGATAAAATAAAGAAGATTGCAGCGAACTTGCCTGACTCATGTTTTCCTTGATCTTTTTGATTCTGCTGCTTGATTTGACTAAGAAATAAATATGGAAAACCGATAGGATCAGTAATGGTGCAACCATCATTATTGCTCCTTCTTTTTCGTTTTTCACATTCGAACCCAAGTAAAAAGCAATCATCATAAATCCCAGCACGTAAAGAATTCTCGATAAACAAAAATTTTTCTTGACGACTTCCCACTGAAGGACACCGATTTCTTTTCGGATTTCTTTGTTGAATTTGGCCTGCAAGGCATGACAATACCCATAAGTGAATTTTTCTTCCAGTTCTGCCAATTGATCATCAAAATCAACTTCCCCATATTCCTGCAAGTGGCTGACATAATGGTCATAGACCTCCATGAGGATTTCGGCCGAAGAGATTTCTTTTCGGACAATGGCGCTTTTGATGGCTTGATATTCTATGTCAGTCAGGTTTCGCATTTCTCTTCGGACATCCTTTGAGGTCTTCAAGACCTCGAAGGTTTTTTAATTTAGGATAATTTTTTATTACCTCGGAAAGGCTGAATTTTTACTGAAACCTTCGAGGTTCCAAAAACCTCAAAGGTTATGTCAATCCCGGATTCCAAGTTGGATTAAGAATTCTTTGGAGGTTTTCTACAAATCCCTGCAACTCGGCCATTTTGTTGTCCACTTCCTTTTGACCGTCTTTGGTCAGGCTGTAGTATTTCCTGACCCGGTTATCGACCTGCTCGATTTCGGTAGTCAGCAATCCATCAGCTTCCAACTTGTGCAGGGCAGGGTAGAGGGCACCTTCCGTGATTTTGATTTCCCCGGCGGTCAGTTCCTTGACTTTTTGGGTAATTTCATAGCCATACATCCGGTCATTTTCCTCAAGAAGTTTGAGGATAATGGTCTGCAGACTTCCTTTGATCAGGTTATTGTTTGACATGTGAGTATCGTAATCAGGATAGAAAGCGAATATAAAAGAAAATTATATACATAAGAAATTTATGTATAGGAAATATAAAAATTAAATTCTTCTTCTCTTTGAAAATATTTTTTGAATCAGATAGTTATAAGTTTGAGTATTAAAAACTTGTTCAAAATAAATGAGTTCAAAGTTCATTGTCTTTCATTTTTTATCCTTGATTCTTTTCCTGTTTTCATGGGAAGTGGAGGCCCAATACATGTCTGACGACCACAGACGGGTGGCACGGTGGCACCGACAGGAACAATACCAAAAGATGAGCCGGGAGGATGGAGGCTATTTGTTTTACAATGGCGGGTGGCGGATCGAATCCGAACCTGACAAAGTGGAAAGTTCATATTCCAATTGGAGCGGATTTCATGGATTAAATTATGGCTACCGCAAATCGAACCTCAGCTATGAAATTGGCCTGAATTTTATCTATCACAGTCCGGATGATTTTTTTTATATCCCCGAATTGGACCATTCAGTTTATTCTCCAACCGGAATAAACAGCCTCATCGTCCCAATTGGTATCCGCTTTAATATTCCTGTCGGAGAAAAGGAAAAGTTCAGGTTCGGGGCTAATTTCGCAGTCAATTGGATTGCTGTTCCTCTTGGAAAATACAATAGAGAATCCGGTCGTGGTGTATATGAATGGGGAGGAGATATTCCTTCTTCTGACAGGTTGGTGTATACTTGGGAAGCTGATAAGCAAAGAAGCAGGATTTTCTTCAAAGCGGGAATCCATGGAGAACTTCAGTTTTTGAAATCTTCCTTTTTGATATTTCAGGTTTCGCGTGCATTTATGCTCAATCCGGCCGTAACTTTCAATTATGAATGGACAGGAAAAGGGCAGGAGGGAAGTTTTCAGGTGGATAGTGTGATAGACGGGTACATGTTTGAAATCGCCTACAAAATTCCTTTAAAGGTTTTAGGTGCCAAATTAAATAAGGAAATTGAGCCATGAACTACCAAGCAATCATTGACGGCATCTACCATGAATTAAAAGACCAGGATTTTGGAGGGAAAGTCGCGGACTATATTCCCGAACTGGCAAAGGTCAATCCCGATCATTTTGGGATTGCCTTGGTAGACCTGGAAGGGAAAGTGTATGGAGTTGGTGATTATGACATTCCTTTTTCCATTCAAAGTATTTCTAAAGTATTGACTTTGACTATGGTCGCCCACGTTTTCAAAGATAAACTTTGGTCAAGGGTAAATGTCGAACCAAGCGGTAATCCTTTCAACTCGATTGCGCAACTGGAATTCGAAAAAGGAATCCCGAGAAACCCCTTTATCAATGCCGGGGCATTGGTAATCACCGATGCACTCAGCACTTTACACCAAAATCCTTTGGAAGAAATCCATGCTTTCATCAACGAAATCGTGGGAAGAACCTGCGTCCAAATCGATGAATCGGTGATGAACTCGGAGATCGCCCATTCGGAGAGGAATACGGCTTTGGCTTATTTTCTAAAGGCCTACAACAATTTTGAAAATAACATCCAAGAAGTCATTAGGACCTATTGCGGCCAATGTGCCATCGAATTATGTTGTGCGGACCTTGCAAGATCTTTCTCCTTTTTGGCTAACCAGGGATATTCTATTTATGCCAAAAGGCAAGTCCTCAGCCCGATCGATACCCAAAGGATCAACGCACTGATGCTCACTTGTGGTTTTTATGACGAGTCGGGAGAGTTTGCTTTTCGTGTTGGCCTGCCCGGAAAAAGCGGCGTAGGTGGAGGAATTGTCGCTGTGATGCCCAACAAATTTTCTGTCGCTGTCTGGAGTCCGCCTCTCAATGGCAAAGGCAATTCCCCAAAAGGCGTCAAAGCCCTGCAGATGCTTAGAGAAAAATTGAAATACTCGTTATTTGAAGAAAGAAAGTAGGAAGTATCAAGTTTTTAGTGTCAAGTATCAAGACAGAAGCGCGAGACGAGAAACGAGAGGCGAGATTTTTGGACAAAGCATGATGTGCCAAGACCTAGTTTCCAGTCACAGTTGGCAGTCGAAGGATTCAGTGTCAGTTTGAAGTAGTTTTTATCTTAATGGAACATTACTAGTTTGCAGTTTTAGCATCTTTATCAACTTGACAACCTGACAACGCGAAGCAGACAACAATTAAAACAATTCCAACCATAACAACATTGAAAACCAAATAACCAATTAACCTTCCACGCAATCACTTCCTCTCCAACCTAACTTCCACTCTTCGATCGAGTTCATTGGCAGTTTGGCGTGTTCCACGGATGACCTGACCGCCGGTTTCCAGTCGGAGTTGCTCGTCTTCTAACCCAAATTCATTTTTCAGGAAATCTGCCACGGAATTCACACGTTCTTCCGCCAGCCTGAGGTTGAAATTCACATTTCCGGTATTGTCTGCAAACCCTGTTACCACCAACAGATACCCTTCATTGTTTTTCATAAATTCACCTAAAAGGCCTAATTTTTCGGTTTCTGAGGCATCAGGGAACCTTTGGTTCAGTTTAAAATAAACAATTTCCTTGGATTTGAATAGAGGTGTTTTGGGTTCTTCTTTGGATAGTGAGTCATTAGGGATTTCCAAAGCCATTGATGCTGAATCTCCCTCCAAAGGTATTCCGAGAAGATCCAACCCAAGCATGGCGGAAGAAATTGCCAAGATGGTTTCTTGGTTTTCGAGAAACGCCTGTGCAACAGCAGCTGAGTCAATAGGCCCATTGTCATTATCGCCATTGTCTGACAATGCAACTACAGTGGCCACTCCTCCTGCCGCAGCAAAAGGCCACCACCACCTCTTTCGCCGTTGCCTTTCATCTTGTTCGGCAACAGTATTTGTATTTTCTTTTTGGATAGTCTTTGTGTTTTCAATGTATTGTGGCTTTTGCTTTTTGGGCTTGTTGGCTTTTTGGTAGTCACTATATTCCCTGAGAATCCTGTCCCGCTCTGATTTCAGGTATTTGTTTTCCTGCTCCATTTGGGTCAGTCTTGCTTCAGAGATGGTTTCCTCATTTGCCGATGTCATGCCAGTAGGGGAGGCTTGATTTTCGGTGGGGGTTTGTCCATTATCCTGTAGATTAGTTTTTGAGGTTGAAGAAGCAAGATCCTTTTTTTCCGAACTCAAGGCTGACTCACGGAAAACAGAATCTGAAACCGCGACCTGCTTTTGAAAAACACTATCCATATTTGGGAAAACCAAAACCCTTTGCTCCAAAGGAAGATTTCTTTTGAGCGCTGCTATCGAGTCAATTTCCTGAAAAAGTTCCTGCTGCCTGCGGTAAAGGCTATCCATGCTATACCTGACATTGAATCTGGCTTTTTCTGAAGAAAGCAATAAATCCTGCTTTTCTTTTGGATCCAGCCTAGAATCTTTCTCCAGGTTTTCATATTGGCTGTCAAATGTCCGGGAAAGGTCCAAAAGCCTTCTTTCTGTTGTTTTTCCTTCAATGATCCGGGTTTCTCTTTTTTGGATTTCCTGCTCAAATGCCAGGATTTTGGTGGCATAAGCCAAACTGTCCAACCTTTCTGCTTCGATCAATTTGAAAGTATAATTAAAATTATTGGTGATTTTGACTTGTCTTTCAGGCAATGAATCGAGTTTGTTTTCCGGTCGAAATTTTGAGGTTTCTTTTTGGTTTATAGGACTATATGGATGATAAGAGCTCAGTCTTGGTGCTTTAAAAGTCTTTTTGCTTGCTCCGAAATTGAATTTCAAGCCGATCCCATGGTAAATAATCCAATCCTTGCCACCGTCAGGATGGCCGCGATAGGGGCTTTCAGGATCAATTACATTTGTCCCCGGTTTGGCTGCATAAGCCTGAAAATCATTGTCATAATTCATCCTGTACTTGCCGCTAGCATCGTCAAGGAAATCAGTGAAAGTGTGTAGAAAATCACTTTGGGCAAAAAATTCCATCTTTTGTCCCAATCGGATACGGAATCCCAATCCAAAATTAGCATACCAAGAATCAAGGTCGTAGCCATTAACCAACTCGGTATTCCAATCAGAAAGGTTGGTCTCATAAATCCCATCATGGATGATTCCCGGCAAATTTTGATCATAGCGTTGGCCGTCACCATCCAAAAGATCTCCTTTTACCTCAAAATGGATATATCCCAAACCGAGAGTAAAATAGGGGGCAATCAATGAATTGAAAGGAAGGAGCCTGTCATTGTCTGACTTGAAAACAAATGAAAGACCAAGATCACGGGTATGGTTTTCAAAATTCAATCCCCGGGCAAAGTTGGGGTTCTCTAGGTAAAGATCCCCGTTACGTTGGATATACCTGTCACTCATCCCAAAATGGTAATTACCAAAGTTCAGCATGAGTCCAATGGTCTGATTCAGCTGCTTCTCCAAAAATATCTTATAGGAAGGCCGGTCAGCATAGTTTTCATTAAAGTAAAACAAATGCCTGTTTGCATCCCAATTATGGAGTCCGTCGAGCTTGTAAGGAGTGAGGTCACCATAATAATTGGTGAATCCGCCGCTTGCTCCGATTCTCCACTGAAATTCCTTTTGCTGGGAATATGCTCTCTCAAAAATGCAAATGAGGCCAAGTAAAAAAAGAAAGGTTCTTTTTTTCATCCTTACCGTAATTTATTGAGTCCCATCCAAAGGTTAAATTCCAAGCTGATTCCTGTAAAGAACTGGACATAATCATGGCTGATTCCGGTATTGATTTCTTCGTGGTTGACCAAAACAGCCCCAACATTGAACCGCATAATCCTAAAAAATTTATAGCCAAGACCGGCATACATCGGTACCCCAATAAATTGTCCGGTGATTTTGTCTCCTTGTTTTGTCTCAAAGTTTTGGATAAATACACCTGCAGAAAAGGAGGTATTCCCAAGGAACTTTGTGAATGTTCTGTTGCCTAAAGGAATGGAAACTCCCGTGTAAAATCCGTGTAGATATTGGGTATCGGGCAAGTACCTTTTGAAAGGAATAGTCGCATATCCAAAATTCAACGGTAAGGTTGAAGGTTTTTTTTCAGTAGGGAAACTATCTATCTTCCTGATTTCAACCAAGGTCAGCAAGCTGTTGTCCACAAATTGATCCGATTCGTTTTGGGCGGCGGCAATGAGTTCATTGATGTATTGGTTGGCATACACTGCCTTGTCGTTGTCTTCCTTGTTTTTACCGGTTATGTTAAACCTTGCTTTCCTGAGCTTCAGGCGGTCTCTCTGTTCCAGTTTTTGGCGGAATATTCCGCTAAATCCTTTGAATTCTTTTCCTAAATAATGCCGGTAATCTTCCAAGGCATCGATCACGATTTGATCCATTTGAGCCATCATGACATGGTTTGGGTGGTTGGCTCGGATACCTTTGGAGGAAACCTCAAGATTGGCCCTGATGTAGGATTCAAGGTTATTATTGATGGATTTTTTGATTATTTCAAGTTGTGTAGGTTCAGCTTTTTTGAAAAAGCTGAACTCAAAGCGGTAATTTTCATTGCTTCTTAAAGGGTCAGAGACAAATAATTCAAACTGGGAAATTTCAAAATCAAAAGGTTTTTCCCAGGAATAAGTTTTTTCTATGTTGGATGATTTTCCTCCCCTCAGCACCCTGACTTCTACCAGTTCAATATTCTTAGGCAAGGCTCCTTTTACAAAAAAAATATCCTCCGAAGGCATCGGCATGTTGCCATTGATTTCATTGGTAAGAATATCGTAATTGACTATTTTGATTTGTGCAGCTACTTCATTTGAAAAGACAATCAGGCATAGGAAACCAATAAAAATCCGGGTCATTTTTCAGGACAGTTTAACAGTTGTTTCCACGGAATATCGGAGGATTTTTTACCAAAATCAAAAAAATAATTGAGTTTAAAATTCAATGGTTTTAAACCGAATCAGCTGATTTGCCAATAATAGATAGTCTGTTTTTTAGTCTCTGAAATTCTGCATTTTTACCTGAATTTGGCTGTTTTTTCTTCCATGGTAACATCGTATTCTTTTCTGACCTGCATTCGGTAATAGACCAATACTTCATCCGCCCCCGCTGCCAATACGGCCTCTTGCGCAAGTAAAGCTATCGCCATCAGTTTGTCCTGTGGGCCTTCCATCACGGTTTCAAATGGGGTGACTTCATATTTGACGCCTGATTTTTGGATGACTTCAATGGCTTTGTCCACCAAAGCATAACTGTCGAGGGTTTTGCTTTTTGGGACAATCTGGATTCCGAGATTGATGGATTTGGACATGGTTTAGATTTGAGACGTGAGACTTGAGATGTGAGATTTGAGAAATGAGATGTGAGACAGAAGCGAGAGGTGAGAAGCGAGAGACGAGAGTCAAGAAGCGAGAACTTTGTACTAAGAACCAAGTACCATGAAACGAGACTAGAATCCAAAATAAAACTCTTCGACTATGTTCAGGGATTGAGCTTAGAAACAGTTAACCAAATAACCATTAACCAAATAACAAACTACCTTAAGTGCTCTTTCACCGCTTTCTTCCAGATTTTGTAGCCTTTGGCATTCATGTGGAGACGGTCTTCGACAAATAATTCTTCATTTGGACTTCCTGACTTGTCAAGCATTGATGCCCAAACATCGATGTAAGTTACCTTTTCTTTATTTTGGGCCAGCATCCTGACTTCCTCATTGAGGGCCATCATTTGACCTCTTTTCTCCCAACGGCTTGGACTTGGCTTGGTTCCGATAAAATAAAATTCTGTATCCGGAAATTTCGTGCTTACCCTTTCCATCAGTACCGCATATTCGCTGAGCACCTGCCTGACAGGTTTGCCGGCATTGATGTCATTCTCTCCCACATAGATAAATATTTTTTTGGGTTCAAAATTGATGACCAGTTCATCAAGGTAAAGCAAAAGGTCATCTGTCTGCGATCCTCCAAATCCCGTATTGACGATTTTCGATTTTGGAAAGTCTTTTTCCAATGTTTTCCAAAAGCGGATACTGGAGCTTCCGGTAAAGACAATTCCTCCTTTATAAGTTGGAAGATCTGCGTATTTGACGACCAAAGCCGCAACCTCAACTGCGAATCTATTTTCCTGTGCCTGGATATTTGCCAAACTGGAGGTGAAAAAGAAAACTAGCACAAGGATCTTTGAACCAAAAGGATTTTTCATATTCTATGTTTTTAATTATAGCTTGAAAGTAATGATGTGCCAATTTCGGACAAAAAATGAACACTTTTCTAAAGTTTTCCAGATTCGGACAGAATATTGAGATTCATTACCTCCCCGTGGTTTGGAAGATTTTTTTACCCAAATCTTGTTTCTAAACCTTATTTCCCTGATTCCATCCCATTTTTATCAAGTGAAACCAAAAACTCCATACTTTCGCAGGTTCTAGTTCGTTTTTTGTTAGCAGTTTTGTATTCCAAGCAATCCCATCCGATTATGAATAAAATCACCAAATTCTTTTGGTTCTGTTCCGGTGCGTATGCGCCCCTTTTGACCAAAACACCGACCGAAACACACAAATATGTCGGTATCGGCGGAACTGTATTTTTTACGGGACTTTTGGCAGCGATTTCTGCGGGATATGCCCTTTACACAGTTTTTGAATCTCCCTGGTATGCTATCGGGTTTGGGTTGGTTTGGGGTTTAATGATTTTCAACTTGGACAGGTTTATCGTGGCAAGTATGCGCAAGCGCAACAATGCTTTGGCGGAATGGAAAATGGCTATACCGAGATTGGTGTTCGCCGTGCTTTTGGCCATTGTGATTTCGAGACCATTGGAGCTTAAGATTTTCGAAAGGGAAATCAACAGGAAATTGGATGAGAAAAAAACTGCCATGATCGCCCAAAGCAAGGAAGCTTTGAAAGCTGGATTTTCTGAAATCAATGGATTGGAAGCCAAAAAAGACAGTTTGAAATCAGAAGTTGCTGCTGCGACAGCTTTCCGGGACAAAGTCCAAAAGGAATATGATTTCGAGCGCTTCGGCACCAAAACAGACGGAACCAGCGGGATAGTCGGATTGGGAAGCAATGCCAAGAAAAAAGAACAACAACTTGACATTGCGCAAAAAGACTTGGAAGCACTTCGTGCCGGCCATCAAATTAGAATGGATACTTTGGATTCTGAAATCAAAAAACTGACTGCTTTGAGACAGGCGGAATTTGATAAGATCCAACCCAATATCGACGGATTTGATGGATTGGCAGCGAGATTGGATGCTTTGGAGGTTTTGACCAAAGAGAGCAATGCCATGTTTTGGGCCAATATCATGATCATGCTGCTTTTTGTGGCAGTGGAGACCGCACCGATTTTTGTCAAATTGATATCTCCTAGAGGACCTTATGATGAATTGCTGGACTTGGCAGAATTGAGGGTTCAGGTATATGCCAATGAACAAACTGTCAAAACCCGCGAAAAAAGCGAACAGAATATTCAGGTTTTCAGAACTGCTAATGGTTTAAGGGTGTGATCAAAATGAAGCGGTAATCGACAAAGTGATGGTCAGGTTTTCTTTAAATGTCGGATTTGCATAAGGTCCATATCGGTAAAAAGCACCGAGTCCCCATCCCCGGTATTGAAGTCCTGATTTTTGTTTGATTATGTTGTTTAATTCAATGCCCGATTCGAGATAACCTTTTTCCATGGTTTTGAAATCGACAAAATCATAAAACTCTGGATTACTCAAACTGCCGATAGCAAAGCTTTGGTGAAATTTGAGTTGCGGGGCAAAAATCGCCTTTCCTGCTTTTTTGTAAAACAAAGGACCTGTCTGATGGGAATAGCTCGCATGCATACTCCTTTCAGAAAGGAATTCATACAGAAACATAGTCTGTAAATATCCTGGAAACGATAAGGCAAAGTCCAAAGCGTTCCTCTGTCCGACATTGATGCCATAACCTGTGTTTAGGTAGGAAATCGGCAGGTTATCTCCCCAAATGCCATGTGCCGAAAGGTGGAATTGATTCAGGGAATTACCGGAACTCCATTGGTGTTGGAATTTGAATTCAGTGTTCCAAAAATCCACATTTCCTCCAATCGCATCCGGAATGGCTTTGGACGCCCGCAAGCTGACCACAGGATAGGATAGGGTCCAAGAAATCAAATTATTTCCGATCCTTGACACATTTTCCCCTCCTACAAAACGGAAATCGATCCCTGTCTCTGTTGCGGTAAAGACGCTAGGAAAATTGTCGGAAGGAACTCCAATGGCATAATTGAGTACATTGGAGCGGTTTTCTAGTGAGCCAAATATTCCTAATCGGACACCTTTCAATGGCATTTGGGAGAATTCGACGGAATACCGCTCCACTTCATCCATGCGGTCGGCAAGGAAATTTCTAAAAATGTTTCCCGCAGAACTGAACGAGTTGGTTTTGGTAAGTAAGGTTTTTCCCGGTTCGGAGATGTCTTGGCTATAATACAAGAGCAGCTTGGAATCATATTTTTTATCCAATCGCAATTCTGTCCCCGCTCCGTATTTCCAGCTTTTGTTTCGGAATCCATACCTAAAATAACCCTCAAATCTAACAACATCGGACAGGGTTTCATTGGAGGACAGGCCCAACCCTAATCCCACACTCTCAAACCTATTGAATCTCAATACCCTGTTTGGAATCAGATCAACAGGTCCCAATGGAATTCTTCCCGAGCTCAGTTGGGTCAACAACTTGGAGGCCATATTGAGACGTCTTTTGTCTTTTTCGGGCATATTGTCAAACCTCACATAGGTGAGATACTCCCGGGAAGTAAGGGAATCCAAACGGAGATTTCCCCAATCATAAAGGTCATTTTGAATGTCAAAGTTGAGTGCAATCGGTCCGAACTTCGTACTCCGATCGAGCTCATTGATTTGTACTTCGGAGAGGAAAGTCTGGTTGGTGATTTTAAAAGCTTTCCCCTCAAATTCCATTTCCGGTGCAAGGTAGATACTGTTCAATTGCTCAGGAAACCAATTTTTGCCATCCCAACGGTTCTTTTGTTGCAATTCAAAAAGTAAGTTTGTATCTGGGTCGGATGGTTTGATGACCATATTTTCCAAGGCATATTGCAAAGAGGAAATGTACATCAGTCCTTTACCCAATTGGTAGACTTTGCCTTCTTTGGGTTGGTAGCTGATGATGTAAGAAGTGCCGATTTCATTTTGGATACTGTCTTCGAGGAAGTAATCGTATTTTCTCAATCCGTCATTGGAAAGTGGATTGACATAAGGAACTTCAAGGATTTTGATATGGTCTGTGTAAAATGAAAAAGGCTGAAAACTGCTCGAAGCCATGGCCACAAGCGGGTTTTCTATGCCGGACATTTTGGAAGCTTTGACCGTTTCGTTCCTTTTTCCCGGCTTTTTGAAAACCACTTCGGAGAAGCTTTCAGTCATAAAAATGTGCCCTCCTTTGAGAAAATTTACTGTGGTATCATCCACTTCAGGCAGTTCGTTAAGTCCATCTAAAGTCATGACCATTTTGTTGTAGCTGGTAAATCGATATGAATCAAGTTTGTCAGGATTATTCAGGTCTTTGTTGGCAATTGCTTTTCGGATGATAGGTAAGGCAGGATTTTCACCGGCAAGGATTTGTACCTCACCTAATTCAACAGCCATTGGAACCAAAAAAATATCCGGCCTTGATTTTAGTGCTTGGAGGGTAATTTCTTGTGGAAAATATCCGACATGTGAAATGATCAAAACCTCATTGTCTACAAATGGATCCAGTCTAAACAAACCCCTCACATCTGTTGTTGTCCCCTTTCGTTCTTTTCCTTTTACCTGAATATTTACAAAAGGAATGGGTTGGTTTGTTTTTTGGTCGTAAACATGACCTGATAGCAAGGTTTGCCCAAAAATGGTTAAGGGAAATAAAAACAACAGGGTAATCAAAATTAGTATGTGGCTGATTTTCATAGATTGAATCTCTAAACTAATTCTTTTACCTGTCTCTGTTTAAAATGTTTTCAGATTTACACCAAAGCAGGTTTTAAGTGACCGAAATAGAAGTTTTGGAGGCTTTGTCCAGTTGGTCCATAATTTCAGGAACTGATTTCCACTCGGCCAATCCTATCAGCCAAACCCAAAGCCTGAGCTTGATTCCGGGATTGATCAGGCCTTTGGCCAATAAGGTGATGGCTTTGTCCCTTTTCTGAATAGCTTCGATTTTGTCTGAAGAAGCTTGGTATTTCCAGGCAAATTTCCAGGCACCGTCCCGGGCGAGTTTGATGCTGAAGTTTACCAGGATTTCTTCTTTACCTTTCGCAAACCGGATCAAGGTTTTGAAAAACGGAGAAATAAAACCTATGTTATCCTTGACTCCATCTACCAATTCTGCCAGCACAGCATTGATTTTGTTGAAATCGTTTTGAAGGGATGCTAGGTCATGTCCATCTATGGTTTCCACCGCAGCAATTCCCAGATCAAGGTTGATGTGGGCATTGATTCCGAGAAGAAGATGCTGGAGGACGAGGTGTTTGGTAGAATCCGCTGCCTCAAATGCATGCTCCCAACTTGCGGTAGGTTTTTGGCCTGACTGAAAAGCGTCATAAGCATCAATAAACCGCTTTGCAAACAGCACGTCGAGTTTTTCCATTCTTGGATTGTCCTCAAATTCTGAGTTGAGGATTCCGTTTTTGATCCTTTTGGTCACCTGTCGGTACAAAATGGCAAAATAACCTATCCTGCTGCTTTTGAGACGGCATTCAGCGACAATTTGGTCCATGCGTAAGATTACCTCGTCAATTGTATGCATGTTTTGATTTTCTTTTTGCTGAAATAAAAAGTGTCTTGTAAACCTGCCTTCCTGATTTTTATTAAAGGTTTTCCAACAAAAACCTCTTTACATTTTCACCCATTATGGCTTTGATTTCTTCATCTGAAAATCCTTCCTGCATCATTGCTTCTACGATTATCGGTAATCCGGTAATATCAAATGGCACAGCCACATTTCCGTCATAATCAGATCCAAGTGCAATATGTTGAATACCGACAAGGTTTTTGACACGCTTCATGCAGGCCACGATTCCGCTGATTTCATTTTCACCAACTGCCATGTCAAAAAAGGCAATTCCGATAATCCCTCCCTTGGCTGCCAGCCTTCGGATCTGACCATCGGAAAGGTTTCGGGGAGAATTGAGGACTGCCCGAATCCCGGTATGGGAAACCATCACAGGCTTTGAGGATAATTCCAGAACATCGTCAAACATCTTAGGAGAAGCATGCGCCAAATCAATGACCATGTTCAATTCATTCATCCTTTTCACTACGGCTTTGCCAAAATCTGTCAATCCTTCGCCACTCAGGCCGTGTGCCGAACCACCGAGTTCATTGTCAAAAAAATGTGATGGGCCGATCAGCCTCACCCCCGCTTCATACGCTTTGTCCAGATTTTCTATTTTCCCCTCAAGGGCATGTCCTCCTTCGATTCCTAATAGGCCTCCAATGATGTTTTTGTCTGTTTTTCTTGCTTCTGCCAGTTTCTTAACATCTTCACTGGACTTGATGATCATGAATTGCCCATCAAAATCTCTGGAAAATTCTTCCAACAGGGCAGATTGATAAAGCGTCCGCTTCATGAGACTAAACCAGTTGGATACGGGCCTGCCCTGTGCGATGTTGAGCAGAGTAATATTGTCAGTTGCGTCCTCACTGTTGACCTCCATGTTTTGACCTTTGGGTGACTTAGACACAATAGTGAAAACCTGCATGGCTGCATTTCCCTCCTGCATTCTTGGGAAATCCACATGACCGTTTTCTGATTTTTTGGTCAGGTCTCTTCCCCATAACAAAGCATCGCAATGAAGGTCAGCCACAAAATCAAAGGAATTGAATAGGGCTTGGGCTTCAGGAGATACTTTGTAAGGAGGAAGGGTTTTGACGGGATTTCCTTTTTTCTCAATGATTCCTGGCACCACCATCGTAGCAATCCAATAAATTAAAAAAAGACCGATAAATGCGATTAAAGTTTTCTTCATAGAGGTAAAAGGTTTCGATATGAAGATAACGAAAAATAAGAATTGTCAAAACATGCTATCCATCACCTCATCCCCAGTTTTGGTGGGAATCAAGTTTTCAAATTCTTCCATGGTAAAGAGCCTTGATCTGATTAAAAAACGAATTCCCATAGGGATTTCAATCGAAAAACTGCTTCCCCTACCAGGAGTAATATCTAAAGTGAGTTCGGTGTGTTTCCAATATTCAAATTGGTCTGCACTCATAAAAAAATCACAGCCATATACTTCGCCCATCCATATGTCGCTTCCGCCAACTTTGAAATCGCCTTTTTCGAAGCACATCGGAGAAGAACCGTCGCAACAGCCACCGCTTTGGTGAAACATCAGATCTGATCCAAACCGTTTTCTCAAAGTGTCTATCACTTCCATTGCCGCTTCGGTGATCAGGACTCTTGGCAAATTGTTCTTTTGTGTCATGGTTTTTGGGTTTTATTTTTAGCTAATTTGACCTTAGGTGACGGTCCACAGTCCATACCTGTCCGCCGTGGCGGAGCCGCTACTAATGCACTTCGATCCGAATCTTATATGGTTGGCGGTAAGTAACCCCATAATTATTTATAATAATTGTTTTTTGTAAAAAAAGAGAAGTTTCCTTCATTCAAAGGAAACCTCTCAAATCTCACGTATCAAATCTCTTGTCTCAATCTCCTTAAAAGAAGCCGAGTTTTTTCTTGTCGTAGGAGATGAGCATGTTTTTGGTCTGACGGTAATGGTTGAGCATCATAAGGTGATTTTCTCTTCCAAAGCCTGATTTTTTATAACCGCCAAATGGGGCATGTGCAGGATAAGCATGGTAGCAATTGACCCAAACCCGTCCTGCAAGTATCGCTCGTGGAACTTGATACAGTTCGTGTGCATCCCTTGACCAAAGTCCTGCACCTAATCCGTACATGGTATCGTTGGCGATGGCAATGGCCTCCTCTGTGGTTTTGAAAGTAGTCACTGAGACGACAGGACCAAAGATTTCTTCTTGGAAGATCCTCATCTTATTGTGGCCTTTGAATATGGTAGGCTGAATATAGTAACCATTTTCCAATCCCGAATTCAAAGAAGCCTTTGTGCCTCCGCAAAGCACTTCTGCACCTTCCTGCTTCCCGATATCAAGGTAAGAAAGGATTTTCTCAAATTGGTCATTGGAAGCCTGGGCACCCATCATGGTGTCTTCGGCTAAAGGATGTCCCATTTTGATGGCTTTGGTGCGGGCGATTACTCTTTCCATAAACACATCATAGATGTCTTCATGGACCAGAATTCTGGAAGGACAGGTACAGACTTCGCCTTGGTTCAATGCGAAAAGTACTGCACCTTCCACTGCTTTGTCAAAGAAATCATCATCGGCAGCTGCAACAGACTTCATAAATATATTGGGAGATTTGCCGCCCAATTCCATGGTGACAGGAACTAGGTTTTCGGAAGCGTATTGCATGATCAGACGACCTGTGGTTGTCTCTCCGGTGAAAGAAACTTTTGCAACCCTGCTGGATGATGCCAAAGGTTTCCCTGCTTCTACCCCAAATCCTGTAACCACATTCAGGACCCCCGGAGGAAGGATATCACCAATGAGTTCCATCAGCACCATGATGCTTGTAGGAGTTTGTTCCGCAGGTTTGACGACGGTACAGCATCCGGCAGCAAGTGCAGGAGCGATCTTCCATGTGGCCATCAATAGCGGAAAATTCCATGGAATGATCTGCGCCACAACCCCTAGCGGTTCATGAAGTGCAATGCTGACAGTATGCTCGTCATGTTCGGAGATGGTGCTTTCATCAGCCCTGATCACACCGGCAAAATACCGGAAATGGTCAATCACCAGCGGCAAATCCGCAGCCCTTGTCTCTCTCAATGCTTTTCCGTTATCTATTGTTTCTATTCTAGCCAGCATCTCCAGGTTGGCCTCTATTACATCTGCTATTTTGTTGAGCAATTTGCTCCTTTCAGTTGCGGAAGTTTTGGACCATGAAGGAAATGCCTCATGTGCAGCGTCTAATGCTTTTTCAATATCAGCTTTGTTCCCTCTTGCAGCTTTGGAAAATACTTTTCCGTCAATAGGAGAAATATTGTCAAAATACTCACCTGAAGAGGGTGCTACCCATTTGCCTCCGATAAAATGGTCATACTTTTCTTTGATGTGAGGCCGATCAACCGGCTTTGCTTCGGATAATGTTAATGTTGTCATGATTTAGGTTATTTTGGAATTATTCAAATTTCCCAAATAAGTTTTCTAAAAAATCCACCTATCCGATCAAGTCATCCACTTAAATTGATTAATTGAGTATTTAATGGCAAATGCTCAGTCCAAAATCCGTAATCACCCATCCCAAACGGATGCTGAAATTAAATATGCTTTTGAAAAAACATTCGTAATTGCTAACTTTAACATTACCCAAAATATCCAAAATGCAAAATAATTTTATAGCTGGAGTGCCTTGGAGGAATGAAAAAGACCTGAAAACCCTAGTGGAAAACAGGACTACCTATACTTTGCATGATTGCGAACTCAATATTTTTGAAACCCACCAAGAGGCTAAAAATGTCAACCTGACTTTTGGAGACCTGGTATTGACTACCATGCTCAAAGGGAAAAAGGTCATGCATTTGTTTGAAAAACCCGGATTTGAATATTTGCCGGGTGAATCTGTGATAGTCCCTCCCAATGAAGTGATGAAAATCGACTTTCCGGAAGCAAATCTGGAAAATCCCACGCAATGCATTGCCTTGTCAATTTCCAAAGAGATGATAGAAAACACCTTCAATCTATTGAACGAAAGGCTTCCTGATAAGGAAGTGACCAAGGATTGGGGTTTGGACCTATCCTATTTTCATTTAATCAATACCCAAGACCTTTCAGAAATTATCAACAGGTTTATCAGGATCGGGGTAAAAGAAAGATCCAAAGAAAAGGACCTTATCGCCTCTTTTGCATTGAAGGAACTTTTGATAAGGCTTTCCCAGACCCAAGCCAGGGAAATGCTTGAAAAGACCTACAAAGCGCTTTCATCCTCCAACAGGATGGCATATGTTATTGACTATATCAAAACAAATATCCGGGAAAACTTAAACCTTGATGAACTCAGCCAAAAGGCTTGTATGAGTAAAGCGCATTTTTCCAGGACTTTTAAAGTGGAGCTTGGCCTCTCTCCGATGGATTATATCCTGAAGGAAAGACTCAGGCTGGCCAAACAATATCTTCAACTAGCTAATTACCAAATTCAGGAAGTCTGTTTTTTGTCTGGATTTAACAATATCACCTACTTTATAAGGGCTTTCAAAAACGAATTTGGTGTTACTCCAAAGGTTTTTCAGTTAACACAGAAATAACCAAACATCCTTCGGATGTTTAAAAATTGTTAAAAAATATTTTATGGTTTTTATGGTCTTTTAATATGCTTTTATTAAGTTTAAAAAATTTTGGTAGTGAAAAACATTTAAATGTTTATAATTTACCAAAGTTTATACGGCTGTAGTCAGTTACAAATAAACCCACACTTGGAGTCTTTTACAGAGACTCCTTTTTTTATGTCTATTTTTTAAACCTGTTTTTTACTTTTCAACAAAAAATATATAAATATTGGTTAAAATTTAAACCACTTTTTTGATTTTATACATTTTTATAATTCAACCAAATCAATATCAATCCAACAATAAGTAATTGGGATATGATTTTTTGATTTTGCATGAAAATTTGACCCTGAGATCCAAAAAACATTATGAAATCGCTTGAATCTTAATAAAAAATGGAAAATGCCTAGGTTTTGGCTCTTTTTCTAGCTTGATGTGGATTCATCTCCGATGATTATATTGCTACCATGGTTTAATGCAGAATTTTTGGAAAGCTTTGCATTCAAAGAGATGAAAGAATGAATATTTAAGAGAAATCCGATTCTTATTTCTTTTTTTTACTCTATTCTTCACAAAGATACCATGAATTAGATCCCATTCTTTTAAGGCCTATTTAAGTTTTTCTTAAGCCAATCTTAAGATTGGAGAATGAACTTTGACACATTGTTTGGAGAAAAACATTTTTAAAATGAATGGTATCACGATTATCATACCTGTATTCAATGAAGAAGGAAATATTCTAAAGATATGGTCCGAAGTTGATCATTATCGCAGAAAATCCAAGTTTGAGATCTTTACACTTTTTGTAGATGACGGTTCGACAGACGGTAGTTTATCTTTGATCAAAGAAATTTGTACCCAAAATGAAGGATTTGGCTTTATTTCATTTGAAACCAATAAGGGTTTAAGTGCGGCGATTAAGGCAGGTTTCGATTATTCCAAAAGCAAATGGGTAGGCTATATCGATGGGGACCTCCAGACCAGCCCAAGGGACTTCCTGAAATTTGAGAATCACCTTCAATCCTTTGACCTGATGACGGGTGAGCGGCAGAACCGGAAAGATGGAATAGGTAAAAGAATATCTTCTTCCTTTGCCAATTGGATCAGGAATTCATTATTGAAGGACGGTATGAAGGATACAGGATGCCCCCTGAAAATCTTCAATAGAGAATTTGCTTCGAAGCTTCCTTATTTCAATGGTTTTCATAGATTCTTCCCAGCCTTGACCCAGATCTATGGTGGAAGGATAAAGGTTATTCCTGTCAGTCATTTCCCAAGGACTGAAGGCAAATCGAAATTTAACACCTTCAACAGAATGGTTCAACCCTTGTTGGATTTGATTCTAGTATATAGATTAAAAAAAAGGAAAATCAGCTATTCCGTAAAGGAAATGCACCTTTCCAAAACCATGGTGTATCATGAATAATCTTTTGGTGTTGGGACTAGGCTTGACTGCCCAGGGACTTTTTGCTGGAAGGTTTGTGGTCCAATTACTCCAGACTGAAAAATCCCAAAAAGTTGAATCACCTGCTTTGTTTTGGAAGCTGAGTTTACTTGCTTCTTTTTTCCTTGTTGTTTATGGGTTTATCCAAAACGACATCGTTATTGTTGGAGGCCAGCTGATTGGGTATGTCATTTACATCCGTAACCTTCAGATCAAAGGTGATTGGGGGAGGTTGCCATATACGGTACGGTTATTTGCTTTTATGCTACCTGCACTCCTGTTTAGTTTCCTGGTTTTCGGTTTGAATTTCAATTGGCAAAATTTCATGGACAATCCCGAAATAGACGGGTTACTTTTGACTTGGGGAACAGTAGGACAGGTAATCTTTTCCTCCAGATTTGTGATTCAATGGTTGCATTCGGAGAAACTCAATGAGTCTGCCTTCCCGATTTCATTTTGGTATATCAGCATTGCAGGGGCATTGATGATATCGGTTTACGCAATATTTAGGCAGGATGCGGTGCTCTTTATTGGGCAAGCATTTGGTTTGGTTGTTTACTTTCGCAACATGTACATCCATTACCAGCCTATATTGAAAAAGCCTGTTTCTTTGGTTTCAAAGTTCAGAGATTTCAGACTCCCTACGCTCATGGTTTTTATGGGAATGGTTTTGTTTTTTAATCTTGGAAACTGGGAAGTAACCGAAGGCAGTGAGGCCAGGTATGCTCAGATATCAAAAGAAATGTTGACTTCCGGTGATTATATCCATCCTACATTGATGGGAATTTATCATTATCATAAGCCCCCGATGACTTATTGGATTACATCATTAGCGTATAAGGTATTCGGAATTTCTTCATGGGCTGCACGTTTTATCTTACAAATCGCCATCCTCGTACAGGTCATGTTAGTCTTTCAGATTGGGAAGCTATTTTTCGAAAATAGAAAAACTGCATTTTATGCTGCTCTGATTTTCGCATCATTTTCCATCATAATTGTCTCGGGAAGGGCTTTAACAACCGATGCATACCTCGCGGTCTTTGTCTTGGCTGCTATGTATTCCTGGTTTTTGTATTTCAAAGCTCAGCAAAGAAGGCATTTGCTCTTGTTCTACCTGTTCCTTGGACTTGGTTTTCTGACTAAAGGCCCTGTGGTTTTGATAGTTCCGGTTTCAGTCTTGCTATTTCAAAAAATCAGTCAAAAAACCAAACTGGGAAATCTCTTCGGTCATCTTTTAGGCATGGGAATATTCCTTATAATCGGACTTAGCTGGTTTGTTTTGTTATATATTGAAGACAGGCAATTTTTAGATTATTTTGTTTTCAAACATACAATCCAAAGGTTTTCCACCAATACCTTCAGCAGAAGTCAGCCCTTTTGGTATTATTTTGCCATCGTCGGAGTAACTGCCTTTCCTTGGATTTGGATTATTTTATTTCAGGCCAAAAAAATCTTGCTTGGAAGAAATAAGCGATTGTCCCTACTACTGGCTTGGATCTTTATTCCTTTGGTATTTTTCTCCCTGAGCCAATCCAAACTTGTCCTTTATATCCTTCCAATTTTTCCCGCCATAGCACTTGCAGGTGCTCTCATATGGTCAAATTTGCCTGAAAAAAGTCAGGTTTTTTGGGATAAGATTCAGTTTTGGTTTCAACTTATTGTCATTTTAGGTTTGGGATTTAGTCCGCTTTTGGACCCGAGGATTGTCCTCAGTTATAAGTTTTTCTATATCCTTATTCTGACTGCCGCTCTTTTGATTTCCATGCGGATTGTTCCTATCAAGTCGAAGGAAAGGGCTGTCCTGACCGCATTTTTATTTATCGTGGGAATCACTGCTGCATCAACCTATTTTATGGGAAATAATTCAGGACTCGTCAATGACCAAAAAAACGTGGCTGCTTTTATCAATGATGAACTTCCGGAAGCCCGACATATTTTGGTCTACAACCGAAGGATACCCTCCATGTCATTTTTGATGGATAAAAATATAATCTCTCTCTACGACGGTTCGGCTGATCTGAATAGGGAAACCCAATTTCAAAAAGACGATTTATGGAAAGCCAATTTGATTAACCTTAAAGATGATCCGGATTGGTTATCACAAAAGATGCCTGACCAATCTGTTTTAATGATCAAAAATGACGGCAAGAGCCCCATTATGGTCCAAAAAGCCAAAACACTTTTTCCAAATCAAATTGAACTAGATGGTTGGCTTTTGTTTTATTGAGGTGATTTCACCTACTTAATCATCTTGAAAAATGGAAAGAATTTGTAATTTGAGAAAAATGGAAAATATCAGATCATGAGGATTTTGGTAATAGAAGATGAGAAGGGGATTTCAGGTTTTTTGAAACAAGGACTTGAAGAGGAATCCTATGCAGTAGACGTGGCAGATGAAGGGAAACATGGCTTGGAGTTAGCCTTAAGTGGAGATTACGACCTCTTATTGGTGGATTGGATGCTTCCCGGAATGAGTGGAATAGAAATTACCCGAAACTTCAGAAAAGCCTTTCCTGATACGCCTCTGATATTTCTTACCGCAAAAGATACTTCTGATGAAGCAGTCTTTGCACTGCAGGCGGGTGCGAATGATTACATCAGAAAGCCTTTTCATTTTGAAGAATTGCTTGCCAGGATCAGGGTGCAGCTAAGACCAAAATCGGGACAGCAATTGAATTTCACCCTTGGACCGATCGTTTTGTATACCGAAAACCATCGGGTAGAAAAGGATGGAAAGGAAGTTTTCCTAACGCAAAAAGAATTTGCTCTACTCGAATATCTCATCCGGAACAAAGGGAAAGTATGCCGGAGAAGTAGAATCATAGAAAGCGTATGGGATATCCATTTTGAATATGACACTGGCGTGATCGATGTTTTTATCAATTCCATCCGAAAGAAACTCGGTCTCAGCAAAGAAGATAATTACCTACAGACTATCAGAGGTGTCGGCTACATGGCACAGGAAATATGAATCTGCCCTACAAAATACGGCTTTCAATCTATCTCACCGGAGCTTCGGCACTGATTGTATTGCTTGCTTTTTGGCTGATATATGGGGTCGCAAACTGGACCCTAATCAGGATCATCGACCAGGATTTAGCTTTAGAGACCAAAGTTCACCAAGATCAGATTACAGTCGTGGATGGAAAGATCAGGTTTTCGCATAAAGACGAATGGGAAGAGGAGGAGCATAAGGAAATTCAGTTTCATCCCATTTTTATAGAAATCGTAGATCCGGAAGGCAATCAACTTGATAATTCACCTAATCTGGGAAACCTTAGGCTTGGTTTTATAGAAGGGCACTCGTCTGCCAAAGAAGGGTATAACCAGTTTTTGGGAAATCAGGAGTTACGACAAATGCAGATTGCTTTAAAACATGAGGGAAAAATTGAGGGCTACCTCCTTGTCGCTACTTCATTTGAGGAGTCAAGAAACTTACTCAATAACCTCAGGATAATATTATTTCTTTTGTACCCTCTTATTTTGATATCGCTTTTTTTGACGATGAGGTTTTTGGCTGGGAAGAGTATCCAGCCTGTAGATAAAATCACCAAAAGGGCAAAAATGATTTCCCAGAAAAATCTCAACGAGCGGATACCCCTTCCGGAAAATAACGATGAGATAAAAGCGCTTACAGTTGCCATCAACGACCTGCTCGAAAGGTTGGAAGAGGCCATGAAAAGAGAGCAACAATTCACTTCGGATGCCTCTCATGAACTCCGAACACCGCTTTCTGTGCTCAAAGGAAATTTTGAGGTGTTGATCCGTAAGCCCCGGGAACAGCATGAATACATCGCCAAAGTAAAATCAGGTCTGGAGGAAATTGATAAACTCAACAGCATCATTGACCAATTGCTTGCCTTGGCAAGGTTCCAAAAAGATGCCTGGGATATCCATGAAATTGATCTTGGTAGTATAGCACAGGAAGTGACAGATTCGATTTTTAAAAGCAAAGGGAGACAGGTCCATTTCCAAAACCGGTCTGAATTGCCTCTTTATGTGCAGTCAAATGAAAAATCGGTTTTTATCATATTGAACAACCTCCTTCAAAATGCCCTGAAATATTCCAAGGAAGACACAGAAGTTTCAGTTTCAATCTGGAGAGAAAATTCTGCGGGTATTCTTGAAGTGAAAGACAATGGAATCGGCATTGAAAGAGACGCTCAAGCTAAAGTTTTTAATCCTTTTTATCGTGAAAATTCGCCTGAACTGGGCAAAGTTCAGGGCTCCGGATTGGGACTTTCGATTGTAAAAAAATTATGTGACCAACTGGGAATTTCAATCTCCCTTCAAAGTGAAAAAGGTCATGGGACAGCTGTACGGCTTATTTTTCCGGATAAGGTTTAATTTTTTGAGTACATCAGATACAGTGTACCTATAACTATAACGACACCATTTTGGGATAGGGACTAAGATTGAAACTTCGGTTTGCAATTCCATCCGTTCAGGAGCCTTGTGTGTAGTAGATTTTTAGGCCATAGGCGAAGAAAAGGATAGCCATATTTTTTTAAGCAAACCTTAAGAATTCCCTAAGGAAAGCCAAAGGTTACCCGGGATACATTTGAGCCAACATAGGCCTTTTTACTTCCCCCACCATGAAAAAGTTCATTACAATTATTACCATGCTCATAGCGACTTCATATTCTGCTTTAGCCCAAGACGTTGATAGCCTTTTGCTGTCTTTGGATTCGGAAATTGAAGAACCAGTCAAATTGCTTCCTGACAAAATCATGTTTACCCAAAGAATATTCTGGGGTGAAAGGGGACTATTGAGAAGAACAGGCATCATGCCGCTCAATGAAGAAAACCGGATCAAAGAACTCAAAATCCGAAGAACCATGCTTGTGACGCATCAGATCCTCGGATATGCAACTTTGGCCGGGATGATCGCCCAAGGGATAGTCGGCGGAAAACTTTACAACGGCGAAACCCAACTTAAGGATGCTCACGAAAGCCTGGCAGCAGCAGTGAATATCGGGTATTTTACAGGTGCTGCTCTTTCGCTCTTTTCACCTCCGCCTCTTATTTCCAAAGAAGTCAAAGGGTTGAATTCCATCAAAGCACACAAAATCCTGGCTTCCATTCACTTTACAGCCATGGTAGCGACCAATATGTTAGCCGAGAAAGCCGAAGATCCCCGATATGCCAAATTCCATAAAGCAGCAGCATTTACCGCATTTGGAGCATTTGCAGGAGCGACCATTGTCATGAAATTCTAAATTTAAACACATGAAAATCTACCAGATTTTAATATTACTTATAGTGGGTTCCGGACTTAATCTGCCAAGTGTCAGCATGAAGGCCAAAAAAGATACCTCGGAAATTTCCTACAGTGCCAGCCATTCACTCCATGACTGGACAGGTGTCAACAAAGACGTAAATGCCGTGATTGTCCTTGATGATACCGGAAATACCATCCAAAAAGTAGCAGTTAGCGCCATGGTTTCCGGCTTTGACAGTCAAAACTCCAGTCGGGATTCGCATGCACTGGAAGTATTGGAATCGCTCAAATATCCCAAAGTCCAGTTTGTCAGTACTTCCATTTCCCAACAAAATGAAGAACTGGATGTCAAGGGAAACCTGACTTTCCATGGGGTGACAAAACCTGTTCAATTCAAGGCAATAGCCAAAAAGAAAGATAAAGGTTTGGAGGTCGAGGGGGAGATTCCTGTATCTCTTGAAGCCTACAATGTCGAACGGCCAAGCTTTATGTTGGTCAAAACCGAAGACACCATCAAAATCAATTTCCATCTCGAATTCTATCCTTAACCATTTTTTCTTCTGAAGTAAAAGTCTTGAAACCATGTTAGACAAAATCATCCGTTGGAGTGTAGGAAATAAGATCATCGTATTTCTCTTTATTCTTGGTCTTATAGGTTTTGGCATATATTCATTGTCGCAGATTCCCATTGGCGCTGTGCCCGATGTGACCAACAATCAGGTCCAGGTGATCACCACTTCCCGGAATCTTTCCACCGAAGATGTAGAAAAATACCTGACCTATCCCATCGAACTGGAGATGGTCAATTTGCCCGGGGTCAGGGAAATTCGGTCAGTATCAAAGTTCGGGCTGTCGGTTGTAACGATAGTTTTTGAGGACAATATGGGCACCTATTTGCCCAGACAACTCATTGCTGAAAAAATCAAAACAGCAGAACAAAATATTCCTGCAGGATTTGGACAGCCTTTTATGGGTCCGATTTCTACGGGTCTAGGGGAGATTTTTCAATACATCATAGATGTCAAGCCGGGATATGAAGACAGGTACAGCCTTACTGACCTGAGGACGATTCAGGATTGGGTGGTCAAAAGACAGCTTTCCGGGATTTCCGGTGTCGTCGAAGTCAATACTTGGGGAGGATTTTTGAAGCAATATGAAGTAGCAGTCAGCCCTGAAAGACTCAAAGCCATGAATATCGACTTGGTACAGGTATTCAAGGCATTGGAGGAAAATAATGCCATCGCAGGTGGTGGGTATATCGAAAAAACCAATGAGTCATTTTTCATCCGTGCAGAAGGTCAGGTCAAGACCTTGGAAGAGATCGGAATGATCGTGGTAGACAACCGCAACGGTACTCCTATCTATGTCAGGGATTTGGGAAAAGTAGGTTTTGGCCATGCAAACAGGTTTGGAGCAATAACTGCAAACGGTCAGGGAGAAAAAGTCCTTGGTCAGGTGATGATGCTCAAAGACGCGGATTCCAAAGCTACCATTGAGCGGGTCAAAGCAAAACTGGAACAAATAAGTCCCACACTTCCTGAAGGTATTGTGGTCAATGGATTTTTGGACAGAAGTGAATTGATCGGAAAAACCACTTTTACCATTGCGGAAAACCTGATCTTGGGTTGTTTGATAGTGGTCTTCGTGGTAGTCCTTTTGCTCGGCAATTTGAGATCGGGATTGGTGGTCTCTTCGGTGATTCCCTTGAGCTTGCTGTTTGCTTTGTCCCTGATGTACATTTTTGGAGTGGATGCCAATCTCATGAGCTTGGGGGCAATTGACTTCGGGATTATCATTGATGGGGCTGTCATTATTGTGGAGTTTATCGCTTTTCAGTTGACCGCAAAATATGGTCTCCTCTTAGGTTTATCTAAAGCTGAAACAAGGATCCAAAAAGATAAAATAGCAATAGAAAGTGCCTCCAAAATGATGCATTCGGCTGTGTTTGGGCAGATTATCATCATCATTGTCTTTATTCCCATCCTTTCTTTATCCGGTGTGGAGGGAAAAATGTTTGGCCCGATGGCCAAGGTTTTCAGCTTTGCACTTTTGGGAACCATGATTTTGGGTTTGACTTATGTGCCTGTGGTCTCCTCTCTTTTTCTCAAAGCTACTGATCCAAGTAAAAGGAATATCACCAACAGGCTGATAGATTGGATCAACAGTTTGTATCAACCTTCGATTGAGTGGGCACTCGAAAGGAAAAAAACTGTTCTGTCTTTTGCGGCTGCTTTGCTCATCATTTCCTTTGCGGTTTTTTCACGGATGGGAGCGGAGTTTATTCCGACTTTGGATGAAGGTGATTTTGTCATCCAACCTGTTCTCAAGACAGGTACCACTCTCAGCAATACCATCGAAACGACTACCGAAATTGAAAAAATCCTGCTTGGATTTCCAGAAGTGGATCAGGTGGTCAGTAGAATTGGTGCAGCCGAAATTCCCACAGACCCCATGTCTATGGAGGAGAGCGATATCATCGTGACTTTAAAGCCACCAAAGGAATGGACAACTGTATCCACCAAAGATGAATTGGCAGACGCTTTCAAAGATTCACTTTCTGTTATCGCCGGTTTGGAGTTTGAATTCACTCAACCTATAGAAATGAGGTTCAACGAACTCATCACTGGTGTCAGGGCAGATCTTGCGATCAAGGTTTTTGGGGAAGACCTGGATATCCTCAACCAAAAAGCAAAGGAAATCGAAGCAGCCATTCAGAATGTAGAAGGAGCAGCGGATATCATTGTCGAAAAGACAGCCGGATTACCCCAAATGAAAATCAGGTACGACCGGGAGAAGATTGCCAAATATGGCATCAATATCAGCACACTGAATGACATCATTACGATGGGATTTGCAGGTAAATCTGCAGGAACAGTTTTCGAAGGTGAAAAACAATTTGACCTGGTGGTCAGATTTGCCGGAGAATTCAGACAAGACCTCGACAACATCCGTCAGGCATCAGTCAACCTGCCAAATGGGAGTTCCCTGCCTTTGAGTGAGTTTGCGGAAATTTACCTGGACAAAGGTCCCGCTAAGATATCCCGAGATGGATCCAGAAGAAGGGTTGTTATCGGTGTCAATGTCAGAAACAGGGATTTGCAGTCTGTGGTGACTGATATCCAAGCAATCATCCAATCTAAAGTCAAATTGCCAGACGGATATTATATCGATTATGGCGGTCAATTCGAAAACCTCAATATGGCAAAAGCAAGGCTGATTATTGCAGTTCCCATTGCCTTGGCGCTGATATTTTTGCTGTTGTTTTTTGCCCTTTCTTCTATCAAAGAAGCACTTATGATTTATACAGCGATTCCATTTTCGGCAGTGGGAGGGATTTTGTTGCTCTACTTCCGTGGAATGCCGTTCAGCATTTCGGCAGGAGTGGGATTCATTGCACTCTTTGGGATTGCGGTGCTTAATGGGATCGTCCTTATCGAGCATTTTAAGGAATTACAAAATGAACATGATGGTGATCTGAAGTCGCTGATTTTAAGGGGAACAAAAGAGAGGTTGAGGCCGGTGCTTTTGACTGCTGCTGCGGCTGCAATGGGATTTTTGCCAATGGCCATTTCTACCTCTGCAGGTGCTGAAGTTCAGCGTCCTTTGGCCACAGTAGTGGTGGGCGGATTGATTTCGGCGACCTTGCTGACGATGATTGTGCTTCCGGTTTTATACACGATGTTTCATTCTACCAAAAAAAGCCATGAACTCCAATCTTAAATTCATAATCCTCTTGGCTTGCTTGACCTGGAACATACCATTCCACGCCTTGGCCCAGAAGGAATCCATCGATCTTGCCTCAGCAATTGATTCAGCTTTGCAAAACAACCTAGGTTTGAAATCTGCCCAACAGAGAGTAGAAGCTACTAAGGCGATGATTCCTGCAGGATTCAACCTAGACAAAACCCAGGTATTTTACAGGCACGACCAAAATGACATTGCCGAGAATGGCTATTCAAACAAAGTGTTTGGGATCAGCCAAAGCATGCAGTTCCCTACAGTCTATGGCAGTCAGCGGAAAGTATATGAGGACTTGGGAATGGTGGAGCAACAACAATATTTGTTGACCCAAAATCAGATCATCAAAGAGGTTTCACAGACTTATTATACCATTGTCTATCTCCAAAAATTGGAAAACAATTACCGCTTTTTGGACAGCTTGTACCAGCAGTTTTCCATAGCAGCCAGTAGAAGATATGAGCTTGGAGAAACCAATTACCTTGAAAAACTGACTGCAAGGAGCAAGATGCGGGAACTTTCCGTAAGGCTTCTCCAGACTACCGAAAGCAAAAACCAAGCTTATGTCAGGCTGGAGCAACTGATCCAAGTGGGACGGGAATTCGAAATTCCTGACCAAGAACTTTTGCCCTTGCTGACTCAGAATTGGGAGTTAGAAAACCATCCTGGTGTCCAGTTTTATCAACAATCCATTAACCTTAAGACTGATAACCTTTCCCTCGAAAGGCAAAGGCTTTTGCCTGATCTCAATGGGGAGTTTTTCCGTGGGACGAATACCGGGCCGAATGCCAGGATTTATCCAGGTGTACAGGTTGGCGTTTCTATCCCGCTTTGGTTTGGTGCCCAAAAAGCTAAAATCAACTCCTCCAAGTTTGAACTCCTCCAAACCAACCTTGCCGCAGAAAATTATTCCTTCCAACTGAGGAACAGAAGGGTACAATTGGAAATCGAGTTACAAAAGTTCCAAGAGGCAATTTCCTTTTATACCCAAGAAGGGCAGCAACTCAGCAAGCAGCTGATCGCACAGGGAAACCAAGCCTACAAAGGGGGTGAGATCGACTTCTTTCAATATGTTTTACTGATCGAAAACTCAAGAAACATTGAGGTCGATTACCTCACAAACCTGCAGGAATATAACATGACTGTATTGGAAATCAATTACCTGATCAATCCTTAAATTATGAAAAATCAAATTTATATAGTGTTACTTTCAACTGTCATGACTTGGATGTTTTCAGCATGCGGTGCAGAAAAAGACCAATCGATTGTGATTTCGGAAGAAAAGGAACTGAATGAAATCATCATCAGCAAAGCCCAGTTTGAAAAAGGCCAAATGGCTTTGGATTCACTAACAGAACATACATTTTCAGATTTTATCCTGACCAATGGCATGGTCAATATTCCGGCTGAAGGGAGGTTTGATGTGAGTTCTTACTTTGGAGGAAATATCATCCGATTTGACCTTTTGGTAGGTCAAAAAATCCAAAAAGGGCAAGTCCTTTTTACGATCGAAAACCCTGAATTTGTCCAGATGCAGCAGGATTACCTGGATGCGATGAGTCAGCTTACTTATCTCAAGTCTGACTATGAACGTCAAAAAACACTCAATGCTGAGAATATATCCTCTCAAAAGAATTTTGCAAAAGCTGAGTCTGATTACAAAAGTACATTGGCCAAAACTGAGAGTCTCAGAAAAATGCTCCAATTGGTCAATATTTCATCGACTCAATTGGATGCATCCAAAATTACCTCAAAGGCTAATATCTATGCACCGATCTCAGGATATATCGAATCCATCAAAGTCAATCAGGGAACTTATCTGAATCCTTCAGATATCGCCCTGACCATCATCAATAAGGATCACTTGCATATTGAGCTCAATGTTTTTGAACAGGATGCCATAGCCTTGGAAATTGGTCAGGAGGTTACTTTTTATCTGCCTGATAATAAAAGCAGGGAATTCAAAGGAAAGATATTTCTCATCGGACAGTCCATCAATGAAAAGAGGATGCTCAATATCCATGTCCACCTGGACAACGAAAAAGAAGGGGACTTACTCGTTCCGGGGATGTTTATAGAAGCTAAAATCGCTGTCAAAAGCAGTAAAAATACGGCATTGCCCATCGCAGCGGTAATCAATTCTGATGAAGTCAATTATGTATTGGCTATGACCCAAACAGAAAATGACCTCTACTATTTCAAAAAAACCAAAGTTGAAATAGGTCTGCAAGATGACCAAATGGTGGAGGTAAAACCTGAGATATCCTTCAAGCCGGGAACAATATTTCTCTCAAAAGGAGGATTTCAATTGATCAAATAGAAACCATACTAAACCAAAACGACTATGAATCCTGCTCACCTTCATCTTATTTTCAACCATTTTCCTATCATCATTCCTATCATTGGGTTTTTGGTCATGCTTGCCGGCTTTGCTTTCCGTTCGGAATTACTCAAAAGAACGGCGTTTGGATTATTTATTCTTGGTGCACTCTTTACACTTCCAGCTTTTGGTACCGGTGAAGATGCGGAGGAGGTAATCGAGAACCTTCCAGGGATAGAAGAAACCTTTATCGAGAATCACGAAGAGGCCGCGGAGACTTTTGCCTACCTTTCCTATGGTTTAGGAGTCTTTTCATTGATTGGGTTTTGGGCCAATTGGAAACAAAAATCTCTTGCCAATTCTATCTCTATCGCTGTCTTGTTATTTGCCGTTGTGGTATTGTTCTTTGCCAAGGAAGCCGGAACAACCGGTGGGGAAATCCGCCATCCCGAAATAAGGAAGGGATTTGTGGCACCTGAGGAATAAAAAAAAATAAAAATTATTAATGATGAATGTAATTTTTGTGGAGCCACAAACATTTGTAGAATAAACAGGAAGATGGAAATTCAAAATCCTTTCCTACTCTTGGAAAACCCTAGCGTACGTTTCGGAAAAGAGAAAACATTCCTCAATTATTATCTGTACCTCTTGCTATTCCTTCTTTTCCATTGCAGTAAAAAAAATGTTTGGTGTAATTAGTCCATTAAATGTTAAATTGGATTCCGCATTGATTTTTAGATAATTATGGAATACAAAGGCCTCAGTGATCAGCAAGTAATCGCAAACCGTAAGACTTTTGGAACCAATGAAATGGGTGAAAAAACCAAAAATCCTATTTGGGGAATTTTACTTGAAATCATCAAAGAGCCTCTGTTTGTTATTTTACTTGTTGCCTCCTCAATATACTTTATTCTTGGAGAAACTACCGAAGGAATCATCATGTTGGTGGCCATCGGGTTGGTTTCGGGGATTTCTATTTTTCAGGAAAATAAGAGTCGAAATGCTGTCAATGCGCTCAAGAAGTTATCCAGTCCCCAAGCGAAAGTTTACCGAAATGGCGAAATAATCAAAATCCCAACCGAAGAGATCGTGGTAAAAGACCTGATCTTGGTAGAAGATGGAAACTTGATTCCGGCTGATGCGAAGATCGTTGAAGCACATGATTTTTCTGTCAATGAAAGTATACTGACAGGAGAATCCCTTTCCCTCTCCAAGGACCGGGATTCGGATCCTCCTATTATTTTTCAGGGTACCTTGGTCGATACCGGCAACTGCGTCGCAGAGGTCCATGCAATAGGCAGGAACACCAAATTGGGGAAAATAGGGACAAGTTTGGAGGAAATCGAACAGACCAAAACCCCACTGCAGACCCAGATCAAAAGCTTTGTCCGGTACATGGTCAGTTTTGGTGCCATTGCTTTTTTATTAGTATGGGGAATCAATTACATGATTTCCAAAGACCTTCTGAATGCTTTACTTCAGGGATTGACTTTAGCGATGTCGATTTTGCCTGAGGAAATACCTGTCGCATTTAGCACTTTTATGGCTCTTGGTGCTTACCGTCTTTACAAAAACAAAGTCATTACCAGAAGTCCCTATACAGTAGAAACCCTTGGTGCCGCAACAATTATCTGTACAGATAAGACAGGAACCTTGACCGAGAATAGGATGGAGCTTCGGGCGATTTTTGATATTGAAAAAGGAAGTCTCCAGGATTTTACCCAAGATATGCCTGAATTCAGTCAAACATTGGAATACGCCCTTTGGGCTTCGGAAATCCTTCCATTTGACCCAATGGAAAAATCCATTCACGAAATTTATGAAAAGGTGGCGCCAAGTGATGAAAGAAAGTCCGCCAAAATGCTTCATGAATATCCTCTTGGTGGCAAGCCGCCGATCATGACACATATTTTTCAAAAAGGAAATGGGGAAAAAGTCATTGCTGTCAAAGGCGCTGTGGAGGGAGTATTAGATCAATCCAAATTGTCAGGGTCAGAAAAGAAAACTGTTTTGGAAAATGTGGAAAAATTCACACAAAAAGGTTTCAGGGTTTTGGCAGTTGGCAAAGCAGATCCATCCAATAATGCCTTCCCAAAGACGCAACAGGAATTCGAATTTGAGTTTTTGGGCTTATTGGCTTTTTATGATCCTCCAAAGAAAAATATCGAGAAAGTTCTGAATTCATTTTACAAAGCAGGAATTGAAGTAAAAATGATCACCGGAGACTATCCCCAAACTGCCGCAGCAATTGCCGAGCAGGTTGGATTGAAATCCGATGGGGCCATAATGACCGGAGATGAAGTTATGGCAATGGAGTCCTCTGAACTTCAGCAAAAAGCGAAGCAAACCCATGTTTTCGCACGGATGTTTCCGGAAGCCAAACTCAAAGTAGTCGAAGCCCTCAAGCAAAACGGGGAAGTAGTCGCCATGACAGGGGATGGGGTCAATGACGGTCCTGCACTGAAAGCTGCCCATATTGGCATTGCGATGGGAAAGCGAGGCAGTGAAGTGGCTAAATCTGCCGCAGCTTTGGTGCTGGTGGATGACGATTTGGGACACATGACCGAAGCAGTTGCACTGGGTAGACGGATCTATGAAAACCTCAAAAAAGCCATCCAATACATCATTTCAATCCATATTCCCATCATTTTGATAGTATTGTTGCCTTTGGTTTTGGGTTGGGAGTTTACCGTGATTTTTACCCCGATCCATGTGATTTTTCTAGAACTGATCATGGGGCCGACCTGTTCCATTGTATTTGAAAATGAACCGATCGAGCCGGATTCCATGAACAAGCCGCCTAGGGTGATGTCTCAGACTTTCTTTTCTTGGTCAGAACTCTCTTTGAGTGTGGTTCAAGGTTTGGCAATTACTGGGGCTTGTTTGGGTTTTGGGTATTTTCTGATGAATTCCGGAAATAGCGAAGCAACGGTCAGGACTTTGATTTTCTCCACTTTGGTGTTCAGTAATATCTTTCTGACACTTGTGAACAGGTCATTCTATTTTTCAGTAGTTAAAACTTTGACTTACGAAAATAAACTTGTTCCGATTGTATTGGGAATTTCACTTGCCCTTTTGGTTTTGATTTTGACCATTCCTTCCTTTTTGAAGGTGTTTGATTTTGAAGCCGTGAGCTTCAATACGCTGCTCTATTCCTTGCTGATTTCTTCTTTAGGGGTATTTTGGATAGAGGTTTGGAAATTTTTTAAAAGGAAAAAGGAAGGGAAATCATTAATGATGAATTGAAAATTCAGAATGAGGATGTTTGTGGGGATACAAACATTGGCAGCGAATGATCCCATCGGGATCAAATATGGGTGGCCCGAGTAAGGAACGCTAATCGGAATAAAAAATGAGAACCTCAATTTCGGGTTTTGGCTGATGAAAATTCTAAAATATTTTTTCATAAAAAAATTTTATAATATTAATTAAAAACATAAACTTTAATTTATGTTTATTTTGTAGGAAATTTGGGTGAACCAAATATATCCTCCAAATGAAAAAAATTACAATAGCCAAAGGCGATGGGATTGGGCCTGAAATAATGGATGCTACCTTGGACATTATTTTAGCAGCCGGTGCCCAGATTGAAATTGAAGAAATCGAGGTAGGGGAGAAAGTGTACCTTTCCGGAAACACTTCAGGAATCGCAAATTCCTCATGGGATGTCATCCGAAGAAACAAGGTTTTTTTGAAGGCTCCGATTACCACACCCCAGGGTGGCGGATACAAAAGTCTGAATGTGACTACCAGAAAGTTTTTGGGCCTTTATTCCAATGTAAGGCCCTGCAGAAGTTTACACCCCTTTGTTGCAACCAAGCATCCTGTGATGGATGTCGTGATCGTGCGCGAAAATGAGGAAGATCTGTATGCAGGTATTGAGCATCAGCAGACCGATGAGGTAGTACAATGCCTTAAATTGATCAGCCGTCCGGGTTGTGAAAAAATTGTACGGTATGCTTTTGAATATGCAAGACAGCAGAACAGAAAAAAAGTGACCTGCTTCACCAAAGACAATATCATGAAGCAGACTGACGGCCTTTTCCATAAAGTTTTTGATGAAATCGCAAAAGAATATCCTGATATAGAAAATGAACATTGGATCATAGATATTGGCGCAGCCAAGTTAGCTGATAGTCCTGAGGCATTTGACGTTTTGGTCATGCCAAACCTCTATGGTGATGTTTTGTCTGATGTTGCAGCACAGATCACAGGTTCGGTGGGTCTTGCAGGATCAGCTAATATCGGAGAGGAATGTGCCATGTTTGAAGCGATTCATGGTTCGGCGCCTCGCAGGGCCGGTCAAAACCTGGCAAATCCTTCAGGGCTACTTCAGGGTGCCATCATGATGCTCAACCACATCGGACAGTCAGATGTCGCGGAGAAAGTCCAAAATGCATGGCTCAAAACAATAGAAGACGGGATCCATACTTACGATATTTTTAAAGAAGGCGTAAGTAAAGAGAATGTTGGAACCAAAGAATTTGCGGCGGCAGTGATCGGCAGGTTGGGTCAAAAGCCACAGGTTTTCCCGGCTGTCCATTATGACAAAAATATTCCGATGGTATTGCCTAAATACCAGAAAAAGCAGGCAGCCAAAAAAGAATTGGTGGGAGTGGATATTTTTGTCCATTGGAATGGTACCGATGCGGATGAGTTGGCAGGCATGCTTCAAAAAATGAATTTTTCAGATATCGGCCTTTCCATGATTACCAACAGAGGGATCAAGGTATGGCCTGAGGGATTTGAAGAAACCTTCTGCACAGACCATTGGAGATGTAGATTCAAACCAAAACAAGGTGGGTTAATTACAAAAGGAAATATCATCGAACTGCTTTCAAAGGCCTCTCAATTGGACATTGATGTAATCAAAACAGAAAACCTATACTTTTTTAATGGAGTTCAAGGGTTTTCTTTGGGTCAAGGCCAATAAATTCTTAATTTCAAAAAAAGGGTGTGGGTTATATCCACATCCTTTTTTTGAAATTAATTCAAAAGGAACCAAGTCTTACTCGTTTCCAAGCCTAGTTTTCAATGAATTATAGTATTATGTTTCTTTTTTGTTTTTAGCTTTCTTCCTGATAAATGATGGTCTGAATTTTTCTTCAAATGGTCCATTCCACAAAGGATAAAATGCCCACCGTTATGCTCATAATCATGCTGGTAGTGGTGTAGATTTTCCAGCACAGTATGGTCTACCAAATTCGCATTGCTAAAATCGATGCGTATGGTTTTTTCTCTAGGAAGCGCATCCAGGGATTTTTTAAGCTTGATGTAATTGCTAAATACCGCAGAATGGAAAACGTCTACTGTAAATTCATTTCCGTTTTCGCTCACAGTAAACAAGGGTTTGAAAATGTATTTTAAGGGAAGTCCATTGGCAAGGTGGATGATAAACTTGGTCAGAATACCTACTCCAATACCAACCAATAAATCAGTGGCCAGTGTAAACACAATGGTTACTAGGAAAACAGCGAGCTGCTCTTTACCGATTTTGTAGGTACTGTAAAATGACTGGGGAGAAGCTAATTTGAAACCGGTATAGACCAACATCGCCGCCAATGCAGCTAAAGGGATTTGATGTATCAGGTTTGGAAAAAAAGCCACAAAGATCAGAAGGAACATACCGTGGAAGAAATTTGACCAGGATGTTTTGCCACCGTTATTGATGTTGGCAGAGCTACGGACGATTTCTGAGATCATTGGTAGCCCTCCGATAAAGCCGGCTAAAGTGTTTCCTATTCCAACTCCCATCAGGTCTTTGTTCATATTCGATTTTCTCTTGAAAGGATCCAATCCATCGATGGCTTTGGTGCTTAGCAAAGACTCCAGACTTCCCACCAAAGCAAACATGATGATGTATTTTATGGATACCATCGAAAATACTTGGGAGAAATCAGGGAAGGTGATGGCCGAAAGCAAGTTGTCAGGTAAAGTAACCAGAAATTTTGGACCGATGGTATATTCATGTCCATCCAAAAACAGATAACTGTGCTCATGCTCAAGGTCAAAATACCTTCCGATAGGAATAGCAATCAAAATCACAAGCAGAGGTGCAGGTATCATTCTGATATACTTGTTTTTGAATAAAGGAAAAAGAAATAAAATCAGCAGACTTATAAATCCGATCAGGGCGATTTCAGGATTGAGTTCGCTGAAGGCATGCGGAAGTTCTGCAAACAGCTCTAAGGTTTCACTCGCCTCAGGCTTGACGCCGATCATGGTAAACAATTGCTTGGCAATGATGATGATCCCGATTGCCGCAAGCATTCCATGTACTGCCGATGAAGGGAAGAAATCAGCCAAAACCCCGGACTTTATCCAACCAAATATCACCTGTAGGATTCCTGCCGCTACGACCACGGCTAAAGTCAGTTTGTATCCAAGCATCGGATCCCCTTGGCCCAATTCGGTCACTGCACCAAGGGCAATAATGATTAGACCCGCCGCGGGGCCTTTGATCGTCAGCTGTGAGCCTCCAAGGAAGCTTACCACCAAACCACCTATGATGGCTGTGAAAATCCCCGCAACCGGCGGAAAGCCCGATGCCATGGAGATGCCTAGACAAAGAGGTAAAGCGATAAGAAATACTAGGAAACCTGAAGTTAGGTCTGACTTCCAGTTTTGTTTGAGTCCGGCAATTCCGGTCAAAGGGATTTGAAATTTGTGCGTCTTCATGGGTGTGGGTTAAGAAGATTTGAGTGCTTTTTCGTGGTAATTTTTGATGTGTGGGCCTAGGAATAGGCGGGAATAAATCCTGATCAGGGCAATGCCCCCAATGATAAAGCTTGCAGAGTCAAAGAATGCAAGGAGGTATTGGTCCTCATGGATATGGCTGAAGATCAAATCCACTCCGATAAATGTGGGGGAGATAGGGAATGCCATTAATCCCAAGGTGGCAATCAGGAATAACAATGCCTGAATTCGGTATTCATAGACATGTCCGTAATATTGGTTCATGTCAAAATACGTCGGCTCTTTTTTCCTGAGGTATTCCAATATCACATATCCCAAGATGCCAAAGACCGTTACTCCACTGAGGTAAATCAGGGTTTGGTTGTAATCAAAGGTCTCATTGAAGGACACGGCAAGTGCAATCCAGAAGTGGTTTGCCATCACCAGCATCCAAGCTAGTCTGGGGTAGTTCCGCTCAGAAAAAGCCTTGAATACCATCATCATCCCGATAAAGGCGAAGGTGCCGGGTATAAATACCTGTATTCCTTCAGGAAGGTATTCTTGGTGAAAATAGAGGTACAGCCCTACGCCGTACATGGGTAGAAAATACAACAGGAGATTTTTTGGGGTAAGAAAATCCAATTTACTCCCGACCTTTTTGATGGGTGAAAAAACCCACCTGTTCATAAAGACATCCAGATTCCATTCCTTAAGTGAAAGGATAAAAAGGCTGTATTCAAGCCTTTTGGGAAATGTATCTTCTACACTGATTTCCTTTGGCTTGAAATGGTAAAACTGATCCCTGATCATATAACTCACGACTGAAGGAGATACCAAAAGCTGGTAGGTTCTCAGGAATGCATTGCCTGCAAAATGGATCAGTGCCAATACCTGTAGTCCCAAAGCCACTTCGATAAACATGATCCCGATCTGGGCAATAGAAGCATAGGCAATCTGGGATTTGATGGTCGATTGGACACGGGCAATGGGAAAAGCCACCATAGTTGTCGCCAGACCAAGTAACCCGATCAGAACCCTTGCTGTAATCTGATGCTCCCAAAAAGGAAAGGTTCTTAGTAGTAGAAAGACTCCAAAGTGAACAGAAAGCGAGCCGTAGAAAATCGCACTCGAAGGTGTGGGACCTTCCATGGCCCTTGGCAGCCAAGAAGAAAATGGCAGCTGCGCTGATTTTGCGGCTGCAGCTACCAATATTCCTAGCGCGATAAATAAGCCGATTCCTCCATGTTGGGAGAGGTGATCAAGTACAAGTTGTTCATTGTTCAGTTTCAGAAAGGTGATGTTTTCATGCCAAAGGTGATGGCTGGCCCACATGGCCAGGATGATCCCAATGTCTCCGATTCTGTAGATGGAAAACACCTTTACGGCATTTCTTACCGGGAGGTACCTGTTGCGGTAAAAGGCAATCAACAAGAAGGAAGATATTCCCAACATCTCCCATCCGATAAACAGCGTCTCGAAATTTCCTGCCAATACGGTCAGGTTATAGGCGAGATAGAAGAAAAGGATGGAGTTGAAGAATCGCTTATACCCCTCCTCCAAATGCAGGTAATACTTGCTGTATTGGGTGATGAGGAAGGTGACAAATGCACCGACAAAGAGATATACCGCAGTGACCTTATCAAAGTAAAAGTCAATCAGAAATTCATAATCGTGATGCTTGTAGAGTACGAATTCAGGGATGTTTACCGGTCGCGCCCGGAGGACAATTAGCCAATAACCGATGTATCCCAAGATGGAAGCAAGCTGAAGACTGATGGTGAAAAACGCCATCCGAGAGAGTCCAAGCTCATTTTTTTCGGGTAACAAAAGGGATAGCAGAAATCCAACAAATGGAATGATTACAAAGCTGCTGATGATGATCTGGTTTTCCATAATTAGCTCAGCAAGTAGACAGGTAAATTTTCAGAAGTCGATACCAATAGTTCATCCAGATTTTGGATCTTTTCAATATCCTTGGCAAGTGGCAGGTAAGGGATAAATTCCCCGCCCTTAAACAGGAAAGCTTCCTTGGTCTCAGGATGGATTGTCACCAGTCTCACCCATTCATTGGCAAACCACTCATAGGTTGCATCATGGGTTTTGATGGTTTTGAGCACGGTTTCGGGAAAATGCTCCACGGTGATCAGGATCCGGAGCGGATCGTGGATGTTGATCATCTGTCTGGGTAAGCCCGGCCGGAGGTCACCGTCAATGCCATTTGCTACACCTATCAGTCCCATGACATTATGGGGAAGTTTGCTTCCTGCCCCAAGCCGTTGGTTGTCTACCCTTGAGAAGTAATACTCCAGGTTGATACCTCCACAAACTGGGGCAACAGCTTTGACGATATTTAGGAGATATTTCCCTTCCGGATCGATGCCATAATCATAGGAATTGAGGAAGGCCCTTTTATCCAAAAACAGGTGCTTGTTGGATTCCCTTTTTCCGATCACACAGAGTGCATTGGTCGCATGGTTCCATTCAGGCCTTGGTTCAAAGAGGGACAAAGCCCTTAACTTGACCTTTTCATGGACTTTGGCAGCTTCTTGGGTAGAATCGACTGTGTCAAATCTTCTTGATCTTTCTTTGGCATTGTAATCCAAGGCGATTTCAAAAGTCTGGAGATTATTCTGGTGACGGAGCATGTTGTCTTCAGTCAAGACATCAAGATCATAAAACTCCATCTCATCTCTCGTCGTGTCATGCAAGCCACCGACAAATTGGGTGGCGACAGGAATGCTGATTCCTCTTTCTTCCAAGGCTTTTCTGACTTCCGGATGGTTGCCAAAGTAGGCCCCCACACGGGCATTGACCGAACCGGATCGTCCGCTGCATGCACCGCAGTCATAGCCGGCATAATGTGTATTGTTTACCGAGCTGGCACCGTGTCCGAATATATATACCAAAGGAGCAAAGTTCTTGACAAGTCCGATGCCCTTCAGCAATCCTTCCAGACTATTGGTCATTTCTTCCAGGGTAAAACCTACCTGAAGTCCATGATATTTATGGTCTGTAGACTTGCATTCGATACTCAGTTTCCCCTTTGGATCCATATGGCTGAAAGAAGAAACCATTGCAGAAGTAGGACCGGGACGGAAGATGTTTTTGGCCATTTTCACAGCCGACCAAAAACCCATGGTCTGGGAAATAGCCCATCCTCCAAATATTCCTTTCGAATGTTTACTGAAATGGGAGTCTTTTTCATGCCGAAGTTTGGCCTCAGATTCTCGGATGACATGTGTAGGCGTCACCGGTGCAGGACATACTTTGGTCATAAACTTGCCGTGCTCAGGCTGGAAGAAAAACGGGATGTTGAAAAACCCAGCCGTGCCAAAAGTCTGGCTATCTGGCGCAAACCGCTCGATATACCTTCTGACTGAACAGCACCGGTCATCTATGCAAAAAAGTGCCTGAAATGAGGTGGCTTCCTTCTTGAAATCCTTTTCGTGGCTGAGTTGAAGTCCTCGGATGACTTGGTCAAAATAGGTCCATTCGAAAGCTTCCTGCCACATTTTGAGGACTTCGTAGTATTCTTTTCCCTCCGTTTTGGTCAGAATCGGTAGAAGGTCTTCCGGCAGATGTTTGACCAAGGGATCCCAATTCTCTCCCAGTCGCCTGTCAAGCGCATCGATCTCAAGCAGGCACTCAACAAATATCAGGTCGTTTAGGCTGATGGATTTTTTATCCAACAAACTCTGTGGCTGATGTTCCAATACCGCCACCATACCCGACCATCCCGGATGGGCAAACTGCTGGTCAAATAGGTATTGCCTGAAATAGACTTTGCTTCCCACCAAAATATCAAGCAGGTCCTCCAGTTTGGTTTGGGGGTCGAAAAGCAGGATTTTTGCCCGTTCAGTTTTGAAAAGGTTGGTGAAGCTGTTGGATTCGAGGTTGCGGATGGCGGTAAGAAATCCTTTGGAAGGCACCGGGAATTTCCAGATCGCTATCCCTTGGTCAAGATAGCTTCCCAGCATCCTGAATAGTGTCGTATGCGTTTCCTTATCGAGATTGACATGGTAATGGCTTTGCCAGACTTTCCTAATCCTCCCGACAATGGCATCGGGTTGTTTTTTACAGTCTTTGTGAAGCATGGCATCCTTCCATTTGGCCGATTCTTTTTTGCCTTTGTGAGCAAGGATTACCCTGTCGAGGATATCTTCGTTTATTTTGTTTTTGGCATACAGTTCCCGGAAAGATTCCACAGAAAGATAAGTCTTGTAGCCAAAATTTTCTGCGGCCGTCTGCAGTGCTTCATGAAAGGGAAGATGCTGAAAAGCGTGTAGGGTATTGTGGTGCACAAAGTCCTTAAGCGGAGCCTGTGCAGGTAGGAAATGACCCAATTCATGGATGACATGATGTAGGTCAGATGACACGTGTGGCGTCATTTGTCTTAATTTAGATGGGTAATAAAATAGTATGGGTGTAGGGCAGGACAAAAAGGAGGCCCTAAAAGAAAGCCTTAAAAAGGCAAAAAACTTATGCTAAATGGACTCTGAAATTCTTAAACAAAATGTATAGTGGCGCCTTCCCTTCTTTGGAAGGTATTTTCAGTGATTTGATTGAAGCACCTGAAACAAGAAAAAAGCTTATCGCTGAAAATGAATTTATACTTCCAAATCCCAGTCCAATGTTTGATTCAGTTTCGGATTTTTCCTCTTTTTCTTCCGTTTCGAAAGTGGCAAAGTCGGAATGGTGTAGGTTTTGAAGGTTGAGGCAAGGTGAAGAAACCTTGGTATTGCTTATTTCATAAAAAGTACCTTCATTTTTTTCAACCTGAAACTGGGAAATATGTGTCAAATGAAAACCCAATACCAGCAACATTGCCCAAAGGAAAGGCTGTAAAGCACTCCTTTTGGTTGTGAAACTGTTAAAAGATTTCTTTAACATTATTTTCAATATCAAGCTCGAAATCTAATTAATTCCGAAATGAAATCCACCGAATATTTTGGAAAATATATTTTATAGATTTTTCAGGATATAAAGATAGCGGACAAAGTTTTCCGTTTTTGTGCCAAAAATTACATAAATAGCCCATTTCACTTCCTTATTTTGAAAAGGCTTAACTATACTGAATTCGTGATAAGATATCGAAATTATTTGTTAAAGGAGACCTTTTTAATAGTCAGATTAATATTTTTTTGGCTTTTAAAAGGTTAAATTACAGTAGGATATTTTGACAGGAGGAAGGGAATCATATTCAAAAAAAATGAAATTATGATGGGTGCAAAAGGTGACTTCAAAGGGCTTTTGAAAGCCAATTTTCCTCAATTTGAAAATGAACTATTCCAGGAAATAATCAAGGAAGGTCAGTTGGTTCTTTTTCCCGAAGGCGAACTTATGATGGACATCGGGCAGAGGGTAGAACTGATTCCCCTGATAGTCAAAGGAACCGTCAAGATCTTCCGAGAGGATGAGGATGACCATGAGATTTTTTTATACTACCTGAAGGAAGGGGAGGCATGTGCCATTACGCTCATCTGTTCGGCAAGGGAAGGACATTCCAAGATCAAAGCCATACCCATAGAAGACACAACAGCGATCGTTCTTCCTATCAAAAAGCTTGATGAGTGGATGTTCAAATATAAATCCTGGTACTACTTTGTCATGGACAGTTATCAGGAAAAGTTTGAAGAATTGCTTAAGGTCGTGGAGGAAATCGCTTTTCACCAAATGGATGAAAGGTTGCTCGCCTACCTTCGCAAATCTGTAGAGGCCAACAATTCCAACATCATAAAGGCTACCCATCAGCAGATTGCGGGGGAACTTAACACCTCCCGTGAGGTAGTGGGAAGGTTGCTCAAAAAACTGGAACAAAACGGAACAGTAATAATCGGTAGAAATCAGATTGAATTGATAAACTGAAAGCAAAATGGACTTTATAGATTACTATAAAATTTTGGAGATTGATAAAAATGCAAGTCCTGAGGACATCAAAAAAGCCTACAGGAAGTTTGCAAGGAAATACCATCCTGACCTCAATCCCAATGACAAAACCGCCGAAGCAAGATTCAAACAGGTCAACGAAGCCAATGAAGTGCTCAGTGATCCTGAAAAAAGAAAGAAATACGACCAATACGGAAAGGATTGGAAGCATGCTGAGGAGTTTGAAAAAAGTGGAGCTCGCCAATCTAGACCAAGAGAACAAGGAAGCAGCAGGGCCTATTCAGGGCATTATACTGAGGAGGATTTTTCAGATTTTTTCAGTTCCATGTTTGGGGGTGGCGCAGGTTTCCAAAGTTCAGGCAGGGAAAATGTCAAATACAAAGGAGTAGATTACAAAGCTGAATTGCATTTAAAGCTATCTGATGTATACCAATCCCAAAAGCAAACACTGACCATTGACGGGAAAAATATCAGATTGACTATCCCTGCCGGAGTAGAAGATGGGCAGACCATCAAGATCCGAGGCTACGGCGGCGAAGGTATCAACGGAGGACCAAAAGGAGATCTGTATATCCAATTTGTGATCAAAAACGATACTGACTTTGTCAGGGAAGGCAACGATTTATATTCAAAGATCAATGTAGACCTGTATACCGCTATATTGGGAGGAGAGATCACAGTGTCTACGATGGACGGTAAAGTCAAACTCAGACTCATCCCCGGAACTCAAAACGACACCAAAGTCAGGCTGAAAGGAAAAGGTTTTCCGGTGTACAAAGAGGAAGGAAAATTTGGAGACCTTTATGTTACTTACAAAGTAGAAATCCCAAAAAACATCACGGAGCAGGAAAAAGTACTTTTCGAACAATTAGCCAAACTCAAAACCCATGGAACGAATTAACCACATCAGCATCCAAACTTTCTGCCAATACCATGGCATAGAATCCAAGTTGGTTTTCACTTTTCAAGAACTCGGGTTGGTCGAAATCGTGGAAGAGGAAGCGGAATTTTTTCTGGAAGAAAAGGCTCTTACCCGGATGGAACAAATCGTGAGGCTATACAAAGACCTTGATCTGAGCCCTGAAGGTGTGGAGGTGGTGATGGGGCTTTTGGATAAAATTGAAAAACTGCAAGAGGAGAATTTCACTTTGATAAAGAAATTGAGGAAATGGGAAAAATAGGGATCCAATCTCCTTCAAAAAAGAAATCCACCCGATTCCATGATTTCCCTTTTTGTCAATAAATAATCCTCCATTTTTTGGAAAAGGCTTATCAGCTTATTTCCTTTTCCACTCCCAAGATATATTCCGCACCTGCTTTGTATTGTTCAGCAGTTTGCAGATGCTCCATCATCAGGGGAACTTCCGGGAATAGGCTCAATTCGCTAAGGAAAACTTTATAATCCATCTGTCCCAATCCCGGCTGTACCTCGTCGAATTGTGGCATGAAGGTCTGTTTTTTTAGAATCAGATCTTTGGCGTGACAACTTTTGATATATGGGCCAAGTTTTTTGAAGCAGTCTTTAATCATATCTCCATTTCTAAAGAAAAGGGCAGGACTTGTCACCATATTGACCGGGTCTAAGTGGACAGCAAAAGCCTTGCGGTCGATGGCTTTGATCAATCGGAGATAGGAGTCTGCCGATTCAGGAAAAATCCAGGGCATGGCTTCCAAGCTGTAAAAAGTGTTTTTTGGTTTGACCTGATCTATGATTTTTCGGGTCGTCTCCACAATCATGTCAAAGGTATCGTCCGAAAAATTTTCTTGGTGGGGTCCTGCCCATATTTCGGCATCCCTCGATCCAGCAATATTGACGCAGCATTTGGCTTCAATCTGATCTGCGAGATCAAGGGAGGCAACACATTTTTCAAAGGCTTCCTTGGCGGTTTTTTTATCCGGGCTGATGGGATTGGACCATGCGCCTACTTCCGCTATGAGTATATCCGCTTTGTCGGCTGCTTTTTTGTAGGCTTTGATGTCATCCTTACCGGCATCCAATCCAACAGGGCAATAAGCCGCTCTATAGCCTGTATTTTTCACAGCAGCCACCCAAGTTTCAGGAGAATCAAATTTTTCAAAAAGAGGACCGCCAAGCCGGAGTTTGCTTTTGGCTTTGAAATTAGTAGCCAATGAAGGAAAAGCAGCCATTAAGCCAGATCCGATAAAGGTTAGTGAAGTCACTTTGGAAAATGTGCGTCTGTTCATGTTTTTAAGATTTGATTTGAAATGCTTTCAGCAAAAATCAATGGGGAATTCCTTATTCAATTTTGGTTAAAATAATTTTAGATCAAACTATTATGATTGAATAAATTCATATTTTGGACCATGATTTCAAGGCTTTTTCTTGTTTTTATTTGTTTTTACTTTCTGTCAGTCAGCTTCATTGCCAATGCCCAGGAAAAGGACACCCTTTATCTAAGAAATGGTCAGATCATGGTCGGGAAGCTGAATAGCATCAGTTTGGGCATCATCCAATTTGATGACATGGACCTTTCAGTACAAAATGTCAAATACCACAAAATCAAAACAATCAAAGCTTCAATGGCAACTTATAGAATTCAGACCATAGATCAGGTAGTTTATTATGGGGTGTTAAAACCTTCTAAAATTTATGGTGAAGTGATCGTGGATGATGGTTTTGTTGAAAAGGCCTATCCCATCGTTAATATTTTTGATTTGGTGTCTTTGGAAAAAAAGTTTATCAAAAAGATAAAAGGAACCGTAGCATTGGGTTATTCTTACACCAAATCGAGTGACATTGGAAGGTCTAATATTGACTGGAACCTGAGATTTACAGAACAAAAATACCAGATAGAATTTAACGGTTCTTTCATTTTTACAAATAATCAAGGAATCAAAACAAGGGATCGGGAACAGATAAATCTGGGAGGTTATTATAATTTAAACTCGGTTTTGTCGGCCGGTGTGGGTTTGAATTACCAAAGAAATATCGAGTTGGGATTGGCTAGCCGTATCCAACAGGTTGTTGGGCTTGGCCGTAGGTTTCTTTTCAAAAGCAACCTTCAAGGAATGTTGATATCCGGTGCAGTCATCAACCAGGAGCGGAGTCTTGAGGGAAATTCGTCAGGTAACCTTTATGAAATCCCACTTCAATTCAAATTGGATTATTTCCACTATGCTGCGCCAAACCTATCATTTACCATTTTTCCAAAAGCCTTCTTTGGTTTGAATCAGGACGGAAGAAAAAGATTTGACGGTGAGACGAGGGTAAATTGGGAGGTGATCAACAACCTGGATTTGGGACTGCAGTTCTATGCCAACTATGACAATCAAGCGCTCGAAGGAAGCAATACCAACTTTGATTATGGTATTGTATTCAATGTGGGATATAAGTTTAAGTAGGGCAGCTTTTTTTTTGAATATGTTAGTGTCTACACAAACATTCATCATACTTTCGACTAAAACCAGAGTCAGCTACTTTTAATTGAACCATCGGCTAAAAGAGGCGGCAATAAAACCAAAAGCCTGCTTCCAAAATAAAATCTATAAACAGCCCACCGGAAGACTTATACCAACCTAACCTTGAGAATTGCCTTGTCAATTTTTACATTTATAAATAAGTTTGCCCCATGATAAAAGATGATGTAAGAGGATTTTCCCCATTGGTCAATCCGGAAGAGGAGGAGTTTTACGCAGGTCCACAGACGAGATGGAAGGATTTCAAATTTGTCATCAAAGTCATGATGGAATTTATCAGGGGATTCAGGATGCTTCACTTTGTAGGTCCCTGTGTGACCGTATTTGGTTCGGCAAGATTCGAAGAAAACGATAAGTTCTATAAACTCGCAGTCAAAGTGGGAGAAAGAGTCAGCAAATTGGGTTTTACTGTCATGACAGGCGGAGGTCCCGGCATCATGGAAGCCGCCAATAGGGGTGCAAAAAATGTCGGAGGCAAATCCATCGGCTGCAATATCATCCTGCCCTTTGAGCAGCGGCCAAACCCTTACCTCGACAAGTGGATGGACTTCAATTTCTTTTTTGTGAGAAAAGTGCTGCTATCCAAATATAGCTTCGCCTTTGTGGTCATGCCGGGTGGTTTCGGGACTTTGGATGAATTTTTCGAAGCATTGACCCTGATACAGACCAAAGTCATGCGCAGGTTTCCGGTCGTGCTGATGTGCAGTGATTTTCACCATGACCTGTGTGCGTATGTCAAGCATCTTGCAGAATATGGCACGATCAATAAAGAGGATGTAGAATTGTTTTTATTGACTGATTCTGTGGAAGAAATGGAAGAACATATCCGCAAATATGCCATCGATGCCTATGGGCTAAAAAGAAAAGGTGTCATCAAGCCTGCTGCTATTTTGGGGGAGAAAGGGTAATTAGGCCTCAAAAATAATTTTCCTGCCTTTGTATTGATCACTTTTGCACAAAAACAAACACAGATGAGTTGGATCATATTAATCATTGCAGGATTATTCGAGGTAGCATTTGCTTTCTGTTTGGGAAAAGCCAAAGGCACCTCAGGAAATGAAATGTATTTATGGTATGGTGGTTTTGTTATCGCGTTGGGTATCAGCATGGGACTTTTGATCAAGGCCACTCAAACGCTGCCAATCGGTACAGCATATGCAGTTTGGACGGGAATTGGCGCAGTGGGGACAGTTCTCATTGGGATCTTTGTTTTCAAAGAACCCGCTACTTTTCTGCGGATATTTTTTCTGATTACTTTGATCGGGTCCATCGTAGGACTGAAGGCAGTCGCCCATTGATGCAATCCGGAGGAATGACCGGATTTAAGCCGATCCAAAAAGGTCCGGGCCAATACCTGACAGGCCGTATTTTCTTTTATTTCAATTCCACCATCGCTTTGATCACGCCATTCTTTGGATCCAGAAAAGACTCAAATTTTTTGGGAAGGTCCTGAAAGAAAACCCGATGGCTGACCCATGGTCCTGTGTCCAGAATTCCTTTTTCTACCAGGCTAATGATTTCGTCAAAATCCTTTCCTAGTGAATTTCTACTTGCCATCAAGGTGATTTCTTTCTTATGAAACAGCGGGTCAAAAAATGTAAAATCACCTTGGTATAGCCCGATGAATACGATTTTGCCACCAAAAGCCACATAATCAAAGGTGTTTTTCATAGATTGGGAATGGCCTGTAGCATCCAAGACCACTGTCGGTAAGTCACCGTCAAAGATTTTTCTGATATCCGCCAAGACTTGTTCTGATTTGGCATTGATCAGTCCCTCGACATTCAGGTGGTTTTTGGAGAAGTCAAGCCGTTCTTGGTTGAGGTCCATTGCTGCTATTTTTGCCTTTTTTATTTTGGCAAATTGGATGGTAGCAAGGCCTATCGGCCCGGCACCGATCACCAATACTTTATCATCCTCCCTGACATCCGCCCGCTTGATGGCATGGAATCCGATGCTCAAAGTCTCGATCAGTGCCAGCTGTTCATAGCTGAGTTTGTCGGATGGATGGAGGTATCTGGCAGGCAAAACAATGAATTCCCGCATCCCACCATCTTCATGAACGCCAAACACGGAAAGGTTTTCTCCACAGTTGGTTTTGCCTGCTCGGACGGCTTGGTCGGGATTGGCGTTGAAATAGGGTTCTACCGCACACCTGTCCCCGATTTTCAAATCAGTGACACCTGATCCAATTTCCAAAACTTCGACACCGAGTTCATGACCCAAAATCCTTGGATAAGTGAAAAACGGCTGCCTGCCACGGAAAGCATGAAGATCTGTACCACAGATCCCAATCCTGTGTACTTTCAAAAGTACCTCGTCGGGCTTGAGTTCAGTAACCAAGGTTGTCCGTATTTTCTCCAGATGACTCGGTTCTTTCAGTATGATGGCATTTATTTCTATTTGTTTTTTCATGGTGGACTGCTGGGGATTTTTAGAGTTGCTAATTAGATTCCAAAATGCTACTTATCCATTAGCGTTTAGGTTGATCTTTTGATTCAACCCGTTAGGGGTTGGATATTTTTAGATCATTCATTTTTCTAAAAACATCCGACTCCAAAGGAGTCGAACTTTTCCTCCTCTATTCCTGAAAAAGCAACGGAGCAAAAGTATACAGGTCGTTTCTCCAAACCGGCCATGTATGTCCACCGGGATAATCACGATAGGTGTATTTGATGCCCATTTCATCAAATTTTGACATCATCACTTTACAGTTTTCATAAGCAATATCTTCCTTGCCACCCATGGAAATCCAAAATTGCTTGAGGTTGCCATTGATCTTGTCCACATTGGATTTCATAAAGGCATATTGACCGTCAGCAATTTCTGTCTGCCTTGCCTGAATCCATCCTGAACTGAATACCCCGAGGTAAGCAAACATATCGGTATTCTGAACTCCTGCATACAAGGTCTGAATGCCTCCCATGGAAAGACCTGCCAAAGCACGGTTTTGAGCACCTGTCGAGGCCCTATAGTTTTTTTCCACAAAAGGAATAATACTTTCTTTCAATTCCCTTTCAAACATTTTCAGCCCATTTTCATTAAACGCTGCAATCGGCATATTACCATCCGGCATCACCACCAACATCGGTTTGGCTTTCTTTTCAGCGATCAAGTTATCCAAGATCAAATCTGTTTTTCCCTGTGAGGCCCAACCCCTTTCGTCCTCGCCACCGCCATGCAAAATGTACAGCACCGGGAATTTTTCATTTGTTTGGGTGTCGTATCCGGGAGGAGTGTAAAGGTAAAACTGTCTCCATTGACGTAAGACATTGGAAAAATACCTCACCTTTCTGACTTCCCCATGTGGTACATCTTTCAGGGCGTAGTAGCCATCTCCTTTAAATGGAACTTCAATCCCACTTGCTTTTCTACCCATTCCGTAAAAAGTCTCACTTGCAGGATCTGCAACCGCCACCCCATCGATGATCAGGGAATAGTAATGAAAACCTTCTCCCAAGGGTTCGGTAATCACTTCCCAGATGCCTTCATCACCTTTGACCATGTCATATTTTTTACCAAGGTCGAGTTGGACAAGCTTGGCTTCGGGGGCTTTGGTCCTAAAGAGGGCTCGGCTATCAGGAAGGATTTGGGGAAATTTTGCATTCCGTACATTGGTGGATGCAGGCGTGCCCAAAAGGCTGTAATTGTTAAAAACAGACTGGTCTACCGGCTTGAACAAAAGCTTCGAAAACATGTACAATCCATTTTTCCACACTTTGAAATCATGAACTCCCGGCTCGATATAATAAATGTGTGGGACCTCATTCCTAACCAAATACTCATGTGTCCGCTCACTGAAGCGGAGCAGGTTGTCCGCATCGCCACAGGAAATGAACAGCAATTTCAGTTTGTCTTTGGCGGCCTGAGGATCGGGGACGAGAACAGCCGGTTCTTTGGTATTAGGTGCGGAAGAAAACCCACCCACCCAAGCAAATTTGTCAAGATTGCCAAGGCCGAAATTAAGGGATTGTCCACCTCCCATGGACAATCCTGCAATGGCGCGGTTTTCCCGGTCTTTGAGGACAGGATATTTTTTTTCTATAAAAGGTATGAGGTCTGTCAATAAGTCTTTCTCAAAAGTGGAAAAAGCTTCCACCTTATCAGGAGCCATGATATTTCCGACTGCACGGTCGTCCTTCATCGCACGTCCGTTAGGCATGACTACTATCATGGGTTCAAGCTTGCCATCTGCATACATGTTGTCCAGGATAACCTGCGGCTTTCCATGAGTAAGCCATTCTTTTTCATCTCCACCGATACCATGGAGCAGGTACAGCACAGGGTATTTTTTGTTTTTGGAATAGGAGGGAGGGGTATAGATGATCGCCCTTCTTGTATTGCCTACTGTCTTGGAGAGATAGCTGATGGTATCGATTTTTCCTTTGGGAATCTCATTCCTGACGACATCAAAGCCTTGTGGTGCTTGTTTTTCAAGTTCTTGGGCCATTCCATTTCCAAAAATGAAAATCAAGGACAAAATGAAATACAGGATTTTTTTCATGGTTATTCTAATTTTGGGTTAGTTAATCGGTTGTTTTTTTGTGCCAAAATTGACTTTTTTTAAAAAGCCAAAAGGAATTGTAATCCTTTAATCAATTTGGAATCAAATTCCTGAATATCAAGGGCTAAAATGGAGCTTTCCATTCCCGTTTAATATTTATTTAAATTTAAATCAGAAGGAGGGAATTAAAAATTCACCCAATCTAAATAGCAAGAACCGCAGATAATTAGAGAAAAAAATACCGATCATGCGAAGATTTAATTTTTCAAACCAAAGGGTTGAACTTTGATAAACAGCTTCCATTCCCCGAAAAGGGATTGGTTTGATTATTTTAATTTATTGACAATTGGATTTTGGAAGAATAAAAAAGCCTAGCCCAAAGCCACATCCAAAATCATCATCACAGTAAAGCCCAACATAAATCCACGACCTGCACCGGCGCTATCCTTTGGATCGATTTTGAAGGAAAGGATTTTGGTACCGGGTTCTGTTGGAGAATTTACTCCAAGCTTATATTTGAATTCTGATTTATTTCCGGTTGAGCCATACCTAAAGTGGATAGAAGTCGAGTCTGAAAAATCCTCCTTAAATGAACTGTGATACTTTTCTGTTTGGGAAGTGGCAATGAAAGGAATTAAAAATAATATCGCTGATAAGATTTGTTGTTTCATAATGGCTTCCTGATTGCGGTATATCCAAATCTACAAATAAAATGTAAGAGGTGTTTTGGGTTTAGCTACAGCTAGGTGTAGAATGTATCTGCACCTTTTTATTTAGTAGAATTTGTAATTCAAATAGCCAAGAATTACCTTTCTTATGAGCGTTTTGCAGAATAGTCGAATTACCTACACCAAATCCCGCCTCAAATGCTAAACTTCACCCCGTGAGGTTAGTAACTGGAGCTAACTTCGGAAGACCGTTCATAATTTAGATTTATGGAGAAACTGAGATATCTAAATATTAAAGTCAAGTATATTTTGATTTTAGCATTTTTGTCATTGTCTATTTATGTACTTGCTGTTTATCCCTTTATTAAGGACAGGGCGAAATTAGAACAATATGCTCGTCAAGAATTCAACTATAGATTCAAAGGCACCTATAGAGATTCTTTTTTAGGACCTTTCTTCAGTTTTGAAGATGACAATGGTGTTGAATTTTCTTGGTTTTTAAGTGAAGGTTGCGATACGACATTTATCTATATCTATGTACCAAAACAGTTATTTACAGAAGTGGAAATGTCTGGATTTGACAAAGAGTGCGAAAAAAATGATAATTCTCTAACCCACCACCAATCGCTAAACTAAACCTAGTGTGTGGTTGGATTTTCTATGTTCTTAAATTACGGAAGGAAATACATAATTTGAATTTATGGAGAAGCAAAAATATCTGAAAAGTAAAGCCAAGTATATTTTGATTTTGCTGCCATTTTTGATTTATATACTTGCTGCTTATCCCTTTATTAATGACAGGGCTAAGTTGGAGAAACTTGCAAACGAAGAGTTCGGCTATATTTATAAAGGATCTTACAAAAAGACATTTTCGGGTCCTTATTTGGATTACGAAGATGAGAATGGGGCCCGATTTTACTGGTTTTCTAAAGATGGTTGTGATACTATTTTTGCGAAAATATATGTATCGAGACAAATATTTACAGAGCCTATTAGTTCTGAATTTCACAAGAAGTGTGATGATGATTAAAACCAAGGTTGGGCGTAAATTGGAGATAGTACTTGGCTCCGGTAGGTGAAGATTGTTCCGATATCTCCTTCTGGGTGAAGTTTGGGGTTTTCGCTAGGCGTAGTTTGTAACTACACTTTCTTATGAAATGATCCCGATATTCTTATGGATTAAACAATAGAAGGAATATAAGATTTTTCATATTTTCTATTATCCCTGATTAGAGCAAAAATCCTGTTAATGATTTT
>NZ_JANAEZ010000011.1:0-166243 GCF_024813435.1 Aquiflexum gelatinilyticum
TTAAGCCCTGCAGCGCCGATGGTACTGGGGTTACACCCGGGAGAGTAGGCCGCCGCCACATTATTCAAAGCCTTTGGAGAATTCCAAAGGCTTTTTGTGTTTTATAGCCGCTCAACTTACCACTGTATTTTTCTGAACAACAAAGAAACAAAGGGGACAAAGACTTCAAAGACCGCAGTATAGTCGCCTCCACTTACGATCGCTATCTATGTTTGAAATGGAGCTTACCCTAGGTATAGATTCAATCTATAACTTTTTTTTAGTAGGATTTGCAATTCAAATAACCAAGAATTACCTTTCGTTTAACTAAATAGTCCAATTTCATCTTGATATCATCTTTGATAGAAGGAAAAAAGGATATAGTTATAAAGACCACCCAGTCCAACATTAATTGCTATACTAGACCCGGAGGAGGGAAAATAAATTATGAATTGTCACATTAAGTTTATATTCCTATCAATCCATTTATTAATTGTTCAGATTTCATTTTCGCAAAAGACTGATATAACAAAAATAAATTTTCTTTCTCAAGAACGAACACCAGAGATAATCATTGATTATTTCGATAAGGTGGCGGATGGAAATTTTGACATAAAAGTATTCAAAGACCATCCTCAAATTTATAGCGATGGAGCTAGTGATGTGCTGATGATATATAAAGAAAGTGGTACTGGTTACTTGTACATCAACCAGACTGTTGAAACTACTATGGATAGTACAGATACACGCAAGGTGGAGTACTTTCTAAACAAAGAAGTGGTGGATAATTTTAAAACCGTTAAGAAATTAATTAAACTAAAGAAAAAAGATGTATTGTTAATAGATATAGATGACAGCCAAGAATTTAGCTTTGTTAAAGTTTATATCTCTGTGAAGTAGACTTCCCCACCGCAGGAGGATGAAAGACTTCAAATACCTCAATGTAGTCACCTCCACTTACGATCGCTATCTATTTTTTTTTAAATGGAGCAGGCGATAGGTGTAGATTCAACCTACACCTTTTTGTTTAGTAGAATTTGTAATTCAAATAACCAAGAATTACCTTTCGTTTGAGCGTTTGGTTTAAATAGTCCGTCATCGCAATACAATACTTAGCTGGGATAATGATGAAGAGATTAATGTCTATTTTGATTTTTATAATCATTTCAAGTTGTAATAATAAGAGGAGTTTAAATTTTGGGGAAGATATAAATTACTTTGATGATGGTTTTATTGAACATTTTCCAAAAAAAATAAGATATCACAACTTATATCAAGCAATTTCTCAAAATATTTCAATTTCTCACCCTTATGTTTGGCTTAAATACTATCCTGATCAGACAGAACTAGATAGTATTGAAAATTCCGCAAAGGCATTATCTGTAGCAGTTTACAATTCAGAAGATAGTTGCCTCGTGGTTATTGATAAACATTTAACAGCTCAAAATTGGATTAAATATGATAAAAAAATCAGAAAACCGAGAAAAGTAGAAATTGGAGAACTAAATTGCCAAGAAGGAAAATATCCTGTCCCCAATTTTTTCAAAGAATGGATTTTTGAAACCAATTTGACTTTGACAAAACTGGAAGGGTATAAAATGTATGTGTTAGAATCCGAAAAAGGAATTTTTATGATTCCTGAGAAATTGCCAAATGGAGTATATACTCCCAAGGGTTGGGAACATGGCTATAGTAAGGGAGTTGCAATAAATAATGAAACAGGTGCTGTCATCTATTGGGCTGATATTTGGTAAAGAGATTTATTTTAGAAATATCTTTTTATACCCTTCAACTATAAAAAATTAAACTATATCCATCTGAGATTTTCCTCAGCTATGCAATCACCAACTCACCTCCACCATCACAGGAAAATGGTCTGAAGGATATTTCATACCATAATTATCGGTCAGGATTCCATGTCTGAGAACGGTGATATTTGGGCTAACAAAAATATGGTCGATGATACCTTCGGGAAGTTTTTCCCAATTGAAACCGTTGAATGTTCCCTGATTTCCGATGGAAGGTGTTTTTGAAATCAGCCTACTGTCTTTCATATCAGAATTATTAAGAACAGTCTGATACGCCGGATTGTCGGGCATGACATTGAAATCTCCCATAAACACCACAGGAAGGTTTTCTGTATTGATTTCCTTTATTTTTCTAATTACCAATTTACTGCTCTCTTCTCTCGCTTTTTGACCGATATGGTCATAATGGATATTAAATACATAGAACTTTTTGCCTTCTTTATTTTCAAATTTCACCCAAGTGCAAACCCTATTCAATGCAGCGTCCCATCCTTTTGAGGGCTTGTCCGGTGTCTCGGAAAGCCAAAAAGTGCTTTGATCCAAAATTTTTAGCTTTTCTGGATGGTAGAAAACCGCACTGAATTCCCCTTCTTTCCCACCTTTGTCCCTGCCGACACCTACATATGGATAGCCCAACCCATTTTTGATTTCTTCAAGTTGATGGTACATCCCTTCTTGGGTTCCGATGATGTCCATTTTGTGAAATTTAATTTGGTTAATCAAATGAGGCGCACGGTCCTTCCAAAGGTTACCGATATCATTGGGATTGTCAAACCGGATATTATACGTCGCAATGTTCATGTTTTGGGCTAAGGAAAAGGAAACCGGATAAGAAACTGCAATGAAAAACAATATAACAAGAGAATAAACGCGAATTGAAGAAGGTATCATGGCCTTTGTGATTTTTGATTTCTAAATTTAGCAATTAAATATAGGCCTTACCGAACCGTTAATAGAAACCATTGTTATTATCTTAAAATTAAAAAATGAAGACCATCAATCCCAAGGATGTTTCGATTGCACAATTCCACAGTTACCTGCTAGGTGCTATAGCCCCGCGTCCGATTGCATTTGCCAGTACGGTGGATAAGGAAGGCAATGTCAATTTAAGCCCATTCAGTTTTTTCAATGTTTTTGGCACCAATCCTCCCGTGCTGGTTTTTTCACCTTCCCGAAGAGTCAGGGACAATACGACTAAGCATAGCTTGGATAATGTCTTGGAAGTGCCTGAGGTAGTCATCAATATGGTCAACTTCTCTATGGTCGAACAAATGTCTTTGGCAAGTACTGAATACGAAAAAGGTGTCAATGAATTTGTGAAATCCGGGTTTTCGGAAGAATCATCCCTCTTGGTAAAACCCCCAAGAGTGAAGGAAGCTCCTGTGGCTTTCGAATGTAAAGTGCTACAAGTATTACCAATAGGTGAAGGAGGAGGATCTGCCAATCTGGTGATATGCGAAGTATTGTTGGCACATATTTCCGAAGAGGTTTTGGATGAAAACGGGCAGATTTCCCCACAGAAATTGGATGCCGTGGCCAGAATGGGAGGGGATTGGTATTGTAGGGCAAATGGGGAAGCTTTATTTGAAATCGCCAAACCAATCAGGAATAAAGGTATTGGCGTTGACAATATTCCTCCGCACATCAGGAATAGTTCCGTGTTGACCGGAAATAACCTTGGAAGATTGGGGAATTGTGAGCGACTTCCCGAACCCATCGAAATCCAACAATATTCTCAGGATGAAACGATACAGGAAATGAAATTAAGATTTAAAAATGATCCTGAAAGTTTTGATTTTCACCTTCACCAATATGCCAAAGAGGTATTGGAATCAGGGGATGTCCAAACTGCCTGGAAGATTTTGCTTCAAGAGCAAGAATAAAAAAAGGAGCGTTTAGCTCCTTTTTTTATTATCTGATAACGATGTCATACGGCATCCTGACCATCAAGCCTTCGTATTTTTTGACACTTTCTATCTGTTTGTAAATCGGATAAAAAGTTCCAAGCTGTTGTTTTTGATAGAATACCTGCACATCATTGGTAAACTCGCTTAGGAATCTTTCAAACCAAGGTCTTGTCTGAGGATAATAAACTACGCGGTAATCATCAGCAACTCCGGCTTTTTCAGCAGCAATTTTCACCGCATCATCCAGTCCACCCAACACATCCACCAAACCATTCGCCAAGGCCTGATTACCTGACCAAACTCTTCCTGATGCAACTTTCATGATTTCTTCTTTACTTCTGTTTCTCCCGTCCGCCACTCTAGTCAAAAAGATATCATATCCTTCCTCGACCTGTGCTTGGAAAATGTTTTTTTCCATTTCGGAAATCTTTCTTGTTGGGGTCAAAAAGTCTGAAAGTTCACCTGTCTTGACCACGTCTGTAGTGATTCCGAGCTTGTTGTTCAAGAGACCTTGGGCGTTGAACCACATCGCAAAAATCCCGATGGAACCTGTTATGGTATTTGGCTGTGCCACGATGGTGTCAGCGGCGGCGGCAATATAATATCCACCTGATGCGGCCACTTCACCCATAGAAGCGATGACCGGTTTTTCTTTGCTAGCCAAATCAAGCTCCCTCCAAATCACTTCAGAAGCCAAAGCAGAACCTCCGGGTGAATTTACCCTCAAAACAATTGCCTTGACGTCTTTATTCTTTCTTGCGTTTTTGATTTCTTCTTTGAATCTATCGGAAGCAATGACTCCTTCAGCTTTGCCGCTGACGATATCTCCTTCTGCTACGATTATGGCAATTCTGTTTTTGGAAGTCAGGTTTTTTGTCTTGGAAGCCCTGTTGATTCCGGTCATGTTGATGGTATTGATTTTATCTTCCTCACCCAGTCCAAGCTTTTCTTTCATCAGGTCAATCACCTGATCCTCATACCATAATCCGTCCACAAGTTTGTATTCCAAAGCATCGCTGAGCTTTCTGACCAACATCTTATTGTTGATCTCCGAAAGTGAATCCAAGGAAATACCCCTACTTTCGCTTATTTCATTCAAAGCAAAATTATTGAGGTCATTCAGAAAAGAAGCCGTCTGCATTCTGCTCGAATCACTCATTTTATCTAGAATAAATGGTTCTACCGCGCTTTTGAAATCTCCTACACGGAATACCTGCGGTTCGATTTCAAGCTTTTCAAACATTCCTTTGAAGAAAACAACTTCTGAGGCAAAGCCATTGAACTCCATCAAACCTGAGGGATTGATGTAAATTTCATCTGAAACTGAACTGAGAAAATACCCACCTTCGGTATAGTACTCCCCATAACTCACTATAAATTTTCCCGATGACTTAAAATCCTTAAGTGCATCTCTCAGTTCTTTGATTCCGGCCTGTCCGGCTGAAAATGTTCCGGCTTTGATAAAAATCCCTTTTACATTTTCATTTTCTTTTGCTGTTTCAATTGCCCTTTTTAATGAAGTAAGTCCGACTGTAGATACTCCTCCAAACACATTGAAAGATGAAAAATCAGGATCGTCCTCACTGCTTCTTTCGACTAGTTGACGTCCTTCGAGGTTCAATAAAAGTACGGTGTTTTCTTTCACATCTACATCACTTTCCGAGGAGGATGAAATGACCGCAATGATGCCGGCAAGAATAAAAAAACTCATTACCGAAAATATTAGCAAGCCAACAATGACTGCCAAAACGTTACCAAGAAATCTCATAATATTTAATTTTGATGGCTAAATTACTTCTTTTTTCTTTATGTTTATCCCAATACAAACCTTAACAGCGGAATGAATCAAGTGGTTTTTATATTAGGGGGGAATCTCGGTGACAGGTTAAGATTAATAGAGGGGAGTGTTGAATTAATGGTCTCTCATTTTGGTCCCATTACCCGCCAATCCTCCATTTTTGAAACCGCTGCCTGGGGTGGAAAATCTAACGGGAATTACCTCAATCAAGTTCTTGTGTTCAACACTTCATTTTTCCCTGAAGAGATTTTGGATGTTATTTTGGAGATAGAATTAAAAATGGGTAGAACAAGAGGAGAGAAGTGGGGTGACCGGACAATGGATATTGATATCCTTTACTTTGGCAATGAAAAATTCCAGTCCGAAAGACTTACTATTCCACATCCATTTCTACAGGAAAGAAGATTTGTTTTGGAACCATTGGCAGAGATTCTCCCTGATTTCATTCATCCCATATTAAACAAGTCCAACCGAGAACTTTTAGAGAATTGTTTGGATAAATCAAGTGTGAAGATTTACACATAATGAAGAAGCCATCCCTAATTTGGAATGGCTTCCCATTTTTTCTTTCTATTTCAATTAGTTCAATTCAGTATCTTGAGAATTCAATTAACCAATTAACCAATCCCCAACTTTAAATACTGCTGACTTCGGCTTCTTTGTGAATTTTTTTGACAAGTCCTTGGAGTACTTTTCCAGGACCGCATTCTACAAATAAAGTGGCACCGTCTGCCACCATGTTTTGAACAGATTGAGTCCATTTGACCGGTGCGGTCAGTTGGGCAATCAGGTTTTTCTTGATTTCTTCTACATTGCTTACACCTGATGTACTTACGTTTTGATAAACAGGGCAGCTTGGTTGATGAAAAGTCGTAGACTCTATGGCTTTTCGAAGTTTCTCGCCGGCAGGTTCCATCAATGGGGAATGAAATGCCCCTCCGACAGGCAAAGGCAGTGCTCTTTTAGCTCCGGCTTCTTTCATTTTTTCACAGGCTATTTCTATTCCTTTGTTCGTCCCGGAGATAACCAATTGCCCGGGACAATTGTAATTGGCAGGAACGACAATTTCCTCTTTGATCGAAGCGCAGATTTCTTCAACTTTTTCATCTTCAAGTCCCAAGATAGCGGCCATTCCGGATGGGTTGATTTCACAGGCTTCCTGCATGGCAAGTGCCCTTTGGTAAACCAATTTTAAACCATCCTCAAAGGCTAGAATTCCATTCGCCACCAAAGCGGAAAATTCACCCAAAGAGTGACCTGCCACCATATCCGGACTGAAATTAGGAGATGTTTTGGCGAGAATTACTGAATGCAAAAAGATGGCCGGCTGGGTTACTTTGGTCTGTTTCAGTTCCTCATCCGAACCTTCAAACATGATGTCAGAAATCCGGAAACCCAAGATTTCATTGGCTTTTTCGAAAAGCTTTTTAGCATCTTCATTGCTTTCATACAGGTCTTTTCCCATACCTGAAAACTGTGCGCCCTGTCCAGGAAAAACGTATGCTTTCATAATTTGCGGTTTATTTAGGTTAACAAAGGGCAAATATATCAAAAAAAAATGGCCTGAGGTTTAGGCCATTTCTTGAAAGTATCTGTTATATCCGGTTAAGAATTTACTTCCGAATGATGGAAATCTCCCAAATTATAAATTTCCATGATGTCTTTTAATATCGCTTGAAAATCAATGTTTAGGTCTATCAACTTACCCGTTTTAATATCAAAAACCCATCCATGAACCTTCAAGTCTCTTTCTTTGATTGCTTTTTGAACAGCAGCAGTTTTTATGAGATTGACACATTGTTCCTGCACGTTCAGTTCTACCAGCCTGTTGTATTTCTCATTTTCATCTTCAATGGCAGTCAATTCCTTTTTATGAATGCGGTACACATCCCTGATATTTCTTAGCCAAGGATTAAGAATCCCGAGATCTGCCGCATTCATTGCCGCTTTGACCCCACCACAGAAATAATGGCCGCAGACTACCACGTGGTTTACTCCAAGGTTATTGACAGCATAGTTCAAAACAGACATCACATTGAGGTCAATGCTGATCACCATATTTGCGATGTTCCTATGGACAAAAACCTCCCCAGGTTGAACTCCCATCAAATCCTCAGCGGTAACCCTGCTGTCAGAGCAGCCTATGTATAAAATATCCGGGTTTTGTCCTTTGGACAAATCTTCAAAATAGTTCGGGTCAATCTCAAGTTTTGAGGTGATCCAGTTTTGGTTGTTTTCAAAAACTCTGCTTATATCCATTTTTTTTAAATAATTACAATGAATGATCTTTTTCAAGATAAAAAGAAAACTTTATAGCGTCGGTTATTTTTTAACGTTTCGGTAAAATTTCAATTTGAAAATCACAAAAATTTCTCCCTTTCCATTGAATTTGGGATTCTACAGGTTTGTTTTTTACCAAACCATTTATACCTGTTTTTTGCAATCCAATCATATATCGGATCCCGAATAACCGATGGAACAATGTTAAAAACATACAAAATTGGCCAAAATCCCCCTAGGTTTTTGGTAATTTCCAGTGCTGCTTTGCTTTTATAAAATACTTCATTCCCTCTGAGCAAAATGATAGAATCAATATAACCCTCATTTATTTTATAATCTTTTAATATTGATTTGGTCGCATTATCCTGTAATGCCCCAAACTTAAAGCGGTCATTTTTGTCCCTGCGGATAACAAAATCGACGGCGCTATTGCACAAATTGCAAACGCCGTCGAAAAGAATAATGTCGAACCTATCTTGGATTCTCATCGGATGATCTGAACTGTCCCTTTGAATTTTTCCTCTTTCCTGGCAGGATCCAAAACATCATATTTGACAGTTGCAGTGTAGAAATAGGTGCCTGATGGCAATTCGTTGTTGTTTTTATCAGTACCGTCCCATCTGATGTAGATGTCATTTTCATTGGAAGAGAGGCTGTTGTAGTTGAAGACCTCAACACCCCATCTGTTGACGATAAATATTTCGACTCCCAATACGAATCTAGGACATTTGGAAAATGGATTGTCGAAGGCCATGAAAGTCTCGTTGATTCCATCTCCGTTTGGCGTAAAGGCATTTGGGAGAAAATAACTTGGGCAATTGTCTACACAGACAATGTTGCTTGGTTCGCTTTCATTTCCCGATCTATCCACCGCAGTAATATAATAGCACCCTCTGTAATTGGGAAGATCCTGAATAAGGGCATCTCTTTCAAAGGCTGAGTAGGTTCCGACCAAATCGAATTGTCCATTTTCCCCTTCTGAAGTAAAGTATAACCTAAATGCGCTCAGTTCATCATCACAGACTCCGCTAAAATCAGGTTCCCAACTGAGTTCATGCTCAAAAGTATTATTGCCACAGCCTTTGTCCGCCAAGTACTCTGTACATTCCGGACCTTCAAAGACCAACACAGGAGGACAAGGCAACCGATCATCATCAGGTCTGGCACAGATTACTTGGGATTTGTTTTCCAAAGGATATTCTATCAGATCCACATTATAGGCGCCTTTTGTGATCACGTAATAGCAATATTCTGTATCTTTTTTCAAAGTCACGCCATTATGTCTTCCATCATCGAAATAAGTAAAACCGGCAACGGTAGGATCAACTTCCGCTATCAACTCAAAGGTATTTTCATCCAAAGCATCAGGATCATTCCTGTTTCGGTATACTTCATGTTTGTATTGGGAAATAGAATTGTTCCATGGAGTATTGAATTGCCACTTCAACTCAATGGCTTCATTGATAATTACCAAATCCAATCTTACCGAAGAAGCAGAACTTGAACTGTCTATAGTGGTATTATTTTCTTTTAGGATGACCTTATAGTTATATACCAGATTTTCAGTGTTCAAACCTGTATCTGTGAATGAGGTATCTGAGGTACTGATTACCGAAACCCTATTTTGGCTTCCTGTAAAGCCATTGTTCCTCATCAACTCATAGGTGAAAGGACCCGGGAATTGGGTTCTGTCTATGTCATAAGGAGGAGTCCATTTTACGAAAATCTGACCTGATTCTGTATCAGTAGCTTCCACACTGACATTGGTGATCAGAGGGACATCGACATCAATGGTTAAACAGATTTCTTCTGATACAATACTTTCACCGGATCTTGGACTTGGGAATGCCGCGACCAACCTGTAGCAATAGGTATTACCCGGAGCAAGACCATCTCCCATATTGGTGTCCAGAAAATCGAAAGTAGCCATGTCTGTTGTCCCTACCAACTCATATCCGGATCTTATTCCTGTCTCACAGGAGTCCGGTTCATATGGATCTGAATTGATTCTTCTCCACACCTGCATGGTTTGGGCTGAGCTGCTACAAGAGTATGGTGCCCATTCCACGTTGACAGCCCTGCCTTGTTGTTGTTCGATATTTTCAAGAACAGGAGGTGGGCCAATTACTTTGATATTCCATGTTTTGATATCCACCAAGGCAGGGCCTGATCTAGGCTGATCAGTGATTCTAATCCTTACCTGATAATCTCTTTCTCTGATATGACTACAGATAGTCTGCCATTCAAAATTGATCACTCCCGGAGTAACCTGGAAAACAGATTCCGGAGTATAGGTGGCCGGCGAACTCAAAATTTCTACAGGATCTCCAAAAACCTCAATTTTGATTGGGTCCCCATCGGGGTCAGAACCTTGGATAATTTCTTCTATTTTGGTACCTGCGACCACACATATGTCATCGGGAAGAATCAATACCGGCCTGTTGTTATTGGAGTTTTCGATAATGATTTGCATATCCCTCACCACATAGCCTATGATTTGCCATTCGCCTGCGATTCTACGCCATTCATTGATCCGGAATGCCACATTATATTGTCCTGCAAGGCCCGGTGAATCCCAGACCAAGTCCCCGGTGATGGGGTCCACGGTCAAAAATGGATTTGGTGAACCATCTTCTCTATTAAAGCTGAATTCTGAGGTAGCAGGACTTCTGTAATTATTGACAGGTCTCTGGAAATTCTGTTTTGGAATGTCAAGGCTGTATGACAGGCTATCCCCATCAGGATCAAAAGCACCGGGATTATGAATAAAACGCCTATTGACAGCTCCATTATCTACTGGGGGAATAGTCAAAACAGGCGAATTGTTCACTCCAATAAAAGGATCAATGGTAATCTGGGTTTCTACATAAAAGGGAGTCTCCACCGAATTATCCATATTCAGTGTAAGGTCGTTTCTGTTGAATTCCCTAAACCAAATGGTATATTTTCCAGGCCCCTGAAATGTGTGCTCAATAACAAAGGTGTTTTTTTCGATTTGATTTCCTAAAGCTTCTACCAATTGAAAGTCACTTTCAGTATTAAGACTTACTTCTCTTCCATCTCCAAAATTGATAAAGCCAGGTCCAAATTCCACGCTTGATCTGGTATCAGTATAACCTACAACAGTGATTTTATAGGTCAATGTCTGTACCGATACCCGCTCTGCGGTGATCTCACCTGCTCGGATGTGAGTGGCATATGCCTGGGTGACAGAAAGGATTAAAATACAAAGGGAAAATAAAAATGAATATTTAAATCTCATGCAGGTAGAATTTGATCATCAAGTTATACGAAAATAAATAAATCAGGACGAAATTTTTCACTTAAATCAAACAATAAAAATAAACATATGGTTAAAGTAATGTCCTAAAAGACCAAAAATAACAGCTTAAAAAAGTCTATTTAGAATAATTTAAAATAAGTTCAATCGATTGCTATTGGATTGTTTGCTAACCTTTCCAAATGTAAATTTGGCACCGAAGTTTAAAAACCTATTTTCAATCGAACACTTAAGAAAAATCATATGAGTTGGGTATCAAAAACCTTAAGCAGCACCTTGGGCAGAAAATTACTAATGGCCCTAACTGGTTTGTTTCTAATATTATTTTTGGTTGTCCATCTGATTGGTAACCTGCAGCTATTATTGCCGGATAACGGCGAATCCTTTAATCTTTATGCTGACAGCATGGCGCATAATCCACTTATCAGGGTGGTTTCTATAGGCAACTTCGCATTTATTCTTTTGCATGTGATCTATTCAATAATACTTTCCAGACACAACAAAAATTCAAGACCTGTTGACTATGCAGTAAGTAAAGCATCAACAAGCAGTACTTGGTCTTCGAGGAATATGGGGATTCTTGGGACTGTGATCCTGATTTTCTTATTGGTTCACCTCAAAGGGTTTTATTACGAAATCAAATTCGGTGAAATGCCAATGGTGGATTATGAAGGAGTGACTTACAAAAATGTCTTTGCGATAGTTGCAGCGGCATATTCAAATGTTCTGTATGTTGTCTTTTATGTGATCGCTATGGGTTTTCTAGGCTTTCACCTTTCTCATGGTTTTTCAAGTGCCTTTCAGACTCTTGGTCTAAACCACGTGAAATATTCTCCCTTGATCCAAAAAGTAGGTTTTGGCTTTGCAATTGTAGTTCCGGCCCTATTCGCCTTGATTCCTATTATGATGTACATCCAATCGCTTTGATCGGATGTGAATTGAAATGAATGTAGAAAATTAAATCTGACCTAGATGATACTGGATTCTAAAATACCTGAAGGCCCATTGGCAGAAAAATGGACCAAACATAAATTTAACGTGAAGTTGGTCAACCCGGCCAACAAAAGGAAATATGATGTCATTGTTGTGGGGACAGGTTTGGCAGGTGCCTCGGCGGCTGCTTCTTTGGCGGAGTTGGGATACAATGTCAAAGCGTTTTGTTTCCAGGACAGTCCTAGAAGAGCGCATTCAATTGCCGCTCAGGGTGGAATCAATGCTGCCAAAAACTATCAAAATGATGGGGACTCAGTGTACAGATTGTTCTACGATACTGTCAAAGGCGGTGATTACAGGGCAAGAGAAGCCAATGTTTACAGGTTGGCTGAGGTTTCTGTAAAGATTATTGATCAATGTGTGGCTCAAGGTGTTCCATTTGCACGTGAATATGGAGGATTGCTAGCTAACCGTTCATTTGGTGGGGCACAGGTTTCCAGGACTTTTTATGCAAGAGGCCAAACTGGTCAGCAGTTGCTTTTGGGTGCTTATTCGGCATTGAGCCGTCAGGTTGCCAATGGCAAAGTGAAATTATATCCACGAACTGAAATGATGGATGTGGTGACTGTCGATGGGAAAGCAAGGGGAATCATCACCCGTAATCTGATCACAGGTGCCATCGAATCTCACTCAGCACATGCGGTTTTGCTTTGTACAGGTGGATATGGAAACGTTTTCTTCCTATCTACCAATGCAATGGGGTCAAACGTCACTGCGGCATGGAGAGCACATAAGAAAGGTGCCTTGATGGCAAACCCATGTTTCACGCAGATTCACCCGACATGTATTCCGGTTTCAGGAGATCACCAGTCCAAATTGACCTTGATGTCTGAATCCTTGAGAAACGATGGAAGAGTATGGGTGCCTGCTACTCAAGAAACAGCTGAAAAACTCAGAAAAGGCCAAATCAAAGCCGCTGACATCAAAGAGGAAGACAGAGATTATTTCTTGGAAAGAAAATATCCTTCTTTCGGTAACCTTGTGCCTAGAGATGTAGCCTCAAGAAATGCGAAATATGTCTGTGATGAAGGTAGGGGAGTAAATGAAACCGGCGAGGCTGTTTTCTTGGATTTCAGAGATGCCATCAAAAGAGATGGAAAGGATATTATCAGTGCCAAGTATGGCAACCTATTCGACATGTATCAGCAGATTACCGGAGAAAATCCCTATGAAATGCCGATGATGATTTATCCTGCCGTCCACTATACAATGGGCGGACTTTGGGTAGATTATAATCTCATGACCAATGTTCCTGGCTTGTATGCTTTGGGTGAAGCCAACTTCTCTGACCACGGAGCAAACAGATTGGGAGCATCTGCCTTGATGCAGGGGCTTGCAGATGGATATTTTGTGATTCCTTATACCATTGGGGATTATTTGGCACAAAATCCTGCCGGAAAAATCGGAACAGACCATCCTGAATTCCAAAAGGCTGAAAAGGATGTGAAAGAAAGGATCAAAAAACTCCTCAGTATAAAAGGTGAAAAGACCATTGACCATTTCCATAAGAGATTGGGAAAGATCATGTGGGATTATTGCGGAATGGCTAGAACTGAGGAAGGTCTGAAAAAGGCCAAAGCAATGATAAAAGAACTGAAAGCAGAATTTTGGTCAAACGTCAATGTACTTGGTGACAATGAAGAACTCAACCAATCGCTTGAAAAAGCACATAGAGTTGCTGACTTCATTGAATTGGGGGAACTGATGGTAGATGATGCCTTGAACAGAAATGAATCTTGTGGTGGACACTTTAGGGAAGAGTACCAGACGCCCGAAGGAGAAGCCCTTAGAGATGATGAAAACTTCGCTTATGTGGCAGCTTGGAAATATTTGGGAGAAGGTCAGGAAGAAGAATTGGTCAAAGAACCATTGATCTTCGAAAATGTAAAACTGACCCAAAGAAGTTATAAGTAAACCAGACGCATTAAACTCGTTAGAGATATGAATTTAACTTTGAAAATCTGGAGACAGAAAAACAACTCCGACAAGGGGGGATTTAAAGACTACAAATTGGGAGGAATATCTAAGGATATGTCCTTTTTGGAAATGCTTGATGTACTCAATGAAGAACTATCCGCAAAAGGAGAAGATCCGGTACATTTTGACCATGATTGTAGAGAAGGTATCTGTGGCATGTGCTCGCTGTATATCAATGGCAAGCCACATGGCCCTCAGCAAACCACCACTTGCCAACTTCACATGCGTTCTTTCAGTGACGGGGAGACCATCACCATCGAACCATGGAGAGCAAAGGCTTTTCCTGTTTTGAAGGATTTGGTTACTGACAGGTCTGCCTTTGATAGGATCATACAGGCAGGTGGGTATGTTTCGGTGAATACCGGTGGTGTTCCTGATGCCAACGAAATCCCGATTCCTAAAACTATTGCTGATATGGCAATGGATGCCGCTCAATGTATAGGTTGTGGTGCTTGCGTAGCTGCCTGCAAAAATGCCTCTGCCATGTTGTTTACTTCTGCCAAAGTTTCTCAGTTGGCTTTGTTGCCACAAGGACAGGTAGAAAGAAAAACAAGAGCGGAAAAAATGGTTGCACAGATGGATGCCGAGGGATTTGGTGCTTGTACCAATACCGGTGCCTGTGAAGCTGAATGCCCAAAAGGAATCAGTATTACCAATATCGCCCGAATGAACAGAGAATATTTCTCTGCTGTAGTAAGCAGTCAAAACGTTTAATTCCAAAAATAATAGAACAAAAAAAGCCGGCTTGTCCGGCTTTTTTTTTTGCATTTTTCTTTCCTAACATCGGTGAAATTATATGAATTCTTTCTTTTGGACTAAATTAATTATTCGTATCTTTGAAAAATGAATTTAAATAGATTTTTTATTAGATATTAAGGAAAGGAAAGAATGCATTACATTGACCTCGGCATTTTTGTCGGGTACATGTTACTGATGCTTGGAGTAGGGTATTATTTCATGCATCAAAACAAAAATCAAGACGATTATTTTGTAGGAGGAAGAAACATCGGAAGCTGGCATATCGGCCTTTCGGTAGTGGCTACTGATGTGGGTGGAGGATTTTCGGTTGGACTGGGCGGACTTGGGTTTGTCATGGGAATATCTGGAAGCTGGATGTTGTTTACCGGTTTATTAGGAGCTTGGCTTGCAGGTGTATTTTTAATTCCACGAATCAAACAGGACAAGGCTTTTTCAGGTTTTTATACCTTTCCTCAGATTTTTGAGCATTTATTTTCCAAGAAAGTCGGACTAGTAGCTGCATTCATTTCCCTGATTGGGTATTTGGGTTTTACCTCATCACAGCTGCTTGCCGGGGCAAAACTAGCCTCAGGTACATTTGTAGACCTTTCTCTCACCCAATCACTTATTTTCATGGGAGCTATCGCAGTCATTTACACTGTCTTGGGAGGCCTTAAGGCTGTAATTTACACAGACACTATCCAATGGATTATCCTTATGTTGGGGTTTATTTTCATCGGATTACCGACTGCTTATTTTCATGTCGGCGGATGGGAAGTTATCCAAGCAACTTTGCCACCTGAATTTTTTAGGTTGGATAATCTGAGTTGGCAGGACTTTGCAAATTGGGGAATCACAATTCTGCCTATTTGGTTTATTGGAATGACACTTTATCAACGGATTTTTGCGAGTCGGGATGTCAAATCTGCCCGAAAAGCTTGGTTCATCGCAGGACTTTTCGAATGGCCAATAATGGCTTTCATGGGAGTTGCTTTAGGATTGCTATCAAGAGTTGCCTTTGAACAGGGCTTGTTATTTGTGAGTACGGAAATGATGGATCCTGAAATGGGAATTCCGATTTTACTCCGTACCATTCTTCCACCCGGAATATTGGGATTGATGATGGCTGCTTATTTTTCAGCGGTGCTGTCTACCGCAGATTCCTGTCTGATGGCAGCTTCAGGTAACCTTACGACCGATATTTTTGGTAAATGGATGAAGTTTAAAAATGAAAAAATTCAGATGAGATACAGTCAGCTGTTTACTTTAATTCTTGGGATTTTGGCATTGATTATTTCCCTTCAGATGACCAATGTTTTGGAATTGATGTTACATAGTTATGCTTTTATGGTATCAGGGCTATTTGTTCCCATTATTTTTGGTTTGTTTACCAAAAATAGAAACCCCAATGCAGCATTAGCCTCAATGATCTCAGGCGGTATCGTAACACTAATCTTAGGTATATTCAAAATTCAACTTCCTTTGGATCTTGATGCCAACTTCTATGGAATTATCACGGCTTTGGTGACCTATTTGATTGTCTCTCAATTAAGAAAACCAACTAACCAAATCAAATCAAAAACTTATGCTTAAAATCGAAATCCTTTCCACATTTGACCAAGCCACTTATTTGCAGAAAAAAGAAATTGCTGATTTTCTTTTTGTCCAATTGGAGCAATACGGTGATCCTATTGATCAGATTTTAAAATGTTTGGATTACGCTTTGGATCAAGCCGGGGATAAAGGCGGATTTGTGGTTATGGCAAGAGATTCAGGTCAAATTGTGGGTGCGGTTGTGGTAAACAAAACCGGCATGTCAGGTTACATCCCCGAAAATATCCTCGTCTATATTGCGGTAGATGCCTCACAGCGAGGAAAAGGGGTTGGGAAGACTTTGATGAAAACCGTTATCGATTTAGCACATGGAGATATTGCACTGCATGTAGAACCAGATAATCCAGCCAAAAAACTCTATGAAAAACTTGGGTTTTCAAATAAGTATTTAGAAATGAGGTTAAAAAAATAAGATGGCATTTTTGACATTAAACAGAACCAAACTTCAAGAAAATTTCACTTACCTCAATGAAACCTTTGAAGAGAACAACATCTCTTGGGGAGTTGTATCCAAATTGCTTTGCGGTAACCGGAGTTTTCTAAAGGAACTTATTGATCTTGGGGTAAATGAAGTACATGATTCTCGGATCAGTAATCTTGCGAAAGTCAAAGAAATTTCCTCAGATATTCAGACTGTTTACATCAAACCTGTTTCAAAAAGGAATATTCCTAAAATGGTCAAATATGCGGATGTGAGCTTGAACAGTGAACTGAATACCATCAGGTGGATTTCAGCGGAAGCAAAAAGCCAATCAAAAAACCATAAAATCATCATTATGGTCGAGACAGGTGACTTGCGTGAAGGAGTTATCGGCGATCATATTGTTGATTTCTACGAACAGATTTTTGAGTTACCCAATATTGAAATCATTGGACTTGGGACTAACCTGAACTGCCTCAATGGTGTAATGCCCTCTTCTGATAAACTGATTCAACTTTCCCTTTATAAACAGATTATTGAATTGAAATTTAATAAAAGGATTCCTTGGGTCTCAGCCGGAACCTCGGTTACCATACCCATGATCAAAACACATCAGTTACCTAAAGGCATCAATCATTTTAGAATTGGGGAGACACTTTATTTTGGCGTGGATCTTTTTGAAGAGAAAATAATCCCAGGCATGCACGGCGATGTATTTGAACTCAATGCGGAAATTATCGAAATGCAAGAAAAATCCTTGTTGCCAACCGGAACATTGGCAGCGAATCCACAGGGTGAAATCGTGGAAATAGACGAAAGACTATATGGAAAGACTTCTTTCAGAGCAATTTTAGACATAGGATTGCTGGATATAGATCCTAAATACCTCATTGCCAAAGATAACGAATTTGAAATTTTAGGGGCAAGTTCAGATATGCTTATCCTCAATCTAGGTAAGAATCCAAAGGGATATAAAGTTGGCGACCTGATCAAATTCAACCTTAAATATATGGGAGCTTTAGGGATAATGAACTCAAGTTATGTGGATAAGGTGATCATAGCCTAACATAAGTACTAATTACTTTTTAATGGTTTTGGGGTTTCTTTGGCATGGTATTGGCAAATTTCTCTAAACCAACTAATATTTAGACCTATGAAAAAAATCACTTTAATTTTCGCTTTTGCAGCATTGATTTCCCTTCAAAGTCAAGCCCAAGATACCGACAAAAATGGAGGTTTTGGATTGAGAGGCGGCGCAAGTTTCTTCAATTTTGGAGGAGATGATGCATCAGGTAATGATTATTCAAACAGAATAGGTTACCATTTTGGATTATACCATTCTTTATTTATTGGAAACTCTTTTGCAATAGAACCCGGCTTATTTTATTCTGTCAAAGGGACTCAAAATGATGATTTCGCAAATTCCAGGGCTATTCTCAAATATGTCGATGTTCCTGTTCTATTTAGATTTTACCTCAGTGAGGGCCTCAATATATTTGCAGGACCGCAATTATCATTCCTTACATCCTCAAAATTTGAAGGGGATTTATTCGGATCTACTGTCAGTTTTGATACCGAATCGGTAAGCAATTCTGATTTCGGTGTTTTGGTGGGATTGGGTTATAACCTTCCAAAAGGTCTGAATCTACAAGCTTCTTACAATTACGGACTGAGTCCAGTCTTCAAAAACAGCAATGTAGATGTGTATAACAGAGGTTTCCAAGTTTCCTTGGGTGTAACCTTCTAAAGAAGTTATTTCAATCAATATTTCCGCACCCCCTCTTTATTTAGAAGGGGTGTTTTTCTTTTTTAATATTCATCATTGATTTCTATCCAATAGCCATCCGGGTCTTGAACATAAATCTGCTTGATGCCATCCGGTCTGATATTTATTTTGTTTTTGTTTCCGGGCCAATCTTCAAATTCTACCTTTTGTTTTTTAAGATTTGATATGATCAAATCCATATCAGCAACGCTAAAGCAGATGTGGTTGATTTTATTGATCGTGACAGGCTCCCAAGGCGCTTCAATGAGGTGGAGGGAAAGGTTGTTTCCAATATTTAACCATGTATGTAATCCGTCTTTAAACGGTTCTTCGATTTCAGGAAATTGAAATATGTTTTTATAAAAATCAGTACTTCTCTTTAATTCTTTTACATAGATTGCGATGTGCGTGATTTTTGTTTGTTGGGCCATAAGATTTGGTGAGATAATGGTCATTAGGAAAAACAACATTGCAATAGCCGGCTTTTTCATAGGAGTTTGGGTTTTATTGATTTGAATTTACTTTTTTTGAAAATTATCCTCGCTCGGGTAAAGCAGAATGGAATTCAAAAAAAATGGGGCTTAAAAGCCCCATTTTAAAGTTAATTTTCGTTATTCCAATTCATTGGTTTTTTCTTTGGATGTGAAGGCAAGTTTTTCTGCTTCTTCAAATAGTCCCAAAGCTTGGAGATAGACCTCATTGATGTCATTGATTACCATATAAAAGGCATTGTCATCATATATTTGCCTTCCCATGTGGGCCTTTAGAAGGATTTTGAGATAATTTTTTGACTTGTTAAAATCCTTTTCATCAAATTTGACTTTATTTCTTTCACCGACCTTAACCAATGTCTGCAACATCTCTTCTGATACTTGGTATTTTTTGTAGTAGTCTTCGAAACTCATGCCATCAAACTTTTTCTTGTTTTTATCTAGGTAGTCTAAAATGAATTCTCTCGCGGAATCTGAATTAAATAACCTGTTGACATAAGCACTTGCCATTGTAGTATCAAGTGGAACAAAGAAGTCAGGCATAATGCCACCTCCACCATATACAGACCTGCCTGAAACGGTCTCATACCTCAAACTGTCATTGAATTTGATACTGTCAGCTGAGAAAAATTCTCCATGCTCAAATCTGTTTGAAAAATCCCTACTGTAATCTTCATCAGTTCCATAGGGTTTTTGGATTGAACGTCCTGAAGGGGTATAATACCTTGCGATGGTAAGTCTTAATTCTGCTCCATCAGAAAGGTCAATCGGCATTTGTACCAATCCTTTTCCAAAAGATCTTCTTCCTACAATCAATCCTCTGTCATTGTCCTGCAGCGCACCTGCGACAATTTCTGATGCAGAAGCACTTCCTTCATTGATCAAAACGATCACAGATCCATCCTCAAACAAGCCAGGTTTGACAGCGTATGCCTTTTGGTTGTACCTGTTTAACTTTCCTTTTTGTGAAACTATCAGTGAGTTGGAATTTAGGATTTCGTCTGCAATATTGATAGCGGCCCCCATATATCCTCCAGGGTTGTTTTGAAGATCAAGGATGAGTTTTTTCATTCCCCTTTCTTTCAGTTCACTGACGGATTTTTTGAATTCCTCATGGGTGGTTGCCCCAAACCTCGTTACCTTGATATAGCCAACCTCATCATTTACCATATAGGTTGCGTTGATGCTATATTGTGGGATTTTATCCCTGATGATATCATATGGGATCAGGTCCTTCTGATTTTTTCTTTTGATTTCCACTTTTACTGTGCTGCCCCTAGGACCTCTCAATAAATCAAAAACATCACGGTTGGTAATGCCCGTACCTGCTACAGTTTTGCCATCTACATTGATGATTTGGTCACCTGATTGGATGCCAAGTTTTTCGGAAGGACCTCCTGTCAGTGGCGCTACCACATAAATAGTGTCCCTGATAATTCCGAACTCCACACCGATGCCATCAAATTCCCCATCTAACTCGGATTTGGCCAAGGTAGCATCCCTAGCAGGTATGTAGGTAGAGTGGGGATCAAGCTTTTCCAGCATCTTTTCAATCCCAAATTCAACAAGTTCATTGGTGTTGACACTGTCAACATAATCCCTGTTGATATAAGTGATTATCTCCTGCAGCTTATAAATGGCTGCTTTGAGGTCATTTGTATCACTCTTTGGTTCTGCAAATGTGGCTCCTATCCAGATGCCTGCAGAAATGGCTAAAGCCAATATCAAGGGCAATCTAATCTGTTGTTTTGTGTTTTTGATTTCGCTCACGATATCCTCCTGTTAATAAATTCTTGTTGTTATTGGGTATTGAAATTTAGCCAAATAAATCTTTAAACTGAAATTTGGAGCATTTCGTTTAGATAAATGCAATAAATTCAATTTTGGTGAATAGTCTAAGCGTAATTGGTTAAAATACCTTAATTTTGTAAACATGTTTGATTCCAAAGATATCGAAAAAAGCCCTATCAAAGAACTCGTTTCCGAGAATTATGTCTTTGCTGCGGTACTTCATTATTTTGGGATCAGTTTTTTTCAGTATGAGCACAATTCTCTTTTTGAGGTCTGCAAAAAATTTAAGATCAATTCCCAACAACTGATTGATGAGCTCGAATCTTGGGCAAAGATTAAAGAGCCTACTTCTGAGGAACTCTACCTACATCCGATTGAAGTTCTGGTTTCTTACCTTAAAAGGAAGCACTATTTCTTTGTGAGGCAGGAATTGCCTTTTTTATCCAATATGATTTCGGGGATTAAGGTAGAAGAAGCCTACAATGGGATTTTGGGAGACTTGAGGATCATGTTTCCTCTTTTTGTGGATGATTTTATTCATCACATCCATGAGGAAGAAAGCAAGTTGTTCAATAGAATTAAATTATTGCACCAAATTGAAGCCGATGAATACCGGCTCAATGATGCCTTATTGATTTTGGAGAAAAGTCCCGTTTCATTGTTCTCTGAAGCCCATGATGCTCATGACGATGAAATGGAAGGCATAAGAAAACTCACAAAAGGATATTTTTTGCCTGAAGATGCGCCCATTAGCATGAAAGTATTGTACAACGAGCTCCAGGTTTTTGAAAAAGAATTGAGTGTTCATGCGCAAATTGAGGACCACTTGCTTTTTCCAAAGGCCATTGAGTTGGAAAAAGAAGTGCTAAGAAAAATCAAAAAGAAAATCCGTAACAACTGATGGGCAGAATTTTAGCCATTGATTTTGGAACCAAAAGAACAGGTATCGCAGTTACAGATCCACTCAAGATGCTCGCCAATCCTCTTGAGATGGTTGAAACGCAAAAACTCATTGATTTTCTGACCTCCTATTTTAAAAAAGAAGAAGTAGAAACCATTGTCTTGGGTTTTCCTAAGCATCTTGATGGCAATCCAAATGAAATGACACCCAAAGTCATCAGTTTGAAAGAAAGACTTTCAAAACTGTTTCCCGACAAGAAACTTGTTCTTGTGGATGAGCGTTTCACCTCCAAAATGGCCATGCAGAGCATGATTGCAATGGGAAGCAAGAAAAAAGACAGAATAGAAAAAACAGGCAATCTCGATAAAGTTAGCGCTGCTATTATCCTCCAATCTTACTTAGAACAAATATGATTTACCCAATAGTTGCCTTTGGAAACCCAATCCTTAAAAAAGAGGCGGAAGAAATTCATGAAGGTGAAAACATCAATGAATTGATCCAGGATATGTTCAACACAATGGACAATGCCAGCGGAGTAGGATTGGCTGCTCCCCAAATCAATAAAGGAATCAGACTTTTTGTGATTGACAGCACCTTGATGCTTGATGAAAAAGACGAGGAAAAAGGTATCAGAAGGGTTTTTATCAATCCCATCATTTTGGACGAATATGGAGATAATTATAGCTTTGAAGAAGGTTGCCTTAGCATCCCTGATATCAGGGCGGAAATTATACGGCCTGAAAAACTCACTTTGGAATATTTTGATGAGAATTGGAACCTAAAGGAAGAAGAATTTTCAGGTATGACAGCAAGGGTAATCCAACATGAATACGACCATCTTGAGGGAATTCTTTTTATCGATTACCTCAAAGGCCTCAAAAAAAGAATGGTCCAAAGCAAGCTAGTAGACATCAGCAAAGGGAAAGTGCCCACTGATTACAGAATGGTTTACCCACTAAAATAATTCCTTTTTTCTAAAACCGCTCATGAATCCCACTTCTTTGAAAATAGCTTTGGTTCAAACTGACCTTTATTGGAAAGACAAAACTGCAAACATGGCTATGTTGGAAGAAAAACTCATGAACTTGTCTTCTAATGTTGACCTGATCATATTGCCTGAAATGTTTTCGACAGGTTTTACAATGGATGCCAAAGAAGTGGCTGAACCCATGAACTTCACCACAACAAAATGGATAAAGCAAATGGCAGCCCAGACACAAGCTTTGGTCACAGGCAGCATAGTCATTGAGGAAAAGGGAAATTTTTACAACCGACTCCTTTGGGTCAGACCAGACGGGAAAGTTGATTTTTATGACAAGAGGCACTTGTTTAGGATGGCAGGAGAAGATGCCCATTACGATATGGGAACTGAGAGGAAATTATTTGAATTGAAGGGATGGAAAATAATGCCACAAATTTGCTATGACCTCAGGTTTCCTGTTTGGACAAGAAACAGGGTTGAGGATGACAAGCTGGAATACGACCTTCTTTTTTATATAGCAAGCTGGCCAAGTCCAAGAATCAGTGCATGGGATATTTTATTAAAGGCTAGGGCTGTAGAAAATCTTTCCTATTCCATAGGTGTAAACCGAATCGGTCAGGATGGTAATGGGATCCCTTATTCAGGCCATTCTGCAGTGTATAATTTCAAAGGTGAAACTTTGGGTTTCTCTGAAAGTAAAGAGGAAATTTTATTTATTGAGCTTGACCTTGATTCCCTGCAGGAATACAGGGAGAAATTCCCAGCTTGGCTTGATGTGGATATATTTGATTTGCAATGATTTTTTAATTTTCCGGCATAGGATTTTGACCGCAGTTAACCGAATTTCCCTTTTCTACTCGCCGATTTTCCCTTGGTATAATCCCTGTTTGAAACCGCAATAAATTGCTTAATTTAGCCGAAATTTTGAAAATTGGCCAAGATATTTTGGGTATAATCCGTTTGTTTCGGATGCCATTTTGTTTCTTTGGACCTTTTCGATTAAAAATTGTTATACCTATCTGAATCTATTGAAAATGACTACAAAAACAGCTAAAATTCTATATACGCTGACAGACGAAGCGCCTGCTTTGGCTACTTATTCTTTGTTACCTATTGTCAAAGCCTTTACTGATTCTGCCGGAATTGCGGTGGAGACAAGGGATATCTCTTTGTCAGGAAGGATTATAGCTTTATTTCCTGAGCATTTAAAACCGGAGCAGCAAATCAATGATGATTTGTCTGAATTAGGCAATATAGCCACTTTGCCGGAGGCCAATATTGTCAAGTTACCGAACATATCCGCTTCCATGCCGCAGTTGAAAGCAGCGATCAAAGAATTACAGGGGTTGGGATATGGATTGCCTGATTATCCAGATGATCCAAAAAGTGAAGAGGAAAAATCGGTCAAAGCTAAATACGATAAAGTAAAAGGAAGTGCTGTCAATCCGGTGCTGAGAGAAGGGAATTCAGACAGGAGAGCTCCATTGGCTGTAAAGCAATATGCCAAAAACAATCCACACAGTATGGGCAAGTGGTCTTCAGATTCCAAGACCCATGTTGCAAGCATGAGTCACGGTGATTTTTACGGAAGCGAAAAATCAGTCACATTGGAAAATGCCGGTTCTGTAAATATCGAATTGCATACAGCTGCGGGTAATGTAGTCAAATTGAAAGAAAAGCTCGCCTTGCAAAAAGGGGAAATCATTGATGCCTCTGTGTTGAGCGTTAAAGCGTTGAGACAATTTTTGAAGGAACAAATCGAAGATGCCAAAGCAGCAGGGGTTTTGTTTTCGCTCCATATGAAAGCCACTATGATGAAGGTCTCTGACCCGATTATTTTTGGTCATGCGGTAAAAGTGTTCTTTGCTCCGGTTTTTGAAAAGCATGCAGCTACTCTTAAAGAAATCGGGGTAGATGTAAATAATGGCTTTGGGGATTTGGTGTCCAAGCTTTCTTCCTTGCCTGCCGAAAAGAAAAAAGAAATTGAAGCTGATATAGAAGCTTGTCTTGCGAATGGTCCGGAGTTGGCTATGGTCAACTCAGACAAGGGAATCACAAACCTGCATGTGCCAAGTGATGTCATCATCGATGCGTCTATGCCTGCTATGATCAGGACATCAGGTAAGATGTGGGACAAGCAGGGTAAATTAAAAGATACCAAAGCCGTGATCCCTGACCGTTGCTATGCCGGTATTTATCAGGAGACAATCGATTTCTGTAAAGAACATGGGGCCTTCGATCCTTCTACAATGGGGAGTGTTCCCAATGTAGGTTTGATGGCACAGGCTGCAGAAGAATACGGTTCGCATAACAAGACTTTTGAGATAGAATCTGACGGAGTGGTAAAGGTTGTTTCTGAGTCAGGAGTGACTTTGATCGAACACAAAGTAGAGAAAGGTGACATATGGAGAATGTGCCAAACCAAGGACGCACCGGTGCAGGATTGGGTAAAGTTGGCAGTCAACCGTGCTAAAGCCACCGGTGTTCCCACTATTTTCTGGCTCGATGAAAAAAGAGCCCATGATGCAGAAATCATCAAAAAAGTGAATCAGTATCTACCAAATTATGATACAAAGGGTTTGGATATCCGGATTATGACTCCTGCTGCAGCGACACGATTTTCTTTAGAACAAATTAAGGCAGGAAAAGATGTGATTTCTGTTACGGGCAATGTGTTGAGAGATTACCTGACTGACTTATTCCCGATATTGGAATTAGGTACCAGTGCCAAAATGCTGTCAATAGTTCCTCTGATGAATGGGGGAGGACTTTTTGAAACAGGAGCAGGAGGTTCAGCTCCAAAACATGTCGAGCAGCTAATCGAAGAAAATCACCTCAGGTGGGATTCTTTGGGTGAATTCTTGGCTTTGGCCGTTTCTCTTGAACATTTAGGAGATACTTTCTCCAATGACAGGGCGAAGGTGTTGGCCGAGACTCTAGATCAGGCTACAGGCAAGTTTCTGGAAAATGACAAGTCACCGTCAAGAGATGCCAAAGAATTAGATAACAGAGGAAGTCATTTTTATTTGGCTATGTATTGGGCAGAAGCTTTGGCAGCACAAGACAAGGATTTAGATCTTAAAACCAAGTTTGGACCCATTGCCAAAGAATTGACTGAAAATGAAGCTAAAATCGTCTCAGAACTTAATGATGCCCAAGGAGTGAAAGTTGATATCGGAGGATATTATAAACTTGATGAAGCTAAAATATCAGCAGTCATGAGACCAAGTAAAACATTCAATGATATCTTAGCGAAAATTTAAATCTGATCAATAATCACCGAAAAGCGGCTCATGCCGCTTTTTTTTTGATCACTTGACAAAATAACTTCAGCTAATATAGACTTTATTAAAAAATGGACTCAAAAGTATGCTTCTGATTATCAGAGATTTGATTTTGGACGTTTTTTTCGCAATCGATTGTATTTTGTTTGTATTTTAAAATGTTCATTTTCAAACCTTTAAATATTTTGGGGAGCAAGATATATTTGGTAAATTTAGCCCATTAAAAATGGTTGATTATTTCAATTCTTGAGGATATAAGCTTCAAAAATTCGTTTTTGCATACTAACCAGTACAACAATAAATAAAATAACTATGAGCAAAATTAAAGTAGGAATCAACGGTTTCGGAAGGATCGGTAGATTGGTTTTTAGGGCAGCACAAAATAGAAGTGATGTTCAGGTCGTGGCTATCAATGACCTTATCGATGTAGATTACATGGCTTACATGTTGAAATATGATTCTACCCATGGTAGGTTTGAAGGAAGTGTGGAGGTAAAAGATGGTAAATTGGTAGTTAATGGCAATGAAATCCGAGTGACTGCAGAAAAAAGCCCTTCTAATTTGAAGTGGGGAGAAGTTGGTGCTGATTATGTAGTAGAATCTACCGGTATTTTTCTTACAAAGGAAACAGCACAAGGTCATATAGATGCAGGTGCCAAAAAAGTAATCATGTCTGCACCTTCCAAAGATGATACTCCTATGTTTGTGATGGGCGTAAATGAAGGTTCCTATACTTCAGATATGGTATTTGTTTCCAATGCTTCATGTACCACCAACTGTCTTGCACCTATTGCGAAGGTTTTGAATGACAATTGGGGTATCGAAGAAGGTTTGATGACCACAGTTCACGCCACTACTGCTACCCAAAAAACCGTTGACGGTCCGTCTGCAAAAGACTGGAGAGGCGGTAGAGGTGCAGCTCAAAACATCATCCCATCTTCAACTGGTGCAGCCAAAGCAGTTGGAAAAGTGATTCCTGAGTTGAACGGTAAATTGACAGGAATGGCTTTCAGGGTTCCAACTCCAAACGTTTCTGTTGTTGATTTGACAGTTAGATTGAAGAAGCCTGCTACTTACAAAGAAATTTGTGCAAAAATGAAAGAGGTATCAGAGACTTCAATGAAAGGTATCCTAGGTTATACTGAAGATGCTGTTGTTTCTACTGATTTCAATGGTGATCCTAGGACATCAATTTTTGATGCTGAAGCAGGTATCCAATTAAGTGATACTTTTGTAAAAGTGATTTCTTGGTATGACAATGAGTGGGGATATTCCAACAAAGTCGTTGACCTCTTGACCTATATAGCAAGCAAATCTTAATCAGTAATTAATTTGCAAAGAACTGGCTGTCTCAATTTGAGGCAGCCTTTTTTTTTGAAAATAGGGATATGTACCTTTATTTTCATTTTGTTACAGATAAGTTTGCAGGGTTCTGGATAACCAAAACCCACCAAGACAGTTAAATTAAGTATGGGTCAAAAATTACCTTTATTTCCTTTGAAACTTGTTGCCTTTCCCGGTGAACAATTGAATCTTCATATTTTTGAACCAAGGTATAAACAGCTAATCAAAGATATTGAAACTTCCAAAGGAACTTTTGGCATTGCGGTTTATTTGGATAAACTGATGCCCTTTGGGACAGAGGTAGAGTTGGAGGAGGTATCAAAAGTTTATGATGACGGCAGAATGGACATCAAGACCAGGGGGAAAAGGGTGTTTGAGATGCTTTCTTTTGAAAATCCCATGATTGATAAGCTGTATGCTGGCGGTAAAGTGGTCTTTTATGACAATGATCCCAGGGTGGGAAAAAACCAGTATAGCGAATTCATTTTTTATCTAAAAGAACTATTCAGGCTGATGGAATTTCAAACTGAAATTGTCCCACTCCATCTTAATTCCTTTTCTTTTGCCCACAAATTGGGATTAAGTCTACCCGAAGAATATGAACTTCTGCTGATGACAAATGAATCTGAGAGGATAAGATTTCTTGTCAGACACATGATGAAAATAATCCCAATTTTAAAGGATATTGAAAGCGCCAAAAAGAAAATCCAGATGAACGGACATTTTAAAAATCTAGATCCTTTGGATTTTTGACTGTCAAAGCCTTGTGATGTTGTCTTTTTTGACGAAAGCTACCTTTCCTCCCCAAGTAACCTCATACCATACATCTTTTGTTGATTTGATGATTACCCGGTGACCGGGCTCTACGACTTGAATCAATTTGCTTCCGGCTGTAGGCTGATCCATAACCAGGGTTGGGCTGCCTGTTACTATTCCTGTTTTGGGTTCAGAAAGAAAATTATTTATGACAAATACGATGACGATCAAAAAAACCGTGGGAAGGTAATACCTTGGTTTATCAGCTTTGGTCCTAAATACAAATAAAAGAATGAGAGAAAGGAAGAGCAAGAATGAAAATGTACTGGTTAGTTCTGTTTGAAAATCAGATACAAATTTAAATAATCTGTCACTGTCATCGAGTTCGTATCCTATTAGGTTTACTTGTTCGGTTAGGGATTTGATTTTCGTAATTACCCTTTGGTTGGGGTTTTGATCATAATATTTGGCTAAAAAGTAACTTGAACTTGAATAATCTCCCTTTCCCTCGGATATAAAAGCCATTTTCAAAAGCATCGCCGGGGAGAAAGTTTCTTCATTATTCAGCAAGTCTTCGTAAACTAACATTGCTTCTTGGTAATTCTTGGTCGAAAACAAAGAATCTGCTTTTTGGAGCTTTGATATATTGGCCTGACAATTAAAGCTTTGTAAAAAAGCGGATAAAAATATTATAAATTTTGTAAGAAAGATTCGGTTTAGGTTTGGCATTTTAAATTCAGAGGCTTAAATTTGCACTCCAATTACGGGAATGATTTAAAAAAAAACAAATCAATTCGTAACTGATTATCTCGCCTGATAACTATCAGAAAGATAAAAAAAGCAAATGATTCCGTAGCTCAGCTGGTAGAGCAATACACTTTTAATGTATGGGTCCTGGGTTCGAATCCCAGCGGGATCACTGAGAAATCAAAGGGTTTTTCAAAACAGATTGAATAAGTTCGGGGTGTAGCGTAGCCCGGTATCGCGCCACATTTGGGATGTGGAGGTCGTAGGTTCGAATCCTGCCACCCCGACAATATTGCCGGTCCTGTAGCTCAATTGGATAGAGCAACTGCCTTCTAAGCAGTAGGTTTCAGGTTCGATTCCTGACAGGATCACACAAAGACTTGAAGAGCATCTCTCCAAAGGGATGCTCGACTTATTATTGACTGTCTCTGTTCGTCTCAGCTTAAGTCAATGGCGATTATAAAAAAAGAAATGATTCCGTAGCTCAGCTGGTAGAGCAATACACTTTTAATGTATGGGTCCTGGGTTCGAATCCCAGCGGGATCACAAAACCTCCTTAAAAGGGAGGTTTTTTGTTTTTTTAACCTCAACCCATTTTTCAATAGATTTAAAAAGCTAAATAATGTCAGGATTTTTAGGTTATTTGGATCTAAAAAATTTAATTCGGTTTAAATTTCTGTAACCATATCTACCTTCTTGAGTAAACTCTTTTAGTGAGGTTTGAACCTACTCCTAACAAGCGCAAATTATGTCCAGAACTACTATCCAAAAAACAAAATTAAAAGTTGCCATTATCCTGACAGTTTTGATTGTTATGATTTTTGGAAAAAATATACTTGAAAGAAGAAATTTTAATGAGCTTGGAAATTCTTTCGTATCGTTTTATGAAGACAGGTTGGTAGTTGAAAGCTATATTTTTTCAATTTCCGAAAAGCTGTTTAGAATCAAGCTATTGGTGAACCATTGTCAGTTCGAAAGTGATTACAGCCACGTAGTGGATGAAATCAGTACTTTTGAATCCGATATCTTGAACCTTGTCAAGGAGTTTGAAGACACCAAATTGACCATTGCCGAGGCTGGCTTCTTGACGGATTTCAAAAAGATTATTCAGGAAAATCTTAGGATTGCTGATTATCAATCCCTTTATTCTGAGGAATCTGGAATAAATGCAGATAAAGTAAAAGAATACAATTCTTATATTGAAAAGGCGATTTTGGATTTGGAGAAGCTCTCTTTGATCCAAATTGAGGAGGGGAAAAAATTGGCGACTAATTCAGAAAAAGTGGTCAATAGATCCAAAATTTGGGCACAGTTTGAAGTGGCCGCGTTGGTGATTCTGATTGTGATTATTTATTTATTGATATATACTTCAAGGTCGATCAAATCTGATTTTGTAGAATAAAAAATGGAAGGCCTGCAGTTTTTGCAGGCCTTCATTATTTTAAAAAACAAGTGATTTCATAAATGCCGCATTTTTTTCAGCAGCTTCCATAGGGGTAGTCCCTTCAAATCTCTCTTGCTCTACAATAAAATATTTCATACCGTTGTCCATTCCTGCTCTTAGGATGGTGGGGAAATCCATAATTCCGGTACCAATAATAGTAGAACCGTTTGGTTCCGAAAACTCCAAATCACCGGATTTGTCCTTCACGTGGCCAAGTGTAAACCTGTTTGGGTATTTTTTGATATATTCAACTGGATCTTTGCCTGCAGTATAAACCCAATAGGTATCCATCTCAAATTCTACTAATTCCGGATCTGTATTTTCAAGTAGATATTCATGGGGGATTTGGCCATCCAAGTCTACAAATGTATATCCATGATTATGGTAGGCAAATTTGATCCCGTATTGTTTGCAAATTTCTCCCTGCTTGTTAAAATCATCATTGATTCTCTTGAAGTCATCCATGGATTTTTGAGGTCCTACCCAAGGGTTGATAAGGTATTTCATCCCGATTGCAGCAGCCTCCTCTGCTTGCTTTTCAAGATTTTCATAGGTATTGGCATGGGAAGCGATAAAAGAAAGCCCGAGATCATCAGTCAGACTCTTGAATTCAGTATTTTTCATTCCCCAAAATATCCCTTTTCCCCCATCAAATCCTTCGATCTGTGTATAGCCATAGCCGGCTACAGCCTTAATCGTTGCAACAGGGTCCTCTGCCATATTTTCTTTTACTGAATAAAGTTGGAGTCCGAAATTGTCCAATATCCCTGTAGAAGCACTCAAAACTGCTTCTGAAAGGGTGTCACTTTCTTTTTTTGGTGAACAAAATTGTAGGGGAAGGAAAGCACCTGCTCCCATAGCTGCACTTAACTTGATAAATTTTCTTCTGTTTTTCATGCTGGGGTTTGTTAAATTGACAAGAGACTGCAAAGGTACAGTCTCTTGATTTGGATATAAATTAAATGGCATAAGCTTTTTCTCCTGGCTTATATTCAATGCAGGGGTCATATTTACCGGGAACTTCGTAATACCTCAATTGCTGTGTTGCACCAATCTCAGAGGTGAAATATCCGAGCACTGTCAAATCCTGAAGCATTTTAACCACACCTGCATTTTTGTCTTCAGTATCGGCTGTTGCCTTGGCTTTCAATTCATTGAGATAGGCTGTACGTTCTTCCAAAGTAGCATCCATAAAATCGCTTCCTTTGCTTGATTTGAAGTCCTTTTTGATAAAATTCAGTCCATCGACAAAGGCTGTCTGCTGTTCGGCATTATAGGTGTCTTTTACCATCATTACCATAAATCCACCAATGCCAACTGCTTTGGCTCCCGGAGTATCTGTGGTAGGGATGATGGCCTCGCCGATTTCATCTAAGAATGCGATATCTTTTGGAGAAAACTCCAAGCCTACAATTTGGTCGTCAGGAGCGCATCCTGTGAGGATGACATTGGCGCCGACCATTGTTCCCCCCATCATTAAAACGACACTTTTCAAAGCATCTCTTCTATTCATTGCCATGATTGAGTTCTTTTTTAAAATTATAAATTTCCTTTTTTAAGTTCGCTGACGGCAAAATCCGCTGCCCTTGCTGTCAAAGCCATGTAAGTCAATGAAGGGTTTTGGGCTGCTGCAGAGGTCATACAGGCTCCATCGGTGACAAATACATTCTTTGCATCCCATACTTGGTTGTTACCGTTCAGAACAGAGGTTTTTGGATCTCGTCCCATCCTTGCAGTTCCCATTTCGTGGATTCCTTGTCCAAAAGTGTAACCTGCGTCAAATGTATTGACATTTTTCAAACCTGCTGCTTCAAGCATTTCAGCAGCGTCGTTCATCATGTCAATCCTCATTTTTTTCTCGTTTTCTTTTATTTCAGCATCCATCTCCAGAATTGAAATACCCCATTTGTCTACCTTGTCTTTGCTCAGTTTGATGGTATTTTCATGGTAAGGAAGTATTTCTCCAAAAGCGGTGATTCCCATACTCCATGGTCCTGGTTCGCTCAAGGCCTCCTTCATAGGTGCACCAAAATTCATCTCAGCGACATTTCTACTCCAACCTGAACGGGAAGCACCGCCCTGATAGCCAAAACCTCTCAAATAATCTCTCTTGTCTCCATCAATATTCCTGAACCTAGGGATATAAACCCCGTTTGGTCTTCTACCAAAGTAATACTTGTCCTCATATCCTTCCGCAACCCCATTTGCACCTAATCTGAAATGGTGGTCCATCACATTATGGCCCAATTCACCCGAGCTGCTTCCCAATCCTTCCGGCCAAATATCGGTCGCAGATCTCATCAGGATAGAGGTAGAATTGAAGGCAGATGCGCAAAGGAAAATAATTTTGGCATTGAATTCATAAGTCTGATTGGTTTCGCCATCGATGATTTCTACCCCGGTAGCTTTTTTGCTGTCCTTGTCATATATCAATTTGGTGACAATCGACCAAGGTCTCAAAGTTAAGTTCCCAGTTTTCACAGCAGCAGGCATAGTGGAAGCTTGGGTACTGAAATATCCTCCAAACGGGCAACCTAGTGAACATTTATTTCTAAACTGACATTGGGACCTTCCTTCCAAAGGCTGGGTAAGGTTGGCAACTCTGCCGATTGTCACTAATCTTTTTCCGTCAAATGCTTTTTTCACTCTTTCTGCTACATCTTTTTCTACACAGTTGAGTGGCATAGGTGGCTGAAAATCCCCGTCAGGCAATTGGGCAAGCCCGTCCTTATTTCCGGAAATACCCGCAAATTTTTCAACATGGCTGTACCAAGGTGCAAGATCTTTGTACCTGATGGGCCAATCCACAGCAATACCTTCTTTCAAGTTGGCTTCAAAATCCAAATCACCTAACCTATAGCTTTGTCTTCCCCAAAGCAAAGACCTTCCTCCGACCTGATATCCCCTGAACCATGTGAATGGTTTGGTTTCGATATAAGGTGATTCGGATTCGTGAGCCCACCAATCCAGGTTGAGTTCATTGAGCACATAATCTCTTTTGAGATTTGGATGTGCCTCGATCATTTCTGTAGTCCTTCTGCCTCTGTGAGGAACTTCCCAAGGGGCAAGGGTGGCTGATTTGTAATCGGTTTTGTGTACTACATTTGGTCCTCTTTCGAGCATGAGGACCTTAAGTCCTTTTTCTGTCAACTCTTTCGCGGCCCAGCCTCCGCTGATTCCGGAGCCGACTACGATAGCGTCATAGGTATTGTCTGCCATAATTAGTTATTGGTTGAATTTATTTATAGATCACATATTCTGACGGCCTCGGCAAGTGAAGCCATTTTGTCTGCCTTTTTTGGAACAAATTCTTGGCAGAAATATCCTTTGTACCCTGTATCCAAGATAGCTTTTACAATCGGTGGATAATAGATTTCTTGGGTCTCATCTATTTCATTCCTTCCGGGATTTCCGGCTGTATGGTAATGTCCAAAATATTGGTGGTCTCTTTTGATCGTGCGGATGATATCCCCTTCCATGATCTGCATATGGTAGATATCGTAAAGCAATTTCAGATTTGGTGAACCGACCATTTTGCAAAGTTCTATGCCCCAAGCGCTTTTGTCACACATATAATCTGCATGGTCGACCTTGCTGTTGAGAAGCTCCATGATAATCATGACATTGTGTTTTTCTGCAGTGGCCATGATTTTTTTGAGACCTTCAGCAGAATTCTTCAGCCCCGTCTCGTCGTCCATTCCGTTTCTGTTGCCGCTGAAGGCGATCAGATTTTTGTATCCTGCTTTTGCCACCAAAGGAATAACTTCCTCATAACCTTTGATCAACTGTTCATGGTTTTTAGGATCATTCCAACCTTTAACGATCCCCATGTCAGCGCCATTGCACAGCGAGCATACCACACCGTGTTTTTGAAGAATGTGCCAGTTGTTTGGACCGATCAAATCAATGGCATTGAATCCGATTTTTTTGATTTCAATACAAAGTTCCTCTATGGTCATCGGATTAAAAGGCCAATGACAGACGGCGTGGTTAACATTTCCTTTAAGCTGATAATCCATATCCTTTGCATTGGTATTGATTAATGGCAATCCGGTGGCCGCTGCCGTCCCCATCAATATTTTTTTTAGGCTGTTTCTTCTGCTGGTTTGGGTCATGATTCAAAAGGTTTTATTTCGGGTTTTTTGTTCATTGTTTCATTTTTAAAGAAAATCAGGAAAATCAGTACCACTAATATAGCAATACCTGATGGAATCATCCAGATGGACTTCCAATCATGTGTACCATCGGCATTCAAATATAAATCAGTGACTTGTCCGGCGACAGCAAATCCTATCAGCATTCCAAAGCCATAGGTAGCCAAGGTAATAAGTCCTTGAGCAGATGATTGAAATTTCTCCCCTGCCTTGGAATCGGTGTAGATTTGGCCGGAAACAAAAAAGAAATCGTAGCAGATACCATGAAGCGCAATGCCGATGATTAACAAATAAAGTCCGCCTCCAGCATCTCCAATCGAAAACAGCGCATACCGTACTACCCAAGCCAGCATTCCTACCAACATGGTCATTTTAAAGCCGAACTTTTTGAAGAAAAAAGGAAGCAAAAGCAGGAAGAACGCTTCTGAAACCTGTCCGATTGTCATTTTGCCGGTAGGGTCAGAAACGCCGATTTCAGCCAGGAATGGGTTGGCATTTTGATAATAAAAGGCCAAAGGAATACAGATCAGGATTGAAGATAAAAAGAAGATCGCGTAGTTTTTGTCCTTCAATAACTTTAGAGCGTCAAGTCCTATCAGATCGCCTATTTTAACTTTTTCATTTTTATTGGCTCTTGGTGGTGTCTTTGGGAGTGTAAAGGAAAACAATCCCAGAATCAATGAAGAAATCGAAGCCATCAGAAAAGTGTTTTTCAAGAAACCATTGGACATATTTCCCACTTCATCCCACATAAAAACATAGCTGATCGAAAGACCCGCAGCGATCCAACCAATTGTCCCCCAAACTCTGATGGGAGAAAATTCCTTTTCAGGGTCTTTCATTTGCCTAAAAGAAACTGAATTGACCAAGGCTAAGGTCGGCATATATAAAACCATGTATCCAAATATGAAAGGATAAAACAAATCGAAACTCGTGGCCTGATAGCATAGGTAAAGTAGAACTGCTCCGATCAGGTGGAGGAAGCCAAGAATTTTTTCTGCATTGAAATACCGGTCAGCTATCAGTCCGATGATAAATGGTGCAATGATAGCACCAAATGACTGGGTAGAAAATGCGGCACCGATCTGTGTATAGCTTGCGCCTAAGTTTGCAACCAAAAAGGTACCCATGGTCACATACCAGGAACCCCAAACGAAGAATTCCAAGAACATCATGAAAGAAAGTTGGGCTCTGGTTCCGGAATGCATATGTAGTGGTTGATTGGTTAAAATCAGATGAAATTAAGCAGTAAAGTATCAATTTTATGTTTAAAATTCAGGGATTTTGCCTTAATTTTAGTTTTTCCAAAATACAGAATTAAATAAGGCAATAAGCGGTTCAAAACTTTACCACTCATAACATCTTACTGCAACTGGTCATTTATTTCATTTCGTGTTTAAGTCAAACCAAATCATAATTTATCTTACAAGAAATTTAATACAATATCGTAAACCCTGAAAACCTAAAATCCAGAATAAATATGGCAGCACAGAAAAAACTCAAAATGGGAATGGTCGGCGGCGGTCCAGGTGCATTTATCGGTGCGATCCACCGGAGTGCGGCGCTGATGGACGGTTTGATAGAAATCACCGCAGGATCTTTTAGCAGCAACCCTGAAAAATCCCGACAGGCAGGTAAAGAACTCATGCTTGACCCATCGAGAGTTTATTCCTCTTATGAAGAAATGATCCAAAAGGAACTCGCCTTACCGGAATCTGAGCGAATAGACATCATCAGTATTGTAACTCCAAACAATGTTCACTTTGATCCGACCAAAAAAGCGTTGGAAGCAGGATTTCATGTTGTGCTGGACAAGCCGATGACATTGACCTATGACCAAGCCAAAGAATTATATAAAATTATCAAAAAGAGTGACAAGCTTTTTTGTCTGACCCATACCTACACAGGATATCCGATGATCAAGCAGATGAAGCAGATGGTCGCTGAGGGTGTCATAGGTGAAGTCAGGAAAGTCTATGTGGAATATCCGCAGGGATGGCTTCACAAACTCTTGGAATATGAAAACAAACAGGCTGAATGGAGAACCGACCCTACAAGAAATGGGAAAGCCGGTTGCTTTGGCGATATCGGAACCCACGCATTCAACCTTGCTGAATATGTCTCCGGGATCAAAGTTGCAAAAATCTGTGCAGACCTTGACATCAAAGTAGCTGGACGTCCGATAGATGATGATGGAGCGGTTTTGATGCGATTTGAAAACAACGCCTCAGGAATCCTTACAGCATCCCAAATAGACGCTGGATGTGAAAATAACCTCAAAATCCGAATTTACGGAGAAAAAGGAGGTCTCGAATGGATGCAGGAGGACAACAACACTTTGAGATTGAGGTGGTCTGACAGACCGGACGAGATCTACAGGGCCGGAAATGGCTATCTAGGCTCAATGGCCAATGAAAACACGAGGACACCTGCAGGCCATCCTGAAGGTTATATTGAAGCTTTTGCCAATATTTACAGAAACTTCGCCAGGACGATATATGCTTTGAGAAAAGGGGAGGAGCCCAAAGCCGAATGGCTTGATTTCCCCGGTGCAGAAGATGGAATCCGCGGTATGGCCTTTATCGAAAATGTCTTGGCAAGTTCGGCTTCCGATCAGAAATGGACACCGTTTAAGGTGGAATATTAAAAGTAGAAGCGAGAGTAGAAAAAAGTACGAAGTACTAATTACCAAATCCTCTGTTCTCTTGATGAATCGCTAATCCAACCTTGAAACTTTCCAATCATTTTAATTTTGCAATTTTGAAATTTTCCAATCTTAAAATCAAAAAAATAAACCTATGAAAACCATAAAAGGACCTGCAGTATTTTTGGCACAGTTTGCCGATGACAAAGCACCGTTCAACAGCCTAAAAAGTATTTGTGAGTGGATGTCGGCAGCCGGATACAAAGGTGTGCAGATTCCATCTTGGGATGGAAGATTGATAGACCTTCAAAAAGCTGCTGAAAGCAAAACCTACGCCGATGAAATCAAAGGCATCGTTAATGCCACAGGCATGCAAATCACCGAACTTTCCAGCCACCTTCAAGGTCAGTTGGTGGCAACTCATCCTGCTTACAACGAGCTTTTCGATGGCTTTGCTCCAGCAAACCTAGCAGGCAATTTAAAAGCAAAATCCGAATGGGCAACCCAACAGCTGAAATTCGCTGCCAAAGCCTCCTCCAATCTTGGACTGAATGCACATGCCACTTTCTCCGGAGCGCTGATGTGGCAGACAGTATATCCTTGGCCACAGCGTCCGGCAGGTTTGGTCGATACAGGATTCACAGAATTGGCAAAAAGATGGATGCCCATCTTGGATACTTTTGAAGAATACGGCGTCGATGTCTGCTATGAACTCCATCCCGGAGAAGACCTTCACGATGGCATCACATTTGAAATGTTTTTGGAAAAAGTAAATAACCATAAACGAGCAAATATTCTTTATGACCCAAGCCACTTTGTATTGCAGTGCCTCGACTATTTACAATTCATTGATTTCTATCACGAAAGGATCAAGATGTTCCATGTCAAAGACGCAGAATTTAATCCAACTGGCAAGCAGGGCGTCTATGGAGGATACCAAGGATGGGTGCAGCGTGCCGGAAGATTCCGCTCCTTGGGAGATGGTCAAGTAGATTTTAGTGGTATCTTTAGCAAACTTTCGCAGTACGACTACTCCGGTTGGGCAGTACTCGAATGGGAATGTGCCATCAAACATCCAGAGCAGGGAGCACTTGAAGGAGCTCCATTTATTGCAGACCACATCATCAGGGTCACTGAAAAAGCTTTTGATGATTTTGCTTCGGCAGGAGCTGACGAGGCGTTTAACAAAAAAATCCTAGGAATTTAAATTACCATTAACCTATATTTTATGAAACTGATTAAATCATTGACTCTTGGCTTGATAGCCGTATCTGCTTTAACCTACTCCTGTGGTGGAGGTTCTACTTCCGAAACCTCTACAGAGACTGCGGTCACTACTCCTCCGCCTGCTGCGGCTCCCGTTAGTCTGGAGGATAAATACAAAGACAACCCACTCTTTATCGCAGGTCAAGCAAAGACCAAAGAAGCAGGCTGTACAGCTTGCCACATGGTGGAAAGAAAAATCGTAGGACCATCTTACGCGGATGTAGCCGCCAAATATGAAAGTACTCCTGAAAACATCGCCTTACTTACCAAGCACGTGATCGAAGGACACGTAGGAACTTGGGGTGAAATCATGATGCCTTCTCATCCGCAACTTGCTCCCGCAGATGTGGAAGAAATGGTGAAGTATGTTCTCCTTTTGAAAAAATAATAATGAAAAAACAAGCATTTATATTCCTGGTTTCTGCTTCCATGGCATTTGCCTGCGGAGGAAACCAAGAAACATCGGAGGAAATTGAAGTGGTAGAGGCAGCTGAAACAGTTGCTCCTGAATCTGAATGGGTAAGCCTATTTGATGGAACTTCATTAAACGGTTGGTCCAAATATGGAGGAGGTGAAGTCGGCAAAGCCTGGAAAGTTCAGGATGGTGCCATTTACCTTGATGCCACCAACAAAGCCGGCTGGCAAACAGGAGATGGTGGTGACATCGTGACCAATGAGGAGTTTGATAATTATCACTTACAGGTGGAATGGAAAATAGCTCCAAACGGAAACAGCGGTATTATTTTCTTTGTGCACGAAGCGCCGGAATACACCTATCCTTGGAACACCGGTATGGAAATGCAGGTTCTTGACAATGATGGACATCCTGATGCCAAGATTGTCAGCCACCGTGCAGGTGATTTGTATGACCTGATCGTCAGCAGCGAAGAGACGGTGAAGCCTGTCGGAGAATGGAATCTTGCTGAGATCATCGCCAAAGACGGTAACCTTGAACTTCATCTTAACGGTGTCATGATCGTTTCTACCACTCTTTGGACTCCTGAATGGGAAGCGTTGATTGCCAAAAGCAAATTCAAGGACATGCCTGGATTCGGTACTTTCAAGAAAGGCAAGATCGCCCTTCAAGACCATGGTGATGAAGTTTGGTTTAAAAACATCAGAATCAAGAAGCTGTAGATTTCTACAAAATTCATTGAAAAAAAAGAAACCCGAGCCTTGGCTCGGGTTTTATTGTTTATTTGGGAAAGCAATTTATTTTCCCGGAAGCCTAAAAACCAGGCCTCCATCAAACCCAAATTGGTACATAGTTGAATAAGTTGAAATCCCTGCTCCTGCACCTCCTGTACCAAAAAATAATCCACCCCCTACTGATTGAACAGCTGAGAATAATGATGCCTGAATCCTGATCGCTATATTGTCAGCAACCCAAAAGTTTGATCCACCCCGGATATTCCATGCAAATTTTGTCCCGTTGTTGGTATTTCCGTTGTCTGGATTTCTCACGTTAAAAATACCCATACCCAAGCCCCCTCCAACAAAAGGTTCTACGGTTTCATTGATCGGAATATAATTGGTGAAATTCAACATGATCCAATTAATTCCCAAATCAAAATTTGCCCTATTCAGCCCACCCCCTCCGATGCTCGGGTCCCGGAATGTCGTAGGGGCAAAGGTATCCTGTCTTTTATATTGGATTTCGATGGCGCGATTACCGGGAATGGCATACTCCAATCCCACACCCCATCTGAACCCGTCTTGGATTTGTCCTTCAACGTAAGAATTTGCCGAATAGAAATTGTCAAAACTGTCCGGGAATACATATCCAGCATAAGTATTTACACGCAGTCCCTGTGAAAAACTAATTCCACTTACAAATACAAATACTATAAGAATTATTGATTTTTTCATTTTAATAGGGTTTATATTGTTGTTTTTTTTGATTAAATTAATCAATTTACTCCTTCTTTTTTCCTGTGAAAGTTCCCTCTGCCATCGTTCCTAATTTTACTTTTCCCTTCATTTCATTTCCGGTTACTGTACCGTCATATTCGATAATTTCGCCACTAATGCTGAATTCAAGGTGAATGATATTGACTTTGAGTGTTCCTTTTACCTCTGAATCTCCCAACTGACCGGAATAAGTTCCTTTGAGATTGGTGGCGTCCACGTGGTCAAGTACAAATGTCGGCGAACCGCTGCCCATATTTGTCTCAACATTCATTATCCACGTTCCTTTTACATTTGGGGCGGTTTGTGCCTGCAGAAAATCAGTTTTTACTAGAAACAATAAGATGAGAATAAAGGCTAATTTTTTCATTTCAATTGAATTAAGTGAAAGTCTAATTTAAGAAAATTCTGATATTATTTATTTCACTTTTTATGCTCTATGGGAAAGTTTTTGATTACTGCTTTTTGATTTAAATTTGATGTTTGGCATACCTACAATGGCAATATCCCATTAGTAGTGTTTTGAGGAATTAACCGAAGAGATGGGATTGAAGGATTTAGGCAAAAGCAGCCTTTTGCTGCTTTTCTAATTTACTGACTACCATCAATAGAATCAGGCCGATGGAAAACCAAATGGCCAAAGCAATGATCGAATTGCGCATGCTGCCGGTGAGGTTGTCCATTAATCCCCACATTACGAGTCCGCACATCATGGCCAACTTTTCGCAAACATCAAAGAAGCTGAAGTAACCTGCGTTGTTTTCTGTTTTAGGAATAAACTTCGCATATGTCGACCGGGACAAGGATTGAATTCCTCCCATCACCATCCCAATAAAGAAACCTGCGATGTAAAAGTGGAAGGCGGTTTGAATAAAATAGCTGCCGATGCAAACGAAAATCCAAATAGTCACTGCAATAGTCAGTGCCTGAAGGTTTCCCATCTTTTTGGAAATCCATGCAAACAGGAACGCACCGATAATACCTACATATTCCAATAAAAGGATTGTAATGATCAACTCAGTCATTCCCATCCCTACTTCTTTTTCACCAAAAGAAGCAGCCATAAACATTACTGTCTGAACTCCCATGATGTAAAAGAAAAAGCTCATCAGGTACATCTTTAATTTTGGTTCGTTCTTTAACCTCCCCCAAATCTTGGCCAATTCCCGGTATCCGTTGAGGAGAAATTGCCTCTCTGTCGTGGTTTTGGAATAGATTCCCTTGGGAAGCTTTCGAAAAGTAACCTGCGCAAATCCAAACCACCATATGCCTGTGAGGAGAAATGAAATTCTGGGAAGCAGCGAACCATCTTCTATGCCAAGGGCTTCCTGATTGAGGATGGCAGCAAGATTGAGGAGTAGTAGGGTCGTAGAACCGATATAGCCAAATGCGTAACCCCGCGCACTGACTTTGTCCTGTTGGTCTTCGGTGGCGATAGCGGGAAGATATGAATTATAAAAAACAATGCTGCCCGAATAGCCGATCGTCGCCAGCATCATAAAGGCCAATCCGAAGTGGACCATTTTGGGTCCATCAAAAAAGAAAAGAGATGAACATCCGATCGCTCCCTGGTAGCAAAAAAACTGCATAAACTTTTTTTGATTGCTGTAATAATCCGATATCGAAGACAGGAGGGGAGAAACTAGGGCAATGATTCCAAAAGCAAGTCCCAGGTTGATGGAGTAAGCCGCTGTATTTTCGATCTCAAATCTAAAAACCGTGATTTTGCTGCCGGCGTCGGTGGTAGTAATCGAATTGTAATATGCCGGGAAAATCGCCGAAGCGATCACGAGCGAATAGACTGAATTGGACCAATCATACATGGCCCAAGCACGAATCGTTTTTCGGTCATTCTTTGCGATGACCTGACTGTCTTCTTTCATCTGATTTGGTTATTGGGCTAGTGGTATCCAATGAAGATAAAAAGAATTTTGTCCAAAAAACAGAAGGATAAATCATAACAATCATATCAAACCCATTACCTGATTTTTTACGATCAGGAATTAGATTTTTTAGGCAAGTTTCAGTTTCAAAGAAAACAGGTAATTGAAATAAGGGATTTTCTTCATGATATAAATGATGAGCAAACAAAGAAACAGAACTGCCCCTGTAAAAACCATTCCCCCTATAAATGTGCTGAAAAAGCTAAATTCCATGAAAAATGGTTTGATCAATGCGCCGACGATTCTATGTAGAAGATAGATGCCCAAGGTATTTTTACTGACATGTCGGATTATTTTACCTGAAATGCCACGGTTATTGTATTGCATCGAAAGGATAAAAATGGATACGACAATGACTAATGCAAAGACAGAATCAAACGCTTCGAAGCCAATGTCCCAGGTTTCCCCTTGTCTGAATGATATAAGGACACCATAGGAAAATAGCAAGACCATAGACACCGGGATTGCTATAAAGGACAGTATCCGGTTTCTGTTGGTAAGGATGGAGTCTTTCATAGAGAAAACAATTCCACCCAGCATGAAATAGCCGATAGAAAAACCATAGATTCCGCTGAAAGCATTGAACCCGCCAAAGTAATTGAGGAAAAAATAAGTGTTCAAAAATTTTCCCGAAACGGTGCTTGCCACATTCAGCAGAAGCCCGATGAAGGTGTTGCCAAATGACAAAATCATCACACAGGCAAAAAAGAAAAAAAAGTAACTCTTCTTTGTTTTGAAGGCCAGAAATAACAAAGGGAAAAATATGTAGATCACCACAAGTGCTTCCAAAAACCAAAGGTGGTTTGCCCATCCGGTTTTCAAAGTATAGATATCCTTTATGATTCCAGATACAGAAATACTTTCACCATTTATCAACGAAAGTGAAATCATAGTAATGAATCCCCAAATAATAACCAGGATGACAGTTTTTAAAATCTTGGACAAATGGGCTTTAAGACTTAATCCTGGTTTGTTGAATAGCAAAGCGCCATTGATAAAAAAGAAAATCGGCACGCAGGTGCTGAAAATGGAGAAAATAAAGAAATTGGAATAAGCCCCTGTTTTTCCTGTCCCAATAAAGTCAACTTCCATAATTGGGAAATGGTAAATCAGGACAAAATAAATGGCAATTGCCTTCATCAAATCCAATCCGTCATAGGTTTGGTGTTTTTTTACAACAGGAGGGTTTTGTTGCATTACAAAAATTTAATTAGGTGGTTTATTTCTGAGAAAGGGAAACTTTTCATTAAGGATAATTCAACAATAAGCAAAAAACGCCGCTTAGATCGGTTTGTTGAAAAGGGACTTTCTGAAATCAAAACTAAACCATTATAATGCCACTTCCAAAATTGGAATTTGGAAATGGCCCGGACATGTATAGGCCAGGTAAGTTGAAAAAAATATATGACCTCCTTAGAATGCTTATTGGGTTTTGGATTATCCCATTCTGATTGCATCAAGCTCTCCTAACCCTAGCGTTGGTTTTGATACGCTGCAATAGCTTCCTGTAGGACTTGGAATGCCTCTACTTTTTCACCTATTGATTTGATTTCTACTTGACCTTTTCCTTTGTAATTTTTAAACCAGATAGTCAAAATTTCAATCATCCCCGGATAATCAGCCTCTAGGTTTTCCATGGTGCGAACATTTTCTAGGTATCCTTTTGCCGGCAAAGCGACCAATTTGTCATCCAATTCGCCATTATCTAGCATTCTGATAATTCCAATGACACGACATTCTACGAGGCTTCCCCGGGTTAAGGGCGGTCCCAAAATCAGAATATCAAGGGGATCTCCATCTCCGCCTTTTGCCGGATCCTGCAGTGATTGGGGGACCATCCCATAGTTTCCTGGATACCCTAAGTAGTCCACTACCCGTCTGATTCCATCTATTTCGGGCAACTCAAGGTAACCGTTCTCCTTATTGACTTCCCACTTTTCCAAAGTTCCTGTCGGGATTTCGACCACCACATTGATTAGGGAATCTCCAACCATCGCAGGAAAACCGTGAAGAAAATGAACTGAATCCTTGATTGAATATTCCTCCTTTTGATGCGAAGGTTGAATAATTGGAACAGACCTTATTCCCCTTTCTTGGCAGGAGAATGATGCAAATAGTACAATGAAGCCAACAATACTCTTATTCATAATTCCTTCCAATAATATTGAAGGTGTAAAAGTAGTTTTTAAATAAATTAGTCATGATTAATTAATCGTTAAGACAATTGTTGGTGATCAATTTGATCTTGATTCATTGTGATTTTCAATTATGAGGCATTCCATCCAAATCAAAAAAATCTCCCCGGGTTCTATCCAAGGAATTTGATATCAAATCAAAATTTTCTGAATTCGCTTTAAGGTCAATGTACTTATCGACAATCCTCCGGTTTTTATAAATGATGAATGTGTTCGCTGTTTCAGGATTGATCTTGTTTAGGTTAGCCTCTGTTTTGGAATCACTGAAGGAGGGAACGAAAGTCAAAGCAGTCCTTTGAAGATTCAGTTCTCTGCCAATGGTTTCAAGTTCCTTTTCCCTTTTGGATTTGCTATATGCGTTTTCATTTCCATAGACGAAATAAGCTTTTAAGTATTTTTGTCTCGACATGCTCTGTAATTCTAAAAACCCAAGCCATTTTTTGATGTCGTCCCAATCAGGATTATTTCCCACGAAAAAAACGATCCCATGGTACCTTCCATACTTGCAGACTGGACAAGCCTGGCTTCCCTTATCCGGCCCATAGGCATGGAATGGGATAAAAGAGGGTTGGTCTTCGCCAATGTTTAATCCTGACTTTTTGTTCGAAACATCCTTTTGGGGATAATTGGGGATATTCAATCCAAGGATGATGTCATGTTCGGCGATCTGCAAATTGCCTTTCAAAAGTGCCCTTACGATTCCGCTTCCTGCCCGGTTTTCGGGTGGATATTTTTTCATATAGGGAATCAAAAGCGGATCATCATCAAAAACGACATCATCGGTATAGTACTCATTTTTGATATCAGATTCTTTGATTGAAAGGTGAATATGTGCAGGCAAATCCTCATTGGGATAAGGGGCAGGTCGGATCGTGTAGATGCTGTATTTTCCGTTTTCATCGGATTTTACCCAACCTTTAAGCCTTCCATGACTTTTTGCTTTTGGATCAGTTTCGGTGTCCGTGGCATAATATCCTTCGGTGTCGGTATGCCAATAATAGAGAATGATATTTGGAGCCGGAGTCTTTCCATCAGGTTCGAAAACAGTTCCTGTCAATAGAAGCTTTTGTACTTTTTCTTCGTACCAACCGGCGCTGGTGTCTGTTGCGTTTATTTCTTTTGGTATGCCGAAATACATCAATTCACAGCCATCACAACCTCCTCCGACCGGACCTTTTCTTTGAGATGGATTGGAAATGTTTTCAGTATTTTCTGTTTGGCCTTTGCAGCCAAAAGCAAAAAACACGAGTAACAACCAGGTTAGGGTTCCTTTTTTCATTTGATTTTTTTCTGTAAAAATCAGTCATTAAAAACCTGGTTTGCAAATCAAAAACGCCAACAGGAGGGAATTATAGCTTATCCTGAGTATGGATTTCAAGTTTGCTTTTGAAATCCTTTGCAAAATTCCTACTGAGTCTGAGCATCGTTCCATCATCCATTGTCACATCATAATCCCCGTTCTGTCGGGATTTATAGGATTGGACATGAGTTAGGTTTACAATTTCAGATTTGTGAATCCGGACAAAAAATCTGCGATCCAGTTTTTCAGAAAGGGATTTGAGTGTGATGTTGTAAAGGTGTTTTTTGTCTTTGTAATAGACATTGACATAAGGAGTATTCGCAGAAAAATAAAGCACTTCATTGGTTGGGATGTGGAGTTGCTTGTTTCCTTCCCTGACATTAAGACTGGTCAAAAAATCATTTGCTTCTTGACTAATTGAGTTGTTTTGACTTTGAAAATCCTTTATCCTTTCCATAAAAAAGGCATATAGGCCGATCGGTATGGTGTATAAAAGAAAAACTTTAAAGAAATGTTGGGATATGCCAAATTCAAAAGTCTGCCCAAACTCAAAGGTATGAGTATAAAACACGGACGAAATAAGCCATACCAATCCCGGAAAAGCAAAAAGGTGAATGATGATCGGAATGAGAACAATAAGTGCAAATCTTACTTTGGTTTTGTGGGTTTCCAGGAAACTCAGCTGTCCATACCAAAGCGGTAAGAAAATCCACCAATACGAACTGAACAACAAAGATTCCGAAATGTAAAAACCAGAGTTTTGGAATTTGGATTCCAGAAAATCAATAAGTACAGTAAGGAAAATACAGGTGAACAAAAACCCAAACAAGACAAATAGTTTCCTTTGGGAAAATCCAAATTGCTTATTTGTGAGGGTTTGGTCCATTCTATTTTCAAAAGATTATGAAGGAAATGATTGATTCTAATTCAATATCAAAAAATATCCAGTATCAAAAAATATCTGGTTAGACTTAAATTCAAATGATCCTAAATATAGTTTCGACAAGCTATTTTAACAATGGGATTTCAACTTCCCTCTTCCACATACCTTTTGAAATTATCAAGAATAGACTGACAAAAAGCCTCTTGAACATCGAGCGGAGTATGGTTTTCAGGTTCAAATGACTCTGTGACTTTGACGCCTTGCGGAGTCTCTTCGAAGTCCAATTTTGTTTTGCGGCCGTCAGCACCTACATGGCTGATTTCGTTGAAGGGGATGATGTTGTCATAAATACATTCGTAATCAAAACCATCACTCTTGTCTAGGGCTTCCATCTTCAGGTACAATTTCCCGCCAACCCGAAAGTCATTTTTGGCAATCGGTGTATGCCATTCATTGGAGATAATGTTCCAGTTCTTAATATGCACAGGATCGATCCAAAGCTCCCAAACTTTTTCGATCGGGGCATTGATGACAACTTCTCCTTTTAATACGCTTTTGAAATCTTCCATGGTTATTGAAAGGTTGACTTTTTGTTTCCGAAAATGTGAGTTATTGATTTCCTGAATATTCTCAATAAAAATTCAGCTAACCAATTTTAATATTTCTCGGCACAGAAAAAAACTCAACAGGTATAGATTCAAATCATGCTTTCATATTCCCCTCTTGTAATCGAATACCAAACACCTTCCATTCCTTCAAAATCCAATTCCTTTCTGTAAGTCATTCCTATTTTTTCCAGAACTTTGATGGAAGCCGTATTTCCAGACAATGCCCTTCCGACGATTTCATCGAGACCTTTTTGTCTGAAGCCGAAATGTAGGTTGGCCAAGGCGGTCTCAGTCGCATAGCCTTTGTTCCAATGGGATCGAAAAAATCTGTAGCCCAAATCATAATAATCCTGTTCCGGTGTATACTTAAGTCCGCACCAACCCAAAAAATCACCGGTCTTCTTTTCAATTACTGCAAGCCGTCCTACACCATATTTTTGGTATTGATCATATTCAGCAAGAAATCTTTTTGCTTCTTCGAAGGACTTGAATGGGTTGTCACCTGTGTATCTCATGACTTCAGGATCTAGATTGAGAGTATAAAAATCTTCCGCATCTGCGACTGTCAGATTTCGCAAGTAAGTCCTATCAGTTTCTAGTTCAATCCTCATTTTTTTGGGACATGGGTTTGACAAAAGTAAATGGTAATTTTATTGAACTAACACTGTTTTACTTTATTTTCATTCAACATAGTACCAAGGGATATTTAATAATCCTTTTTTTAAATCAATTTTTACTGTTTGCCCAATTTCTATATTCTCCCAATGAGATGAACTGACTGAAATTTCTTCTGGATCATAATGATGTCCCCAAGGTGTAACTTTAATATAGTAAGTGGTATGCCGTCTTCCTTTCGAAATTGTTTTATCAATCACTTTTGCTTCGAAAACCTGAGGTTCTGAGTTGTCGAAAACGCAATTCAATCCATATGCTGCAGAATAACTGTATAAAAAAATATTAAATATGAGGGAAGTATATATCCAGGCTCTGCTTTTTGTTGTCTTTTCAATTATTTTATGAGTAGCAAACAACAAGATTAGCATAATTATAAATGTGATTGTCCCGGGTATTATCAGGCTATACAAACTTTCAAATGTAAAGTCAATCAAAACGCGAATAAGAATGATTAATGCAGCGAAGTCTATGAAATCAGCGACATCATATTTATCTGAGCCATCACTATTTTTAGAGATTTCAACCAAACTGGAAATGCTTGGCCTTCCTGTAAATCCATTAAGAATTAGACCAACTATAGGAATTATTAGTAAAATTGAAAATAGGATTTCATAAGGTTTTGGGTAGACTAAAAACCAAATTCCAATCCCTAGGGTGAATTTTTCTAACCAATCGAGTTTATGGAATGTCAACTTTGATAAAGTCACTTTACTTCTAATTTCTTTTTTTTCTATTTTCTTCATATTTAGTTTCAATGGGAATTTATGTGACTTGCCTTTAGTTTCCTGCGATTTTTTTAAAATAAATTTTTCGTCAAATTTAATTTTTTTAATCACTTTATAAACTAACCCTTCCTCCTTTATTTTAGTAATGTTTCATTTCCTTTCCCCCATCCTCCACCGATCCCTTTCATTTTCCATTGGTAGATTTTGGAGTTTTTGGACTGTTATTTTAAAAGTCAATGCCCTATATTACAGCAGTATTGCATCCCGAAATAACATTTATGGACAGAAGAAAATCGCTTAAAATACTTGGAGGTACCGCTGTGGGTATCGCAGGGTTGGTTCTTGTGGACTGGAAATGGCAGCTCGTTGACCAATTGACACACAAAGGTTTTTTCTCTTTCAAGGAAGAGGAATTGATCACAGCCATTGCCGACACGATAATTCCTGCAGGTTTACCACCCAAAGTCCCTACCCCGGATGCCCAGCCCATAGGTGCCCTGAGCACAGGTACGGACAAGTACCTGATTAGACTTTTTGAGCATTGCTATGAAAAGAACGATCAGGATTTGATCAAAGCGCAGTTGGCTTCACTTGCGGAAAAGTCAAAATCCGAAATCGGAAAATCCTTTGACAAAGCAACCCAAGAAGAACGTGAAGGACTTCTACTCTCTTTTGCCTCATCCGAAAATGAGAAAGAGAAGAAGTTTTTTGACCTTATAAAATCACAGACCATTACAGGATTCACCACAGTCAAGGAGGTGATGGTAGATTACCGTGGCTACAAGATGGCTCCGGGCTATTTCCATGGATGCATCGATGTACCTTCCCAAGCTTAAACCCAATACGACATGTTACAGGATTCAAAAGATAAGCGCACCTATGATGCGATCGTGATAGGTTCAGGCGCCAGCGGAGGATGGGCAGCCAAAGAACTCACAGAAAAAGGATTGAAGACCCTTGTTCTCGAAAGAGGCAGGATGGTCCGGCACATAGAAGATTACCCCACCGCTTCCAAAGCACCTTGGGAGTTTGAGTTCCGCGGTGCGGTTCCTGTAGATAAGCGATCCGGAATCGGTGCGGCCAGGTGGGGGAGAGAAGAGACCATGCATTGGGCTTTGGCCGAAGATGAGCAGCCGATCATTGAAGAAAAACCATTCCGGTGGTTTCGTGGATACCATGTCGGAGGCAAGTCATTGCTTTGGGCCAGGGCAACACAACGTTGGTCTGATTACGATTTTGAAGGTCCTGCGCGGGATGGCTTTGCGGTGGATTGGCCGGTGAGATATAAAGACCTAGAGCCTTGGCTGGATTATGTAGAGACATTTGCAGGAATCGCAGGAGGCAGGGATGGATTGCCTGAGTTGCCGGATTCCATCGTGCAGCCGGGATTTGAGTTGAGTTGCATCGAGCAATATTATAAAGAACAGCTCAAGCAGAATTATGGCGACCGACACCTCATCCAGGGAAGGTGTGCACATCTTACAGATCCTCAGCAAATCCATAAAGAACAAGGACGGAATAAATGCCAAAACCAAGGCATGTGTAACCGAGGCTGTGTGTACGGAGGATATTTTTCTGCCAATGCTTCTACTTTACCTTGGGCAGAAAAGACCGGAAACCTGACCATTCGTCCTGATTCGGTAGTGGAATCCATCATCTATGACGAAGCAAAAGGAAAAGCTTCAGGCGTGAGAATCATTGACAGGAATACAGGGGAGGCAATGGAATTTTATGCGAAGATTATCTTTGTGAATGCCTCGACCATTGCGACCAATGCGATATTGCTCAACTCAAAATCTTCAAGATTTCCCAATGGTATCGGCAATGACAACGGTCTGATGGGCAAGTTTCTTGCCTGTCATAATTATCGAGGAAAAGGAAATGCGAGTTATGAGGGATTTGCCGACAAGGCCACTGATGGCAGGCATGCAGGACACGCTTATGTGCCGAGATTCAGGAATGTATTCCGTCAGGATACGGACTTTCTCCGTGGCTATTCTATCGGGATGGCAGGAGGAAGAGGTCTTGGTTCAGACACAAGTGGCATTGGTCACGATCTCCGTGACAACTTGCTCAACCAAAAATATGGTACCTGGCGCATGTCTGCTTGGATGCAGGGAGAAACAATTCCGATCGAAACCAATCATATCCGACTCAGCACAGAAGAGAAGGATAAATACGGTATTCCAAAGATTATCCTTTCGGTCGAATGGACTGAGAATGACGATAAGATGACAGCAGATTTCCTGCAGCAGCAACAGGAGATGTTCGAAAAAGCGGGTTTTACAGATATCAAAGTCGAAGACAGCAAAGCACCTCCGGGATCGGATATCCATGAAATGGGCGGTGTCCGAATGGGAAAAGATCCAAAAACTTCTCTTCTGAATGAATGGAATCAACTACATACCTGCAAAAATGTTTTTGTCTCTGACGGAGCGAGCTTTACGAGTACAAGTACTCAAAATCCTACGCTGATGTTTATGGCTTTCACTGCCCGAGCAGCAAACCATGCTGTGGAGGAATTGAATAAGGGGAATTTGTAAATAGGTGGGGATAAAACTTTCATATTAAAGAAAAGCATAAAATTGGTAGAGAATTGTCTCTTTATTTTATTGATTTAATAAGAAAAAAACCGTCAGTGATGAGGCTGACGGTTTTTGGGCTAGAAAGATTCGACAATCAGTATATGTCCTTTTCGTCTATCATTCTATTGATTGAGCTAGCTGCACTAACTTAACAAAAAGTAAATAATACCAAATAGAAATATGGCGCTGATACAGCTGCCACCTAATTTTTTGTTCAATATCCTGTGATCAAGCTTTTCAACAGGTTGTTCATGCTTTTTTAGGGGTTTTTGGATACAGATTTCTAACCTTTTTTATCAGATTGTATTAGTTGCGGAGGGAATATCGATATTTCTGAGGTTTTTTGTGGAAAACACCTCTCCTGATTTATCAGGAGAGGCGAATTGCAGATTAAAATTCTATTCTTCAGCAGGAACCTGATTTTTTGGTAGATTCCTCATCGTTCCGGTTTTTTCCCTGTGGTTTTCATTTTGAGCATTCACATTTGGATCCTCATGCCTTGGAAGCGACTTGTTTTCGTTTTGTTTTTCCAAATCTTTATTTTTTGAGGGATCAATCGTTTTGGAAGTAACTTTCAATTTACTTTCCTTTTCCTCATCAAGATCAAATTCCCGATCAGTTTTTCTTTCACCTCGGTCAGTAGGATTAAGGTCATTTCTACCTCTTTCTTGGTTTGTTCTCGGATTTGAATTTTTTCCATCCTGAGGATTGCGGTTTTCATTTTTCTGTTGGTTCATGAATTCATGGGTTTATGTTGATAAATAATTGATGATCAAATTTACATCACCCAAAAAATCAATGCATTACATGAATTATTAAAATAGATGCAAAATTCACGGCAATAGGAATCTCAATGAAAAATTCGGTAAGATAGGAGATTAAAAAAAAATGGTCTAGAAAGGAATCTTAGACCATTTATTTTTTTGGAAACAATTTATACCCATTCAATTCAGCAAGGGGAAAAACTGACCTTCCATTTTTCGTCCTTTTGCTATCACAGGCACACCTTTGAGTAATTCATCGTCTGTATTGGAGATAGTACCATCGGCAAAAACATTCAAAACAAAAGCCCTCCGGCTTCTTGGGGAGCGGTTTTCGTAGCTTCCATGCACCATCAGTGGATGGTGGAAAGTCCCATATCCGGCTTTGAGTTCGATGGCCACCGGTTTGAATGCAGCTTTTTGTTCTTCAGTCATAAACTCCATTAGCCCATCCATTTTGCCTGCAAGAGCTGGTTTTTCCAACAGACCCCATTTGTGGCTGCCGGGTATATAGTGGAGACAGCCGTTTTCGGTGGTCGCATCGTCGAGTCCACACCAACAGGTGAGGTGCTGCATCTTGATCGTTCGTGTCCAATAGGAATAATCTTGATGCCAAGCCACTACGCCTCCATGATGGGCAGGCTTACAGAATAATTGATCATGCCAAAACCGGACTTTTTGATTGTCAAGAAGCTGACTAGCTGCCATGACAAAAGCCGGATTCCAGATCACATCATGAAAAGCTTTAGAAATCCTCCAATGACCTAGGGAATGGAACAAGACAGTATTCGGATCGTCCGATTCATTGCTGTGGAATTCATGGAAAAGGTGGTGGAAAGGATGTTTTGGATCTGCGACTTCTTCAAGTTCCTTTTTGAGGATGTTGATCTGGTTTTCATCAAGGAGCTTGATGCCACTTAGGTATCCTTGCTCATGAAAAAAATCAACTTGTTCTTGGCTCAACCTGTACGGTTCCCACTCTTCCTGGGTTTTTGGATAGGGGAATAGTCCGGTGATAGGTTTGTGAATGAGAGATAAGTCTTGCATGTGATGGTTCTTTTGGGTATTAGCCTTGAAGTTAAGAGAAAGATGGGAAAATTGGAATATTCCAAAATTGAAAAATCAGAAAGTTGAAAGATTGGAATATTGTAATAATGAAAAGATAAGAGATGTTAATTCAAAAGGAATATTTGCACTCCTGAAAAAAGAAACATCCGTCATCTGACTTTACTACCTACTTCTCCAGTCTTTCAAGTCTTTCCAAAAGCGGGGGATGGCTGTAATTAAAAAATACATACCAAGGATGCGGGTTGATATTGCTAAGAGAATTTACAGAAAGGGTTTTCAGTGCTTCGGCCAAAGGCTTTCCATCATAGGTTTTCTTCGCAAATGCGTCGGCCTCGAATTCATTTTTGCGGCTTAGTAGGTTCATACCGATTCCAAGGATGGCGGATATGGGAGAAAATAGGATCGTAAATCCAATTATATTCAGGTGAATTGCCATTTCAGTTCCCCCCAGAGCAAGACTCATCTGTTCGCTATGGATAAACTGGGCCAAAATAAAAAGTAGGATGCCAACCTGTAGGACAGAAGTGACCATACTCCATAAAATGTGTTTCTTCTTATAATGGCCGATTTCATGAGCGAGGACTGCCACCAATTCATCAGGAGTATGTTGTTCGATCAGGGTATCAAAAAGGACTACCTTTTTTCTCTTTCCAAAGCCTGAAAAAAAAGCGTTGGCTTTGGCTGAGCGTTTGCTGCCATCCATAACAAGGATATTGTCCAGAGGGAAGTCTACTGACCTTGCATACCTGACAATACTGTTTTTAAGTTCACCTTCTTCCAAAGGGGTAAGTTTATTAAAAAGTGGAAGAAACCATGCGGTATAAAACATATTGACTACTACCATAAAAATTCCCGAGACGAGCCAGAATTGCCACCAAAAGTCCTTTCCCATCTGATGGATCAGCCATAAAAGTGTCCCAAGCAATAGTCCCCCAATTACGATAGAAATGATGTATCCCTTTATTTTGTCAGAGAAATAGGTCTTTTTGGTGGATTTGTTGAATCCGAATTTTTCTTCAATGACAAAAGTCTGGTAATAATCGAAAGGAATGGAAATAATATCGGAACCGATAAACACTACTGCAAAATAAACCAGAGAAAGTAGGATCGGGTGGGTGATGTGTCCTTTTAGGAAAATATCCAGCCAACCAAAAACCCCGAAATAAATGAAGGCAATTGTCAGGATAAATACTGTGGTACTTGTCAAAAGGCCAAATCTAAAATTTGCCCATTGATAGGATTTGGATTCCAGAAGTTTTTGTTGACTGATGTATTGGTCTAGCGTTTTTGGGATCGTGGGTACCGGTCTTTTGATATTTAGGTAGCTGAGAGATTTTTCTGCAAAAAACCCCAAAATAAGAATCAACAAAAGAAGGTACTTGATATCCTCACTCTCCATCAGCCTAGAACTTTGGACAAGGAAGAAGGGTATCTCTTTTTCGTGTTCTTGCTTGGTTTTTGTCAGCCAAAAGGAACGAAATGCTGACTTCATGGGCACCTCCGGATTGGATCCCAAGTTGGGAAACTGTGTAATCAAAACTATAACCCATGCTCATCCCTGTGGGTAAATTAAACCCGATCATCATCACGATGGCATCACGGTTGTTTTGGTTTTCCACTGGTTTGTAAGGAAGTCCCCTATACCAGATTCCAAGATTTAGGGGTTCCATGTGGAGGTAAGCACCAATATCAAGTTGTTCAAAAGGACCTTGACGCTTATAATTCAAGGTAGGAAGCAGGTACCTTTGTTTTCTTTGGTGTGTAAAATCAGAACGGTAACTTCCTGAACCTAATGAAATTCTATACCCTGTATGGATGGAAAATTTAGCAGGCAATGGGCTAACTCCGTCAAGGAAAGACTGATTAGGTTCATTGACGTGATGGGCAGAAAGACCAAACCAGAATTTGTCAGTAAAGAAAAGTCCACCAAAAGAGAGGGATAAAAGATTTACAGGTTCACCGGACCCGGGAAGGTCTGTACTTGGTAGAGTAGGACCTAAGGGGTCAGCAGGATTGATCTGATTGGCAAAAATAAGGTTTTCAAAAAAACCGATATCCCTTCTGATGTAGGAAGCTTGTACTCCAGGACGGAAATAGGCATTTTCACCGACCCTGAGCTCATATGAATATAAACCCGAAACAGTTGTTGACCGTAATTTTGCGCCACCTTCAACATCATTCATAACCATAAATCCAATTCCACTGTTGTAATCATCCAGGTAGGTGTCATAGTAAGCAGAGAAGGTGGTAAACTGTGCCTGTAACCCTGGCCATTGATTTCTATAGTTTGCACCGATACGTGGCAACATTTCAGACCCTGTAAAGGCAGGATTGAGATAAAGAGGCGCAGCATAGTACTGACTAAATTGCGGGTCCTGCGCCTGCAAAGTCATAGTTCCCATAAAAATCGAGGAAACAAAAAAAAGACGGAGTATTAAAGACCTTTGCAAGTAGTAATTCGTTATGTTAGCAATTAGATTCACCTTTGCAACGTCGAAAACGTTTTGTTGTTTTAAACGCAACGTGTAAATTATGAAAAGCCTAAGTAATTCCATAAAAATTTTCCTTTTTTTTAGTGCGTTAATATTTTTAAACAATGCATTAAATACTGCACCCCTTCATGCCCAAGGTTTTAACAATAACGAATGGATCTTTGGTGACTGCGGGACAGGCCAAAACAACATTCTTTCATTTGGAAAAGGAGAAGATCCAATAGTAAGGAATCTTCCAAGCGGGGTGATTATAGGACAAAATAACAACGCAGTAGCCATCGATCCAATTTCTGGCAACATTATTTTTTACAGCAACGGTGTTTTGGTCTATGACGCCAACAATCAAATACTTGAAGGTGTAGCTCCAGGTATAGACGGAAACATCAATGGACTGCAGGATTTGGCCATTGGAGTGTTGAATTATGATCCTGCTGGAGATAAACTGTATTACATTTTTTATAAAAATTCTTCAGGGGATTTACAGTACTCCCTTATTGATATGAATGCTCCTGGGCAAGCGGTAGGCAATGAGCCTCCTTTGGGAGAAATCATAGAGAAGGACCAAGTAATTGTAGGTGCAGTTTCCGGACCAATCATGGTGGTGAAAACACCTCAATCTCCCTCATACCTGCTAAGTATCGAAGGTGGTACGATAGTTTCAAGAAGAATAGGTGCAAACCCCGGTGAATTTATCCTCAATACAAATGCTGCGATTCCATTCACTCCAAAGTTTATGGTTTTCGATGAAGCTTCCCAAAAAATCATTTTGATTCCTGAAGACCCAAGTGCGAATATTGTCGTTTTAGACTTTGATGTGGCAACGGGCTCTTTTGGAGTTTTGGAGCCGATTTCCCAATCAAGTAGTGGCGCTGATTTTGGAGGAGCTGCCTTTTCCCCTGATGGTGATTTTATTTATTTTTCCCGAGGTGATGAGTTGCTTCGGGTTCCATTGAGTGATCTGACTGCAACTCCTGAGGTAATTCCCTTTGAAAATGACGTTTTTCAGATCTATGATGTAAAAACAGGACCTGATGGCAGACTTTATTACATATATGAAGAAGTAGCTGGTGGTCCTCAATTGATCGGTCGTGTTGAAAATCCTGATGTGGTTGACCTTACTGAAATCGAATTGGAAGAAGATCCATTTAATGGAACAGATTTTTGTGGAAGGATTTTTCCACAGTTTGCTCCAAATCAAAACATCAATGCAACAGTAGATTTTGAATGGAATCCTGAAGAACCCTGCTCTAACAATCCGGTACAGTTGACAAGTTTGATTACACCCGAAAATTTTCGCCCTGTAAGCTTTGAATGGACTTTTAATCCGCCATTAACAGATGAAGATGGTGCTCCGGTTGATATCGATTTTACCCAAGAGCATTTGTTGATTCCTGAGGAAGCTACTTCCAACGAGAGCATTGATGTTACCTTGACAGTAACTTTTGCTGACGGAACCACACAAACAGTAAACAAAACCATCACATTGTTGCCTAATGAATTGCAGGTTCAATTCAGCGCGCAAGACACCACGGTTTGTGAGGGGGCCTGCGTAGATATTGGCTCAATGCTAGAAGTCCAGGCGGGTGACGACCAAGGCGGCGGTGGAGGCGGCGGTGGAACTTATGAATATTTTTGGTCCAATATCCGGGAATGGAGACCAACCAAAGACAATTGTGTTGATTTGCCAGGATTGTATTGGGTTTTAGTGAGGGAACCGGGTTCTGAATGCTATGCCTATGGCAGTGTTAGAGTTAGGATCTGGGATTTAAATGACCAAAGCAATAACATTTGGTATTTTGGAGATGGTGCCGGATTGGATTTTAATCCTGATCCCAACAATCCCAATGGACCCACACCGAGAGCGGTCAGCCACAATCAAAACATTCCTGCCGGTACCACTACGATATCAGATGAAACTGGTCAGGTCTTGTTCTTTACTGATGGGGAAACAGTTTGGGACCTGAATGGGAATGTCATGGAAAACGGAGACAGCATCGGTGGAAGTAACCTTTCTTCCCAAAGTGTGTTGGCTGTTCCTGTTCCACAAGATGAAACAATATTTTATCTCTTTACCACCCAAACTGCAGCAGATGGAAGTAATCAGGTTAAATTTTCAGTTGTAGATATCAAAGTCGAAAATCCGAACGGGGTCGGAAATGTAGTCAGTAAGGACAATTTCCTTTTCAGTCCAAGCACAGAGCATTCAGCTGCATTGGCAGCGGGAGATACCACATGGGTGTTGTTCCACGAACTTGGCAATAATACATTCAGGGCATATCCTGTTTCAATATTTGGGATAGGTAGCCCGGTATTTTCATCTGTTGGATCCAATCATGGATTTAATACAGGTGTAGGTACGATGAAATTCAGCCCTGATGGGACGAAAGTTGCTGTTACTATTCAGGATGGGGCTTGTAGCAGATTGGAAATTTTTGATTTTGATCCTGAAACCGGAGAGATGACGGAGTATGCTTTGTTGGATTTGGGATGTAACGGAGAGGATATATATGGAATGGAATTTTCTCCAGATGGCAGCCGTGCTTATGTCTCATATACTGGGGGAGGAGGAAAAGTTGAGGAGTTTTTGATCCAGGCTCCGGAGCAAACCGGTACTACGCCTTTAGCCTGCGCAACCTGTTTTGAAAATGCCACAACAAGGCCTCAAAGAGAAGCATGTATTTTGAATTCTTCAGTAAGGGGAGTATTAAGCACATCGGGGCCATTTGGAGCCTTGCAAATCGGCCCGGATGGACAAATCTATGTGGCCCGACCTGGTCAGAATATGCTTGGATCCATCAATTCAGGCACGGATTGTAATGTGAGTATTTACAATGAAATGGGTTCACCTCCATTGACAGGCACGAGTAACCTTGGTTTGCCTTCTTTTGTGCAGCAGTCTGGAAGCAGCATTCCAGATCCTTTACTCTCCGGAACCCCGCAATTATGTCTTGATCCTCAAAATGGAGTGATTGGACAGTTCCAAGGTGCTGGCGAACCTGATATTGACAGTTATTTCTGGACAATCACACACGAGGACGGTACCGTTGAACTCAATAACTTTGGGGGACCTGGTGAGCAGTTTCAGATTTATGAGCATCAATTTTCACGACCGGGTCTGTATACAGTTGACCTAAGGGTAGACCGCTGTGGAGATCCTGATTTTTATGAAGGAAGGCTTGAAGTTTTGGTGATTGCTCCTCCTGCACTTACATTGCCCGAGGCTGTTACTTTGTGTTTGGGAACTCCTATAAGTCTTACTGCCATTGATGGTTATGACCCTTCTGAAGGGCTTTATGATTTCGAATGGAGAAATGCAGCGGGACAATTGTTTGGTGACCAAAACTCCAATACTATCATTGTCAATGAAGAAAGTATTTTCACAGTAACGGTATCCCATAGACCGGGTGCGGGTGTAGATCCGGCCTTTTTTGACCCATGTCCTTCGGAAGCTTCTGTTTTTGTAGGCCCCGCTTTTGAATTTGACCTGACGCAATCAGCTGATCAGGTTTGTTATGATGAAAATCTTGTTGTATTCGCACCTAATACCCCTATTTCCGGAGAATGGTTTTATCAGGTTCAGGGAACCGTAAACAGAGTACCTTTAGGAGAGTTTTTTGAATTGAATTTGGTGCCAAATACCCTACCTTCTCCAGGTGTTTATGATATAATATTTGTTACGGAAGACCCTATCCTGGCAGGTTGTATTATTGAAAAGCAATTGGAGCTGATAGTATTTCCGATACCGGTTTTTGAGGTGGTGGTTTTGACACAAGCAGATGACTGTGCAGCTGCCAATGGTAGTTTTGAAATTACCATGTTAGCGGATGCCGATGAAGTAAGGATTGTCGAAACAGGTCAAACATTTACCAATGTAGTTTCCGGAGATGTGTTGCCTGTTGTGACAGGACTGGAACCGGGGGTGTATACAATAGTGGCGACAAGTGATTCGGGTTGTGAATTTTTACTACCCGTAGTGGTTCAAAATTTGAATCCTCCGGTTGGTATTTCTGATTTTGAAATCACTGCTAATCCTGAAACCTGTACCGCAACAGGGGTTGACTTTGGATCAATGGATATAGTGTTTAATCTTGGCCCTCAGTCAGGATCTTATCAATTGATCAGACAAGAAGATGGCCAGGAGTTTACGGGCACATTTACTGCTACTGATTCCATCAATGTCCCACTCCCTGATGGAACGTATAATTTGACTCTGATTGATATTGTAGATTGTGCTTTTCCCGATCCTGTTTCTTATATAATTGACAATGCCGAACAGGTTGTATTCTCAGTCCCTACCAATGTGACTGCCTGTGGTTTGTATATTTTAGAACCTCAATCTCAGATAGCACTTAATTATGAAGTAAGGGGACCAAACGGGCAATTGATCAATCCTGATCAAGATGGAGGATATTTGTTTGAATTTACCGGTGTGTACACCGTCAGAGGATTTGACCCCAATGGGGTTTTGTGTCCAAGTGAGTTGAGTTTAATAGAAGTGGTCATTAACAGTCCTATAGATTTCTCTTTGAGCGACCCTATAGTAGACTGCGATTTGGGAGTATCCTATGAAGCTGTACTTTTTGGGTTTAATCCCAATAATGCGAATTTCTATTGGAGAAATGTAGCCGGGGATATTGTAGGTCGAAATCAGGTGTTTTTCCCGCCAAGTCCAGGAACATATACTTTAGAGGTTCAACCAAGAAGTGGAGGTTTATGTCCGGAGAGAGCCATAGAATTTGAAGTAGATGAATTTTTAGAGGATTTGGAAATCAACTTGGTAGCTCAACAGTTTTGTGCTGGAGACACCTTTGCCAACATTACGGTTGAGGCTGATTTTACCAATGTCTCCGAAACACTTTGGTTTAGTGTCGTGGGTTCTGTGAGGACGCCACTCCCTGACTTGACAGGACAGCAAACTGTTACTGTTTTTGATGTCGGGGTTTTTGAAGTTGCTTTAATTAGCGATTTAGGTTGTGAGTTGGCTAGGGAACAAGTGCAGATTTCCAGGTCGGTAATAGTTCCTCCCGTATTGGCCCCAAGCTATACGATCTGTGCAATAGAAAATGTGACAGTTCAGCTTAACCCCGGGGTTTATGATTTTTATTCATGGAAACTTGAAGGAAATGAAGTTTCTACTGATCCTGTTTTTGTACCTACTTTACCGGGAAATTATCTGCTAACCGTTTCTGATAACTTGGGTTGCGAGTATACAGTAAGCTTTGAAGTTCTAGAAGATTGTGCCTTGAGGGTAATATTTCCTGACGCCATGGTGCCAAGCAATCCCGATAGGAACTTTTTGGTTTATACCAATGATTTTGTAGATGAATTGGAAGTTTTCATCTTCAACAGATGGGGGGAATTGATTTTCTATTGCGAACAGAAAAACATAAGTGCAGATACATTTGTTTGCAGTTGGGATGGGACAGTGAACGGAACCTATGTCCCAATTGGCGTTTATCCTGTTGTAGTCAATTTTAAAAGCAACAACCAAAACGTTACCAACAAAATCACAAAGTCCATTTTAGTAATTGAATAAATATTAAAAACAAGCATGATTACCCTTATTTCACCCGCAAAAACACTTGATTTAAGTACCTCAGAATTACCTTTATTTTCATTGCCTGATTTCCAAAAGGAAACTTTTGAATTGGTTAGATTAATGAAAAGAAAATCCCTTTCAGACCTTCAGAATTTGATGGGGATAAGCGAAAACCTCGCAGTTTTGAATAAGCAGCGATTTGTTGATTTTCAAAATGAATTTGAAATGCATAACTCGAAACAAGCGCTATTGGCATTCAAAGGCGATGTCTATATGCAAATTGATGTGGATAATTTTTCGGAAGAGGATTTTCAGTTTACCCAAGAAAATTTGCGAATTCTTTCAGGTTTGTATGGATTGCTAAAACCATTGGATTTGATTCAGCCATATCGTTTGGAGATGGGGGTCAGGCTTGAGAATAAGAAAGGTAAAAACCTATATGAGTTTTGGGGGACCCGGATTGCAAAGGCTATCAATGAAACAGCAAAAGGAGAAGCATTGGTGAATCTTGCATCACAGGAATATTTCAAAGCGGTGGACCAAAAATTCTTGAAAATGAAAGTAATCACTCCTATTTTTCAAGAATATCGGAACGGGAAATATGAGGTCATTGGATTGTTTGCAAAAAAAGCGCGTGGAATGATGGTTAATCATATCATAAAAAATAGAATTAATGACCCCGAATTGCTCAAAACGTTCAATGAATCAAATTACGAATGGGCAGGAGAGGATGCTGAGGGAAATTGGAGATTTGTAAGATAATTACTTTGAAATCATACAAATATTTTTATTCAAACTTGATTTTAAAAAACACTTTCAAATTATAAACCATACGAATAAATGTTTTTTATATTTAAATAAATGTATTTTAAATACAAAAATATTTTTTTCTATAATTAAAATACTGTAGATTTGGGTCAAGGTTTCTTTTGAATCTTTACTCTATCTCGCAAATGAAAAGTTTAAAAAATCACCTCATAGCAATTCTATTGCTTTTTTTGTCGGTGCAATCGGGAATTGCCTCTTTAGAATCAGATTTGGATCATAAAAATCCGGCAGAAGTTTCTGCTATTTTACCGGGTACGATCAGCGATTTTGGAATAACAGGACCTGAAGAATTGTGTCTTTATTATGGAAGTATAATTGGGGAATTTTTTGGTGGAGGTTTGGCCTCAGATGTATTTCGATGGAAAATAGTCAGAACTGACGGAAGTGTTTTAATTGAAAGAGAAGGTGGGTTTCAATCTTTCAGTTATACCTTTTCAGAACAAGGAGAATTTGAAATCCAATTAACCATAAGAAGAGGGGTAGAAGAAGTATATTCCGGAACAAAAAATATTATCATCAACAAAGGAGCGGATTTAGTCATACAAAATTCATATCTGCTATGTAATGATGGTACAGCCACTCTGACATTATTGGATCCAAATACTCCTAAACTCAGTTCTTACCAAATAAAATGGTATGATGGCAAAGGACAAATTGTCGGAACAGGTAACAGTATCCAAGTCAATAAAGAGGATAAGTATAGTGTTGAATTTTTTACCCTGAATGAAATAGGAGGGCAAGTTTGTCCATTTTCAATTACTACCTACGTCTATAAACCCAAGGAGTACCAATTGTCCATTAGTACGGATCAGGTCTGCGAAGGATCCCAATCTACAATTGTGTCTGCAGGAAATTCGGTTTTCGGATCTTGGTTTTTTCAAAAAGAAGGTACTGATGAAAAAGTGTTTCTTGGAAATGGTAACAAATGGCAGATTGTTGGAGGTAGAGATTTGCAGGGACCCGGGTTATATAAGATAATTTTTGAAGTAGATAACAGCGCTTCCGAATATTGTAAAACTGAAGATTTTGTAAATTTCACTGTAAACCAACATAGCAATTTCAATATTAGCTTTGAAAAGGGTTCAGAAAATTGTGGCTCCAACGACGGGATTTTGGAAATAGTTGCTTTGACTGACTTGGATATCTTGAGGGTAAGAAGAGATGGAATTGTTTTTGCCACATTCCGAAACCTTACCGAAGGAGAAGTAATTAAAATCCCAGGATTGTCACCAGGTTTATATGCAGCTTCAGGTGCCTTGAATGGATGTTCAAGATCAAAAGGTGCTATTTTGCCGCTAACCAATCCCCCATCCAACCTTGAATACACTGTAAAAGAAGTGGTTGGAGAAACCTGTGATATTTCAGGAAAAATTGATGGTCAAATCTACATCAAAATGCTTGAGGCAAATTTCTCGGGGACCTACAGACTTTTGACAACAACAGGTGGGGTAGTGAAAAAGGGAGATTTAATTGATGTGGAAGAATTTTCCATTTTAGCCCCTGCAGGGAATTATTTTGTCGAAATCAGTGAAGCCACAGGATGCGTTAATCCAAAAACTGAGAGAATTGTAATCGGTAGCAAACCTCAGGTTAGCTATTCTATACCTGATAGACTGAATGTTTGCGGGTATTTTGATTTAACCCCGACTACAAATCAAAATCTGTCATTTACTTTGACTTACCCTGACAATTCTAAGGTGACAAAAACCAAAGACGAGGCTTTTAGAATTGACCAATCAGGAGAATACATTTTATTGGGATTTGAAAGCGATTCTCAGGGAGGATTGTGTCCCAAAGAAACAACGCTGTTTGTGACTGTTTCCAATCCTATCGAATATCAACCTGAATTGATTTCAAGAGATTGTTTTGGTAACAAGCAGTATGTTGCCAATCTTTTTGGCGCTGATCCAAGCAGGTTTAATATTACTTGGTTCAATGAAAAAAATGAAATAGTCGGAACAGAAGAGTTTTTATTCCCAACTTCTTTTGGAGAATTTAAACTTGAAGTGCAGCCTAAAAACTCAGAGGCATGCCCAACACCTCCAAAATCCTTCATAATCGATCGTGAAATTTTAGAAGTGGAGTTATCTCTTCAATCTACAGCACTTTGCCCGGGGGGAATTTCCGAGATTACTCTTTCAACAGATCAAGAGTCAGTTGAAACCATTTCTTGGTTGTACATAGATTTATTGGGGAACCTATCGGTTTTGGAACAATTCGAAAATGAAACCCGGATTTCTGTCAGCAGTCCTGGAAACTATGAGGCAGTCGTATTCAATGATTTGTCCTGTGAAATCGGCAGAGCTCTTGTCAGCATAAAAGAAAGTGAGAATTTGGCATTCTTTGAAGTACCTGAACAGCTGGTTGTCTGTGAAACTTTTGAACTTATTCCGATTACGGATTTGGATTTAAAATTCACAGTTATCAATCCAGATGGAACTTCAAATACTTTTGGGAAAGGCGAGAATTTCTTGATATCAGAAAATGGAGAGTATTCCATTACAGGAGAAAGTGCTGACAGCAATATTGCCTTGTGTACTGTCACAAAAAAAATACAGGTAGTAAAGAATGCTTCAGTGGATTTTGAGCCCGAGATTTTTGAACAAAACTGTGAAGGAAAACTTGTTTATTCAGCCAACTTGTTTGGCAAACCAACTGCTGAGGTTGATATTTTTTGGTACAATGAAGTTGGTGAGTTGGTCGGAACCGAAGAATTCTTGAGTCCACAGAGTTTCGGTATTTTTGAGTTGGAGGTAAGACCAAAGGGAAGTTTTGCATGTCCTGAACCCAACAAAAAGGAATTTGAAATAAGTAAGCCAATACTTGCATTGGAAGGCAAGCTTGTATCCTCGCCTTACTGTCCGGACACAGAAAGTGTTTCCATTACATTAGAAGCTAATCTTTCTCCTTCAATCATTATAAATTGGTTTTTTACAGATTTCAATGGGAATAGAATCTCATTGGTAAATTTTTTAAACCAGAATGAAATCGTGGTTTCTCAAGAAGGTACATATGAGGTGGAGATGAGAAACCATCTGGGTTGTCTTTTGGGAAGTGACTTAATCCTCCTCATGAAAAGTATGGATGAAAATAGACCTCAGGTCGAGGAAAATTATATCATCTGTCCGTCATTGGGAAATGTCGTTTCTATCAATCCGGGTTCTTTCTTAAAGTATGAATGGTTTTTGAACGGAGTTTTGGTGAATGACCAACCTACATTTTCACCTTCAGAGAAAGGAAGTTACAAATTGACCGTGACGAGTTTTGAAGGCTGTTTATTTACAACTTCCTTTGAAGTAAAGGAAGAATGTGTTTTTCAAGTCAGACATACCACCGGAATGAGCACAAAGGATGTTTCAAGGCCATTTAAGGTTTATTCCAATTCTTTGGTTGATCAAATTGAGGTTTATATCTTTAATAATTGGGGTCAGATGGTTTTCCATTGTACCAAGCAAAATTTTGATGCTGGAATGGACTCTTGCGAATGGAATGGAGAATTCAATGGACAGTCAATTCAGCCCGGGAATTATTCCGTCAAGATTATTTATAAAAATAATTTTGAAAATATTTCTAAATCCATAATTAGCTCAGTTACGGTTGTTGATTGACCCATTCAGGATTTTGGGTGTTTGATTTTGAAGGTTGGATGGATTTTTTTGTCATACAAACAATTTTAAATTTAAAGATCTAGGTATTACATATTTTCCATTGATAATTAGAAGGTTATACTGATATTTTTGAGTTGTAATTTTTTGCAGAGGGATATATATGGTATTGTTTTTGTGTTGTACATTGGGATGTTGGTTTAGGATTTTTGGTCTTGAATCACACTATCTCGCTGATATATCACCCACCGAACAATTATTTTATGAAAAATGCCCCTGACTTTTTAAGGCTTAGAATTACCTTGGTTCTTTTCATTTTGTTTGTAGAATGTGACCGGATTTTTGCAAATGAAATCGAACTTCCAATTAATTCAGAAAACCTATTTGTTGACCCTGTATTATCCGGTCCGGACAACTTATGTATCATATTTGGAAGTGCCATAGCTGATTTTTCAGGAGGTGGTGAACCGACAACGGATGTCTATGATTGGGTAATCATAAATCCCTCGGGAGGAGAACATTTTACCAGAAACGGAGGAGCAACTTTTCAGAATATCAGTGTGCAATTTTCCCAATTGGGGAATTATACTGTCACATTGAGTGTGAGACGGGGAAATGATATCATATATACGGCTTCAAAAAACCTTTCTGTAATCCAAGGCCCTCAAATAGTTCTTCAGCCGGATTATTTATTGTGCGGCAGTACTCCTGCTGTCCTCACTGCCATTAATCCAACTACTCCAAACATCAGCCAATACACTTTTGAGTGGACCAATTCTGCCGGAGATATTGTAGGAAGCCAAAATGAATTGAGCGTACAAGATGAAGGGTATTATTTTATTTCACTGTTTTTGACAAATTCCTCAGGAGGGACGGATTGCCAAATAAACGGCGGAACATACGTAGGACAGCCTCGGGATTTCCGTTTGTTGATCAACAGTACTGAGGTCTGTATGGGAGAAATTGTCGAAATCGGGTTAGATACTCCCATTCCGGGCCAATGGTTAATTCAAAAAATCGGCGGAACAGAACTGATAGATTTTGGAAATGCATTTTCTCTCAGTTTGGATTCTGAGGAGGATCTTTTTGGGTCAGGAAATTACAGGGCTGTTTTTAGAGCTCAGGACAGCCAATACCCTGATTGTGTTTCGGAAAGAGAAATCAGGTTTTCTGTAAAGAACCAAGCTGAATTTATATATTCAAATGTCGTGGCCGCTTCCGGTTGCAATATGCAGGATGGAGGATTTTTGTTTACTGCCCAATCTGATTTGGATTTTCTTAGAATCAATGAACTTTCTTTGTTGGAAGCCGATCTTTCAGCAGGTGAAACAAGGTCTTTCTCCAATTTTTACCCGGGAATTTATGTCGTAGAGACACAATTGGATGGTTGTAACAGAACAGAGGTGGTAATTATTCCAAATAACAATCCTGACCCTGAAATGCTGTTTGAGGTGGTTGAAATAGGAGAGTCATGTTCAGAAACAGGAAAAGTAAACGGAATTATCAGGGTAAATTTATTGAACGGACCATACACAGGGGAATATAGGGTTGTGGAAGCTTCGGGAGCTGTGTTCTTCACCGGAGCCATTTCCAATGTCAGTTCCTTTGATGTATCTGTTCCAGGAAATAATTATGCTATAGAAATAATTTCACCCTCAGGATGTAAACTTCCTGAAAACAGGATTTTGGATATTCCTGTGAAGGAATTTGTGCCATTTTCTATTCCTGAAGAAGTCACAATCTGTGGTGATTTCGATTTTGTACCTGTTACAGAAGAGAACTTGACCTTTACTTTGATCAGTTCTTCAGGAACTGTAGAAACAAAAAATGCCGGTGAAGCTTTTGTGTTAACCCAATCTGGAAACTATACCTTGACAGGAACAAGTTTGGATCCAAGTCCTGAATTCTGCCCACGTACAATACCATTCTCAGTTGTAAACATAGCAGTTCCTAATTTCGAACCGGTTTTGGAAAGTGAAGATTGCTTTGGGAATAAACTTTACAAAGCAGAATTGTTTGGGGTTGATCCTTCAACAGTGTCAATCAGGTGGTATGATGAAAACCTGAAAATAGTAGGAAGGGGAGAAATGTGGTATCCGACTGCCTATGGTAATTTTTCTTTGGATGTACAGCCTAGAGGCTCAAGTCTATGCGGTTTCATTCCAAAACCTTTTGAAGTGAAGCAACCGGTTTTTGAGGTTGATGTGACTTTGACTGCGGGTTTGATCTGTGGTGATGGACAATTTACAACAGTAAAAATGGATTCGGATTTTGAAGAAGTAGACAGGATCGAATGGATCTTTATCGCTGCGGATGGGACACAGACTAATTTGACCCAGTTTGCCAACGAAAGAGAAATTGAAGCCGGAGAAGAAGGAACATATGAAGCTGTGGTTTTCAATCGGATCGGTTGTGAGATTGGAAGGGATTTGATCCTTGTATTGAAAAGTTATGATGATGCAAGACCGGATATAAAACCATTTTATTCTATATGCACTGAGTCTAATTATGGTGAAATCGTAAATCCTGGATCTTTTGAATCATACGAATGGTTTCTCAATGGAGAGTTTATTTCTGATGAACCTACATTGAATCTTAGAAGAGAAGGAAATTATACCTTATTGGTGACCAATGCCGATGGATGCATATTTGAATCTTCTTTCTCCACTTTTGAAGATTGTACCTTTCAAGCCATTCTTACTACAGGAATGAGCTTGAGCGATGTTAACAAACTTTTTGAAGTGTATGTGAATGATGCAGTAGAAAAGGCTCAAATCTGGATCCATAACAGAAACGGGGAGTTGATCCATTTCTGTGAAAACAGTGCTATTCAATCACGTGTAGCTTTTTGTCAATGGGATGGATTGGTGAGAGGCAAAGAAATACCGGTAGGTTCGTATACTGTCACCTTGAGGATCATCAGTACAAGGTTTGGATTAGAACAGAAATTCATCCAAAATCTTGTTGTGTTTGATTGATAATTCCGGATTTTTTCTTTTATCAAATCCTTGGATTCATAATTTTTTATGAAAGGGCATCACTATACCTGATATTTTTTATATTTTCCGTCTCAAATAAAATCAACCCCATTTAAAAGTCAATTGCAACCTTTTAAACCCAACCAATATGAACGAAAATTTAAACAAATCGGCATTATTTAATGCCAGTTGCTTTGCCCTAATTACTACTGCATTTACCTTCGCCATCCGTGCGGGTATTTTACCTCAGCTTGGAGATCAGTTTGGTCTTTCTGCCGAACAGCTTGGATTTATCAACTCCATGTGGTTTCTCGGATTTCCGATTTCTATGATCTTGGGTGGGCTTTTCTATCACACCATCGGTCCTAAAATCATCATGCAAATCGCCTTTATTGCACATACACTTGGAATTGTTTTGACCATTTATGCAGGAGGATATACAGGACTTTTAATTTCTACCCTATTTATTGGATTCGGTAATGGATGTACAGAAGCTGCCTGTAATCCTATGATTGCAGACATGTATTCAGGTCTTAAAATGAATAAAATGCTTAACAGATTCCACATGTGGTTTCCAGGTGGAATTGTTATTGGAAGTTTGATTTCCAAATTCATGACAGATTTTGGAATGGGTTGGCAAATGCAAATGTGGGTATTAATGATTCCTACTTTGATTTATGCATTCTTGTTTTTTGGAAAGGCATTTCCAAAGCCTACTGTTGAGGGTGTTACCTCCATTTCAAGTAATTTGAAGGCAATGTTCTCACCTGTCTTCATTTTCTTATTTTTCTGTATGGCATTGACTGCAATTTCCGAATTTGGACCACAGCAGTGGGTAAACGTCGTGATGAGTGAAAGTGGAGCAAGCGGTATGTTGATCTTGGCTTTGACCACGGGTATCATGGCAGTTGGAAGATTCTTTGCCGGACCTGTTGTTAAGACATTAGGTCAAACAGGTGTGCTTTTAGGCGGAGCTATTTTTGCCACAATTGGGATCTATATGTTTAGTACCGTAACAGGTCCAATGGCTTATTTAGCTGCTGTGGTTTTTGCAATTGGAGTTTGTTATTTCTGGCCGGTGATGGTGGGTGCTGTTGCACAAAGAGTGCCTTTAAGTGGTGCATTGGGTATGTCTATCATTGGTGGAGTAGGAATGTTCTCAACAGCGATTTTCCAACCAATTATTGGAAAATGGATTGACACAGCAAGGGCCATCCATGATACAGACCTACTTGCTGGTCAGGCAACTTTGCTCAAAATGGTCATGTTCCCGGCAATATTGATCGTCTTGTTTACGATATTCTTTATTTGGCAGAAAAACTCAAAAGTCGCCGCAGGAGCTGCGGCACACTAAAAACTTCAAAGCAGTCCGAAAGGGCTGCTTTTTTTTTGTCTTTTGTTTTGTAAATTCCATCATGAAAAAGTTGGTATTTATTTTCTTCTTTTTGGGTTCTCTGGTTACCGGTTTTGCTCAGGTCAATGGTCCAATCAAATTGTCAGAAAACAAGAGGTTCCTGGCTCAATCTGACGGAACACCTTTTTTTTGGATGGCGGACACCGCCTGGGAATTATTTCACAGAACTGATAGGGCAGAAGCAGAATACTATCTTGATACAAGGGTATCTCAGGGATTCAATGTTGTTCAGGCCGTAGCCTTGGCAGAATTGGATGGGTTAAATTCACCAAATTCCTATGGGGAAATGCCCTTTAGCTCGATTACACCTTTGGCCTTCAATGAAAAATATTGGGAGCATGTGGATTATATCATTGATCTAGCTGCGCAAATGGGAATCCATATAGCCCTTCTACCTACTTGGGGTGACAAGCTGTATAAAGACAGTTGGGGAATGGGTCCGGAAATATTCAATGAAGAGAATGCCTACACTTATGGAAAATGGATCGGAGCAAGGTACGCCGGAAAGAAAAACCTGATTTGGGTTTTGGGAGGCGACCGCAATCCCCGAAAAGACGCTGAAGATGTAGAAGTCTGGAATCAGATGGCAAAAGGAATCCAAGCTTCAGCCAAAACGGATAATCCGATTTTGATGACTTTTCATCCACAGCCAAACCGGCCGGCAGGTTCTTCGACTTGGTTCCACCAAGAGGATTGGCTGGATTTCAACATGCAACAAACGGGACATTGCCCCAATCAACCCACATACCGAATCATCAGTCACGATTACGGACTGAATCCAACCAAACCGACTATCGATGGAGAACCGCTCTATGAAGAACATCCCAATTGCTTCAATGCCAAAGAGCTTGGCTACAGTAATCCTGACGATATTCGAAGAATCATGTATTGGAATGTTTTTGCAGGTGGGGCTGGACAGACTTATGGCTGCCATGCGGTCTGGCAGATGTTTACTTTGGACCGACAGCCTATCAATGCACCCTTAAGACCCTGGAAAGTTTCTCTGGATCTCCCTATGGCTAATCAGGTCAAGCACCTCAAAAATCTTATGCTTTCAAAACCGTATTTCACCAGAATTCCTGATAATGACATGGTGATTAGCAAGCAAGAAGATGATGAGCATTTTGTCATTGCCACCAGGGATACAGAAGGATCTTATGCGATGGTTTATTTTCCTACCGGAAAAAGCGTGGAAGTAGATTTTTCAAAAATGAAAAATAGAACTCTGAAAGCCAATTGGTACGACCCGAGGACAGGTGTTAGTTTTCCTTATTCAGGAACTGAATTGGTCAAAGGAAAAAATAACATTACCCCCCCATCGAGTGGAAAAGGTCAGGATTGGGTATTGGTGGTGGAATAAGAATGGTAGGTTCAATTCCTAAAAGCCTCAAATTAAACCTGTACCATCCTCCAAACTTACCTCATAAAACTTTGGGGTAACTCCAAATCTGGATTCAAAAGCGGGTTGGATACTTTCTTTAAGGGCTTTGAGTTTTGCTTTTTCGACAATATTGATGGTACAGCCACCGAATCCTCCACCCATCATGCGACTGCCAAGGACGTAATCCTGTTCCTTGGTGAAATCAACTAAAAAATCAAGTTCAGGACATGACACCTCGTACAGTTTAGAAAGACCTTCGTGGGAAGCATACATTTTTTCTCCAAAACCTTTTAAGTTATTCTGGTCTAATAATGCTGATGCTGCCACCACCCTGTTGTTTTCTTCAATGATGTATTTACACCTGTTGAAAACTGTTAGGCTGATGTCAGATTGAATAGTATCCAATAGTGCCAAATCCATATCCCGTAGAGATTTTATGTCTGGGTTATTTTTTTTGGCAGCTTGGACACCTTCCTGGCATTCCTGTCTTCTTTTATTGTAGGCAGAATCTGCCAAAGAATGCTTCACACAGGTATCAATCAGCAGGATACTATGATTTGGCAAGTTCAGAGGGAAATGTTGGAAATCCATTGACCTGCAGTCCAATCGGATGACATGGCCTTTTTTGCCCATCACAGAGGCAAACTGGTCCATAATGCCGCATTGAACACCTGCAAAAACATGTTCTGCTTTTTGTGCATAATGGATCAATGAGCGCTTTGGAATATGAAAACCAAACAAAGTGGTCAATGCAAATCCGACAGCGGCTTCAAAGGCGGCAGAAGAAGAAAGTCCTGCACCGACTGGAATATCCCCGCCAAAAACCATATCGAATCCCTGAACAGCATATCCGGCTTGTTGCAATTGGGCAGTGACTCCCAAGATGTAAGTCGCCCAATGACCTTTTTTTGGACCAAAAGAATCAAGGTTGAAAGCGAATTCCTCTTCAAAATCTACTGAATAAACCTTCGCTTGTCGGGTACGGTTGGCAGCGATGGCGACAATCATTTTTTTATCAATGGCCGCCGGCATCACAAACCCTTCGTTGTAATCCGTATGCTCCCCGATCAGGTTAATCCTCCCGGGTGAATACACCATAAGTGGTTCTTTTTGGAACAATTCCTTGAAGATGGTCTCGATAGGTTTTTTCATTTATAAAATCTTCACTCTGCCGAAAAAACAAACTGCGTTCTTGATTGGAATACTTCTCCCGGCATCAGCAAGACTGAAGGGAATTCAGGTTGGTTGCAGGAATCCGGGAAATGCTGGGTTTCCAGACAGATGGCTGTTCTCTTGCCATAAGTAATGCCATTTTTTCCTTTGAAATCATTTCCCAAATAATTACCTGTGTAGACCTGAATCCCAGGTTCGGTGGTAGAAAGTGTCAATTTTCTTCCTGATTCTGGGTCATAAAGTACAGCGCAATCCTCAGGTTGGTTGAGGACAAAGCAATGGTCGATTCCTCCCGCAATTTCTAATTGGGAGTGTTCCCGGTGAATAGGTTCGCTGATTGTTTTCAGGTTTCTAAAGTCAAATGGAGTTCCGCCGACACTTGCGATTTCCCCTGTTGGTAAGCTGTTTTGGTTCATTGGAAGGTATTTCCCTGCGTCTACAAAGAATCCGTGCCCCTCGATTGTTTTGGAGAAATCGCCCGTGAGGTTAAAATATGCATGGTTGGTGGGATTGATGATTGTTTTCTCATCGGAGCACGCTTTATAACTGATCTCCAATCTGCCTGTTTCATCCAATGTATAAGTCACCCAAATGTCAATGGTGCCCGGATAATTTTCTTCACCAGCTTTGCTTTGGTAATAAAAAGTGACTCCCACAGAGTTATTGGTTTCAAATGGTTCTGATTCCCATACTTTCTTATTCCAGCCTTCCATTCCTCCATGCAGATGAATCCCGTTTAAGTTGGCTGGAAGTTCATATGTTTTTCCTTCCAAATGGAACCGATTGTCAGTAATCCTGCCCGCAATCCTTCCAATCGTCGATCCGATATAGCAATAATGTTCCAAATAATCTTTTTGCAAATACCCGTCTAAATTATCAAAACCCAATACCACGTCTTCCAATTTTCCATTTCGATCAGGTATTAAAAGGTGCGTCCAAGTTGCCCCATAATTCATGACAGAGACCTCAATTTGACGAGGAATACTAAATGTAAAAAGTTGGATTTCATCTCCTTTTGGAGTATTCCCAAATTTCTTGGAAGTTAATACAGGTTGCATAGGCTGGTTTGGGTATAAAAAAAGCCATTTAAGGCTTTAAGATTTTTTCTTCGAGGAATTACGTGGTACTAATGTGGTCAGCAATACAAATGACTGTGGATCGTCAGGCACGATTTCCTCCAACTGATCAAGTAAATGGTTGGCCGCAAGTTGTCCCATTTCATATCCAGGCTGTGAAACCGTCGTGAGGGAAGGTTCCACTACGGCTGAAGTTGGATTGTTGGTAAATCCTGCGAGTGCTATCTGTTCAGGTATTTTGATGCCCTTTTCCTTTAATACTATCATGACATCCACCGCGACAGGATCTATCATTGCAAAAATAGCATCTGGCAAATCCCCACTTTCAAGCATTTCAATTGTCACTTGGCGGTTCATTTCAGGCGTCAGGTCAGTGAAATAGACTTTACTTTCTTTTTCTGACAGACCATATTCGGCCAAAGCTTCCAAATATCCTTCTTTCCGTTTTTTACTGATATAAAGGTCCTCTGGCCCCGAGAAGTAGGCTATTTTTCTGCATCCCTGGTCCAGAAGGTGCTTCACTACCAAATAGGCACCATGTGCATCATCAACCGTAATTTTGGAGACTGGGATTTCTTCAGTCACCCTGTCAAACATGATGAAAGGAATTCCCCTGTCATAAATATCCTGAAGGTGTTCGTAGGTTTTGGTTTCTCTACTTAATGAAATCAACAATCCATCAACCTGTGACGAAACTAGTGTCCTGATATTGGCTTTTTCCTGATCAAATGACTCATTGGATTGGCAGATCATGATGTTGTAGCCACGCTTGTAAGCAGTATCTTGAATTCCGCTGATATTACTTGAGAAAAAATGGGAAGTCAATTCAGGTACTATCACTCCTAAAACCTTGCTTCGGCTGATCCTGAGACTTTGTGCCAAAAGGTTATATTGGTAATTCATGCTTTTGGCCATATCCACGATCCGTTTTTTGGTATCGGGATGGAGCTCAGGCGAGTCTTTCATCGCCCGGGAAACAGTAGAGACCGACACGCCAAGTTTTTTGGCTATCTCTTTCATTGTAACCTGATGGCCTTTTTTCATGATTTGTTGGTGGTTTTATAGGATTTTATTCTTGGTAAACAGTGAATAAAACTGTTTGACCTACAGCCTTAAGTGTTCTTTTATCTATTATTTCCATATTGTCCATATGGGTATGATGGTAGTGACCAAATCCTGCCCTAGGAGAAAATTCAATGATATCTACCATCGGAATCCCCGCATCTCTATTTACAAAAACATGGTCGTCAATGATTTCAGGAGCATTTTCCATGATAAAGAAGTCTGAATATCCCAATTCTGAGGCAAAATTCCACACTTTATTGACAATGTTTTTAGCATAGCGCATGGAATTGCCCTCTTTGAAGAACCTCGCACCTTTTGCCCCGACAAGATCTACCAATATGCCGTAGTAGGCTGAATAGCCTGCTTGGTGAGGATTTTTCGACCAATGCTGAGAACCGAGACACCACCAAACCTGTGAATTATTGGAAAAGGAGGTATGTTCAGGTTCTCCATCATCTTCCCCATCAAAAAGGATAAAATCAATCCCTATTTCAGGTTTTTGCTCCGAAATGCTGATAATCCTGGCAATCTCCAATAGCACACCCACACCCGATCCGCCGTCATTGGCACCATCTATAGGTTCATCAATCCTTTCGGTATCTTTGTCAGCAATCCTTCTTGTGTCCCAATGGGCAGCTAGAAGCACTCTTTTTTTCGCCGAAGGATTATAAGAAGCAATGACATTGGTCAGATTCCAAAGTTGGTTGTCATAGGTTTTGGCCTGAAAATCTTGTGTTTGAACGTCCAATCCAAAGCTTTCAAATTTTTGAACAAACCATTCTTTTGTTTTTTTATGCGGTTCCGTGTTGGGCACCCTTGGACCAAAATCCACCTGTTTTTGGATATAAGCGTAGGCTGAGTCAGCCACAAAATCGGGAACAGGTTTGTATGAGACCTGAACCTGACCGGAATCTGTTGTTTTGTCTCCGTTACAGGACCAAAGGAAAATGAATACAAGAATATATATTCCCCAATTACTCTTCATATGCCCAATCGATTTTGTCTTTCATATCCTTAACCACTATTCCCAAGTCTTTCAACCCATTCCGGATCTCATCCACTTTATCGTAGTTGCGGGCTGTTTTTGATTCAGAATAAAGTTTCAACAGAACATCCAAAAGGCCTTGTTGGTTATTGGCTACTTCTTCTTTTAGACCCAAAATTTTCTCTACAAAAATCACATAGGTCTGGATCATTTGGTAAAAGACATCCTTTCCAAATACCCCTACATTCAACTGACCTGTATAGACAGAATTGATTTTTTTCAACAAATTGAAAATTTGACCAATCGCCTGCGCTGTATTGAAGTCATCATCCATCGCACGGTAAGCATTGCTGATGCTGCTTTGGACCTGCTTGATCTGCTCCGCATCCAAAGCTATTGTTTCATCGGCAGCAAATTCCAATTTTTTTGCGATCCGTAAGCCATTGATGATTTTCTTATATCCTTTTTGGGCGGCTTTTAGGGCTTCATTGGAGAAATCCAAAGTGGACCGATAATGGGCCGTCAATATGAAATAACGGATCGTCATCGGGCTATAGGCTTGCTCCAGGAGTTTGTGGTCTCCGGTGAAAAGCTCCTGAAGGGTAATGAAATTACCCAATGATTTGCCCATCTTTTGCCCGTTGATGGTGATCATGTTGTTGTGCATCCAATACTTAGCAGGGTCCTGATGGTTGCAGGCATTGCCCTGTGCTATTTCACATTCATGGTGCGGAAACATCAAATCCATCCCGCCTCCGTGGATGTCGAACTGCTTTCCAAGGTACTTGGAACTCATCGCGGTACACTCGAGGTGCCAACCAGGGAAGCCCGTACCCCATGGTGATTCCCATTTCATCAGGTGTTCGGGAGAAGCATTTTTCCACAAGGCAAAATCAACAGCATTTCTTTTCTCACCCTGTCCGTCAAGGTCACGGCTTCCGCTGATCAGCTCCTCTAAAACCCGGCCTGAAAGCTTTCCATATTCATAAGTTTCATTGTATTTCAATACATCAAAATACACCGAACCATTGACCTCATACGCCAATCCTTCTTTCAAAATATCCTCCACCAAGGCGATCTGCTCAGGAATATGTCCTGTTGCCCTTGGTTCAATGCTCGGTTTCCAAGTATTGAGCGCCTCCATTTCACGGTGGTAAGTGTCAGTATATTGCTGCGCCACTTCCATCGGTTCCAATTGCTCCAATTTTGCTTTTTTTGCAATCTTGTCCTCGCCCTCATCCGCATCACCCTGCAAATGTCCTACATCTGTGATGTTGCGGACGTAGCGTACACGATAGCCAAGATGCGTAAGGTATCTATTGACAGTATCAAAAGTGATTGCCGGTCTAGCATGGCCTAGATGCGCATCTCCGTATACGGTAGGACCGCAGACATACATGCCAACAAAAGGAGGGTTGATCGGTTCAAAATCTTCTTTCTTGCGGGAAAGAGTGTTGTAGATTTTTAGATTATGGGTCATAATATAAGGGTACGGAATACCAAAGAATAAAGGTATTTAAAATGAAGACGCAAAATAGAAAATAGAAATCGGGAATGAAAAGAAATGTCTGGAGATCAATTTTTAAATTGAAGTGACATGCGGAATGGTCTTTCTTAACATACTAGGATATATGCTGTATCAAAATATCGAAAATTTTCCATTTATTAGTTCTGTACTCCATTAAAACCAAGTAGCCTACACCACAGTCACTTGGACATATGGTTGTGTCAAAATAAATAACTCCAATATCTTTTTCATGATAAAACCTTGAAATTGAAATTTCGCCACCGCATAAAAAGTCTAATTGATTGTTATATAATTGGGTTCGGTCTGGGAATTTGGAATTGGACTTGAGTTTATATTTTCCTTTTTGTGGGAATGAATAATAATCTATCAGCAATGGTTCCAAATTTCCCTTAACTAATCTGTCAACGAGCGGAAGAAATTTCAGATAAGCTAAATTTTGTAGTAATGAATCAGGCCTAATACTGCATATATCACAAGAATTAAAAAGATAATCTTCAGACATCAAAAATATGAAAGTACTGTCAACTTTTCTGTTTTCAATTTCTCTTAATTGTTTATTGTAGCTATCCATCAATTCATTTGTCAATAGCTCATTTAAGTTAATTGAATCAAACTTATGAGTAGAAATAGAATCATCAAAATAAAATGGAGGAGGTAGCCTAAAATAAATGTCCTCTGGAAAATAGTTAAGGTTTTCCAATTCTAACAACATATCACTAATTGCTTCTAAATCTTTAGGCTTTTTCTCACCACAGGAAAGAAAAATGAAGGAAGCGGCGAAAAAAAATACAAACAAGAGCGATCTCAAATTTGCACAGCCTTTCGCAATTGATTTGATACCTAAAGTTTGCATACAACTTTCATTTATGAAATTTATTTCAATATACTAACAAAATAAATTTTCATGGTTCACGGAGAAAGTATTATGTCATTAAAAAAAAAGGATTATATCGTGAATAGCTCCAAAAATTAGAAACCCTTCAAACTTATAAAGTTTGAAGGGTTTTATATTGTTTTGACTATCGCCTCTCGCTTCTAATTTCTCGCTTCTTGCAAATCAATGCTTGAAATGTCTCACACCTGTCATCACCATACTCATGCCATGTGCATCGCAGAAGTCGACGCTGTCTTGGTCCTTGATAGATCCGCCGGGTTGGACGACAGCAGTGATTCCTGCTTCATGGGCAATTTCCACGCAGTCAGGAAAAGGGAAAAATGCGTCTGAAGCCATCACGGCACCTTTCAGTTCAAAACCAAAAGATTTCGCCTTTTCGATCGCTTGTCTCAATGCATCAACTCTTGATGTCTGTCCCACTCCCGAAGCAAACAATTGGTTGCTATTGCTCAGGATGATCGTATTGGATTTGGTATGCTTGCAGACTTTGGCAGCAAATACCAAAGCGTCCTGTTCTTCGTTCGTTGGGGTGATTTTGGTCACTACTTTGAAGTCGGCTTTGGTTTCGGTCTTCAAATCTTTGTCCTGTTCGATGATGCCATTGAGCAAAGTTTTGATTTGCTTCGTGCCCTCGATCTGGATTTTCTGCCTGAGCAGGATTCTGTTTTTCTTTCCTTTGAGCAATGCCAAAGCATCCTCGTCAAAAGAAGGAGCAATCAGCACTTCAAAGAAAAGGCTGTGCATTTCTTCGGCTGCCGCAAGGTCTACGTTTTGGTTGGTTATCAAAACTCCCCCAAATGCGGAGGTGGTATCCGCCTCGAAAGCTTTCTTGTAAGCTTCCTGAACGGTTTTGGCGGTTGCTACTCCGCAAGCATTGGTATGTTTTAGGATGGCAAACGCCGTTTCTCCTTCAAATTCAGCAATCAAGGCCACTGCCGCATCCACATCCACCAAGTTGTTGTAGGATAATTCCTTACCGTTCAATTGGTCAAACAAAGCCTCCATGTCTCCGTAGAAATGGGCGGCCTGATGTGGGTTTTCTCCGTAGCGTAATGCCTTGGCTTTTGTTTCGGAGATTTTGAGGGCAGGGATATTTTCAGTTTTGTTAAAAAAGTTGAAAATATGGGTATCATAATTCGAAGAAACCTGAAATGCCTGCGCCGCAAAATACCGTCTGTCTTCCAAAGTCGTTGCACCATCTTGTCGGCTTAGTCTTTCTTCAAGTTCAGCGTATTGTCCTTTGGAGGCGATGATGACGACATCCTTGAAGTTTTTGGCAGCAGCACGGATCAATGAAATCCCGCCGATGTCTATTTTTTCGATGATATCTGCTTCGGAAGCTCCCGAGGCGACAGTTTCTTCAAATGGATACAAGTCCACAATCACAAGATCAATAGCAGGAATATCAAATTCAGTGGCTTGGGAAATATCTCCGGAATGGTCTCTTCGGTGTAGAATTCCTCCAAAAATCTTTGGATGAAGGGTTTTTACACGTCCTCCGAAAATTGACGGATATCCTGTCAATTCTTCAACAGGGATGACTTCAGCACCTTGTTGTTCGATAAATGCCTGAGTACCGCCGGTAGAGTAGATTTTCACTCCTTGGGCTTTCAGTTGGGCAATGATAGGTTCGAGATTGTCTTTGTAATAGACCGAAATGAGGGCGGATTGTATTTTTTTGGTAGCCATGTTTGAATGAATCCCACAAAGACACTTTTCAGATCAGGAATAGTGTGCTATTGGGGTGATTTATTTATTGGAAATTTTTCAAGTCGCAAAGGTAGGAAAACCAAGGGATTATAGCAGGCTTTCAATCACATTTGGGAAGTATTTGTGCTCAAGTTGATGGACTTTATCAGCAATATCGTCAGGAGTATCGGAGGGAAGTACAGGTACAGCTGCCTGAAAGATGATTTTTCCTTCGTCATAATGTTCATTGACCATGTGTATGGTGATTCCTGTTTCAGCATCCCCTGCATCTTTCACAGCTTGGTGGACATGGGCACCATACATTCCTTTTCCGCCATAACTTGGTAACAGAGCAGGGTGGATGTTGACAATTTGATTTGGCAATTTTTGAATTAGATTATCAGGAATTTTGAGTAGGAAGCCCGCCAAGACTACCAAATCGATCCCTAAAGTCTGAAGTTTGTCGGTTAGGATTCCGGACTCAAGTTCTGATTTTGAAAAAATGAAGGTTGGTACCTGAAATTTCTTAGCCCTTTCTAGTACGAAAGCGTCTTTTTTGTTAGAGGCTACTAAGACAACTTCACCTTTTTGGGAATTTTGGAAATACTCCATGATTTTCTCCGCATTGGTACCGCTACCTGAAGCTAGGATGGCTATTTTTTTCAAGGTTTCTTGGCTTTTTTTGAAGCTGTAAAAATAGAGGATTGGTATTTAAAATTCCTTTTTAATCCTAGAATAAATCATCCAAGGTTTTTTCTGACAATTATTGTTCTGGACCCAATACAATTTTAACCAAAAATTGTATTGAACTCAAAACAATATTCTAATTATGAATTTTTTTAATCTCAAATCTCACATCTCAAGTCTCTTTCACAAAAAAGCCATGCTCAAAATCCCCGTAATCATCAGCATCTTGGAAAGAATACTCAGTTGGGTGAAATGGGCTTTGCGGTCAGCCATATAGATTTTATACATAAAGATGAAAAAGAGAATACTCAGACCTCCAAAGTAAAAGTACAGCTGGGTATTATTGATCTTAAAAGTCACTACCAAAATCGCACAGATAAAGCAAAAGGCAATCAGAAAGATGATCCTTTTGGTATTGCGGAAGCCAAACACAATGGGAAGCGTGCGACAACCGTGTTTTCTGTCGCCCTGTCTGTCCTCAATGTCTTTTAGGATTTCCCGGATCAAGTTAATGAAGAAAGCAAAAATGGCATAAGTGAGCACTAGCAGTTCAGACTTTTGGTAGTAATACCCAATCATCCAAATGGCAGTTCCTGTCAATAAGGCCACAGTGAAGTTCCCGATAAATGGAAGCCTTTTCAAAGAATTGCTATACAACCAAAGCAAAAAAGAAGCAATGAAATTGATCAAAGCTATTCTTGGACTAACGATAAGTCCGATTCCAACTCCGGTGAGGTTTAGGAATGAGTGAAAGAATATAACAACCCTTCTTTTCATTCCCTTGCCAATGATGACTTCATCGGGTTTGTTGATATAGTCTATTTTGACATCATAATAATCATTGATCATATATCCTGCAGCAGTCAAAATTACTGTGGAAAGAATGATCAGGTAAAGATTGATATCCTGTAATATCGGAAGACCTTTTCGTGTAGTCTCTACCAAAAAATAAGCAGTCATGAGCTGCGCAAATGCCACAATCACCAGATTTAAGGGTCTGCTGATTTTGAAAAGACTCCAAAAAGAAAATTTTTTGGCTTTGACCGTAGCGCTCATGATTCAAAATTAAAACAAAAATGGTCAGGAACTTGGATATATTCCTGACCACTATCAACTTTATTTTAAGCAATTAGGTTTTGGGGATTCTGCTTATTTCTTATTCAAATTTGGAAGCCTGGTTTTTTGCAGAAGACCTTCCTCTTTCATCAATTTTTCAATTTCGGCAATGGTTCTAGGCACAAATTCACTCAGGTTTTCATTTCCTTCTTTGGTGATCAAAATATTATCCTCGATCCGGATGCCGATTTTCCACCACTTTGGATCTACCGGACTGCCTTCTGGAATATAAATGCCCGGTTCTACCGTCAGGATCATTCCGGGTTCCAAAATGCCATAAGCACCCCGGTCATGAACATCCAGACCTAAATGATGCCCGATACCATGCGGAAAATACGGATGCCTTTCTCCCGGCTTGACGATTCCCAAAGCTACCAACCCATCGTTTATGACTTTACGTGCAACGGCATCTACTTCTCTGTAATCAGCGCCAACCACACAAGCTTTTGTCCCTGTCTCTAATGCTTTCAAAACGATTTCATAAATGGCTTTTTCCTCAGGAGAAAAAACACCTTTGACAGGGGCCGTTCTTGTGATGTCACCGGAATAGCCTCTGTATTCTGCCCCGATATCCATCAGGACAACACCCTCTTGAAGGTTTATCACATGGTTCTCCACATAGTGCAGAATAGTGGAGTTGTTACCCGAACCGACAATCGAACCATAACCGACATATTCTGCTCCCATGGCTTTATGGACAAATTCATGTGCTCCTTGGATTCCTCTCTCTGTTGTGCCAGGTTCGATAGATCTGAACGCTTCTATATGGCCATATCCAGAGATTGCTACGGCTTTTCTCAAAAGATCAATTTCTTCTGGGGTTTTGACTACCCTCAATTTTTCCATGAGGTTATTCAAAGCCATATCGGCTGGTTTTGTCGGAGTGGAATGGGCAGATTTTAATGCAGCTACCATTGCCTTTAGCGGATTGTTGTAATCGTTTCTTTCAATTTCCCCCATATCAAAAGAAAACACACTTTTCAATTGCTTCAGGTCAATTACCGGATTTTTTAGAAAATCAGAATAAAGATAAACATGCTCAAATCCGAGCTTTTCTTTGACTCCTTGCACACCCAATCTTTCACCGTCCCATTGTTCTTTGGTAGGGTCTTTGGGTTGGATATAGATGATTTCACTGACTGTTTTTCCTTCTATTGTCTGAGGGCTTTTAAAAATGATCAGAGCAGAATTCGGCTCCCTAAAACCTGTGAAATAATAAAAATCGGAGTTTGGTCTATAGGTAAAATCAGTGTCGTTGGAGCGGTTTTTGACTGGATTGTTGAAAAAAACCGCAGCTGAGTTTTCAGGTAGCAAAGCCCTCAGTGCTTCCCTCCGGCCTTTGTGGAATTCGGGACTCAAACCATCAGCGAAAAAAGATTGAGCAAGTAGGTTGTTTTCAACTAACAGGAGGGTAATTAAAGCAAAAAGGAAAATGCCGGAGAATTTGAATTTCATTTAGTTTTATTTTTTGATTAGGTGGGAAATATAGTGCCCCTTTAATAAAATAAGTAAACCGATAATGGAAAATTGAATCCCATTCCTTACAATAACCCGCCGATTAACAAATTGGTAAAATGCTACCAAAATTGAAATCCCTATATTTGCCGAAATTTAAACACCTATTGAGAATGAAAAAATTGATGACTGTTTTCATGTTTGTACTTTTTAGCCTTTCAGCATTTTCCCAAAACCAAAAAAACACCTCTTCACCAAAACCAAAGATTGTGGTAGGAATCGTAGTGGATCAGATGAGGCAGGAATATTTTTATAAATTCCAAGAAAGGTATACCGAGGGCGGTTTTAAAAGACTGATGAAAGACGGCTTCATGATGAAGAATGCCCACTACAATTATATTCCAACCTATACAGGCCCAGGTCATGCATCGGTCTACACCGGAACGACACCGGCTACCCATGGCATTATTGCCAATGACTGGTATGTGCGAAGTCTTGGCAGGACGATGTATTGTGCGGAAGACAGCACAGTCAATGCAGTAGGAGGGGATGCTGAAAACGGGAAAATCTCTCCGCGGAATATGTATTCGACCACGATCTCTGATGAAATGAGATTTGCATCAAACAAAAGGTCGAAAGTCATTGGAATTGCCATCAAAGACAGAGGAGCCTCCCTTCCCGCAGGTCATTTAGGAGATGCCTATTGGTTTGACAACATTACAGGCAATTTCATGACTTCAACATACTATTATGATTCTTTGCCCACTTGGGTACAAAAGTTCAATGAAAGGAAACTGGCAGAGAAATACAGTTCCAAAAAATGGGAAACACTTTTCCCCATCGAAACTTACAAACAAAGTATTGCGGATGACAATACATTCGAGGGTCCTTTTATAGGTCAAGAGAAGACAGTTTTCCCATATGACTTGCCAAGTCTGATGGAAAACAATGGGGGTCTTGGCATAATCGCCGGGACGCCATTTGGAAATACCCTCACCTTGGATATGGCATATGCAGCTATTGAAGGGGAGAAGTTGGGCAAAAGAGGAGAGACCGATCTACTTGCAATCAGCTTTTCTTCACCCGATTATATCGGACACCGGTTTGGGCCGACGTCCGTAGAGTTGGAAGATAACTACTTAAGGCTGGACAGGGAATTGGAGCAATTTTTCAATTTCCTCGACAAAGAATATGGCAAAGATGAGTATTTGGTTTTCCTGACGGCCGATCATGCAGTGGCTGATATTGTGGATTATATGTTGAGCGAAAATGTCCCTGCCGGAAACTTCAATACCCGTTATATCCTAACCCAAATGAGAGGATTTTCAATTTTGAAATATGGTGAAGGAAACTGGATTTCAAGTTTTACCAACGAGCAGGTTTTTTTGAACTATGATCTGGCAAAAGAAAAGGGGGTTGATATAGAAGAAATGCAGCGTTCACTGGCAGAATTTTTATTGAAATTTCCAGGGATCAAAGAAGTGTATACCGGAACAGATATGAGAAGAATGGATTATCTGACAGGAAAAAAATCATTGCTTCAAATGGGATATAACCACAAAGCCTCAGGTGACTTGTTGCTTGTGCTGGAACCTGCATGGTTAAGTAGCTCTTTTAAAGGAACAACACACGGAACTGGCTATACCTATGATACCCATGTGCCGATTGTGTTTATGGGATGGAAAGTCCCGCAAGGAGAAAGTTCAAGATACGCGACCGTTACAGACATAGCACCGACTCTCTCCATGATGCTGAATATCCGTCTTCCCAACGGCGCCACGGGTCAACCAATATTGGAAATAGTGGATAAAAAATGATTCGGACCAAATAGATACTGGACATTTGGTTAATATCTGTCCATAGACCACAGTCGACGGTCCATTGCCACTTCAATTGAACCTCACTCCGAGTTTTAAATGGTTAAGGAAAGAAAGTGTAAATACATAACTAGTATATGTTAGAGTTAATCATTTTCAAAAAAAAAGAACAGCTTCCCATTTTTAATGGGAAGCTGTTTTGCTTTCAAAACCTGCTCAAATAACCATTAACCATTAACCAATTAACCATTAACCTACTCCTTCCAGGACATCGGATAGTTTGGGTCAACAAATTCAAGACCTTGGGTAGTGACCTGTAATGGCTTGAATGTGTCAAGCATCACGGCAATCTCTTCTGTAGATTTTGCCCCTATGGATTTTTCTACTGTTCCCGGATGCGGACCATGCGGAAGTCCGCCCATGTGTATGGTAAATGAGCCTCGGTCAATGCCTTTTCTGCTCATAAATTCGCCTTCGGCATAATAGAGAACCTCATCAGAATCGATATTGCTGTGGTTGTATGGGGCAGGAATGGCCAAAGGATGGTAATCAAACAGCCTTGGCACAAAAGAACATATCACAAATCCCCAAGCCTGAAAAGTCTGGTGTACCGGAGGCGGTTGGTGGATTCGGCCGGTGATCGGCTCAAAATCATGGATCGAGAGTGCATAAGGATACAAATAACCATCCCATCCGACGATGTCCAATGGACTGTGCCCGTACGTATAGGGATGGAGCATTCCTCCTTTTTTGATCTGTACGAGATAATCCCCCGTTTCTGATTCGATGACCAATTCACTTGGAGTGCGGATGTCCCTTTCGCAGTAGGGAGAATGTTCCAATAATTGTCCCACTTCATTTCGGTATCTTTTGACAGTTTCAATCGGGCCGTGAGATTCGATCACCAATAGCCGCAAAGGGCCTTCTTCTTTCCATTCAAACCTATAGATCGTAGTCCTCGGAATCACAATGTAATCACCTTGGCGTACTTCCAGTTTTCCAAATTGGGAATACATCACACCTTCACCATCATGAACATAGATCAGTTCATCACCATCTGCATTTTTGAAGAAAAAGTCCATTTTTCGCTGCTCGGGTGTGCAAATCCCCATCATCACATCATTATTCATCATGAGCATTTTGCGGGCAGAAAGATAATTCTTACCAGTAATACCGACACCGGAAGTTTTGAGATGTGTCTGTTGCAACCCATGTGCTTTGGCAGGTTCCCAAGAATAAGGGGTAGCTTTCCCTATGGATTTGACATCGTTGGGATTGTAAATATGGTAAAGATTGGAATAGATGCCGGAAAATCCCTTGGAGCTGACGAGTTCTTCTTTGTAAAGGCTCCCATCAGGCTGTCTGAATTGGGTATGTCTTTTTGGGGGAATATTCCCCAATCTGTGGTAATAAGCCATTTGTATTTGGGTTTATATATCTGACAAATTTATAAAAAATGAAATATCATTCTTCCGGGATGGAAATTAAAATAGACAGCAAAAAAAAGAGCGGCAGAGGCCGCTCTTTTACTTATTTTAGTTTTGGTTTTCTTTTCCAAATAGGAATTTGCTGAGTTCCTCTTTTGCTGCGCCTGTTTTCTTTTGGAGCCTACCGAGCAACTGGTCTTCTTGACCTTCTGCATAAACAAGGTCATCATCTGTGAGTTCCCCGTATTTTTCTTTTAATTTACCTTTCAGTTCGTTCCAGTTTCCTTTGATCTTTAAGTCAAGTGACATAATAGCTTTGGTTTAAGTTTAAAATAAAATACATTTTAAATGAAACAAATACCATTCCAAAGTAAAAATATTAGATATTTATTATGAAAAATATTGTAAAACCAATTTATTTCTTTCTTTTGATGGCTTTTGGATGTAATGAAAAGGATCAGAATCTAGTCTGGTCAGATGAATTTGAAACAAATGGCCTTCCGGACTCAACCAAATGGACTTATGATGTCGGTGATCACGGTTGGGGCAACAATGAATTGCAATATTACACCAAAGAAACCCTTGCCAATGCAAGGGTTGAAAATGGGAACCTGATCATTGAAGCACATCAGGACAGCAGTTATGCTAAGGCTTACACTTCGGCACGATTAGTTACCAAAGGTAATGCTTCGTGGCAATACGGATATATTGAGATTAAAGCCAAATTGCCCTCTGGCTTGGGGACTTGGCCGGCGATATGGATGCTTCCCGAAGAAAACAAATACGGGGGATGGCCCAAAAGCGGCGAAATCGACATCATGGAGCATGTAGGCTATGACCAAGGAACTGTTCACGGGACGGTTCATACTGAGGCTTTCAATCACAGGATCGGGACGCAAAAGGGAGCTACCAAATCAGTTCCTACCTGTTCAGAGGAATTCCATATTTATGCCATCGATTGGCAGGAAAAGAAAATTGATTTTTATATCGACGGGGAACTGTACCATACTTTTGTAAATACTGAAAAAAATACCGCAGAATGGCCATTTGATATGCCGTTTCACTTGATCATGAACATTGCAGTTGGCGGAGATTGGGGAGGCAGCAAAGGTGTTGCTGCTGATATTTGGCCCCAAAGGATGGAAGTGGATTATGTGAGAGTTTATAAAGAAAAGCCGGAGGAAGTTAAATAAGGAAAATTGAAAGCCTGACTTTTCAATGGAATTGAGCAGGGTCAATTCATCCAATTTGGCCCTATCCACTTTTAAACATGTAATTTTTCGGTTACGATCGAAGAATTACATGTTTATTTTCGGTTAGGTTGGAAAAGCTTCACAAGGAATCAAAGTTTCAAAGCATTCCTCATCCATAAGAAATTACTTTTTAAGATAACATTCAATTACCCAGAAGTAGAACCAATACTCACATCGCCACTCCATTAAAAGGATTGAACCGTCGCCTGCCGACTGACATGCCGATGGCGCGGCAGACGGTTTTGTCGCCATATCTGGTATTGAGCCGGTCGAGGGCCTGGTAAAGCCGGATCTGCTCCTGCGTATCTTCGAAGAGGTTGATCTGGTAATTGCCATGGACAAGGTGGCTGAAGCGCACCCCGATCAGACGGATCAGCATACGGCGGTTGTACAGTTTTTTGAACAATTCCTTCACGATCGGGATCAGCGTATGGTCCGCAGAAGTGTAAGGCACGCGCTGCTGCACGGTATGTGTATCAAAATCCGAATAACGGATCTTCACACTCACGCAGGCTGTAAGCTGTTGCTTTTGGCGCAGTTTGGTGGAGATCTGCTCCGTCATGGCGATGAGGTTTGCTTCGAGCATCTTGACATCGATAGTGTCCTGCTCGAAGGTGTTTTCGGTCGAAATGGATTTTGCTTCGGAATAGGGTGTCACAAGGGAGCGGTCTATGCCGTTGGCTTTTTCCCAGATCATGGTGCCGTTTTTCCCAAAAGTAGCTTCCAGCAGTTCGGCGGGCATGACCTGCAGCGTCTGTACCTTTTTGACGCCCATATTGTATAAGGTGTGCGAAGTTTTTTCTCCGATCATGGGAATCTTGCGGACGGATAGGGGAGCGAGAAAGGGTTTTTCCATCCCATAGGGGATTTCCTTTTCGTTGTTGGGTTTGGCTTCTCCGGTGGCTACTTTGGAGACAGTTTTGTTTTCCGAAAGCCCCAAAGAAATCGGCAGACCGCTTTCTTTGATGATCCTTTTGCGGAGTTCATGCGCCATCTTGAAGCAACCAAAAAACCTGTCCATACCGGTATAGTCGATATAAAATTCATCGATGGAGGACTTTTCAAACAACGGCACATCCTCCCGGATGATCTCGGTGATCTCGTGGGACTTTTGGCTGTACTTCTCAAAATCCCCCCGGATGATCAGTGCCTCCGGACAAAGCTGCCGCGCCGTGCGCATGGGCATGGCGGAGTGCACACCAAACTTCCTCGCCTCATAGCTGCAGGAAGCCACGACTCCCCGGTCTCCCGATCCGCCGATGAGAATGGGTTTTCCATTCAGCCTGCTGTCATACAGCCGCTCCACCGATACAAAAAACGAATCCAGATCCATGTGGACAATGCTCCTCTTCCTTTCCATAATATGTCAATTTAATAAACATTTTAATGTTTATAATTTAGACATATTTTTCAATACCGAAAAGTAAGAAAAATGAAGGTTTACCGGAAATCCAAAAATACTGTGACAATTGCCTGTAGCTTTCTTATGACTTTTAGAAAACGAATAAGGGTTGAACTCTGTCATTCTAAGTTTTTAACAATTTTGAAATGTTAAGAAAGGGTAATGGCGATGGAATTCCCGTCATCCTGAATCCGAGGTACGAGGATGAAGGATCTCAAAAAAAGAGACTCTTCGCTACACTCAGAGTGACGGCTCCGACGAATTCGTAATTGGTAACCGTAGCCTGCGAAGGTGAAGAATCTCTCTTAATCGAGACATTTCACTACGTTCAGTGTGACGGGCGCAAACACGTCATTGGAAGCAAGGAATAAAAAAACACCCCAAATAGGATTGGGGTGTTTTTGGTGATTTTCAGCTATCTGAGATCATTATTGACAATGTATTCCAGTATCAAACTTAGAATTCACCTCATAATATCCATCAATATCCAATTTCAATTAATATCAGATTGATTTATGGATTAGAGATCAATTACTGCTCAATCCTAAACGTTTTGATTCCTGTATGTTTTTGGCCAAACATGTCCGTGGCCTCGACCTCGATGGTATGGACGCCGACTTCAAGATTGACAGGAATGCCGGCTCTCCACAGGTGGTCAGTCCGCGACGCATTTGAAGGCCTTCTTCCGTCAAGGAGTGTTTCGGTGGTGTCCCATTCGAAGATTTTGAGTAAATAAGAAGGGTCGTAATCTGTGAGGTTGGTCATTTTTCTCCATTCTCCATTGTCGATCCTGTAGCGGATTTCATCATTGGCAGTGCCCATAAAGAAGTTGACAATAATACCCGCGGAGGTTCTTTTTCCTTTCTCCAATACTTTTGGAGCAAAGATTTCCATCTGATAGGTGTCGGGTTTCCCGGCTGCTTTGTACCTCGCTTTGTATTGGTTGCCTTCAAAATCCATGAATACATAACCGTTTGGCGAACCGTCACGCATGGTGGATTCGGGCACGCCGCTTTCTCTCATCCTTCCGCTGTACCAATCTCCCGAAGGAGTGCCGATGTTATAATGGTGATGGGCTTTGCTTTGGTTATACCCTTCCGCTTTTCCGAAAAAAGTCTGCTTCTGATAGTGCGTATGTGCGGAGAGCGACACGGTATTTGGGAAATCCGAGAGCAGTTCCAGCAGTTTTTCTCTGTCTTCGTCCCTGTAGCTTTCTCCCTCTTCAAACAACGGGATATGCATAAATACCACGACCAATTTGTCTTTTGGGACTAATTTGAGGTTGTTTTCGACAAACTGTAACTGATCGGCTCTCAATCCTCCCCAATATCCCTGTCCGTCTCTTGGATCTGGATAGAGGATGTTTTCCAACACCACAAAGTGGACATCACCTTCATTAAATGCATAGGTGGATGGGCCAAAAACGGACTCAAAAGTCTCATCTGTCAGCTCGTCTGTCGGTGCGTCAAGGTTCATGTCGTGATTTCCCATAACTGAAAACCAAGGCACGCCTACCTTTCCGATGGTTTTTGCATAGGCTGGGTACAAGGACAGGTCATCTCCTGCGATGTCGCCCACCGATATCCCAAAGCGGATTCCCTGAATGCCAGCGACTTCATTGACCACTCCTTTTTCAAAATATCCCAACTCCGTCATATTGTACGGCTGTGGGTCACCGAATACCAAAGCAGTAAATTTGCTTTCGGACGTGGAGGGCAAAAGTCCAAAATCCACCGATTTGGGCAATACTCCTGTCGGACTGAGGCCTGCATATTTCAGGTTGGTGGGAGAACCTTTTGGCTTATGGCTGTAAAAGAACTTGGGAAGGTTGTTTTCGTTTTTTGGCAGGGCGTAATCCGATGGCTTGATCACAAATATGGTCTGATCTTCCTTGATCGGAAGTACATATTGACCCTTGTCATCTGTTTTGACTACTTCTATCCCATTGGATACAGATACATTTGGGAGTCCTTTTTCACGTCTTTCTTTTTTTCCGTTTGCATTGAGATCCTCATACACATAGCCGGTGACTGTATTTTGGCCATATCCAGACAAACTCAACAAAGAGAGTCCGATGAGTAGTATGTATTTTTTCATGGGTGGATTGGATGTTTATTTATGAAGTTATGAAATTAAGCCAATCATGCGAGGAGTATATTATTTGGAGGTTATGGTTTTATTATGAATGGTAAAGGAAGGATTTTTTTGTCCTTTTAGTCTCATATTCTTTCATGAATAAGCTGAATTTTTTCTTATTATATTTTTGTAATGTGTTGATAATAAATAAAATATGATGAAATTTTGAATTTACTCAAGGTACTGAGTAAAAATACTCAATGAATTGAGTAAAATGTCTTTTTAAGATCTTTGTAAAGACACAAACATCGGCTGAATAAAGAATTTAAGTAAGTACAAACATCAGCCTTAGCAGTCTGGAGACTTGAACCATCGGCGTTCAGCGGTCTAAGTCAGGAGACTTGAACCAATGGAAAACTTGAACCAATAGGTCAGAAAAGACTGAAACCCACGGGGAATCTTGTCTCACGTCTCACGTCTCAAATCTCCCGTCTTAAAAAGAATACCCCACCTGACTTCCTTTTTCGGGATCGAGTTCAATTTTGGCATAGACCCCGATTTCCTGCTGGAGTTCTTCCACATGGGAAATGATGCCGACGATCCGGTTTTCGTGACGGAGTGACTTGAGGGTTTCGAAGACCACACGCAGGGCATTTCTATCCAAAGCCCCAAAACCTTCATCCAAGAAAAAGAAACTCTGATCGGCTTGATTGAGTGATTTGACTTTTTCTGCCAAAGCCAAAGCAAGACATAATGAAGCCTGAAAAGTCTGCCCTCCGGAAAGGGTCTTGAGTAATCGCTTCTTGCCTCCGTTGAGGTAATCGACCACCCAAAATGTGTTGTTGTCGTCGATCTCCAAGCTGAGGCTGTTTTTGGTAAGCTTCATAAACCGGAGGTTGGCAGTATTGCAGAGTTCTTTGAGGTAAATTGTGCTCACATACTTGACAAATCCGCTGCCCCGAAACAGGTTGTCCAGTTCCCGCAGGTTGGATTCCCTGTTTTCCAAAATGCTGAATTCTTTAGCCAATTCTTGTTTTTTGTTCAGCTTGGTTTTGCTGTCTTCGATGTCCTGAATCAATAATGTGAGTTCTTTTCTGAATCCTTCCAAGCCTGATTTTTTCTCCTGCAAAGCCCCCAAAAGGCGCTCAAACGCTTCTTGGCTGAAGTCCAAGACACCGTCTTCCGCTTTAAGTTTGTCCAGATTATTTTGGACTAGCAATCTTCGGTCCTCATATTGGCGGATCTCCGCATCGGTTTTGTCGGCATCCAAGGAATGGTGATACAAGGCCTGAAGATCGGACTCACTTTCAAATCCATGTGTGTTTTTCAGGGCTTCATATTGGCTTTCCAATTCGCTGATCTTGACAATGGTCTTCTCTACCAAATCTTCAAAATTCTTGAGATTTGCCAGGTTGGTGGATTGCTTCGCCCGGGTTTCCTGAAGGACTTTCCGCTTGCCGTCCAGGTCTTGGATGGTTTTTTCGATGTCCTTCTGTACATTAGAAATGGTGTTTTCGATGAAATCAGTGGATTTTTCAAAAAACGGTTTGGTGAATACCGGGTCTTTGATTTCGTCTTTTTTGGCGGCAACGGTACTGTGCAAGGCCACCTGCTTTTGTTCGGCGGTCCGGAGTTGCTGTTCTTCTTTTTCCAAAAGGAGTTTCCCTTCCTCTTGGCTTTTTCTCAAATCTTTGACTTCCTGTGCGAGTTGGTCTTTGTGCTTCAAAGCCAAATCGGTATCTCCGATCAACTTGGACAGGCTATCTTTAGAAAGGATGTTTTTTGACTTCAGACTGTCCATCAGGGATGTCAATTGTTGCTTGGAGTCGGCAAGTTCTTTTTCTTTTGCGGCCAGGTTTTGAAGATGATTTTCCTGGCGGATTTGTTGCTCGGAGAGCTGTTGGGATAACTTGGAGGTTTTTTCCAAAAGAACTTTTGCCTCCTCTATTTGACTGGAAATCCCATTCCATTCACTTTCTTCCTGACTTGCTGTGATCGGGTCAGGGTGCTCAATTGCACCGCAAAGCGGACACGCTTCCCCGTCCTGCAAAAGATGGACATGGGCAGCAAGACCTCTTTTGCTGAGTAGTTTCTCTTTATCGGTTTCAAGGTTTTGGATTTGATTTTTTTGGTTTTCAATCCAACTTCCAAAGCTGTCAAACCCTGATGGAATCTGTTTTTTGATCTCTAAAATGGCTGTATCCAAACTTGTTGAGGTCTGCCTCAGCGAATGGAAGTCTTCTGTCAATTTAGCCAATTGGATTTCCAGGTTGGACCAATCTTTTGCTGCGCTTTTCAGGTTTGAGATTTCGTCTGTATCCGGAAGTTTTATGCCTTCGATTTTGGATTCTTTTTCTTTGATCGCATTTTCGAGATCCTTTTGAGAATTTTTCAAGGTTTCGATATGTGGGCTGAGTGTTTCAACCTGTTTTTCAGCTTCCCTTAATCCTGCCAATAGTCCTTGGATTTCGATCACCTTTTTGAGGTCACGGATTTTTGCTTCTCTATTTGGACGGTCGTCCGCTTTTATTTTGAGTTCTGCTTCTTGTTTTACCAGTTCAGCAACTTCCGTTTCATATGTTATTTTGAAATCAGTGCAGTTTTTGACACTGACCCGGTATTTTTCCAATTCGATTTTGGCTTCTTGAATTTGGTCCCAAACAGGCTTCAGGTAAGTTTTGGCTTTGAGAAAATCCTTCCAAATGGCTTTTTTGGTCTCTATTTCAGGTCTTTGGATTTCCAGATTATTCCATTCCTTTTGTCGTTCTATCAATTGCAGGTTTTTAGCTTGGAGTGCTTCCCGTTTTTTAGATTCGGCTTCTAAGGTTTGGAAGGTTTTTTCTTCCTTTTCGAGGAAAATGGTTTTTTCAGAACGCAGATTTTCTTTGTCCTTCAATGCCTCGGGAGAATATTCTACCAAAGCCAAAAGTTGGGTTTCCAACCGGATTTTCTCTTCTCTGACGACTTTGAGCAGGCTTCCGGTTTTTTGGGAAAGGTCAAATCTTTCCAAACCAAAAAGCTCCTTCATCATCTCCGCCCTCGGTCCGGGAGTCAGGTCGATAAATTCCCTGAATTTTCCCTGCGGAATGATGACAGTCTGCTTGAAATGCTCTTTTTTCATCCCGACGATTTCTTCCCCGCCTTGGGTAATCGGAATCAGGTTTTCACCGTCTTTCTCATAAAAAGTATGCTCGGCCGGCCGGACCTCTTCAAAGTTTTTGGGATTTCTTTTGGCAGCATAGCGGGCGAGGTAGTTTTTGGAATTGTTTTTCCCTGATCGAAACTCAAAATTGATCAGTAGCGATTCGCTCTGTAGGTTGAGCATGCTGTTCTTTTCTCCCCGGTCGGAAAGCCGCTCGGTACTGCCATACAGCGCCAAAAGGATGGCTTCCAAAATGGAGGATTTGCCGCTTCCCACTGCGCCAAAGATCCCAAAAAGACCCGCTCCGGTGAGCTGTTCAAACTCTACTGTCTGTTTTTCTTTGTAGGAATAAAGGCCTTCTATTTCGAGTTTTACCGGGATCATGGGTTGTTTTGGTTTGTGTTGAGAATCCTCCAAGGGTTCTGAACCCTTGGAGGATTTAAGGTTTAAAACCCTTGGAGGGTTGGACTATTCTTGGCTGATGACTTCTTTAAAAATCCCGATCAGTTCCGTATTGGGTTCCTGACCTTTTTCACTTTTGTAATACATGTTGAAAAGCGTGACCATGTCCTTTCCGAGGTCTTCGACTTTCAGGCTGAGACTTTCCTGACCTTGGGGATTTTTGATTTGGGGAATCAGGCTGACAATCCCGTCGTGGGCTTTCATGATAGCTTTTCGCGTAGCGGCATCAATGGAATGCTCCGTGACAAATGTGATTTCGACAAAGCAATAGGGGTTTTGCTCTAACCATAGCAGCGTTGCAGAAAGATCATCAAAGGTTTTTCTATACAGCGGCCTTCCTTTTTCCAAACCCACGGCCCGGAAATCGACGGCTTTTCCCGGTTCAGCTTCAATGATAATGACCTGTTTTTGTTGGTCGGCTTCGCTGAAAGAGTAGGCGAGGGGAGAACTTGAATACACCACCGGAAAGGGATTTTTGCCCACGGCATGGTAGCGGTGCAGATGGCCCAAAGCGGCATATTGGATCTGGTTTGGGATATTGTGGGTAAAAAGCGCCTGCGTGCCACCGACATGGAGGATGGGCCGCTCTGATTCCGGTTCCGGTTCGACAGGACCACCTTCTTTCATAAAAAAGAAATGTCCCATAAAGAGATTCACTCCTTTGTCATCGCAGTAAGTGTCTGCAATTTTTCCCCATTTATTGGCCAAAACTTCCCTAAACTCCGCTTCTCTGTCACCTTCTCCTAAGTAGGTTTTGAGAAGGACTTCATTGGCATAAGGTGCAAGGATTATCCTTATTGGGAAACTGTATTTTGGGAGGCAGATTTCTACAAATCCCGGTTCGCTGATGGTAACTTCGATGCCGTTATCCAATTTTCCCGGAGGGATAACGCTGTCATACCTGCTGTAGAAAAAGATGCCCATTTCTCTCGCCAATGGATCAGGGGCTTCGACAAACTGCGTACTGTCATGGTTGCCGGAAATGGCGATAACAGGTCTTTTGCCGTCTTTGGAGAGTTTTTTGAGGGTTTTGTACAGGAGCTCAACAGCCTCATGGTTGGGATTGAACGTGTCAAAAATATCTCCTGCAAGCAGGACCAAATCCACTTCTTCACGATCGGCGATCTGGATGATTTCTTCCAAGACGAGCTTTTGCTCCTCCAACCTGGAAAATTCCTGAAGTCTTTTTCCCAAATGCCAATCCGCTGTATGGAGTATTTTCATAGTTTAAAAATAAGAAGACTTTTTTAATCGGGCTTATTTTTTTAGTCTCTTGATCATTTCCACCATTTCGTCCGGAGCAATGGCGGGAATAGGGGATTTTCTGAAGTCCCTGAGATTTCGGGTGACAATATAATCCATCCCACCTGTGGACTCAGCATTAAAAATTTGAAGCGCATCCTCAAAATCATTGAAATCAGATATAAGCGCTTTTTTTAACTGTGCCTTTGTGACATCAAGCACATCTACCAACTCTGTCAATTCCAAGAGTTTTGCCCTCAGCTCCTTTTCATCTGAATATTTTTTGAGAATATAGTAGGTGGTAGCAAATGCATGGGTGGAACTGTATAGCAAAACATTACCTGTCCCCAACAAGAAAATTTCTGTGGCATGCTTTGTAAATGCGCCTCTGTCTGTCAAAAAATCAACAAGGATATTGGTGTCTAAAAATATTTTCATTTGAGATGTTTTTCTTCAAAGTATTCTCTAAGGATTTTTTCTTCAACAAAATCGCCTGGGATCTGGATTTTACCTGCGAGCTTTGTTATTTTTTCCTTTTGGGTATTCTCAGGATGATGCTCTTCTACAAGATTTTTCAGGTAATTTTCCACCAAACCAGACAGACTTCTCCCCGTCTCTAAGGCATAGACCTTTGCCTTTTCGATGATGTTTTCGTCTACATTGAGTGTGAGTTTTTTGGCCATGTACGTAAGGTTTTTTTAAATATACGTAAAATTTTAAAATCATTCAGGTTTCTTTTAGGAATTAATGTGTTTCAGCATTGTTGTACGTACAAAACACACCACAAAATTTTCTTTTTAAAAACTGATCTCCATACATTCGACGTGGGGAGGAATGACGGCGGACCGGGCCGGCCCAGGCCTTGTGCGCGGATAGGATTCTGCCGTCTTGACTTTTTTGGCTACTTTTTTTGTCAAGAAAAAAAGTAGCTGTAAAATAAATAACCGATTTGCTGAGGCACTAAGAATATCAATAGAGTTAATTTTAGCCCATTTATTTTTTATGCCAATTATTCCCTATTTTGGGTTGCTGTTTTGTGTCGGTTTTGGATCTACCGTGTCCTTTAGATACAACGAAACGACAATTGGCACATTAATTGTAAAATGCGAGCTAATGAAAATGAAAAACATCCTATTCGTTTTGCTGATGCTGATGGGTCCGATGCCTCTTTTGGCGGGGGGGCCTAAGGCTGACGTAGGCGATTCGCTGAAGATTCAGGAAGGCGTCGCAAGTTATTACGGCCGCAAATTCCACTTAAGAAAGACTGCAAATGGTGAGATTTTTGACATGGAGCGAATGACTGCTGCCCACAAAAACCTTCCTTTCGGAACCATGCTGAAGGTAACCAACCTAAAAAATGACAAAGTGGTGTGGGTTCGTGTCAATGACCGCCTTCCACAAAATTCCAAAAGAATCATCGACTTATCCCGCGCTGCTGCCACAGAAATAGGCATGATCAATGATGGTCTTGCAAAAGTAAAAATTGAAGTTCCGGATCAAGGAACAATAATCTTTTTGATGAGTCATTATCAGGACAATAAGCCCGAAGATATCAGGCTGAGGATCTATGAAGAACCGATCCTATTTGATAAAATGGACCTGTGTATGATAGGATTTGAGATCGATCTTGCTGAGAAGGTGGAAGTTTCGATTTGATTTTTTGGGTGAAATCAAGAGCAAAGTCTTTTTCTTACTCAGCGTTCACTCCCAATAAAACTTGATTAAAATTGGATTGTCCTCTATGGATTATTCTTTGTGTTTATTTCTTTTCTAATCAAAAATCATAAAAGTCTTCTTCTTTAAAAGCGATCACGGTTATCATTTTCCTACTTTTTTGGCTCCTTGATTTGGAAAGCCGTCTTTCAAGACAATAGTGGCAAAAACTAATTTAGCTTCCTCATTATACTTCTCAAATAATTCACAGCCAGTAAAGCTGGTTTCCACAATCCTACCTTCTTTTTCAAATATATCAATCTCAGTGAATCCAATGTGTTCTTTTCCTTTTGGATCTATTGCAACGTCCGAATATTTTATTCTGAATCCTTTCTGACCTTTAACCATTTCTATTTCATTTATGCTTAGTCCATTTATGTTAGTGTATGACTTAAATCTATCTACCTGAGATTTGATATATGCATCAACATCAAATGACTCCTCGATTGGATAATCGATTCTTACCTGCATCGTTGCACCGCAAAAGGATTTGTCCTCTGGCTTATGATTTACATACAAACCACCAGTGCGATAGATGCCATCTTTGGTCATCAATATATTTTTTTCTTCCTCAGTTACTCTAGAAGGGTGGTTCCATCCTGCCGGCAACTCAATCGAGAAAAAATCATTTTCTGCAATAATTTTTTCATTAGCATTGAAGGCCTGACCTTGATTCTTTGTGTCACTGCCACTGGAAATGCCCTTCCCTTTTTTCCCTAAAACTTTACCAGAATTTGCAACTTCTTTTAAATCATACTCGAAAAGAACATCTTCTTTGAAAAAAGAAAGACCATATAATTTTTGGAATTTTTGTGAAAAAGCAATGGTTGTAAGGGGTTGGTCTAGGGAGAAGTGATGCAATAAATTGCCTTCCCAATCCCACATTTCAAGATTGGGTTGAAAGGTCTCAAATTGCTCTTCCACTTCTTTTTTGGTCTTACCTATGTACATCACGTATATATACTCTTCGGTAGCAAAAGGTTCTACCCTGTATGTTTTTGTTTCTTCCCCAGAACCATTTTCTAAATCGCTTTCTACTTCTATTTCTTTCAACAGATCACCTTTTGTACTGTAATATTTGATTAGATTTTGGTGGGAGTAAAATGCCGCCATCCTCCCGTCTTTGGGATTGACTACCATCGTTTTAAGATATTCTCTGTATAAGCTACCTTCAGTCAGTTGTTTGTCTGAGGGTATTTCTTGATGGTATTTCCCAAATTTGGTTACTTCTTTATTCAATCCCAGCCGAGTCATTTGGTGTTCAGGTGCCCCAGGCATAGCGTCGAAGATATCTGATACATAAATGGAGTCATTGATTAGAAGCAGTCTATTGACAGGTGAGGAATTGGTGGAGATTAGGTCAAAAGTTTCGCCCATTACTGCACTCTCCTCCCCCAATTTAACTTTAGTTATATTTATACCAGAGACCACTATCAAGTTATCCTCTTGGGTCTGCAAGGAATTTGCATCCACAAAACGAAATTCATCTGGACCTTCCCCTATTTTACCAAAACTGTACAGGAAGGAGAAATCAGGTAAACGATATACTTTAAACAAGTCTTCTTTCTTATTGTCAAAAATAACAGCCTTGTCTTCAAACAACATGATTTTGGAAGGTAACAGGGCACCGTCAGCCAATGTTATTTCCTTCGAAATTAGATTTCCTGAATCAGGAATTTCCCTGATCAACTTCTTTGATGACTCGCCGGATTGACAGGAAAAAAAATACATGGCAAGAACAGGAAAAAGTAATGATCGTCCTTTATAAAAATTTCTCTGGAATAAAATCATATGTAAAGTTTTTTACAATGTGAAACTAAATTTTATATAAAATGAAGTTTGTGTAGTAATATTAAATGTATGAAGACTCGTTATGCATTTTCCATTATAATTCGTTTCAACAAGAGCGTGACCAAAATACCAACTATTTTCATTTAGCAATTCTCTTCTCTAAAGCGAATTCTTTTCCGTATGGCTCCTCTTCAGATTGAGTGCCAAAATTCAATACTGCGAAAAGTAGAACATCCAGAAATTGTCAAGTGGATTTATTGGAATCACATCCATAAATCGAAATCATAAAAATAAGGAATATCAGTTTTCTCATATTTAAGCCACCTTTTCTTTGCCTAAGTTAATAATTTAAATTTCCCCTCAAACTATGATGATTTCAGATTTTATAAAAACATTCAGTTTTTCATGAAAAGGTTAACTGTAAAATTTTACTAATAAACCATTTCATTAGACACAAACGAGGAAGTTAAAACCTTTTTTGGTAACCCAATGGACAAAGACATTGAAGTAAATGTTGCCGGTTACTTCAAATGAAACTTGATTAAGATTGGATTATCACTTGTGCTTGTCAAAATCAAATGTCTTTTATAAAATGGACTTAGAGGATCTAACTTAATGCGAAAAATGTTAGTTCTGTATGGTGAAAATTGTTTATTTGCATTTCTATGGACAACTAGTCAGAATGCCCTTTTTAATTTTAAAACTTCTGAAATTATGAAAAAGTATCACTTCCTTTTAATTTTTATCTTTTCAAACCTTTTTTCCAATTGTAGCCCAAAAACCGAAACGCAACAATTTCAATCCACTCCGCTCATTGTGATAGAGGATATCAAGGAAAGCAAAGAAATGCTGTTTTCAGAAATAGGAAAAAATATTGACATCATTCAGCTTGACAATGACTGTTTGATGGGACAAATCAACAAATTGGTTTATTCAGATAATAAATATTTTGCACTGGATATTGATCAATGTGGATGTCTATGCTCATTTGACGCTACAGGAAAATTAATCAAAAAGCTGGATTTGAAAGTTGACAGCAAATTTCAATTTGACGGTATTACCGAAATGTTCATGGTTGAGGGAAACTTGGTTGTTCATGACGTACCGAGAAAAACAAACTTCCATTTAAACGAAAATCTGGAAGTGTTGAAAACTGAGAAATTACCTTTCCAAGCAAATGCCATATTTCCATTTAACAGCAGTTGGTTGGTGTTTTTGAATTATATACAGCCTGAATACAAACATGATGTACTAGTTTACAGCCCGGAAAAAGAGGAAATAACGAATAATTTTCTTCCCATCCGGCAAGATGATTATGTGTATATCTATGAAGATCGCTCTACTTTTAGTTTAAATAAAGATGGGAAAGTCTATTTTTCGAGGGCTTTTAATGATACCATTTATTCCATTGATCAGGATTTTAATTTCTCGCCTGTGTATTATTTAGATTTTGGCAGTTCAAAAACCCCGCCTGATTATCTTTCTAAAATTGGAGATGCCATGGATTTGATGCGGGATTTTAAGGAAGCAAAATATACTTTTCTCTACGGGAATCTACATTTTACACGAAGAGGAGATATTCTAGCCCAAGTACAAAAAGGAAATTCGGGACAAAACATTTTGATAGACACCAAGAAAAATGAAGCATTTCTGTTTGATAATTTCAAAGACGATTATATCACTGGATTGCCATTTCATTCTCCAATTTTTTCAAATGAAAAACATTTCATTTTTGAGGTTTCATCTGAAATCTTGTCTAATTCGGGGAGTTTGAGTGAAGATATCATCATGAGGTTTAATCCTTCACCAGAAAATAACTTTCTGCTTTTTTTGGTTGAAAAGTAATTCTTTCACACTTAGGAAAAGACTGGAAAGGATTAGGATTTCATTTTGAACTTACTTTTTCAAACTTTTTAACATCAACCCTTTTGAATTTGTTTAATAACTTAGTTTATTGTAATCCTATTCAATAACCACGAGTGATATGCGTTTTGGTAATTTTTAAATATTAAGAATAATTGTTTTTCCTAATTGACGACTTACCCGTTTCAATTTTAAATTAGTCGACTAATTTTCCGGAAGAATTAGGAAATGCAGTTGGGGGGGGTAATTTAGGTCACAGAAAGTAAATCTACCGGTTGAGCAAACTTTTTTAGGAGAACCACACTGCCTGTCTGTGTGTGGAATCGTATATTTAAAATGAAATGATTATGAAAAAATTAATTCTTTCTTTATCCTGTGCCTTATTATTAACGACATTGAATGAGGTATTTGCTTGCCAATCTGTTACTATGTGTGCAAACGCAGAACGGATTTCTTGTACTGGAACCCGGTGCGAAGCCGGATCTAGTTATGTAACCTGTTATGGTGCAAATGGATCAGTTTCCTCATCGTACTGCGATGACATACCTTAAATTATTTAATTACTCTGATGATTACAAGAATTTTTAACCTTGCAATCATCAGAGTTTTTAGTGCTATAAAATCTCTATATAATTATAAAAAACATGAAAACAAGTATGAAGGTTAAGTCAATTATAATTATGTTTTTTTTTATTTTGATGTTCAATTCTTGCAAAACAAAAAATAATGAAATAAAGGTTAAATTATTAAAACCAGAAAGAGAAATAGAATCCATTAAAGATTTATACTATATAGCCAATATTAACTTAGTTTCAAATGAAGACCAAATTTTCATAGTTGATCGTAGTCAGGGAGTTCTAATTGCAACTGATAAAAATTTTGATCCCCAATATTTGATAAATAACAAAGGTGACGGTCCAGGTGAGTTACAACAACCTATAAACGTTGTTTATCAAAACGACACACTTTTTATTGAGGATATTCAAAATAGAAGAATGAATTTTTTTCAATCTAATTCAGGTAGATTTTTGAATTCATTCAAAATTCCATTTGCCACAACAGGGAAGAGGTTTAGTATCGATTTAGAAGGGAATTTTCTATTTTCTAGACTTCCTGATGAGTCAGGAAATGCAATTACAAAGACAAATAAAAAAGGGGAGAAATTATTTGATTTTGGATCAAAAATACCTGATCCATTCAGTAGAAAAAACAATCAATCCAAACTTGTACAAGTAAATGAAAATAACGAATACATAGTTACATCAGTTACGTTTGGTGTTCTTGAGATTTATAATTCAAAAGGAAAAATTTTGAGCAGTATTGATTTAAAAGAATATGAACCTATAAAAAGGGGATTTGATTCGTTAAAGGTAGACTTAGCTGCTTTGGAAAAGGAAGAAGATAAAAGATCCATTCCTCAACTTATTCTAGACTCACAAGTAATTGGTGAAATGATTTTTATAACATTTACAGATCGGATAGGTCTGGATCGTTCAGGAACAAGGCATTTACTTGAACTTCAATTAAAAAATAATGAAATTTATTTAAGGAATATTTATCGGTTTGTAACGGGATCAGAGGATGATGATTATAATTTTATGTCATTTCATTATGATAAATATGAAAGGAAAATATATGCTCAAGGGTTAATTACCAATAAACTTTATGTTTTTCCGATGGATACAAAATAGTAAGCCAGTTCCTCAAATTAACTTTTGATTTGGTCTGTAGTTATTTCTTAAAGTTTTCGATATTCAAAAGAAATATGCGTCTACTCCCTTTGTTATTGTTTGCTTTGGTAATGATATTGACTGTTTCTTGCAAGGAGGGAAAAAAGGAAGCGAAAGTGATAGAAGAAGTAGATCAAACTGATTTCAAAGCAATGCATACTGTTTTTGTCAAAACAGAGATCGAAATTGAGAATCTATTTGAAATCGAAGAAATCATTCCTTTGGATGTTCCGGATGGGGAGACTTTGGTAAGTATTTATAGGCTTCAAACTTTTGAAGGTAATTATTACCTACTCGACCTGGATTTTGGGACACTTCTCAAATTTTCACCTGAAGGAAAGGCATTGGCCAAAATCGGCAAGTTGGGAGAGGGACCTAGTGAATTGCTTGATTATTCTGATTTTGCTTTGAGTAAATCAGGAAAAGAACTTCTTGTGGTAAGTATGTCAGGAATGTCCCTTTCCTTTTTTGATTTGGAAGGAAACTTCAAAAGAAAAATTAGGTTAAAAAGCCAATCCGAAATGATTGGTGTCGATAAAGACAGAAACATTGGAATGTCAATTACCTATTTTAATGAAGACTTTTACAATTTTGAGACGCTAGATAGTTCCGGGACTAGTGTCAATAAATTTTTCCCTTTCCCTAAGGGAATGGATGCGATGCTGCTTAGATGGATCTCAGGCCATATTTCAGGTTCTGAAAAGGGAGGGTTTTTGTACCATGAGCCTGCAAACTCGGTGATTTTTGAAATAAACGGAGCGGAAACCTTTCCCAAATACCAGTTTGAAAGTAATGAACCAATGTGGCCAACAGATAAAAAACATCAAGTGATTAAGTATTTCGAGTCTTTGGCTTCCGGACAAATTTCATTTCTAACGCGCTTTTTTGAGGAATCGGAAAGCCATCTTTTTTTTACATGGAACAAAAAGAAAAGAGCTATAGCCGAAAAGGTTGTTGATTATAGAACCGGGGTATATGACAAATCAACCAAGCAAACTTATATCACTAAAGAAAATAGTCTTTCGGAAAAGATGGCAGGCCCAATGGCTGTGGAGGGCAACTCAGTTTTGTTTTCCATTTCACTGTATCAATTGCTGGAAATTGCTGAGGAACCGATTTTGAAGAAGCACATGGTTCAGATCCAAAAACTCAAAAAAGAAAAAGGAGACACAGATTCTCCTGTAATATTGAAAATGAAATTGAAGGAATTAGAGTAAAGGGAGTTTAAGTAAGGTTTTTCCTTTAGGATTCAATTTTGAACTTACTTTTTCAAACTTTTTAACATCCACCCTTATTGGTGATAATAAAATTTTCTATCTGAAAACTTATCCGTTTCAATTTTAAATTAGTCGACTAATTTTCTGGAAGAATTAGGAAATGCAGATGGGGGGGGTAATTTAGTTCACAGAAAGTAAATCTACCGGTAAAGCATACTTTTTTAGGAGAACCGCACTGCCTATCTGTGTGTGGAAGCTTTAATTTAATATGAAATGATTATGAGAAAGACTAGTAAAGTTTTGTTAAGTCTGTTTATTTTAAGCTTACCAATATTGGTAGGTTCAAATAAAAACGTTAATGCAAATACTGATTGGGAATGGGCTACTTTAAGTTCAGTTCAAGGTATTGCAGTCTGTGACGGACCTTCGGATAATTGTACTAAACCGGTAAGACCGAAACCACAAACCTAATTTTAATCAAAGTCTGCCCTATATTTAGGGCAGACTTTATTTTTTTAATTCTTAAGCTAAATTAGGTACAGCAAAAGCCCACAAAAAATATTTATGATTGTTAAAAATTGCATTGATATCATTCAACACCGTATTTATTCTAATTTCCTTAGTTTGTTTCTCATCTCTATAGGCTATTCTTGCCAAACAAAAAGTCAGGAAAATATACCTCAAATTAAAGACATCACCGTTGATTTGGGGGCTTATTCAATTATTGATACTCTTAAACTGAATTCCGATTCAGTTAATTTTAGATTTTCAAATATCGAGAAATTCAGGAGTGATTCTCTATTGCTTTTTAATTACCCTGACCTTGATTTGCATTTCAGTAATATTGGATTTGAAGATTTAGCCTTAATTAGTCTGGTTTCCGATTCTAAAGGAGGGTTTCAAGGTTCTTTTATAGAACCACTTTGGGATCTAGACAATAATATAATTATTGTAGAACAAGGTAATATTCCAATGCTTACCTTTTTTGATTCAAATTTTCAATTTGTTAAAAAATTAAAATTAAACGAATATATAGATGAAAACTTCTATTTGCCATCCATTGCTTCAAGGGCAAAAATTTTAAAAAATGATTCAAAAAAAACTCTATTAATGACTTCGGAAAGCATGGATTTCATGAAAAACACTAAAGATTTTTTCTCTTCGAGCTATGTTTTCCTTAAAGTGGTTTTAGATTCCTCAGATAATTATTTGTCGCATTCTTTTCATTTAAGGTTAAATGAATACGATGAAATAAAAAAATCCATAAAAACCAATAAGAGATATTGGTCAAGTTCCATTCCAAAATTTGATGTTTACAATGATAAAGTTTATGTTGTATATGAATTTTCTGATCAAATTTTTATTTATGATTTGAACTTCAACCTTGAGAAAATTATTCCAATTCAGTTTTATAATCAGTCTTTTACGCCGTTTTCTGTTGGGCTGAACAATGGTGAGAGAAGTGATCCAAACGAAAGTGTAAAAATTGAATTTTTGTTAAGGCATTCCAAGCCACAAATTGTTGACATAAAAGTTGATTCTAATCGAATCGCTTTACTCTATAATGAGGTAGTTGAAAAAAATAAGATCCCTTCCAATATTTTTGAAGAAAACAACTATTTGTATCATTCTTTTCTTCAAGTAATTAATAATACCGATGGGAAATCAAATCAACTTTATATTCCTTTAGCAGATGACTTTTCTCCCTATGGACCAATTTTTTTAGAGAATAAATCAATTTTAATTAATAAAAACTTTAATAAGTCAGATGGGTATGAAATTCTTGAAATTATTGTCGATTAGGCTATTTGTAATTGTGTTTTTAAGTTTTGGAATTGTGGGTTGTGGAAAATCAAATTTGGAATTTTCATCAATTCAAATATTGCTTCCCAAAGAATGTCTAGACTTTAATTTTGTTGTGCTGGTTTCTGATAGATCATGTAAATTTTGTTACGATCAGATTAATTCAATAGACAAGAAAAGTGAGGTATTAATCCTATATTTTACTGACAATAAAAGTGGTCAAAAAAGCATCCAAAATTTCGATAATTTCATTTATTTGAATGATTATTCTGTGATACATGAGGTAGCAAATATTACAAAAAACTATAAAGAACCCTATCTAATCAAATTAAACTATGGAAAAATTACTGATATTATTTCTTTGGACGAATCTCCTTCTATTTTCTAAAGTCACAAATGAGTTGGATTTATTTTTAGAGACTGAACTAAGAAACTGTAATTGTTCTGGCGAAGTCATTATAGTAGTCGCTTCTGATTCCCCTCAATTTGATTTTAATAAAAATCTCCCTTCAGTTTTTTCTTCTAGGAAAATTATTTTTCTTCATGAGGGCAAAAAAAATAATAAAATGAACAATTCCTATTTAGTTCATGATAAAGATATTGTTTCATTGCTGAAGGGAATAATGAAAACAAATGGTCCATTTTTGATAGAATATAGCAATAAGCAAACGAAAATGGTTGTTGATTTATCTAAGTTAATTTAGAAGATTAATTTTCCTTTGGAATAACTCCTAATTGATTTCGAACTCACTTTTTCAAACTTTTTAACATCCACCCTTTTGGATTTTGTTTAATAACTTAGTTTATTGTAATCCTGTTCAATAATCTCAAAAAATATGCGGTTTGTCCATCTGTTTTTATTTGTTTTTTTATTGTTTGTTTCCATTTCCTGCAAGGAAGAAAAAGCCGAAAGTCAGGATCAGCCATTGGAAGCCTTCCGGGGTGAAGTGGCTGCTACTCCCGTCCGGATTGCCAAAGCTGAGAAGCGAACTTTTGATTACCTGATCAATGCCTCCGGCAAAATCGAAGCCGCAGAGCAAGTCAAAATCATCGCCGAACGGCCGGGATACCTCATAGAACTTACCGTGAAGGAAGGTGACTTTGTCGAAAAAGGAAAAATCCTGACCCGCCTCGATCAGACTGAAAGCCTGCTGAACCTTGAAAAAGCCAAAATAGAACTTAAAAATGCTGAAGTGAATTATAAGTCCGAGATCCTGAGCTTCGAAAGCATCATGAACAGCGGTGACACTGACAGAATCACGCAGGTGCAGGAGCAGCTTAAGGCCAAGAGCGGGCTTTTTTCGGCTGAAATCGCCGTCAAGGAAGCACAGATGGACCTTGACAAGACGGTGATCAAATCCCCGATTTCGGGTAGGGTAGCCGACCTCAAGACCAAGCGGGGAAGCCTCGTCAAGTCAGGCGACGAAATGCTCGAAGTCATCAATACGGCTGCGCTCGAACTCAAAGTGAAAGTCCTGGAATCCGACATCAACCTTATTTCCCTAGGCCAAAAAGCCGAAATCCTTCCTGTCGGCGGCGGTGAAGGAATCAGCGGTTCGGTCAGGAGTATCAATCCCAAAGTGGATGAAAACGGACTCGTCCAAGTCAATATCCTGATCAACGGAGGCAAAGGATTGCTTCCCGGGATGAACGCCCGGGCCATCATCCGCGCCCCACAAAACAACAGCATCGTCGTACCCAAGCAGGCTTTGGTCTACCGCTCCGGCAGGCCTGTAGTCTTCACCATAGAGAAAGAAGAATCCAAATGGAACTATGTCGAAGTCGGCAAGGACAACGGTCAGGAAGTCGAAATCCTCAGCGGCATTGAATCCGGCATGACCGTCATCACTTCCAATAACCTGCAGCTTGCACATCAGGCACCGGTACAAATCCTCAAAGACTAATCGCTATGGTAAGGTTTTTATTGGCAAGACCCATAGCTGTGTTGATGGTTTTTTTGGCCCTGATGGTCTTTTCGGTCATCGCGTTCAGGACGCTTCCGATTTCACTTTTGCCTCCGATCGATGTCCCACAGATTGTCATCAAGGTCAATTATCCCAACGCTTCTCCTGAGGCCATAGAGCAGAATGTGCTTTCCCCGATCCGGGAAGGCCTGATGACACTCAATGGTCTGGAAGATGTCGAAAGCAAAGCCGGAAGCGAAACAGGCACGATCCGACTGACTTTTGACTATGGTACCAAGATGGAACTGGCATATATTGATGTCAATGAAAAGATCGACCGGCTTACCAACAGTCTCCCTTCGGACCTTGCCCGTCCCCAAGTGATCCGGATCAATACCAACGACATTCCTGTCGTCCGGGTGCAGGTCATTCCCAAACCTGGATTTGACTTTACAGAAATCAGTCAGTTGACCGAAAATGTCCTGAAGAAGAGGATCGAACAGTTGGAAGGTGTTTCCCTTGTCGACATCAATGGCAAAAAGGAGCGCATCATCACCGTCACGCCGGATAAAGCTGCCCTCCGTGCCCTTGGCATGACGGAAGACAATGTGATCAATGCCATCCAATTTGGCAATGAAGAACTTCCCGGCATCAGTGTGGAGGATGGTCAGTTCAGGTATTACCTGCGGTTGGCGACTAGGGTGGATTCACCCGAAGACATCATGAAGCTGCCCGTCACTTCCGAAAAGGGCATCACCGTAGATTTGGCAAGAGTGGCCACGGTGCAATACGAGACGAACGAGGTTTTGGGACACCACCTTTTTGGCGAAAAGGAAGGATTGGTCATCACCGTGCACAAGCAGGCTTCCGCCAAGATGAACGAACTCCTTCCCAAGGTTTATGAAGCCATAGAGTTGTTCAAAGCAGATTACAACCAAGTGGATTTTGAGCTGACGCAAGACCAATCTGTCCTGCTTAATGCCGGCATCAGCAACCTGCAGACGAGCTTGCTATTTGGGGGTTTGTTTGCTTTTGGGGTATTGTTCCTCTTTATGGGCAATTACCGCATGCCGATCATTATCGGGATTTCCTTGCCGACTTCTTTGCTGATCAGTTTTCTGGTTTTTTACTTTTTTGAGATTTCGATCAATGTCATATCTCTGTCAGGTCTTGCCTTGGGTTTGGGGATGTTGATAGACAATGCCATTATCGTATTGGACAATATCACCCGAAAGCGGCTTGAGGGATTGCCGATATTTGAAGCCTGTGTACAGGGAGTCAATGAAGTCATGTCGGCTTTGGTCAGTTCGGTGCTGACAACCTTGGCGGTATTTATTCCTTTGGTGTTTTTGAGTGGGATATCAGGCGCTCTGTTTTTTGATCAGGCCGTTTCAGTGGCTGCGATTTTGGGGGTTTCCCTATTGGTAGCGTTTATTTTCCTTCCGATGCTGTATCATTTTTTCTATAGAAAAAAGGCCTTGCTGGAAGAAAAAGGAGATGATAGCAGGTTTTTTAAGATAATTTTGAAAGGCTATAAAAGCCTGTTCAAAAAGGTTTTCAGTTATAAAAAACTCAGTTTTGGAATCTTCATTTTGCTGATACCTGCAGGTTTGGCTTTGGGTTACCTGCTCCAGGTCGAGGGCCTGCCGCCGATAGAGAAATTTGATGCGGTGGTGGAGATCGACTGGAACGAGCCGATCGGGGTGGAGCAAAATAAAGACCGGGTATTGTCTATCTTGGAGTCCATGAAAGGCGCATACCTGAAGTCGGAGACAGACCTTGGGGTAAGGCAGTTTTTGCTTTTTGATGGGGAAAGTTCCCTGCAGGAAGCCAACCTCTATTTCCTTTTTGAATCACAGGATTCCAAATCTGCTCAGATGCAAAGATTAGAGGAATTGATTTTAGGCAATTATCCAAATGCCCAAATCTCAGTTTTGGATGCTCCCAATGCTTTCGATCAGTTGTTTGCTTCCAACATTCCCTTTTATGAAGTAAGGTGGAAAGACCTGGCGACCAAAAAGCCGATCGAGGAAGGCAAAATGGACGAATGGCTGTCGGCATTTCCGGTGAAGGGATTCAGCCGAGGACCCGGGTTACAAAAGGAAGCCTCGGTGATTTTCAGGTTGGATGGTGGTAAACTCGCGCTCTATGGCATCAGTCCCCGCGACTTGCAAGAGCAGGTGAAGCAGTTGTTTGGCGTGTATCCGATTACCGACATCAAGCGGTTTGGGGAGATCACGCCGATCAAACTCAAGGCAGACAAAACTAATTTTGAGCAGATTCTCAACAATAATTTCCTTCAGGGAAAAGACGGAAACGAATACGCACTGAGCAATTTCATCAGTTTTGATTATGAAAACCATTACAAATTTGTCACTGCGGACAAGGGTGGTCTGTTCCAATCGGTGATTTTGGATTCAAAAAACCCTACCTCCTACAATGCCGAGATTATCAATTGGGCGGCCGATAAGAATCTTGGCGTGTCGTTTTTTGGGCAGTACTTCAAAGATCAGCAGCGGATCAAAGAATTGGTTAGTATCCTTTTGATCTCTGTTTTGCTCCTTTACTTCATTCTTGCTGCCCAATTTGAAAGTTTTATTCAACCATTGATCATCATTGCCACTTTGCCTTTAGGGATCGGGGGGGCGTTTATAATCCTCTTTCTTACCGGAACTTCCCTTAATGTCATGTCAGCGATAGGCTTGGTGGTCATGCTGGGAATTATGGTCAATGATGCCATCCTGAAAATCGACACCATCAATAGATTGAAAGAACAGTCCAGCAATCTCCCCGTGAGGGAAGCTTTGGATAAGGCTTTATATGAAGCTGGGCAGATCAGGTTAAAACCTATCCTGATGACTTCGATCACGACCATCTTGGCTTTGTTGCCGGTGGTTTTCTCTTCAGGTTTGGGTGCGGACCTGCAGCGGCCTTTGGTGTATTCCGTCATCGGCGGTCTGACCATCGGGACGTTTACGGCGCTGTATTTCGTGCCTTTGGCTTATTGGTTTATAAGTAGACGTGAGACATAAGACATGAGATTTGAGATGTGAGACTTGGTGAATTGAAAATTATGAATGAAGAATTACAATAGGAAACTTAGAATTTAAAAAGCTTGAATCAATGAAAACTATTGAAACAAAATTCATGAGATTTTCTAATCCTCTAACAAACAAAGAAAAAAAACCTTTCTTGGAAAGGTTAAAAACCCCGAAAGTCTCGCTTCTCGGCTCTTGCTTCTCGCTTCTATTGTCTCAAATCTCACATCTAAAATCTAAAAATTGACTCCCTTTCGCATCATCATATCGTTCATCGTTCTCGCCATCATCGGTTTTGCCCTGGTGCCGAGGCTTTCTGTGGATTTGAATCCACGGGAGCGTGAACCGGTACTGACGGTGAGTTTTGGGGTGCCGAGGTCCTCTCCGGATCTGGTCGAAAAGCTAGCGACGTCGCCTTTGGAAGGAGCGCTTTCCCAATTGGCAGATCTCAAAAAGATCAATTCTGTTTCCAATTACGACAGGGGATCGATCACCCTGCGCTTTGACAAGCAGACGGATATGGAATTCAAAAAATTTGAAGTCTCCTCCATCATTCGGCAGGTTTATCCGGGATTGGATCAGAAGGTTTCTTATCCCTTAGTCACCCAAACGGCAGAGCGGATGTCGGACCTCAAAACCCCGATTTTGACCTATTCTGTCAACGGTCCTTTTGCTTCTTTTGAGATCAAAAAAATCGCTGAAGATGTCATCAAAACCTCCCTCAACCGATTTGCCGAGATTGAGGAAATTACCGTCCGTGGAGCAAACGACCTGCAGCTTTTTGTTACTTATGACATCAAAAAGTTGCAGGCTTTCAAACTTTCCAAATCAGATATTGAGTCTGTCATTGCAGGCTCTTTTGGTAGGTCCTTCCCGGGTTCACTCGTCAATAACAGGGGAGAGACGCTTTTTATTCAGGTGGACCGCTCCTTGCAGGACATCAGCCAACTTGAAAACCTTCTTGTCACCACGAGAGAAGGCAAAGAGATTTACCTGAAAGACGTAGCGAGTTTGACTTTGGAGGAAGCCGAACCCAATTCCTTTTACCGCATCAACGGAAACAATTCGGTCACGCTTTCCATCATCAACCGCGACGGGGTCAACAAGGTCCTTTTGGCCAAAAATATCAAAGCCGCCATTGAAAGTACCAAACCTTTGCTTCCGGCAGGATTTGAAGTAAGGCTTGAAAATGACGACACGGAATTCCTTGAGAAGGAACTGAACAAGATCTACAAGCGCTCAGGACTATCGATTTTGATTTTGATTGTGTTTATTTTCCTGATCAACAGGAATTTAAGGTACCTCAGCATTTTATTTTTGGGCATCATCGTCAACCTGAGTATTACCGGTATTATCCTGTACCTCCTGAAAGTGGATATCCATTTGTATTCCTTGGCAGGGCTGACGATTTCTTTTGGGTTGATAGTGGACAATGCGATCATCATGATCGACCACTTGCACAAACATAAAAACAGAAAAGTGTTTGTTGCCCTGCTAGCAGCTTCGCTGACGACGATTGTGGCTTTGTTGATTGTGTTTTTCCTCCCGGAAGACGACAGGAAAAACCTGACCGAATTCTCCGTGGTAGTTACTGTGATGCTAGCAGTTTCCCTTTTGGTTGCGTTGCTTTTCACCCCTGCGATGTATGACCTTTTATTTGGCCATCAGGCACAAAAAGGAAGGGTACTCACTGTCGCCCAACTTCGAAAAAGAGTTAAGGCTTTCGGTGTTTTCAACAGGAGTATCGCATTTATAGCCCATTACAGAAAGACTTTTATTTTCTTACTTCTGCTGCTTTTTGGTTTACCGGTTTTTTTCCTTCCTGCCAAATGGGAGGGTCAGGAATGGTATAACAAAACCGTAGGCTCGACATTGTATCAAGAGGAAATCCGGCCTTATGTGGATAAGGCGCTTGGGGGTTCGCTGCGAATGTTTGTCCGTGGGGTTTTTGAAAAATCATCCTACCGAGAAGCGGAAAAGACACGGCTAAACATTACGGCCCGGCTGCCCTTTGGCAATACCTTGGAGCAAATGGATTTTATCATGCGGGAATTTGAGAAATTTCTCCAAGGTGTGGAGGGCATAGATCAGTTTGTAACCTGGGTTCAATCCGGCCAATACGCCCAAATTACCATCACTTTCAAAGAAGCTTATGAGAAATCGGCTTTACCATACCAACTCAAAGGCCGGCTGTCGGTCAAGTCCACCGATTGGTCAGGGGCGAGTTGGTTAATTTCAGGGGTAGGGCAGGGGTTTTATACAGGCTCGAGTGGAGATGGAATTCCTTCTTTCAGGGTGACTTTGAAAGGCTATAACTACGACGAACTTGAAAGGCAATCGGAGTTGTTAGCAGAAAAACTCCTCCGACACAAAAGGATTCAAACTGTGAATACCAACGAACGCTTGGGTTGGGATGAACAGAAAACAGAAGAATATGTGCTTCGACTCGACCAAAGCAAAATGGTCCTTGGCAATGCAAACCAATACCAGGTTATCAATGCGCTCAATAACGTCTCCCGTCCATCCGGCCCTTCTGCCTACCTCGCTTTGGAAGACAAAAACTATGGTGTTGTGGTCAGAGAAAAGGAATCCTCGAATTATTCCAAGTTTGACTTGGAAGAAAATAGCCTGATCGGTGGGGAAGATCAGGTTTTCAAAGTCAGCAACTTCGGAACCTTGACAAAAGAAACCACTACCAATGCCCTGCACAAAGAAGACCGGCAATATATCCGTTTGTTGGCTTTTGAATACATGGGTTCTCACAAGTTTGGGAATGAATATCTCGATGAAGTATTGACAGAAATGAAAGCCAATATGCCCATCGGCTATACCGCAGAAAAAGAAACCTGGAGTTGGGATTGGAACAAAGCAAAGCGGCAGTATAGCCTGATTTTGGTGTTGGTGGTGGGAATTTTCTTTATCTGTTCGGTGCTTTTTGAGAACCTCAGACAACCCTTTTACATCATTGTCATCATCCCATTTTCGTTTATAGGACTCTTTCTGATATTCTCGCTCTTTGATTTTTACTTCGATCAGGGTGGGTATGCGGCTTTTGTCATGCTCGGTGGCTTGGCAGTCAATGCGGCAATATTTATTGTCAATGACCTCAATAACCGGAATACAGGGCTTTACAACCGGAATGTGCTTAAGGCTGTTGCCGGTAAAGCAGTTCCCATCATGCTGACCATTCTTTCCACCTGCTTTGGCTTGATTCCATTTATCATGGAAGGTCAAAATGAGGTATTCTGGTTCTCCCTCGCCATCGGTACCATCGGAGGATTGGTGTTCAGTATAATAGGGGTATTTGTGGCTTTGCCGGTGTTTTTGTGGAGGAAGAAAGGTTAACATTTCTCGCAAAGACGCAGAGTCGCAAAGAGTTTTTTGTAAACTTTGAATAGGTTCTGTCATATAAATGTACCCTTCCGGCACTAAGAAATATTGATACTCATTTTGTACAAATCCATAATCCCTTCCTTTTTATGAATCTCAAACCCAATTCTATTTTATTCATTTTTTCACTTCTCGTCTTTTCTTATTGCTCCTCAAAGGATGAAACTGTGGCAGATAATCCTCTCGAGCAGCTGGAATTGGAATTGGTGGACTCTCTGACGGTGGGTGAATTGGTTCCTTTGCGTTTGCAGGATTATTCACCGGAGGCGGGGATGTATATCCTGTTTGATTCCAAGTCCCAAAACCCGTTTTTGGTAAATGAAAAGGGTGAAATTCTGAATAAGTTTGACCTGAAAGGAAAAGGCCCAAACGGTACCGGTGGTAACGGTGCTTTTGGCTATAAATTCCTTGACAAAGACAGGTTTGTGGCGCAAGGGGCATTTACGGGTTATTTTATCTATGACCTACAAGGGAATCAGATCCAAAAAGTCGCTAACAATGCGACTGAACTTTGGCGTATCAGCATCTATTCCAACCGGACGACTTTCCATCCTTATGTCGAAAACGGTCAGGACATGATGATTGGGGAGGAACAGAATTTTTTCTCCAATGAAGATTCTGATTTTAAGACTTTGGGTACGGATTATTATGCTAAAATCAGCAACATCTATCGCTATAACCTTGGAACTGAAGAAAATGAAATCCTGGAATCTTTCCCTGAGTCCTGGGAACCAAGACTGAACAAACGTTTTGTAGGACCTGATCTGCCTTTTGTCGCACTTCATGATTCCAAAAAGAAATATGCCTTGCTGCCTTTAGTAGGCAATCAGGCGTTCATTTATGAATTTCAGGAAGGCAAACCAGTAATGACTCAGGATATCAAACTTTCCCACCCTCTCAGACCTGAATCAGCTCCTCTCTTTGATTTAGAGGCAGAAAATCCCGACTCTGAATATCCCAAATTTACCAATGTCCTATTTGCTGGCGATTACCTTATTGCTTCCTTCAGTACCAAAGTTCCTGTTTCAGTGATGACCGAACTCCGTGCCAAGTCGGAAGAATATTACCAATTGCCGGAGTTCAAAGAAGCGATGAAAAAGTATATGAAATACTACCATATTGTAGTCAAAGACGGAAAGCAGATCGGGATCATTGATGAGTTACCTGTTCATGGGGGATTGGAATTTTTGGATGGAAAAGGAATCCTTTATGTCAATGACAATGCCAATCCGGAGGAAGAACGGGATTACAATATTTTCTACAAAGTGAAAATCAGGGAATAAAAAAAACCGGCAGTTTCCCGTCGGTTTTTTAGGATATATATACAGTTGGTTTAGATTCAATGATAACGAAACAAATCCTGTGCCATTGCATTTTCAATTGCCAATCGTAAAAATAAATCCAATTCCCGGTTGGATCATGGTAATGGCTGACCGCTGCGGCGTATAGACAAACTCCCCCTCGCCCTGGTCGGGAAGGTATTCAGTATCCTGTTTTCGGAGAAAATCCACCGGCCCACTGTCGTGGTACAGGACTTTGAACTCAAAATGCCCCATTTCCCTGTTTTTGAAAGGGACTTTGAATCCACCTCCAAAGCGGTAACCCAACACCCAATCACTGAAATCCATCCCTTCTTCAATCGGTTCTTCAAACTGCGATTCCCTGATTTTGTAACGTGTATAGAAATAATTCGCGCCGACCTGCGCTTCCAAAAATGGGATGATCCGCTTTTCACTTTCAAAATTATACCTGAAGATCCCCATAAAAGTCATCAGGTTATTGTTTCGTCTCAGTCTCAGTTCATCGGTAAATCCCGGATAGAGGTCGGTTCTTTTTTCGAGTTCTGTGCCATGTTTTCCGTATCCAAGTCCAAATCCCACCTCAATGGGCTTCATGGGAAACCGGTAATAAAAAGACAGGGTATATTCAGGAAAAACAGATCCATCCATTATTTCCCTCAAATCACCCACAGGTAAACCAAGATTGGCCTGAAAACCTGTTGAGAAATATTGGGCATGGGAAACAGATGCAGAAAAAAGGAAGATAGCAAGAAAGATTATCCGAGTCATACGAGTGTTTTTGGAATTAATACGGAAAGAACCTAATGCAGTTTTAGAATTTTGTTTCAATCCAAGTCTTGGAAAACCTCTTCCAAATCCAAACTAAATCCTTCAATACAAGCTGAACTTACAATATCTCCGGGTGAAAAAAGTCTGGAGGGGACGTATTTTCCTGTAGTCAGCGTATAAATCAACAGCGTCTGTTCGGTGGGTTGGATCACCCAATATTCCTTCACTCCGCTTTCTTCATAGACTTCATATTTGTACTTGAGTTCTTTTCGGTTGGAACCGGGGGAAAGGATCTCGATAATCAAGTCAGGCGCACCGATACAGCCTGCATCATCCAATTTGCTGCGGTCGCAGACCACGCAGATATCGGGCTGCACGACGGTAAAGATATCTTCGTTTCTTTTGGACTTGACAGGAAGCCTTACATCAAAGGGAGCAGTATATACTTCACAGGGTTTGCCTTGAAGGAATTGATAGAGAGCACTTGAAATCTTAAGAGAGACTTTTTGGTGAATTCTTCTAGGAGCAGCTGCTGCGGCAGGTTTAAAAACTTTTCCTTTGATGATTTCCACCATTTCATCCATTTGCCAAGTCAGGTAATCCGCATAGGAATATTTGCCATATTCTGTAGAGGGTTCGCTGACTTTGTTTTCGGTTTCTTCGGTTTTCATAATTCTAATTTAATAAATAAATCGCTGAAATTGATTTTGAAGAATTCCTTAACAACTACAAGAATGACGCAACGCCAATCGTAATTCCCTTATCCGAACATTGGAAAAATATTAAAGAAAAAGGATGACATCACGACAGCACACCTTTAAACTTTATAACCCTTTAACCTTATAACCTTTAAATTTTCCAATCTTCCAATTTTGAAATTTTCCAATCCCCTCAATACTCCACCAAATTCTTCAATTTTTCTTTAAACCTCCCGACCGGTAGAAAATTCTTTTCCAGACTTGGCGCAAAAGGTACAGGGGTATCCAAGCTTCCTTCCCGCATGACAGGGGCATCGAGCATCTCAAAACAGTTTTCTGAAATCCATGCGACTATCTCCGAACCGATTCCCCCTGTGAGGCAATCTTCCTGAAGGAAAATTACTTTTCCGGTTTTCTTGACCGTTTTTTCCACCGCCTCTTTGTCCCAAGGGAGTAAAGTCCGCAAATCCAAAATGTCTGCCGAAACACCCAATTCTTTCACCGCTGTTTTTGCCCAATGAACGCCCATGCCGTAGGTGATGATACTGAGTGTTTCTCCTTCCTCTACCAGGTTGGCTTTACCAATTTGGACGGTATAATAGTCATCAGGAATGGGTTCCGAAATGGAGCGGTAAAGTGCCTTATGCTCAAAATACATATAAGGATTAGGGTCTTCAAAAGCCGCATTCAGCAATCCCTTGGCATCGTATGGATTGGAGGGATAGACGATCTTCAGTCCAGGAGTGTGGAAAAACCAAGCTTCGTTGGATTGGGAATGGAAAGGCCCTGCTGCGACTCCGGCCCCTGTCGGCATGCGGACGACGACATCGGCATTTTGTCCCCATCGGTAATGGATTTTAGCCAAGTTGTTGACGATTTGATTGAATCCCACGGACACAAAATCCGCAAACTGCATTTCTACCATTGACTTATAACCTTTGATGGATAAACCCAAAGCAGCACCGATGATGGCACTTTCGCAGAGCGGGGTATTGCGTACACGGTCGGCGCCGAATCTGTCTTTGAAACCATCCGTAATCTTAAATGCCCCACCATAAGTTCCGATGTCCTGACCCATGAGGATGAGGTTTGGATACTTTTCCATGGATTGGCGGAGGCCGTCGGCGATGGCATCCAAGAAGCGCTTTTCTGTTTTCTGATCTGATTTTGGAGTGATTACTTCTTGCTGAAATGGGGCGTAGATATCCGCCATTTCCTCTGTAGTATCTGCGCTAACTGCTTCTTCGGCAAAGGCAATATCCAATCCTTTATTGATCGCAGCCTTGATTTTTTTGTTGATTTTATCTTTGGCTTCCGGAGTCAATATTCCTGATTCTTCCAAATGCCTCTCGTAATTGTCCACCGGGTCTTTAAGCGCCCATGTTTCCATGAGTTCTTTGGGAACGTATTTGGTACCAGAGGCTTCCTCATGTCCACGCATCCGGAAGGTAATTGCTTCCAATAGGACCGGTCTTGGGTTTTGCCTGATATCTTCCGCTAGTTTTTTGACAGTATCATAGACTGCCAAAACATTGTTTCCATCCACCCGAACAGCCTCCATACCGTACCCGGGGCCTTTTTCGGTAAAATATTTGAAAGCAAACTGCTCTTCACTTGGGGTGGAAAGTCCGTACCCGTTGTGCTCGACGACAAAGATTACCGGGAGTTTCCATACTGCGGCAACATTGAGCCCTTCGTGAAAATCCCCTTCTGAACTTGCGCCATCACCGGTAAAAACCAAGCTGACCTTGTTTTCTTTTGAAAGTTTATGTGCCAAACCAATCCCGTCAGCAATGGCCATCTGTGGCCCGAGGTGGGAAATCATCCCGACGATATGGTGTTCGTTGGTACCAAAGTGAAAGGAACGGTCTCGGCCTTTGGTATAGCCCGATTTTTTACCCTGAAACTGTGCAAAAAGTTTTTCCAAAGGAAGATTTCTACCGGTAAAGATCCCAAGATTTCGGTGCATCGGAAGGATGTATTCATCTTCCTGAAGGGCATTGACTGCGCCGATGGAGATGGCTTCTTGTCCCCAACCGCTAAACCATTTGGAGATTTTTCCCTGACGGAGGAGGATGAGCATTTTTTCTTCAATCCTTCTCGGCATCAACAGAGATTCATATAGATCCAATAAAGTTTTGTCAGAATACTCTTTTCTATCAAAAATCATGGCTTGCGCTTCGGTGCTTGGATTGGGCATAGGGTTTATATTTTGATGCCAAATTAGTTGAATTTAGCTTTCTCCCCAAGGTTTGGACAGAACTTATCTTGTACCAAATTGGGTTATGTTTACTTAAATCCAAATCTTTCATTCAATAAGCAAAGGAGGAAATATTTATGGTAGATATCCTGATCAAAAATATGGTTTGTCCACGCTGTATCATGGCTGTTGAAAATGTCCTGAACCAACAAAAAATTAGGTTTGAAAGGGTAGAACTTGGGAAAGTGAGGTTAAATACCCAAATGGATGAAGTTGCCTACGGGATCTTTGAAACCGAAATTGAAAAACTCGGCTTTGAAATCTTGAAAGACAGAGATGTGCAGCGCATCGAAAAGATCAAAAATCTGTTTACCCTATTGTTTCAAAAGGAGGAAATTCCCTCAGGCTTGAATATTTCAACCTATATCAATTCCCATATCCCGGAAGATTACAGCATGCTGAGTCACCTTTTTAGCAGCATGGAAGGAATTACGATTGAAAAATATTTTATCAGCCTCAAAATCGAAAAAGTAAAGGAGTGGCTTTTTTATGAGGAATTGACCCTTAGTGAAATGGCATACAAACTGGATTACAGTTCCGTGCAGCACCTTTCTTCCCAATTCAAAAAAATCACTGGCATGACGCCGAGTGAGTATAGGAAATTGAGGAAAATGGAGATTTAAGACACAAGACATAAGATCCAAGACATTGGAATTGAAAAGTGCTAAAAGAAATAATGTTAGAGTGAATTCGATTTTGAGAATTCTTCTAAAACGCAACTGGAATCAACTTTGTAACCTTAAAACTTTGTAACCTTTAAACCCTTCATTTTTCAATCTTCCAATTTTGAAATTTTGAAATCCCCCTAAAAACAGCAAAGGCGTCGATTCACATCGACGCCTAAAAGTAATGCAAGGTTAATGAAAAAATTTTCGTTTGCTGTACGACTTCAAAAGTAGAAATAAACCTTTCCCCAAAAGGAAATCAGTCGTTAAGGATACTTTAATTTAAATCGTATTTTACCTTTGAAACTTAATAATTTCATAACCTTCTAATGGACTTTTTGATCAGGAACCTGCCCAAGGAGATCCGAAAATACCAACGGCAAGTTCAGCCCAAACTAGGAAGAAGATGAACAGTATTGCACCGCTGATGAGTATTCTTTCTTGAATCCGTCTGAACCTTCTCAAGACAAATTCGATAGACAATCCTGTGATGAGAAGTAAAATCCCCATAATGGTGAAATCAAAAAAGTCCCAATCTACCTCATCGGTAAATTGCATGGCGACCAAGGGGATGAGTAATAGGAAGATAATCGATGATAGGATCAATGTTAATCTGGTGTTTTTCATGGGTGCTTGAGTTATAAGTGAAATTCATTGGATTAAAAGTACTTTGAAATACAAAGTAATCTGAAATTCAATAAATCACCAAATATTCTGACAATAATTTTATACCTATCGCTCCTCTAATTTTTAAATCTTCCAATTTTCAAATTTTCCAATCCTTCGCCCCAACCTTGCAACCTTAAAACCTTCTAACCTTTTAACTTTAAAACCTTCCAACCTTTTAATTTTTCAACCTTCCAATTTTCCAATCTGTATCCTAACATTGAAACCTTCTAGCTTTAAAACCTTGAAATTTTTCAATTTCCCCTACCTTTGTGCCCAAAGAAGGAAAAGCGTGAAAGCGAGAACATTAAAAAAAGACAAAGTCAACATCATCACCATGGGATGCTCCAAGAATCTTGTTGATTCCGAGGTGCTTTTGACACAATTGAAAGGAAACGGAATCAATGCATTCCATGAATCCGAAAATCAGGACAACAACATCGTCATCATCAATACCTGTGGCTTTATTGACAATGCCAAACAGGAATCTATTGATACGATTCTACAATATGTGGATGCTAAAGAAAGAGGATTGGTAGACAAAGTATATGTAACCGGTTGCCTCTCTCAGCGGTACAAAGACGACCTCGAAAAGGAAATCCCGCAGGTGGATGCCTATTTTGGGACGAGAGATCTTCCTGCTTTGCTCAAAAAATTCAAAGCCGATTACAAACATGAACTTGTGGGGGAGAGGTTGCTGACCCACAATGCCCATTATGCTTACATGAAAATCTCTGAAGGCTGCGACAGGCCTTGTTCATTTTGTGCCATTCCGCTGATGCGTGGAGGACATATTTCAAGACCTATCGAGGAATTGGTGAAAGAAGCCCAACACAAAGCTGCTAACGGAACCAAAGAGCTTTTGCTGATTGCACAGGATTCGACCTATTACGGTTTGGATTTATATAAAAAGAGAAACCTTGCAGACCTGCTCAGAAACCTTTCTGATGTGGAAGGAATCGAATGGATCAGGTTGCATTATGCCTATCCTACCGGTTTTCCGATGGATGTGATCGAAGTGATGAAAGATCGATCCAATATCTGTAATTACCTCGATATCCCGCTTCAACACGGTTCAACGTCGGTGTTGAAAACCATGAGAAGAGGGACGACACGTGAAAAGCAAGAGGAATTGATCCATTCTATCCGCGACATCATCCCTGAAATAGCGATCAGGACAACCCTGATTGCCGGTCATCCGGGAGAAGGCGAAGCCGAGTTTCAGGAGATGGTGGATTTTGTCGAAAGGATGAAATTTGAGCGTTTGGGCGTATTTACCTATTCCCATGAAGAAAATACCCACGCCCACACGATGGAGGATATCATTCCACATGAAGTGAAGCAGTCAAGGGCAAACCAACTGATGGAGATACAGGAGCAGATTTCTTTTGACCTCAATCAGGCCAAAATAGACAAAGAATATAAAGTGTTGGTGGACAAAAAAGAAAACGGATATTTCGTCGGTAGGACAGAATTTGACTCCATCGAGGTGGATAATGAAGTCCTGATCGATGCCTCCAAGCATTATTGCAGGGTAGGGGATTTTGTCAATGTCCGTGTCAGCGACGCCACTGAATTTGATTTGTATGGGGATGTGATCTAAAGTTTTGAGTAAACTGTTTTTACCACAAAAGGCACAGAAGAAATCAATCTTTTGTGCCTTTTGTGGTTATTTGGATTCATTTCAATCCGTTTATTAATGAAACATTAATCCCAAAATTCGAATCAAATTTAAAATCCGTAGTAAATTGGTTGAAAATTAAATCCAATGAAAACCTTTTTAGCCACACTCTTTTTTACTTGCACCATTATGTCAGCTTCTGCCCAACTTACATATGACCTTCAGGGTCATCGAGGCTCTCGGGGATTAATGCCTGAAAATACCATTCCGGCCATGATCAAAGCTTTGGATCTGGGTGCAACCACTTTGGAATTGGACTTGGCAGTAACCAAAGACGGGATTGTCATTGTCTCCCACGAACCTTATATGAACCCTGTGATTTGCCTGACGCCCGAGGGAAATGAAATTGCTGCAGGAGATAAGTCTCACAATATCTATCAGATGGACTTTTCTGAGGTAGTGAAATACGACTGTGGTAGCAAATTCCATTCGGGATTCCCAAAGCAGGTTAAGTTTCATGTCAGCAAACCCAAACTCTCGGATCTGATTGATGTTGTCGAAAAATATGTGGCAGATATGGGATTACCCAAGCCAAATTATAATATCGAGATCAAAAGCAGTCCTGAGGGTGATGGAACTTACCATCCTATACCAAAAGAATTCTCTGATATGGTGTATAAAGTTATTGACGAAAAACTTGATTGGAACAGAGTCAATATCCAATCTTTTGATTTTCGGGTTTTGCAATACATGCATCAGGCTTATCCCAAGGTGACTTTGGCCATGTTGGTCGAAACTGCAGCCAAAGCTACCGAACAGCTTGCTGAGTTGGGATTTCAGCCTCAGATTTATTCTCCTTATTTTATTGCTTTGACCAAAGAGACGGTAGACCAACTCCATCAAAAAGGAATGAAAATCATTCCTTGGACCGTCAATACAACCGAACAGATGGAGCGGTTATTGGAAATGGGAGTGGATGGGATCATTACCGATTATCCAAATCTTGCACCCAAAAGGTAAAAAACAAAAACTTTTCTCAAGATATTTTTTCTGTTGTCTTACTCCTGACAAATGTGATTGGGGGTCAAGTATATATTTGCTTGCTCCCATTTAACTTTCTTTAAATGAGAAATGGGAAAGCTAAAATGATTTCTGTTCCGTATATCTCCAAGATTGGATAATTTGTAACCTGATTCAGATAAAATGAAAATTCTCTTTATAATCGGTCTTTTTCTCTTCAGTCTTTCCTGTGGTTCTTCAGAACTAGGTCAAGCCAATTCCAAAGCACCTTCCCATCAGGCATTCGATGAGTTGCTCAAAAAGCATGTTAGCAAAGATGGGATTGTCAATTACAAGGGGTTTATCCAAGACAAAGCCAAGCTTGACAAATACCTCGATCTCCTTAGCAACAATGCCCCGGACAGGGGGAAATGGTCAAAGGAAGAACAATTGGCCTATTGGATCAATGCTTACAATGCCTTTACATTAAAGCTCATCGTCGATAATTATCCTGTGAAAAGCATCCAGGACTTACACCCCACTGTAAAAATCCCTTTGGTCAATACCGTTTGGCACATCAAATTTTTCAAAATAGGAGGGAAGGAAGCTTCTCTTGATGAGATAGAGCACAAAATCCTGAGGAAGGAATTCGAAGAGCCTAGGATCCATTTTGCAATCAACTGTGCATCTTTCTCTTGTCCACCTTTGTTGAATGAAGCTTTTTTTCCTGAGAAAATTGACCAACAGCTAGATAAGGTGGCAAGAACATTTGTCAATGATACCAAAAGGAATAAAATTACAGCCGATAAGGTTGAGATTTCATCAATTTTTTCTTGGTTCAAAGGCGACTTTACAAAAAATGGAAGCTTAATTGATTACCTTAACCAATATTCCACCATCAAAATCAAACCAAACGCCAAGGTCTCATACCTTGACTACGATTGGTCCCTCAATGAGTAAAGCAAACAGAAATATTGTCATCATCGGAAACGGAATCTCCGGAGTGACCTGTGCCCGGCATATCCGAAAAAAAGATGAATCCGCCCAAATCACTATCATTTCAGGGGAAACGGATCATTTTTTTTCCCGAACCGCGCTCATGTATATCTACATGGGCCACATGAAATATGAGCATACAAAACCTTACGAAGATTGGTTTTGGGAAAAAAACAGGATCAACCTGAAAAGAGCTTGGGTAGAAAAAATCGATTTTGAGGAGAAGGCGCTGATTTTTTCAAATAAAGAATCCATGACTTACGATGTGTTGGTTTTGGCTACTGGCTCAAAGCCAAATAAATTTGGTTGGCCGGGCCAAGACCTGAAAGGCGCACAGGGAATGTATTCTTATCAGGACTTGGAACTTATGGAATCCAATACCAAAGATATCAGCAGGGCGGTCATTGTGGGCGGAGGATTGATCGGGATTGAGATGGCCGAAATGCTGAATAGCAGAAAGATTCCAGTCACATTCTTAGTAAGGGAAAAGAACTTTTGGGACAATATCCTCCCCTTGGAAGAATCCAAAATGATCAACCGCCATATTTTGGAGCACCATATTGACCTGCGACTGGAAACGGAATTGGGGGAAATTATTGGAGATGAATCCGGGAAAGTGAAGGCAATCAAAACCAAAACAGGAGAAAAAATTGATTGTCAGTTTGTAGGATTGACTGTTGGAGTCAGTCCCAATATTGAATTCCTTCGAACCAAACCATTGGAGAGTTCTGAAAATAATAAAACAATACAAACCAACAGAGGCATCATCGTGGACATGTTTTTCAAAACCAATATACCCGACGTCTATGCCATTGGTGACTGTGCTGAATTCCAGGAAGCACCCGCTACAGACAGGAAAAATATCGAACAGGTTTGGTACACAGGAAGGATGCACGGAGAAACACTTGCATTCAACCTGACTTCAGACAAGCCTGTTCCCTACCAACCGGGTGTTTGGTTCAATTCTGCCAAATTCTTTGACATTGAATACCAAACCTATGGTTTTGTACCTCCTGTTTGGCCTGAGGAATATGAAAGTCTGTATTGGGAGGATGAGGGAGGAAAAATTGCAATCCGGTTTTTGTATGGAAAATCGGATATGAAAATCAAAGGAGTGAATGCTTTTGGCTGGAGATTACGGCATGATTATTTTGACAAAGCCATCTCAGAAGGTTGGATGTTTGAAAAGGTTTTAACCCACCTGAACAAAGCAAGCTTCAATCCGGAGTTTTTCAAATCTCATCACAAGGCCGTCTTGGATCATTACAACAATCAAAAAGGGAAATCCCTGAAGGTCCACAAAATGTCTTTTATTCAAAAATTAATCGGGTCAAGAGCATGAAAACCATTCAAAAAATTGGACTTGTAATTTTTGTCTTTGGACTGCTTTTGTTCACTCTCCTCCCTTTTTCCGGTTCTTATCAGTTGGAAAAGGAAACTGTTGAGGTCAACGTCAAAGAAATCCATACTGAAAAGATGGTGGAAGTGCTTTCACCTATGTTTGGAAAAACCTATTCTTCAAATTTTGCTTTTATCAGTGATTTCAAAAGTTATTTCAATACATACAATGACGGTTTAAAAGCAAATCAGGAATGGGATAAAGTGATTTGGGACAATTATGCTTTTCCATTGACCAAGGCTTCGTCTACAGGACCTGTTTCAGAGAATCCATTTTTGTTTTTGGGGATCACCGTTTTGATTGGTCTATTTGGGGCCTTGCTTTACATTCTACCACTCTATCGTGGCCAAACGGAAGGGATCAAAAATGATGGGATTTTCTTTTCCTCGATGAAATCAAAGGGACTTTTGGGAATGATAACCGGCGCCTGGCTGATCCTTTTTTATATCGTGCTTTATTGGTTTCCGGAATACATCACCAACCTTGTCCTGATGGTCGATCCGATCAGCATGGCGCTTTCCGGTAATCCGGCAAGTCAGTGGTTTTTATATGGCTTCATCTATACTTTGGCCATCATCGTGATGGGCATCAGGATGTTTAGAAAATACCGGGGCAATGCCTATCAGACTATAAGAACAACATCAGTCATGTTTTTTCAATTGGCATTTGCTTTTTTACTGCCAGAAATTTTGGTGTTGATGAACATGCCTTGGCATGACTTTAAAAATATTTGGCCTTTGGATTATTCCTTTTTCTACGAATACAGAATAGATGGAATGATCAGTTCCGGCGCTTTGGGAATGTTCATGTTGATTTGGGGGATTATTCTGATTGTGGTTGGGGTTCCATTATTTACTTATTTTTATGGCAAAAGGTGGTATTGTTCTTGGGTTTGTGGCTGTGGGGGATTGGCTGAGACTTTGGGTGACCCTTACCGTCAGCTATCCGACAAAACTGTCAAAGCATGGAAAATTGAGCGCTATCTCATTCACGGCGTTTTGGGTTTTGCAGTGATTTCGACGGCACTGACAATCATTAATTATTTTACCGGATTTGCCCTTTTGGGACAGGCAACAGATCAGCTGCACAGTATTTATGGCTTCGCAATTGGTTCTGCTTTTGCAGGAGTCATAGGAACGGGTTTTTATCCCTTGATGGGTAACAGGGTTTGGTGTAGATTTGGGTGCCCATTGGCAGCATACCTTGGATTGGTGCAGCGCTTCAAATCAAGGTTTCGCATCACTACCAATGGCGGTCAGTGTATCTCCTGCGGCAATTGCTCCACTTATTGCGAAATGGGCATTGACGTCAGATGGTATGCACAAAGGGGCCAAAACATTGTCCGTTCTTCCTGCGTCGGCTGTGGTGTATGTTCCGCAGTTTGTCCAAGGGGAGTGTTAAAACTTGAAAATGGCGATGAGGAGGGCAGAATCAACGAAATGCCCATCATCATCGGAAACAATTCCATCACTGTAAAAGCTTAATGATCTTCATTTATTTCTTTTTGGGAATATACATTCTGGCAATGCTGTTCATCCTTTTTTACAGTTTTGCTCAGGCACATTTGCTATATCATTTTTTTCAATTTAAAAAGAATCCCAATATATCATTGGAACCCGCAGCCAAAGATTTACCTAAAGTGACCGTACAGCTTCCTATCTATAATGAAATGTATGTAGTAGAAAGGTTGATCGATGCAGTTTCCAAATTTCGTTATCCTTCCGACAAAATAGAGATCCAGATATTGGACGACAGTACCGACGAAACTTCCCAGATCATCAGGCGCAAGTTGAAAGAATTTCCTAATGTAAATTTCAAATATTTCCATCGGATAGACCGAAAAGGATTCAAAGCAGGTGCTTTGAGAGAGGGAATGGAAGTGGCTGAGGGTGAATTTATAGCGATTTTTGATGCCGATTTTGTTCCGGATCCAGATTTTATGATGAAGACCATCGGGCATTTTCAGGACGACAAAGTAGGCATGGTACAGACGAGATGGACCCACCTGAATGAAGAATATTCTGTATTGACGCGCTTGCAGGCATTTGCCTTGGATGCACACTTTATGGTGGAACAGATGGGGAGAAACGGGCAGCATGCTTTTATCAATTTCAATGGAACAGGAGGGATCTGGAGGAAAAGCTGTATCCTCGATGCCGGCAATTGGCACGATGATACACTGACAGAAGACCTTGACTTGAGTTACCGGGCTCAGCAAAAAGGATGGAAGTTTATCTATCGACCCGATATCAATTCCCCTGCAGAACTTCCTCCCGTGATGTCGGCGATCAAATCACAGCAATTCAGATGGACCAAAGGCGGGGCCGAATGCGCCGTGAAGCATCTTGGGAATGTGCTTTCTAAAAAGCTTCCGTTCAAAACCAAACTGCATGCCACCGCCCATTTGCTCAATGCGGTGATTTTCATCGCAGTATTATTGGTAAGCCTTAGCAGCATTCCAATTTGGTGGGCTTTTAATCAAGGACTTATTCCTGAAAATTATTTTCAGGGAGCGGCGGTGTTTTTTGTAGGATTTGTGATCATAGCCTTGGTTTATTTCTTTGCCAATTTGAGTTTGGTGGATTATTCATGGAAAGGAATCGGGAGATTTCTTTGGGAGTTGCCCCTGTTTCTGGCTGTATCGATGGGACTTGCTTTGCACAATGCACAGGCAGTTTGGGAAGGATTGACAGGAAAACGGTCACCTTTCATCCGCACTCCAAAATACAATCTGGAGAAAAGTCAAAAATCTTGGACAAAGAATATTTACAATCAGATCAAAATTCCTTTCACAACCTACATCGAAGGGATTTTAGCTGTAATTTTCTTGATAATGGTAATATTATCGATTCGCTTCCAAACCTACGAGATGTTGGTTTTTCACCTAATGCTGACTTTTGGCTATTCTGTGGTTTTCATTGAGTCACTGAAAAGTTATAGGCTAAAATAATCCCGAATTTCAAAATGCCGGTCAGAATTTCCCTTCCAATTTCACCCAAAAATCAATGTCTTTAAATTCAACCCTAAAAGCGCAACATAAACCATTCCCGATTATTGACGTGTTGATTCCGGCCTATAATGAAGAAGGTTCGATCGGAAAAGTCATCCGGGATATTCCCAAGTCAGTGAGGCATGTCATAGTCGTCAACAATAACTCCAAGGACAATACCCGCCAAGTGGCCGAGAAAGCAGGGGCGATTGTTTTGGATGAACGGGTAATGGGTTATGGTAAAGCATGTTTAACAGGAATGTCCTATTTGGCGAATTTGGATGTTGAGCCTGATATCCTGGTTTTTTTGGATGGCGATTACAGTGATTATCCCGAACAGCTGCTGGCTGTCATTGATCCTATATTAAAGCAAGATTATGATATGGTGATAGGTTCAAGGGCTAGGGGAAATAGAGAAAGTGGCTCGATGACTTTGCCGCAGGTATTCGGTAATTGGTTGGCCACTAGTTTGATGAGAGTCATTTACAAAACAGAATATTCCGATTTGGGTCCATTCAGGGCCATCAAATGGGAAAAGTTGAAATCCATAGGTATGGTGGATCAAAACTACGGTTGGACCATCGAGATGCAGATCAAAGCTGCCAAAGCTGGAATGAAAACGACTGAAGTTCCTGTAGATTACCGAAAAAGAATCGGAGTTTCCAAAGTAAGCGGAACCATCAAAGGCGTAATCGGAGCAGGGTATAAGATATTGTGGACGATATGGAGGTATAGGTAGAGTGAAAAAAACACTTTTTTTTTGATAAAATCCTATAAGTTGTGCTAGGGGAATAAGATTTGACTATTTACAATGCTGATTAACGTATTTTATCATGGAATAATTGTTTTATGTTCATATAAATTATGTAATGCTTTATTTTGTATTTAAATAACAAAAAAAAATAACAAAAATTTTTTCAAACTATTTTGTAGTTAAATAGTTGTTCTTACCTTTGTCTTAATATTGCTGATTCTCGATTCAAGCCACAACTTTTCAATATCCAAAGATTCACCCCCTTTTTGAATGTTGTCTTTGCCCCGACATTTAAATTTGGATGGAATTTTAAACTTGGCATAGTCAATCAACTTAGTTTATTACTAATCTTTTCTTTATGGAGCGTATACCAAGTTCCCCACCCCAAATAGCCCCTCTCCCTGAGGAAACAACTAGGCCATTATGGTCTGTCATGATACCCGTCTACAACTGTTCAAGGTTTATCCCTGATGCGGTATTGAGTGTTTTAAATCAAGACCCGGGTGAGGACCAGATGCAGATTGAGGTTGTTGACGATGGGAGTACAGATGGAGATGTGGAAGCTTTGGTGATGAGTTTGGGTAAGGGCAGGGTCAAATATTATAGACAGCCTCAAAATGTGGGAAGTTTAAGAAATTTTGAGACCTGTATCAACAGGGCAAACGGACATTTGGTACATTTATTACACGGAGATGACAGGGTGAAGGATGGCTTTTATAAGAAATTCACCTCACTTTTTGAAGATTATCCTGATGCAGGGGCAGCTTTTTGTGGATATTCAACAATCGATGAACAAGGAAGTAAAATTAAAGATTATAATTTGATCCAATCTAACAAAGGATTAATTACTGATGTTTATCCTAAAATGGCCTCAGGATTACCTGTCCAATATGCAACTATGGTGGTTAAACGAGTTGTATATGAAAGACTTGGAGGATTTTATGGTGTGATTGCCGGAGAAGACTGGGAAATGTGGACTAGGATTGCTGAAAAATATCCAATTGGATATATTCCAGAATTTCTTGGGGAGTATAGAAGGTTTTTGGGTACTATTTCCTGGCCTTTTATTGAGAAAGGCACTTATGCAAAAAGTTTGGCTAAAACGGCACTATTGATTGAGAGTCAACTTCAGGATGATTTAAAGTGGGTAATGAAGAAAACCAAAAAGAAAAGAGCAATTTCATGTGTTAACATAGCAAGTTTTATCTGGAAAGATTCTAGAAACCTAAAAATTGTTTATGAATTAGTAATTGTAGCTTTAAAATTAACTCCAACTTCATCGGATGTTTATGGAAAAATCATTAAATTAAAATGGAGAATATTGAAGGATTCATTTTTTAATTCTAATTCGGATTCCCTGCAAAAAAAGGCACCTCAAATTCATGTAAATCTTGGGTCCGAGAATAATATTTCAAGAATAAATTAAAACAAGATTTTACTTTCATAACCACCTGAAAAAGAGATTATCAAAATGGATAACATATTCCCAAAAAAAGAATCAAAAGATTGGACATTAATCATCAAGCCCAAAACTTCTTGGTTTGATATACAATTTTCTGATATTTGGAGGTACAGGGACTTATTGATGCTTTTTGTCAGGAGGGATTTTGTATCTGCTTACAAGCAGACCATTCTTGGACCTCTTTGGTATGTAATCCAACCCATGTTGACCACGATCATGTTTATTGTTGTTTTTGACAGGGTTGCTGAAATCCCAACGGATGGAGCACCCCCGGCATTATTTTATTTATCGGGATTGGTCATTTGGAATTATTTTTCAACTTGCCTTACTAAGACCTCTGTCACATTCTCTGCAAACTCAGGGATTTTTGGAAAAGTTTATTTCCCGCGATTGATCATGCCGATTTCCAATATCATTTCAGCCCTTATTGGTTTTGGCATCCAGTTGTTGCTTCTTTTTGTGCTGTTGATTTATTTTTATTTTTTTGTTGGGGTTCAAATTTCCCTAAATATTTATATTTTGTTTCTCCCATTCCTTTTATTGTTAGTCGCATCTTTGGGATTGGGATTTGGGATCCTGATTTCTTCTTTGACTACTAAGTACAGAGACTTAGCCAATTTGATAGGTTTTGGTACCCAACTTTTGATGTATGCAACCCCTGTTATTTATCCTCTTTCTTTTTTTGAGGGAAAATATAAAAGCTTAATTATGATAAATCCGCTGACGCCAATTATTGAAATGTTTCGCTATTCCATTTTGGGAGTTGGTGAATTCCAAATCAGCTCAATTCTTTACAGTGTATTTTTTACCATGGTTTCTCTATTTTTAGGTATTTTGATTTTCAATAAAATAGAAAAAAGTTTTATGGATGTAGTCTAATTGAAAGAAAGATGTCTAAAGTGGTTATCAGTGTTGAAAAATTAAGTAAAAAGTACAGATTAGGAGTAATCGGTACCGGTAGATTGAAGGATGACCTGAATTTGTGGTGGGCAAAAATAAGAGGCAAAGAAAACCCTTATTCCATTGTTGATTCAGGAAATTCAGGATCATTTGATCAAACAGAATTTTGGGCTTTGAAAGATTTATCTTTTGAAGTGAAAGAGGGAGAGGTTTTGGGAATCATCGGGAAAAACGGTGCAGGAAAATCCACTTTATTGAAACTGTTGTCAAGAGTCACTACCCCCACCACAGGGGAAATAAAATTAAAAGGTAGAATAGCGAGTCTCTTGGAAGTTGGGACTGGTTTTCACCCTGAATTGACTGGACGTGAAAATATTTTTTTGAATGGGGCAATTTTGGGAATGACCAAAGCCGAAATCCGAAGCAAATTGGATGAGATCATTACCTTCTCAGGTGTGGAAGTACATATTGATACCCCGGTAAAGCGATACAGCAGCGGTATGTATGTGAGATTGGCATTCGCAGTGGCAGCGCATTTGGAGCCGGAAATTTTGATTGTGGACGAGGTACTTGCAGTTGGAGATGCGGATTTTCAAAAGAAATGCATCGGAAAAATGGGGCAGGTAGCAAAAGAAGGCCGGACCATTCTTTTTGTAAGCCACAATATGGGGGCTGTTCAGGCGCTGTGTACCCGGGCAATCATGCTCCAATCAGGCAAATTATTTTATGAGGGAACTACAAGAGATACCATTTCAAAGTATAGCCATATGGCTTTTGATGGGACTAAGGCAATAAAAAGTTGGTCAGATCCTGCTCAGGCACCAGGTAACTTTGGAGTCAAATTGTTGTCAGTGAAGGTTTTGGATAATATGGACAATATCCGAAACATCCTCTCTGACAATGAAGAGTTCTATATTGAAATGGAATTTATGGTCAATAATGGGGGGAATTCATTGACAAGTAACCTCCAATTGTTTACTGAAGGAGGTGTTTTTGTCCTTTCAGCGGGAAATTGGTCTTCTACCACTTTGAATGTAGATCCTTATTCCAATCAAACTTTTCAAAAAGGGATTTACCGTTCAACGGTGAAGTTTCCTTCCTATTTTTTCAATGAAGGTGGATATTATATCAATGCCATCATCAACAGGGAAGCCATGACCCCCATTGTATATGTGGAGGAAGCGGTGACATTTACGATCTTTGATTCAGGAGATATGCGTAAAGAATACACAGATTTTGTAGGCGGGGTCGTAAGACCCAAATTTGAATGGGAAACTGTTCAAGTGGAAAATTCACTTCCAGAAATGAAAAAATATTGAGCATAATGGAAACGAGTCAAAAATTATCAAAAATTGAATCTGAGCCCTACTCAGATCGGCCATTGATATCTGTGGTTACTTGTTTTTTGAATGTGGAGGAATTTTTGGAGGAGTCTATAAAAAGTGTTATAGCGCAAAAATACAAGAATTGGGAGTTGCTATTGGTAGATGATGGTTCCACTGACAAAAGCACTGAAATAGCAAAGTCATTTTCTTCTCAGTATCCCAACATATTATATCATGAGCATAAAGGGCATCTCAATCACGGTCTAAGTGAAAGCAGAATACTAGCTTTGGAACATGCAAAAGGAGAAATCATTTCTTTTCTTGACGGAGATGACATTTGGACTCCGGATTTTTTGTTGGAAGCAGTGAAGGAAAAGCAGGAAAATAGCGTGCCTGTTTATTGTGAAGCTACAAAATATTGGTTTAGTTGGAAATTCCCTGATAGGGAAGATGCTGTCAGTCAGGTTGGAACAGAAGGAAATAGAACTTACAGCCCGCCCGAATTGATTTATCGTCTTTATCCTTTAGCAACAGGTTCTTCCCCTGCAATTTGTTCGATTTTGGTAGATAAATATACTTTGGAAAAACATGGAGGATTCAATGCTGCCTTTAAAGGCATGTATGAAGATCAGGTTCTTTTGACCAAGTTGTATTTAAATGAAAACATTTACATATCTACTGTTTGTAACAACATCTATAGGCAAAGACATGATTCGTTGGTGTATACAGCAAGGTCCCGAGGTACCTACCTTAAGGATAGAAAATTCTTCTTGGACTGGTTTGAGGAATATGTACAAAGCATCAAGAATACAGATAAGAAACTCAAAAAGATGTTAAACCATGCACTTTTTCCATTTCGATACCCCAAGGTTTATTATTTAAAAGAAGTTTTTCCCGGAAAAGTCCAAAGAAAATTGAAAAAGCTTTTCAGATGATAAATTGATTTACGTTGTTTTATTGATGGTTAATAAATCACTTGATTAATTTTTAAAAATTAAGAGGATCCTCAAAATATGATATCTTCCCCTGATTCACTTTTAGTTTCTGTGGTCATTCCATGTTTTAATCATGGAAAATTCCTTGCGGAGTCCATCAATAGTGTTTTGGATCAAACATATAGTCCTATCGAAATCATTGTGGTCAACGATGGGTCTACAGACAATACCAAGGAAGTTGCAGGTGCATTCCCAATGGTTAAATATGTCTATCAAGAAAATCAGGGATTATCAGCCGCAAGAAATGCCGGAATAAAAAATAGTGAGGGGGAATTTTTGGTTTTTTTGGACGCGGATGACCTTTTGTTGAAAGATGCCATTGATTTCAACCAACGTTTATTGCTTGATGACATTAGCTTGGCTTTTGTATCAGGTGGCTATAATTTGGAAACAGCTGATTATGAAATCATTCCAAAACAAAGGATCATTGATACAAATAATGCCTATCTCCTATTATTAGAAAGGAACTACATTGAAATGCATGGCACAGTCATGTACAGGAGGTGGGTTTTTGAAGAATTTTTATTTGACACCAGTCTAAAAGCTTGTGAAGATTATGATCTTTATCTCAAGATTGCTAGGAACCATCCAGTTGCGCATCATTCTAAAATTTTGACTGTTTACAGGATGCATGGCAACAACATGTCCGGTAATCCAAAACTGATGTTGGATTCTGTATTGGAAGTTTTGAGGAGACAGAAAAAAGTTTTAAAATCCAAGGAAGAAGCTGAATCCTTAAAAAGAGGGATTGAATTTTTTGAAAAATATTATGTCAACAAACTGATAAAGAAAGTTAAAACTTCGGGTAATTCTGTTGATAAACCATCTCTTCGTATGTTATGGAAATACAACAAAAAGTTTTCTGTAAAAATTTTTATAAGGAAAATAATAAACAGAATCATCACAATCCCTTGGGTGGAAGATAATGTTCCGGATTCGCTTAAAAAAAGGTTTTTTAGATTAGGCTTTTATAAAAATTATTTTCCTCCTGTAACCAAGGTGGATTTTGGTGACCTTTATCGCGTAAAGCCTTTTAGTAAAGAATTCGGGGATGATAGGGGAGGGGCGATAGACCGGTATTATGTAGAAAAGTTTTTGGCTAAAAATTCCCAAAGTATATATGGGAAAGTCCTTGAGGTTGCGGACAATGCCTATACGTTAGGTTTTGGAAGAGAAAAGGTAACTTTCAGTGAAATATTGGACATCGAATCTAATAACCCAAAAGCTACATTGGTTGCGGATTTAAGAAATGCACCACATATTCCAAACGATACCTATGATTGTATCATCCTCACACAAATGCTTCATTTTGTGTATGAATACCAGGATGTAATCAATACCTGTTACAGGATTTTAAAGCCCGGTGGAATATTATTGTTGACTGTTCCCGGGATTTCACCTATTGATTACGATGATTGGGAGCATTATTGGCATTGGTCATTTACCAAGAGGGTAATTGAAAAAATATTGAGTGAAATATTTGATAAAAATAAAATAGAAGTTTCTTCATATGGGAACGTTTTTTCAGCAGCTTCTTTTTTGTTTGGAGTGGGCCTTCCTGAGGTGAAAAAAGACATGTTGGATTACAATGATCCTCATGTGCAGGTAATTGTTTCAGCTAAAGCAAAAAAATAACTTATGATAAAACGCAAATTAAATAGGTTACAAAAAGAGGCCAAAGTATTTTTCAAGGTTTGGAAAAGGACGCTCGTTTTGATGTATCATAGGGTGGAAGAGACAAGTATCGACCCTTGGAAATTGTCTGTGACTCCCGAAAATTTTGAGGGCCAACTTAAGTATATGAAAAGTACAGGGTTGGTTAAACCCATGAAGGAATTGGTTAGCCAATTTTATTCAAAAAAAGAATTAAAGCCTGCAATCGTTATCACCTTTGACGATGGTTATGAGGATAATTATCTAAATGCCAAACCACTATTGGAAAAATATGGTTTACCCGCCACATTTTTTATAACCAATAAGCACATAGGGGAACAAAAAGAATTTTGGTGGGATGAATTGGCACATCTGACATTAGAAGAACTTATTTTACCCGAAAGAATAGAATTTCAATGCATGGATAAATTTTTTCAATTTGAGTTAAAGGATGAGGCAATTCTTCATAAGGATTTATTACAACTCAATAAAGGTTGGGATGGATTAAACAAGGCACCGACTTTAAGGGCTGAATTGTACTTGCAACTTTGGAAAATGATGAGTCCAATGACCTACGAGGATCAACAGACTGTACTGGAAAAATTCCGAAATTGTATTGGTGTATTGGCACATAAAAAAATGACCAATTATTGCATGTCTGAAAGTCAACTTGCGTCTTTAGCCGAAAATAGCCTTTTTACAATTGGTGGACATACAAACAGCCACCCGCTATTACCTGCACATTCTTTAGCATATCAGGAAAATGAAATTCGTTTGAACAAATCTTATCTTCAAAAATATATCAATTACAACATCAATACCTTTGCTTATCCCTCAGGAAAAAGTAATGAAGATACCGTTAAGGCATTAAAAGGATTAGGTTTTGAAATGGCTTTTAATACGGTTAGAAGAAGAGTAGAACCTGAAAATGATCCTTTCCAAATTGGTAGGGTTCAGGTAATGGATTGGAATGAAAAGGAATTTGGGAAAAGATTAGGATACATGTTGATTTGATTTGCAAAATGAAAACTCCGAGAAACCATACTTTCAGGGCTTTCTAAAATACTGTAATCTAAGGAAATGAATATGTTTAATGTTTAGAAAAGGTAAAATTGACTTTGGTTCTTTGATATTTTTCATCAAATTCATTTAAATTTGAATAGTAAGAAGGTTAAATTATGAAATACATAATATTTTATTTGAAATACATTTTTTATATTTCAAAAAATATTTACTTTTGCTTCCGATAAATCGCTCTAAGTTTATATCTATTCGCAATCAATTTTCAAATCATTATGAAGCTTAAAATCAGCCATTCAGTAATTCTTTTATTTTTAGTCTTATCTGTAAGTTGTATCTCAAATAAGAGGGTGGTGTACATGCAGAATTTACCCAAAGGTGAATCTTTGGTTAAATTGGGCGAGATGGTTCCTGCCAAGTTTGAAGAATACCTCTTACAATACAATGATGTGATCGAAGTCAATATCAAAACATCAGACCCCCTTCTTAATTCTATGTTAGACATCAATGTGCTTGCTGCCAATAGCAACAGGATGATGATGGGCGGAGGTATTATGTCAGGAGGAGATATTTTCTATTTGAGTGGTTATACCTTGGATGACAATGGATTTGTCGACATGCCGGTATTGGGCAAGCTGAAATTAGTTGGCATGAATTTGGAAACAGCGAAAATTGCTGTAGAGAATGAACTCAAAAAATATGTGCGGGATGACGATTACTTCGTAAGGGTGAGATTAGGCGGAATCAGATTCAGCGCATTGGGAGAATTTTCCCGCCCCGGTAAATATACAGTTTTACAAAATAGGGTCACCATTTTTGAAGCGATTGCAACCGCCGGTGACTTAACTGTAGTAGCCAAAAGAGATAATATCATGCTTATCCGGCAATACCCTGAGGGTTCTAAGGCGCACAGGCTAAATTTGAACAACAAAGAAATCATGAATTCCGAATTTTATTTTGTCAGACCCAATGACATGATCTATGCAGAACCCATGAAAGTTCGGGAGTTGGGTACTGGTACCACACTTTTACAGACCATTCAGGTCCTTGCAAGCTTAGCCACACTGGCCTTATTGGTATACACTACTACCAACCAAAATTAAATTAGTCATAAAAATCAATCATATTAACATGGAAAACAGTTTTAAGACTGAAGAACAATCAGAGGTATTTGATCCCATTAAGTTTTTACTGAAATACGTAAAGTTTACTCCATATATTATACTTTCCATCATTATTGCTTTGGTTATCGCTTTTTTTATTAATAAATCTACTCCGCCAATTTATGTTGCTAGTAGTAAGTTTTATATTAATCAAGAAGTAGGGAACAATGGAGTACTAAACCTTACTGGTCTTTCAAAGGTAGTTGTATCAGGGGGAATTGAACAGGAAATGGCAAACCAATCCGTGTTTCTTAAATCCCGATCTGTGGCAGAAAAAACCTTGGAAAGACTCGATTTTAATGTGGATTATTTTGAACCAGGTATTTTTACTGATACTGAGTTGTATAAAAGTTCTCCGATATATGTACAGGTTGATTGGAGTCATTCCCAAGTGACAGGCGGTAAAATCAAAATTTCATGGACTGATACAAAGAATTTTTCTGTTAGCTTCCCTGATGGACTTTATAATAAATTCATTCCCGGATCAGCAAGTGAGGAGTTATTGTTAGAAGAAGGGTCTGTGGGTACATTTAAATTTGGGGAAAATCTTGAATTACCTTATTTGAAATTGAAAGTCTCATTGGTCCAAAACATAATGGAAGGTGAGATTTTGATCGGTTTAAATACTAAAGGATCTTTGATTTCAAAATACACCGGTGAGGATCTTCAAGTATTTCCTTTTGACAATGTGGCATCCGTATTGGGTCTTTCAATTAGTAGCTATCATCCCCAAAAAGGGGCAGATTATTTGGATGCTTTGATGGAGGTATATTTGGAGATGGAATTGGAGGAGAAAAATAGGATGGCTAGGAATACAGTTGAATTTATTGACAGCCAAATTTCAGGGGTATCTGATTCTTTGAGCTTTTTCGAAACCAACTTACAATCCTTCAGAAGTGGAAATAAGACATATAATATTGATATGGAAAGCAATACGGTTTATCAAGAGCTAACTAGGCTTGAAGGTGAGCTTTCCCAAGAAAAATTCAATAAAGAGTATTTTGAGAATTTGAAGAATTATTTGGCAAGAGAAAGTTATGAACAGATAATTGCTCCATCCGCACTTGGTATAGGAGATTCTAATTTGAATTCCTTGATCAACAGTTTGATTGCTTTGCAACAAGAGCGTGCTACTTTGCTTTTTACCCAAACCGAGGCCTCTCCAAGAGTGAGGGAACTGAACAGGAAAATTCAAGATACAAGCAGTTCATTGTCAGAGGTCTTGAGGAGTTTATCGAACAATACCCAATTCAAGATAAATGATCTGGAATCTAGGATGGGTAAGATGGAAAATCAATTTAGAAGGTTGCCTTCTACTGAACAGAATTTGATTAAGCTGGAAAGAGGCAGGGAATTAAATGAAACCATTTTCACTTTTCTACAACAAAGGAGGGCAGAAGCTGCCATTTCGATGGCATCCAATTCTACAAGCAATAAAATTGTGGAATATGCCCAAGCAAGTTATACGCCTATTAAGGTCCGTGAAAAATTCATATATATTGTATTTTTTGGATTGGGTTTTATTATTCCGGTGGTTATAATCGGATTGGTAGTGATTTTGGATAATAGGATAAAGGACTCAAAAGAGTTAGAGAGTAAATTGATGATGCCATTACTTGGGAAAATTCCGCAAAATAAGCTTCAGTCCGTGCTGTCGGTTGTGGAAGAACCCAGGTCAGCCATTGCGGAATCATTCAGGGCGTTGAAAACCAATATCAGTTTTGTTGTTCCTTTGGATAAACAATTGACGATAGCAGTTTCCTCTACCTTGTCAGGAGAAGGAAAAACCTTTACTGCTATCAATTTAGCTTCAATTTATTCAATGAATAACAAGAAAACGATTCTAATCAGTTGTGACATGTTTAAACCAAGTTCATTTAAGGAATTTGGTTTGACCAGTAAAATAGGATTATCGAATTATCTGAGTCAGCAAGTAAACTCTGTTTTTGAAATCATTCAAAATACTAAGTATCCTCTTTTTGATATCATAACTGCAGGTGCTATTCCACCAAATCCATCAGATCTTTTGGCCTCTGAAAGGTTTGGTAATTTAGTTAAGGAGCTCAAGAAAGTATATGATGTGATTGTGTTGGATACTCCTCCTGTGGGTTTGATCAGTCAGTCCTTTGAAATCATCAAGTATGTTGACCTTATAACTTATGTGATGCGTTATAATTTCAGCGAAAAATCCTTTATTGATGAAGTCAATGATATTAAGATAAAAAAAGGGATACACCATATTTATGCCATATTAAATGATGTCCCTTCCAAGGAATTGACTTATAAAGGGTATAATTATGGGTATTATGAAGAAAGTAAGCCAAAAAAATCATTAGGAAAAAAATTATTTTCTAAGAAGAATGCTGCAATATAAAATAGAATTTAAGAAATTAAAATGTTACATGTGTAGTTGAGTGAATCTTAAAGGTGGCTATTGACTAAATTAAATTTTATTACCCATAAAACCTTATTTTCTGAATTTGATATTCATTCTTGCATATAAAATTTGGAATGTCAGATTTTATTTAGAATTGATGTCAGTTAGAAAGTTTTTATCTTAAAGTTATAAAAATCTTTAATTAAAAGTCGATTTTGGGTATTTTATAAAACCAAAATAAGTAAATTGAATGAAACTTTATTTTCAATTAATTGACTTCCTTATCCCTTTATTTGCCATTTATTTGGTATTTAGGAAGGGTAGCTTGTCCATAGTTTATGTGCCTTTTTTATATTTTGCCATGGTTTCCATGGAAAAAAGTAATTTTGTAGCCTTATATAATGTTTTGTTTGTTGGCCTTTTATTTTACTATGTAATTTTCAATTTGCCATTTGTAAAAAGAAATATTTTTTCAATTATTCTGTTTTTTTACTATTTTGTTCTATTGGCGGATACTCCTGATTTTAAAGAGATTAAAAATGATATAATCAATACTGCCTGGATATTCCTTTGTATCCCTTTGATTCCTGAGGTTTTAAAAAACTATTCAAGGGAAGAACTTTTTGAAGAACTCAGCCAATCTGCATTTTTGATTATGGCTTTGTATGTTTTTAATGCTTTGATATCAACAGCTTTAGGTTATTATCCTGAGGGTAGGGGCTATGGTTTTACTTCAGGAATTTCATTTGGAAATCTTGCCTTAAATATTTATAATGTATTGCCTTTGGCAATTTATATTATCCTTCGAAAAGGATTCAGAGACAAGAATATTTGGTATTTAGCTCTTTATCTGGTCAGTATTTTTTTAGTTTTTCTTACTTTGAGAAGGACAATTATGGTTATGTCCGTCGTTGCCACTTTATTTTTAATGTTTGAATTGTTGAATTTCAAACAATTGAAAGAGTTTATTTTGTATGGTTTTATTATTTCTGTTGTTGGCACTGTTGTTGTTTTGAATACCGGTTTTGTGGATGAAATCACTAAAAGGGCTAAAGAACGAAATTTGGAAGATAGGGATCTCGAAGGAGAAGCTAGATACCTTGAATATGGATTAATTTATAAAGATCTTTTTGTCTACTATGAATATAGCCCTTGGTTTGGATATGGTCCTTTCGAGAGTGGGGGAAATTATGGGAAAGGAATATTTGGGGAACGTGTATTGCATACCGAGTTTGCTCATTATGTACATGCAAGCGGATTTTTAGGATTGACGCTATATATCCTTATGGTCAGCTTAGCCTTTCTTTCCATTTGGAGAAAAAAATTAACCCGAGAAGATAAATTTCAATTCTTTTTCTTGCTCTTTTATTTTTCAGCTCATTTCCTGCTCGGATGGTCTAGAAATTTGATTCCTGCTGTCATGTTTTTCTCCATTTTGAATCTACCAATGGCTAGAATAAATTCTAGAAGCATTGGGAATACCAAGGTTTCAAAGGGAGTATTAGTTTTTAAATAAAAATTTATTTGTATTAATTCCATTGTTTCAAAATGACAGATTTTTTCTTTTGCTAAAGATTCAATATTTCCCTTTAGCAAAATGAAATTTTTGTCTCAATGGGTATGACTATGAAGACAGATTTTTTTGAAATTTTTAGATCCTTGAAAGAAATATCTTGATGTTTTATAATTTCTATTTCATAAAGTATTTACAACGTTGAAAATTCAACAACCCGAAAAAGTGCTTTAATGAATTAATAAATTTAAACTTCCTTCAGATTTTGATTATAATTTTTTGGAATGTGCCTTAATCATAAAATCATCCCTATCTGAAGCAGACAGGGATGATTGGTAAAATTATCAGCAAAAGTTTACCTCCTAAACAGGAGCCTTCTTTTGCAAATGAAGCCTGAGTGCATTCAGGTCCTTGGACATAGTCTGCATGGCGGCTTCCATCAATTGGTACCTTGTCTGCACCTCATGGAGGTTTTGTTGCAGTGCCCTGAAGTCCTGCAGGAGGAACTTCAGCAGATAGGCAATAACGGATAGCATCAATGAAATTACGCCTCCTGCCCCAGCAAGGTATTCTGCCGATTCAATTTCCATAGGTTCTGTTTTGAAGGTTTAACATCACTGTAAATCTCCAGCCATACCTCCTCCCCTACACCCATACATTGTGACAGGCGATCTGTCAGCCTCATGCATGCAAGCTTCCTGAATTTTGGTATGCTTTCTTTGAAACAGGTGACCGGGACAATGCAGTCATTGGCGTCTGTTGCCGAAGTAGCCCTGATTTCGATACGCCTGCAATCGACTTCAAAGTAGAGGTACCAACCGCTGTCTTCGTCGTAGTCGCAATCCAATCTGTAAATTCCTTCCGGACAGGGGATGCTTTCTGAATGAATCGAAGGTTCAAGGGTTTTACAAAGCAGCTTATTAGTGAGGGAAATAGATCCCAAGGTTAAGTGCTTTTTATACTCCCTTTTCAAGAGCAGCTTCATGGCCTTAGGCTTTTTCAACTGTGATGAAAGCAGCGGCATTGTGCGCCCCGTTGTTCATTACATATTGCTGCCCGTTAACTATCTGCAGGAACTCAATCCCAAAGATGAACAGCTTGTTTGGCTCGGGCAGGCCTGCTTTAGGGATATTCAGGGTAATGGGGGCAGTCAGCTGCTCAATCGGATTTTCCGAACCGGTTTCCAAGAGAAAGTTTTTCGTCCCTGTGGTCAGGTCAAATGATGCACCGGCTGCCATTAACCTGAAATGTGTTGCTCCCTGTGGGATGACAAGGTAGTCAGCCGGTAAGAAAGCAGGAAGGGCGCAGGTCCAGTCCGTAGGTGTATTGGTCACCGTAATTTCCGTCCTGATCGTGCCAGACAAAATTGCATTGGCATTCAGTTCAAAACCTTGGAGCAGGTTCCAATCACCTTCTGCGACAACCCTCTGACCCCGACCGTTAACAGGATCTGTTCTGAGAACTTTCATCATCTGCCTTACCATTCTTTGGTAAAGCTTGGGATCAGCTATTCTGATGATGGCTGGTCGGATGGTATCCTGGACCAATTTGACAGTCCTGATATTCTCGGTGAATTCCTTCAGGTTTTCCCTGGTCCTTGCATACTTGGGATCGTTCATGATCCTGTCTTTGGAGACGCCTCCTTTTTCCCTGGCCATGTGGCCGTCCTTGGTTTTGTAGAAAGACAATCCGCCTACGTTACCGTTGAGTGTGATGATACTTGTTTGCTTTGCCATTTTTGATGTGGTTTATGTGAAACATGGTCAAATTTGGGAAGGCCAGTGAAGGAATAAAAAACAATCTGCGGATCCTGCGGATTTTGCGGATTTTGCGGAAAAGTACCGTTTCTGCGGATTCTGCGGAAAAGTACTGATTCTGCGGATTCTGCGGTTTTTGTATCAAATAGTCCATAGCGGTATCCGTGTAGGTATTGGATTAGTCTTTAGCAGTAAGCAGTCGCAGTAGGCAGTGCCTAGTCCACAGACCACAGTCGATAGTCCACAGCGGCAACTATATAGGTATTGAATTAGGCTTAAGCAGTAGGCAGTGACAGTGGGCAGTCGCAGGGGGTAGTGTTTAGTCTCAGTAAGCAGTGGGCAGTGCTTAGTCAACGGACCACAGTCCATAGTCGACGGCGGATTCAAGGTAAGTAATAGGTTTGTAGTGTAGAGAAGGAAGTAATCAGTTGGAAATGCGGAAAGTCGACCGACAACAGTCAACAGTCCATGGCGAATTCTGGGTATTTTGACGAGTGCTTGAAACAGTAGGCAGTCTCAGTGGGCAGTAGGCAGTCGCAGCAGGTAGTTTTCAGTCTCAGTATGGAGTGAAAAATCTAAAATATCAAAGTAACACAGGCTGAACTATTTATCTTGGAAAAGTACAAGTGTAAAAAATATTGGAATAATTATATGGTTTCTTGGAAATTGGTCAAAAGTTAACGAATGGTGGGGGAGGGTATAACGGGTCCCTAGGAGAAGGATAGGGGAAGTATAGGGGAAAGTGGGGTAAAAATGCCGATTTTAGGAAAATAAATATGATTATTTATAAAATAATTGATTTTTTAGAAGGTAGTCGGTATTGAATTTTTTATAGAATTTTGAGGTAAGGAAGTCGGGAAGAAAGGAGGAAAAAGTTGTAATTGTTGTAGTGGTTGTAATAGTTCTAATTGTTGTCGGGTTGTTAGGTTATCAGCTGTGCGTTATCATGTTCTCAGAATTGTCGAGAAACGAGACTGTTTGAACCCAGTCTTGAATCATGCACCTTGGTTCTTTTGTCTTGCTGCACCATAACCGGGATGAGAATTTATAACCACAGATTTAAATGATTTCCACAGATTTTTTACCATATAGGGTCATAGAGAACATAAGGGGAATTGGTTGTCTAGTTTTCTTCTTTGTGTTGTCTGGTTCGGGAAGTTGGAGTGTGGTATTAATCATAGTCACTATACTCGCTGGAGCTTTTAAGGTTGAAAGGGTTGTAATTTCTGTTCTTATTGATGTTGGGTTTATAAAGTTGTGATGATCGTCTTCAATCTTGATCCTGTCCCCAATAGTTGGAAAATGGGTTTTTAAGATGGTTAGAAATTTAAACGTCTTTCAAACAAAATCATAGATTGGTTTAAAATTATACCCTAACCTATTTTTTAATCAATAACATATAGATTATCAATCAGGACAGGTTCCCCAAATGGGTTTATATTCTTCTATAAGCGGACTTTCTATAGAAAAACCTGAAGGTTCAATTAGAATATTTTCCACACACCACTCGCTTAAATTCTGATTAAAAGATTTAGCATCACCAAATAAATCAACCATACTTTGCACTTTACTTACATCCCAATTACCAATTGGCTGGTTAAATTTTTTGGCAGAGGTAAACATTCCCGAAATCTGGGTTACGTTTCTAATATCCCAATCCCCAATAGGTTGATTAAAATTTGTATTAGAAAACATTGCGACCATAGTTGTAACATTTTCCACATTCCAGTTTTCTAAAGGTTGATTAAATGAATCCGCCATAGAGAACATACTATTCATATTATTAACCCCACCAACATCCCAAACCCCAATAGGTTGGTTAAACCGACCACTCAATTCAAACATTTGAGACATATCCGTCACTTTACTCACATTCCAGTTACCTATGGGTTGGTTGAAACTATTATTTCTTCGAAACATACCTGCCATTGTTGTGACATTACTGACATCCCAGTTTCCTATTGGGTGGTTGAATGTTGTTTCACTAAACATACCCCTCATATCTGTTACATTACTTACATCCCAATCACCGATGGGACCAGGATTACTATATAATGCGAACATTCCTCTCATGGTGGTAACATTACTTACATCCCAAATCCCAATATTTTGGTTGAAACTTTCAGTACCTCTAAACATACCTGCCATATTGGTAACATTACTCACATCCCATTTCTCTAATGGTTGATTGAAGGAGTCGTTCCACATAAACATTCCTTCCATATTCGTAACATTGGTAACATCCCAAAAAGATACTATTCCCTTGATTCCAAATTCACTTCCTTGAAGCATGTTACTCATATCAATCACCAAAGAAGTACAGAGGCAAGTAAGGTCAGCCCCTCCGTCCCTTCTTTGGATCAATAAGGCCCTGTCAACAGCTTCATAGGTTTTTCCGTTTACCTCGCCTTTGTCACCGGGTGATGCCTGAGGACATTTTATCGTACCATTTTCTTCAAAGAATACCGATGATCCAATGATGATTTCTTCATCAACCAGTTCAAAGGGATCAATTGAAAGATCAATAATATTTGCTGTTCCCTCCCCTCGCTTAAGCACAAAGTTGTAGTGCACATTAGCGCCAACACTGATTTTTTTTGTAATTGTGCCTCCAAATGTGGATTCAATTATTTTTAGGGTAGTACTGGTCCCTCCCTTGACATATTTGTAATAATGAGTCCCATTATCACAGATAGTAAGGTTTGCTTCGATATTGCCTTCAGAGACCGTTGCTTCTTCCAAAAATTCGTTTTTCACTGATATCAACCCATAATCTGTTTTTCCTACAAGACTGATTTCTTGGCTTTGACTATTGAGAATAAATCCACCTTTTGCCTCAAAAGGCAAAAAGTCAGAAAAAATACCTGCTCCTACTTTAGTATAGAACTCGTAAGCCCCAAAAGGAAGTGATATTGTATAAGGTTTAGAGAAATCATTGGGGTTATATTCCAGAATATATTCCTCATCGGTAACCTTATTGATAAAAACAATTTTCGCCGAATTCGGGAAAATATGAAGCCAAGGGGAAGCAGCTGCTAGGCGGCTACCTTCTGTACCCATCGGGGCAAATTCAAGGCTGATACCTCCAAATCGGACGTTACCTTCCAAAATTGGCAAATCACTGTCTTCCTGCTGACAGGATAGCAAACAAACCATAGTGAAGGATAACAATAACGAGAAAAGATTAACGGTCTTTTTCATAGAATAATTTTTTAAAAAGATTAGTGTAGATAAAATTAATCAGGGCAGGTTCCCCATAATGGTTTGTTGGATTCCGAAAGGGAACCGGTTATCGAAAAGTTATCTGGTTCTGTTGCAATTTTCTGCACACACCATTTGGTTAAATCTTGGTTGAAATTTGATCCAAAGAACATCCTTGCCAAATTTGACACATTACTAACATCCCAATTCCCTATCGGTTGATTGAATATGTTTGGACTGGCGGGAGCACCTATACTCATAAACATAGAAGCCATAGAAGTTACTTTGCTTACATTCCAATTGCCAATTGGTTGATTGAAATTTTTATTATCATAAAACATCGCTTCCATGTTTGTCACACTGCTTACATCCCAGTTTCCAATAGGTTGATTAAAAAGTGACTCAGCAAACATTGCGCTCATATCCGTAACATTGCTTACATCCCAATCACCGATTGGTCGGTTGAAGTTTGATAAACCGAACATGGCGGACATATTTTGAACATTACTTACATCCCAATTTCCTATATCTTGATTAAAGCTTAAAGTTTCACTGAACATAGTTCTCATATTGATAACATTACTTACATCCCAATTGCCAATAGGTTGATTGAAACTGTAAGCATGACCAAACATTCGTTCCATATTTGTCACTTTTGAAACATCCCAATTTCCAATAGGTTGATTGAAATATTCTGCACCATAAAACATTTTTTCCATTGTGACAACTCTGCTAACATCCCAACTCGAAAAATTCTGGTTGAAATCTAGAATCTCCTCACCATCTGTTATTTTTAAAACTAACTCGCTCATATCCGTCACCAAAGAGGTACAAACACAAGATAGGTCAGCTCCTTCATTCCCTCTAATAATTAATAATGACCTATCAACTGCTTCATAAACTTTTCCATTTACTTCTCCTTTATCCCCAGGTGATGCTTGTGGGCATTTTATAGTACCGTTTTCTTCAAAAAATACTGGAGATCCAATGATGATTTCTTCATCAACCAGTTCAAAGGGATCAATTGAAAGATCAATAATATTAGCTGTTCCTTCCCCTCGTTTAAGCACAAAGTTGTAGTGCACATTAGCACCAACATTGATTTTTTTAATTATTGTGCCCCCAAACGTTGATTCAATGATTTTTAGTGTCGTACTGGTCCCACCCTTGACATATTTGTAAAAATGAGTCTCATTTTCACAGATAGTAAGGTCTGCTTCGACATTGCCATTAGAGACCGTTGATTCTTCCAAAAATTCGTTTTTCACTGATATTAACCCATAATCTGTTTTTCCTACAAGACTTATTTCTAGGCTTTGACTATTGAGAATAAATTCACCTTTTGCCTCAAAAGGCAAAAAGTCAGAAAAAATACCTGCTTCTACTTTAGTATAGAACTCGTAAGCCCCAAAAGGAAGTGATATTGTATAAGGTGTAGAGAAATCATTGGGGTTATATTCCAGAATGTATTCCTCATTGGTAACCTTATTGGTAAAAAAAATATTGGCTGAATTAGGGAATATATGGATCCAAGGAGAAATCCCCTCCATACGATTTCCTGAAGTTCCTATCGGTGCAAATTCAAGGCTGATACCTCCAAATCGGACGTTACCTTCCCAAATTGACAAATCACTGTCTTCCTGCTGGCAGGATAGCATACAAACCATAGTGAAGGGTAACAATAACGAGAAAAGTTTAATAGTCTTTTTCATTGATATATTTTTAAAAAGATTAGTGTTGATAAAATTAATCAGGGCAGGTACCCCAAACTGGTTCGTATTCCTCATTAAGAGGACTTCCAATCGAAAATCCTTCTAGGTTAGTCTTAATATTATCAACACACCAATTGCTTATATTTTGGTTAAACATTGCTGCGTAATAAAACATTTGGTCCATTAATAAAACCTTCCCGACATCCCAATTATTTAAAGGTTGATTGAAAAACATGGCATCTGAAAACATTCCAGTCATATTTTCAACATTGCTCACGTCCCAATTATTAATTGGATTATTGAACGCAGAATTACTAAATAAATATCTCATGTTTGTTACATTTGAAACATCCCAATTATCCAATGGTTGATTAAATTTAGTGGTGTGCATTAACATTATCTCCATATTGGTGACATTACTAACATTCCAATTACCAATTGGCTGATTAAATGAAAATGCCTCTGCAAACATTCTGCTCATATCTGTTACCTTTCCTACATCCCAATTTTCCAATGAATAATTCATTTCTGTGGCATAAAACATACCTGACATGTTTTCTACATTACTGACATCCCATTCACCTAATGGTTGATTAAACTCATAGGCAGCAAAAAACATTGACTCCATGCTTTTAACATTACTTACATTCCACATACCTATGTTTTGATTAAAACTTGAGAACTGAAACATGTTATTCATATCAGTTACTTGGCTTACATCCCAAGACCCTATAGTCTGATTAAAAAAATAATGTTGATTTACAGTTCCTTGAAACATCCCATTCATATCCGTCACTAAAGATGTACAGACACAAGACAAGTCCGCTCCTTCATCCCTTCTTTCGATCAATAAAGCCCTGTCGACAGCTTCGTAGGTTTTTCCATTGACAACCCCTTTTGCACCAGGGTAAGATTGTGGACATTTGATTGTTCCGTTTTCTTCAAAAAATTCCGATAAACCAAATGGGATATCTTCGTCAACCAGTTCAAATGGGTCAATAGCAAGTTCAGTAATGGTTGGCCGGCCTTCAGTCAGTTTCAGTACGAAATTGTAATGTGTATTTGCTTTTACATTGATTTCCTTGGTAATAGATGATCCAAGAATAGATTCAGTAATTTTTAAAAAAGCAACTATTCCTCCCTTTACATATTTATGTTGGTATTTCCTTTCATCTGCAAGGGCCAGAGCTTCTTTATTATCACCATAAGAAATAGTTGCCTCGGATAACAATTCATCCTTAACAGTCACCAATCCATAATCTGTTTTACCCTTAAGATTGATTGTCATTATTTCACTATTGAGAATAAACTCACCTTTGGCCTCAAAGGGTAAAAAGTCAGAAAATATTCCTGATTCCAATTTTGAAGAGTATTCATATGCTCCAAATGGAAGCAAGATTGAATATGGTGCAGAGAAATCAATGGGGTTGTATTCAAGTACGAACTTCTGATTTGTAGCTTTATTGGTAAAAACTATTTCCACCCGATTAGGGAAAATATGAATCCAAGGCGAGGTAGCATTAAGGCGACTACCTTCCGTATCCATAGGGGCAAACTCAAGGCTGATGCCTCCAAGTTTTACGCTTCCTTCCTTAATTGACAAATCACTGTCTCCCTGCTGACAGGAGGAAACAGTCACCAATAAAATACAAAGAAATACGTAGAATTTTTTGATGGAATTTTCCATGGCTAATTGAAAAGATTAAAAGTGAAAGTCTTAAGTATTAAAAATTTTAAGACCTGATTCTTAAATATAACAAAGTAAACTCAATAAATTGTATTGTATAGTTTGAATTTTGTATTTCATTAAAAAATCTTAATTTTGCGAAACGATGGTTGTTTTATATTTCAGATTGGAGGTAAATTCTTTTTATGGATTCCCTCCCCAAAAAAATTGGTCACAAGGAATACGCTTAAATTGTCAGATAAGTCTCCTTTTTTCTTTATTTTCCTTATTATATTTATTTACCAAAAATTATATCGGATCAAATTAAAATCAGGAAAATCCAAATAAAAACCTTAATTTAGCATAAGCGTATCCCCAATAGTGTAAATCTATATTTTTAAAAAGTCCAATAATTTTTGGGCTAGAACCAAATGATCATGATTTTTTTGGACATATTCAATGCAGTTTTTTGATTTTTGCAAATAATGTGTTTCAGAAATACTATTTAGAATTTGTTTTAGGTCATTTTCATCCTTATAGATGTAACCCAATCCAAATGTGTCAATGATGCCATCGGGATTTACATTTTCAGTCGTTAATATTGGAGTTCCTGTCATCATTGCCTCCAAAAATGTATTGCTAAATCCTTCGTACCTAGAGGTATTCAAAAGGAATTTGGATTTGGAGAAGAAAGGTAAAATTTCATTTCTCGAAACTGAACCCACAAATTCTACATTAGGTAAATCTTTTAATTTTTCGATAAAGATTTCAGTTTCCTCATCTAAAGGGGATATGGGCTTACCCGCAATTTTAAATTCTTCATTTGGTAAGGACAAAACAATATTGTACAAAAGTTGAAGATTCTTTTGATACCTAAAATTGGCTACCCAAGATATGTATCCTGATTTATTATAATCCTTAACAATAAAATCAGAACTTATCACTATTGGATTAAATAATTTAATTATATTTTTATTAGGATATTTTTTTTTGAGGGTGTTGAATTGAAATTCATTTTGAACTGATATAAAGTCACATATCTTAAAGCCAAGTTGTATGAATATTTGATCGAATTTTGAATGGGTGATTTTAATTCTTTCATCAAGCATGTTGTCATTTGCAATTCTTAATATTTGCTTTATCCCCAAAAACTTATAAACGAGTCCAAGAAAAAAAGAATTCCAAGTTGGAATTGGTTCATAAACATAGTTCGGATCACTCCTTTTTATTGCTGAAATGAGGTTTGGATACCTGTAGGTTAACCACCTTGCCCACCTCATTCCCTTAATGGGGTCATAAGTTTCAATTGTTTCAATTAACTTAAATTCATCCTTGGTGCTTCTTTTGTCATCACTTGTTTTAAACACATTTATTTTTACGCCAAGCTCACTTAATGCAGTTATCCATACGAATGATTCAACTACTGCACCTCCAAAAGGATTTCCTTTTTCAACCATCATTTCAATTATGTCTGATTGGGTGAATAAAATTTTAGTCATGATTTCAAGTTTTCAAAGTTTAATTATAATTTTCACCAAGAATTTGTAAAAAATCAAATTCTGTAATCGGTTACTTGGGTAAAATTTCCAATACCTTATTTCCTAAAATTATATGGTCATGATTTTCTTTCACAAAATTTATCATTGCATTTGATTTTGATTTATATTCAGATTCTGATATACTTTTCAAAATACCTTTCAAGTCATCACTATCTTCATATACGTAACCAAGATTATTGTCATCAATTATCCCATCTGGGTTAACATTAGATGTCGTTAAAATTGGTGTCCCCGTAAGCATAGCCTCCAAAAATGTATTGCTAAACCCCTCATACCTTGAGGTATTCAATAGGAAGTTTGCATTTGATAGAAAAGGTAATACTTCGCTTCTTTTTAAAATTCCTACAAATTCAACATTTGGTAATCTTTTGAGAAAATCAATGTTGTCTTTTGTTTCATCATCCATAGGGAATAAAGGTTCGCCTGCAATTTTAAAATTGATTTCAGTGATGTTCTTTGCTATTTGATAAAGGAGTGAGAGGTTTTTTTGGTATCTGAAATTCGCTATCCAAGCAATATATCCTTGGCTTGAAAGATTTTTTGGTTTCAAAAACCTGTAATCAATGATTACAGGATTAAAGAATTTGAATACAAGATTTTTTGGGGATCTTTTTTTTAAGGTTTTGAATTGAAATTCGTTTTGGGTTAAAGTTAAATCACTATATTTTAGTGCCAATTTTATAAAAAAGGCTTCTACTCTTTTGTGGTCAACAAATATTCTATTGTCAAGGACATTGTCATTCGCAATTCTTATTATTTTCTTTATTCCTAATATTTTGCAAATTATTCCCAAATAAAAAGTCGTCCATCTGGGAATGGATATGTAAAGGTAATCGCTTCCACTTTTTTTTAAAGCGCTGTATATTGATGGAAACCTATAAGTAAACCATGTCAGTCTTTTTTTATATTTTTCAGGATGGTAAATAGATATCGGTTTGACCCAATCAAATTCAGCAAGTAATTTTCTGTTGTCATTTTCAAATTTTGCCAAGAAAACTTCAAATCCCAACTCATGAAAAGCCTGCATCCAAACTAAGGTTTGTACCGCGGCCCCTCCCCTGGGTTTTCCATTTTCTACTATTAATTCCATATTTTGATGTTGAAAAAAGAATATTTTTGGCATTTTGTATTTGTTATAGAAATTAATGACTGCACAGGTTCAAATAAATGTTTTTTTTGTGAATTGGCAAAAAATAGGGAATTCCTCATCCGCTGTTTACTTACCTTATTTAGGATATTTTAGCAGTCAAGAATTGGGTGAAAATTTAATTTAACTTTTTAATAAAAATTTTCCAATCCCTAATGGAATAGTATTATCAAATCTAGTAAAAAGTAATTAACTCACATTTGAATTCGCAAATATTCCTTTTAATTATTCAATATCAATATTATTTTTTAAAAAAAAATATTATCTATGCGATAGAATCGCCCAAGTTCTCTAAAAAATAATATAAGGATATTCAGATTTGATTGATTCCTCTTCGATTATTGTACAATATTTGTGATTGAGTTCATTTTTATCTCTTTAAAATGGTAAATAAATTAAATATAAAAAACTGGTTTTCTGATTTTAGGTTTTTTTATTCCTATTTGGGAAGTAGAATTTTTATTTCCTTAACCCTTAGCTTTTCTGTTGGATTGATGGATGGTTTGGGTTTGGCCATGTTTATCCCACTCCTTCAGCTGGTTGAATCAGGAGGGGTTTATGATGCGTCATCCGGAGGGTCTGGAAATATGGATTATTTTATACAGGGTCTAAATTATGTTGGGCTTTCTCTCAATCTTGTAACGGTGTTGCTTTTGATTTTGGTGTTTTTTTCCTTGAAAGGAATCTTTAAATTTTTGGAATCCTACTATAGTGTTATTTTAGGTACAAGGTTTGTTAAAAAAGTCCGGTTTGAAGCCGTAGAAAGTATCAGCAACCTTAATTACAGGTATTTTATTAAAATTGATTCGGGTAAGATTCAAAACTCTTTTAGTACTGAGGTGGATCGCGTGCAACAAGCATACAAGAATTATGCTTCTGCAGTCCAATCCATAATGACTGTGGTTGTTTATATTTCCTTGGCATTTTTGACAAATCCTCAATTTGCCTTGTTGGTGGTTATTGGAGGAGCACTTTCGAATTTGGTTTATAACCGACTTTACCAAAAAACAAAAGAAACTTCTAGGAGGATTACCTTAGGTAACCATACTTTTCATGGATTGATGATGCAGCAGATCCATTATTTTAAATACCTCAGGGCTACAGGGCAGATAAATGAATATAATAAAAAAATCAAGGAGACTATTGTGGAATTGGTGAGTAGGAACAAAAAAATTGGGTTTTATAATTCAATTCTTTTGGCAACCAAGGAACCACTTTCCATTTCTGTGGTTGTGGCAGTTATTATTATCCAAACCACCTATTTTAATACAGCACTGGGGCCAATTATTTTGAGCTTGTTGTTTTTTTACCGCTCGTTGAATCAAATTATTGTTTTTCAAAATTATTGGAATTCCTTTCTCAATTATTCCGGTTCTTTGGTGAGTTATAAGGAATTTATTTCGGAGTTGAATGCGAATAGGTTAAATTATAACAGTGGAAAATCGGTTGATAGCATAGAAAGAGTGGAATTACAAGAGGTTAATTTTTCTTATGATGAGAAAATATTGCTGCGTGGGATCAACCTGAAAATTGAGAAAAATAAGACCATTGCCTTTGTGGGTCCAAGCGGCAGTGGGAAAACTACCTTGACCAATATTATTACAGGTTTGCTACCTGTAGAAAGTGGTAAACTATTGGTAAATGGACATGATTTGAAATTATCCAATATTCAGCAATACCAATCCAAAATTGGGTATATCACCCAAGAACCTGTGATTTTTAATGATACTTTATTTAATAATGTGACTTTTTGGGCTGAAAAGTCGAAAGAAAACCTGTTGAGGTTTCAAGAAAGTATAGAAAAAGCCTCTTTGTCTGAATTTTTAACGAACCTTGAAAGAGGGGAAGATACTCCTTTGGGTAACAATGGAGTAATGGTTTCGGGAGGTCAAAAGCAGAGGATAGCGATTGCGAGGGAGTTGTATAAAAATGTAAATTTATTGGTTTTGGATGAGGCCACTTCTGCCTTAGATTCTTCAACCGAACAGGAAATACAGGGATATTTTGAAGGTTTAAATGGTAGTCTGACAATCATAGTGATTGCACACCGGTTGTCTACCATTAAGAGTGCTGATATTATTTATTTATTAAATAATGGAGAAATTGAAGAGCAGGGAGATTTTTTCAGTTTGCAAGAAAAGTCTGCAGAATTTAAAAGAATGGTTGAATTACAGGATTTTGGTTCCATAAAAAGGGAAGAAAAGGTAGTTTAATAAAAATTACAAAATCACTTTAAATTAGAAATTAATTTTTTTAAAGATAAAGAAAAACAATACCAATGAGAATTTTAATTGACATCAATCATCCTGCCCATGTTCATTATTTTAGAAATTTTTATTCGATTATGGTAGAAATGGGCCATAAGGTATTGTTTGTGTCCCGGAACAAAGAAATTGAGCACCGTTTATTAAATTTATATAAGATTCCATTCCAGGATAGGGGCAAGGGAAAGGATGGGAAAATCGGGAAATTCATTTATTTGGTCTATGCAAACTATAAGTTATACCGGTTGGCAAAAAAGTTTAAGCCGGATTTATTTTTGAATTTTTTACATCCCTATCCATCCCAAGTTGCGAAGTTTTTGGGAAAACCATCACTTGTGTTCAGTGATACCGAACACGCTTCACTTCACCATAGACTTACAGTTCCTTTTGCCACTAAGGTATTTACCCCCTCCTGTTATAGGATAGATTTAGGTTCCAAACATGTCAGGTTTCAAGGGTACATGGAGCTATCCTATCTCCATCCAAATTACTTTACTCCCAACAAAGAAATTCTAAAAATTTTGGAAGTTGGAGAAGGTGAGAAATATGTAATTGTAAGGTTTGTATCGTGGGCAGCTGCACATGATTTTGGACATACCGGGATGTCTTTGGAGAACAAAAGAAAAGCAATCCAAGAAATGTCCAAGCTCTCCAGGGTATTCATTTCCTCGGAAAGAGAACTTCCTGAAGATTTAGAACCCTACCGAATCAAGATCCCATTTGATAAAATCCATGACGCTATCTTCTTCAGTTCATTGCTTTTTGGAGAAAGTGCAACAATGGCCTCTGAGGCAGCAGTTCTGGGAACTCCGTCAATATTTATGGATAATGACGGAAGGGGATATACCGATGAGCAAGAAAAAAAGTACAATTTGGTATTTAATTTTACTGAAAGTGAAGAGGATCAACAGCGGGCTATTGGAAAAGCTTTGGAATTATTGTCTGATTCCAAGAATCGAAATAAATATGAAAGCATTAGAAAACAGTTGCTAAAAGATAACATTGATACAACTCAATTTATGGTAGCGGAAGTTTTAAAATATTCATAACCTACCTGGCAATTCGAAATATTTATTCCATTGGTAAAGGTTCTTCTATATAAACCTCCCCTTAATAAATATAAATTTAATCCATTTCCATGGTTTGATTCGCAGATAAGCTTGATTTTTGTATTTCATTTGGATTTACCAAATTAGACAAATTGATAGCATTGGATTCCGGTTAAATGCTAAAATAGATTCTTCTCTCTCAAAGATAAATTCACATTTTGTGACCAGCCAAAGTACAAAAAAATAAAGCCGGACTTCACCCGTGTTTAATTTTGACAGAAATAAAAGCAGGTATACGAATTAATTTAAAACTATGATTTTTAAAGAAAGTGGTGCTGTTGCATTATTTAATAGTCCGTTATTTTTAAGTGCATGGGATGATTTATGGCATAACTGTCCATGGGCGACAGTATTTCAGCACCAGGATTTTGTTATCAACTGGTTTAAATTATATCCTTCCTATTCCCCTATTGTAGTTACAGATTGGGATGGACAAAAATTAAGTGGGGTTTTAGTTGTAACATTTAAGGATAAGAAAGAAATCACAGCTGCAGGGTTTGACCAAGCGGAATATCAAACTTGGATTTCTTATCCTGCTTCCGGCAATGATTTTATTCAAACTTCCATTTTGGCTTTACGGAATGAGTTTCCAAAGGTTACTCTTCATTTTAAATATTTGCCTTCTCATACACCCCTCGCTTGGTTAAAGGACTTTCAAATCTTAAAGGGAAGGTATTTCCGGAAAGAATATGAACAACCCTTGATGTTCCTGAATAAAGAACAATTGGAAGCTGAATTGAAAAAGAAAAACAGGAAAGAAAAGATTAACAGGTTAAAAAGGATTGGAGACCTTCAATTTGTTGAACTTTCCAAAGTCTCAGAATTTGAGATGGTCATTGATGAAATGATTTTACAGAATGACTTTAGAAAGGGGGCTCTATATGGCAAAATGGTATTTCAGGAAGAATTTCAAAGAAGGGAATTTCTTTTAAAAATGTTTGAATTGGGGCATTTACATGTTAGCCTTTTGAAATTGGATGAAAAGGTAATTGCTTCCAATGCAGGTTTTATCGGGGAAGATGTGATTCATCTACAGGGGATCAACAGTCATTCTCCATTTTTCTCTAAATATTCTCCTGGTATTTTGCTTTTTTTAATGCTAGGTGTTCAGCTTTCAGAAAAAGGGAAAAAATATTTTGACCTTACGCCTGGGGGAATTGATGGTTATAAAAGCATGCTATCCAATTTTAAAGAGGAAGTACATGAATTATGGATTTCCAATAGAAAATTCATTTTTTCCATGATTTTTCGAGAAAAAGTTAAGAATTGGGTTTTGGCAATTTCTGAAAAGTCAGGTTTCTTTTCTGCAGCGGTGTCAACTTATCGTGATAAAATTAAAGGCAGAAGGACTTCAAATAATTTAAATGGTTTGAATTTGAACAGTCCAAGGAAACTTGATGATAAAAATTCAAAAAGGGACAAAATAAATTTTAATTTGATATCCATTTCTTTAGCAACAGAAGCGGGGATTGATTCTCTATCCATTAAAAGAAATCAAATTTCCGATTTATTTTTATTTGGTGTTGAGGAAAGAAAATTGGATAAACGGAATTTATTCTCGGATTCATTGAAAAAAATTGAGATGGGGTATGACTTGATTACAGTGGTCCAGGATGAAAAATTGAAAGCAGTACTTTGGTTAATGAAATTGCAAGGAAAAAACCATTTAGAAAATTCTGAAAGTAGAAGTACTTTTGATGCTCTTGGTCTGTTCTTTTCTTTTTACGAGAAAAGTTGTTTAAATGAAATTCTCTTTTCAATTAAACAAAATATTCAATATTTGTTCCCTGAAATTGAAAATGTTGAAGGAATTCCAATTGAGTTAAGTAAAGAGGAAATGGATTTGATCGGGGATTCATTATTTTTAAATACTAAATCACGTTGAGGGCAAAAACGATTTATTTTGGAATACTAAAATATTTGAAAAGAGTTAAATTCAATCAGGATTTCGATAATGGTATACACGCTTAGATATTTTATATGAAAAGGATATTGGTAACAGGAGGAGCAGGTTTTTTGGGCTCCCATTTATGTGATAGATTATTAAAAGAAGGCAATGAGGTACTTTGTGTTGATAACCTCTTTACGGGTAGGAAAAAGAACATTTATCACCTTTTGGAAAATAAGAAGTTTGAATTCCTAAGGCATGATGTGACCTTCCCGCTTTTTGTAGAGGTAGATGAAATTTATAACCTTGCCTGCCCTGCTAGCCCTGTACATTATCAATTTGATCCAGTTCAAACAACAAAGACCAGCGTGATTGGTGCAATCAATATGTTGGGTTTGGCTAAAAGGTTGAAAATTAAAATTCTTCAGGCAAGTACCTCAGAAGTGTATGGTGATCCAGAAATTCACCCCCAACCGGAATCCTATAAGGGGTCTGTCAGCACAATCGGAATTAGGGCTTGTTATGACGAAGGAAAAAGATGTGCAGAAACCTTGTTTTTTGATTATCATAGACAACATAAAGTGAATATCAAAGTGATGCGGATATTCAATACCTATGGTCCAAGAATGCACCCTAACGATGGCAGAGTGGTGAGCAATTTTATAGTGCAGGCTCTTAAGGGAGAGGATATTACAATTTTTGGTGATGGGATGCAGACCAGAAGTTTTTGTTATGTAGATGACCTTATTGAGGGAATGTATAAATTGATGAATTCAAGAGATGGTTTTACCGGTCCTGTTAATATTGGGAATCCCGGTGAATTTACAATGATTGAATTGGCACAAAAAATCATTGCATTGACAGGAAGCAAAAGTAAGCTTCAATTTCTTCCTTTACCACAAGATGATCCAATGCAAAGGAAACCGGTCATAGAATTGGCAAAAAAAGAGCTAGATTGGGAACCTAAGGTGTCTTTAGATGAAGGATTGATCAGTTCAATAGATTATTTTAAAAGAGAATTATCTTTGTGAAAAATTTATGAATTTTTAAAGGTATGATTCGTAAAAATAGTCGGACAAAAAATGATTACATGTGTAAATTTCGGCATTAACTTTATTTCATTTTTTAACAATCTTTACTTAGGAAAAAATGAAAAACCATTTGTTAGTGATTTTGAATAATTAAAGAAAAAGTGGCATGAATCTAGCTAAATGAAATTTGGAATAAAGTTTAATAAAGTGAATATTGTATTTCGGATTCTCACCCTATTTTTTGAATTCTAGAAACTTTAATTGAATGAAAAGCATTTGTGAATTTTTTTTGAAAGATTGGTTGATTTAATTTAAAAACGATGAACAGTAAAAAAATTAAAATTCTTTTTTTTATAGGGTCCTTAAATTCAGGAGGGAAGGAAAGAAGGTTAGTTGAATTATTGACATATTTGGAAAATACGAAACGGTATTCACTTATTTTGGTGACCAAAAACAAGAACATCGGTTTCAAAAAAATCCTTGAACTAGATGTCAATTGGATATCTCTTGATTCAATAAATAGTAAGATCAGTAATTTTACAGAATTTTATCAAGTTGCCAGAAAAATAAATCCTGATATCATTCATACCTGGGGGGCAGTTCAAACTTTTACAGTGTTGCCATTCATTTTTTCCCATAGACATATAAAGCTTGTCAACAGTCAAATTACTGCAGCCCCTCCAAAAATTAGTATTGGTCGAAAAATGATGAACAAAATGAACTTCTATTTTTCAAAAGTAATACTGTCAAACTCTTATGCAGGTATAGAAGTTTATGAACCACCAAAATTTAAATCTAGGGTTATTTACAATGGCTTAAATTTAAAAAGATTTCAGAATCTTATCGAAATCAAGAAAGTCAGGAAAGATTTTGATATAGATAGAAATTTTGTGGTTGTGATGGTTGCTTCTTTTTCCAAAAATAAAGATTATAAAAGGTTTTTTGAGGTGGGTATCGCTTTGACTAAGTTAAGGCAGGACACCATCTTTATTGGTGTAGGTTTTTTTCAAAAGGAGGATTCAAAATATTTTGAAGAATCCAAAGTCTTAATAGATGGCTACACAAATCTAAGGGCAATACCTGGAACGACAAATGTTGAATCTTTGGTTAATGCTTGTGATTTAGGGGTTTTATTTTCTAATTCTGAAATTCATGGGGAAGGTATATCTAATTCTGTAATCGAATATATGGCTCTTGGAAAGCCCGTCATTGCCAATGATGCTGGTGGTACAAGGGAAGTTGTAAATAATGATAACGGCTTTCTGATTACCAATGAATCGCCTGAGCAAATAGCAATATTGATAGATTCGCTTTTCAACAATCCGGAAAAAATGCAAAAAATGGGAGAAAATTCAAAAAAAAGGATTTTGGATGAATTTACATTGGCTAGAATGGGAGAGGAGTTTGAATCTGTTTATCGATCTGTTTTATAGAATTTTATATGAAAATATTGTTTGTTAGTAGAATAAAAAATGGGAAAGCCAATCCCTTCGTTCACGAACAAGGAGAGGCTTTAAAAAAATACCATAATCATGATATAAAACATTATTTAATTGAAAAGGGAGGGTTTTCAGGATATTTAAGCTCTAGTTTGGAAATATTAAAAATATACAAAAAAGAGGGGTTTGATATTATACATGCCCACAATGGTCTTGCAGGTCTTTCGGCATCCTTATCAAAGATTTTTTCATTTTTTAAAATTAAGTTGATAATTACATTCCATGGGACTGATATCAATGATGTCAATGAGAGAAAATTATCTGTCATTGCATCAAAGATGGCTGATTACAATATCCTAGTTTCTTCTTTTATGAAAAAGGTTATACCTAAGAATTCTGAAACTATCCCATGCGGAATAGATATGGATGTTGACATTAAAGAATTAAGTGTTGTAAGGGACAGTTTAGGATGGCCCTTGGATGATTTTGTTATTTTGTTTTCCTCTTCTTTTGACAGAAAAGTGAAGGATCCTGAATTTGCTTTCAAAGTGATTGCCCAACTTAGAAAGGAAACCAATACTTCCATCCAATTTTTAGAATTACATGGATTGAATAGAAGTCAAGTTAATACCTATATGCAAGGTGCAAACCTTTTGTTAATGTGTAGTATCAGCGAGGGTAGCCCTCAAGTAGTAAAAGAAGCGATCTTAAACGGTCTTCCTATACTTTCCAATGATGTTGGCGAAGTAAGAAGTATTTGCAAAAATATTCGCGGTTGTTTTATTGAGCCAAAGAATGTAGATGATTTTGTATGGAGGATTAAAGAATTGATTAAAAAGCCAATGAGAATATCTGAAAAAGATAAAATCGAAGAGTTTGATAATAAAATTATTTCAAATAAAATCGATCAATTATACCATAAAATCAAGTGATTTTATTTCAAAGGGACTATTTCATGGAGCTTTACCGATACTGCCTAAAAATCTAAAAAAAAATTTAATATTTCTAACAAATTGTGTTTGATAACTTAGGTTTTTACTTCGATTTACTGTTTTAAAATCAAGTAGAAGAAGGATTTATTTTTCTTCATGCTTAATTGAAAATTATTAATGATTCTTAGCGTTTGTTGCTACATGGAAAATCACCCAAAATTTGCCAAATCTTCTGAAATTGAAACCAAGATTTTTCGCGGAATCGAGGCGTTTTCGGTTTTAGAAGAAAAGGAATTCAAAGCTCAATGGAGTAAACTTTGGAATAATTGTGAAGTAAAAAGCATTTTTCAAGAAGAGTCATTTGTTTTGCCATGGTATTTAATCAACAAGGATGATTATATACCGATTCTTCTGTGCGTTTATTTTGAGGACCAATTGGTTGGATTACTAACATTGGCGCAAAAAATTGATAAAAATACCGGAAAAGGAGATTCCAGATTAGAGGGTGCAGGGACATTCTATGCGCTATATCAAACCTGGATTGTGTTGCCTGGTTTTGAAAAGGATTTTTGGGACTATGGGATCAAAAGACTTTTTAAATTTTTTCCAAATACATTCATTAATTTGAAAAGCTTACCCGATCCAAAGGGTTTTACTCCTTTTGTTGAATTCCCTTCTTTCAAAAAAATGACTGTTTTTGAAGAATATCAAAATCCAATCTTGGATTATGAACAAGGGGATTTTAAAGAAGTTCTAAACAAAAGGCATTTTAGGTCTAAATCAAATAGAATTAACCGTGCTGGACAAGTCCGGTTTGAAAAGGTAAAATCCAAAGGAGAATTAATCAGTGCCCTGAAAGATATTGCTGTTTTTTATGATTTGAGGCAAGGTGCCGCATTTAATAAAATTCCTTTTGGGGATGACCATACACCCCATGATTTGTTTGTGAGTTGGTTTGATCAAGGGATTTTACATGTCTCCATTCTGTGGTTTGATAATGAGCTGATTGGGGCAGTAATCATTATTGAGGATAATAAAACTGCACATTTGGCCGGTTTGATTACATATTCTCCAAGGCATGGGAAATTTTCTCCCGGTTTGGTACATTTATATTACCTAGGACAACTTCTTTATGAAGAAGGATTCAAAAATTTAAAACTTTCTCCCGGATATGATTCTTACAAAGAGCGGTTTTGCAACACCCATGAAGACTTATATGAATTGCTAATCAGCCCTAATCTAACTGATGTTTTTAGGAGAAAAATCAGAAAAAAAATCAGACAAAATTATTTACGACTAGGGGTTCGCCCCATGGAAGTGGGGGTAGTTCTGAATAAAAAGATTGCTAAGGTTAAAAACAGGCTTAATTACTTTTTTAAAACATTGAGATTAAACAATTCGAGTTCGGATAATAAGAGTCTTAGTTGGGCGAGAAAAATAGTAAATGAGAAATATCTTCCGAATTCAGAATTTAAAAAAGACTATTTAGATGATTTGTTAAGAGTAGGAGATTTTGATTTGAATGTTTCAAGATGGGAATTTTTGGAAGATTCTTTAAAAAGGTTGGAGGAAAATCAAAAGTTTATAAGCTTAGTTAGAGATAATAATTTACTTGCCTGTATTTGGTACAATGATAATTCCTCTTCGAATTCTGGAGAAAATAAAATTGACTCAGATTTTGAAATTCTTAAAGTATACGTATCTTTAAGTTTAGATCTAAAAAAAGATTAAAAAAATCACCCATTTTGTTAATTTACAAGGTCAATATGTTCACTCCTAAAATTTTTTAGTTGTAAATGAGCTTCAAGTTACCGAACACCATCATCAATTTCCATGTTATTAAGGATATCCAATGGATGGAAAGTATATTACTCGTCCTAAAAAGACATTATAATTTTGTGAACCTTGATGAATTAGAAAGTTTTTATTACGGAGATTTAAAGCTTAAAAATGCTTGCCATATCACTGTTGATGATGGTGATAAAAGTGTTTACAACCATTTGTTTCCGTTGATCAAAAAACACAATATTCCAATTTCTATTTATGTTTCCCCAAAATCTGTCAAAACCGGAAGCAATTTTTGGTTTCAGGAGATTAAAGGTTATGATTATAGGAAGTTGTTGGAATGCATGAATGAAATCAACCATAGCAAAATAAAATATAGAAATGAATTCCAGGTGCATGCCTTACTCAAATCGCAGAAAAGTGATGAAATCTATGGGCTAATTGACTTTTATAGAAAAAGATTCGGTGTCCCAACTAAGGATAGGATTGGAATGAATCTTGAGCAATTACTTGAACTTCAAAATTCAGGATTGGTTGAAATTGGAGCACATTCGCAGACTCATCCAATTTTGAAAAATGAATCTGATGAAAAAGTTATTTTAGAAATAAAAGACTCTATTGAAGAATTAAGTGAAATGTTAGGGAAGAAAGTAAGGAGTTTTGCTTATCCCAACGGTATTCCCGGATTGGACTTTACCGAACGGGAAATCGGGATTTTAAAAAAATGTGATATAAGACTTGCCTTTTCCACAGAAAAAAGACGATTTAACATCAACGATAATCCATTAATTATTCCAAGAAACGGTATTTCGAAAGGGAGTCCTTCATTTATTTTTACAAAATTAGTGATTGGTGATTATTGGTCATTATTGAGAAAATTCTTAAAGGGAAAGCAAGAGGTAGATTATAGGTAATTGTTTTGATAAATGAAATGAGATCTTATTACTGATATATAACTTTTTTCTAAATTTTAATTATTTTATTTTCTTTGTTTTTGACTTTATTTAACTTGTTTACTTTAAAAACCCATTAATTTTTCAAATTCTGTTAAATTAAATTTTAATGATTATCAAATATGAAAATAGCGATTCATAAGGAAATTGGAAACTTTTCAGAAAGGTGGATGGCCTATTGTGAAAAAATGCAAATTGAATACAAAATTGTAAATTGTTATTCTAATGATATTATTCACCAACTAAAAGATTGTGATGGCCTTATGTGGAACCATTATCAGGCCTCTGAACCTGATAAAATTTTCGCAAAACAGCTTTTATTTTCCTTGGAGGTGAGCGGGAAAAAAGTTTTTCCTGATTTCTTTACAAGTTGGCATTATGATGATAAAGTTGGTCAAAAATACTTGTTTGAGTCAATTGGTGCTCCACTTGTTCCTTCTTTTGTGTTTTTTACTAAAGTTGATGCGATTCAATGGTTGAACGAAACAAGTTTCCCTAAAGTATTCAAACTGAGAAATGGTGCTGGTTCATGGAATGTTAGGTTAGTTAGAAATAAGCTAGAGGCATTAAAATTGGTAAATACTGCTTTTGGTCAAGGATTTAGCCATCAGCATAGACCTTTAGATTATTTGAAGGAAACCTGGAGAAAGTATAAATTAGGTAATAGAAAATTGGTTCATGTAAGAGGAGCCCTTAAAAGATTGGTGTACGTCCCTAAGCATGAAAGAAAACTGAACAGGGAGGTTAATTATATCTATTTCCAAGAGTTTATCCCGAGTAATGATTTTGATATTAGGATCATCGTCATAGGTGATAAGGCATTTGGTATAAAAAGGATGGTTAGAGAAAATGATTTTAGGGCTTCAGGAAGTGGATTGATTTTTTATGGGAAAGAAAATTTTGATGATAATACAATTAGGATGGCCTTTGATATTTCTAAAAAAATGAAAAGCAAGTGTGCCGCTTTCGACTTTATTTATGATAATGGTAATCCATTTGTTGTAGAGGTCAGCTATGATTTTGTTTCCTCAGTATATGATAAATGTGAAGGATATTGGGATAGCAATTTGGTTTGGCATACCGGAAAATTTAACCCATATGGATGGATGGTTGATTTGTTGTTAGAATGAATTTTTTTAATATTTCCTATGGAAAAGACTTGTTTTTTAACAGGTCTTTTTTTTTTATCTCTTATGGTCTTTGTTTTTTAAATGTGATCAAAAAGATTGTTTTGAAATTAATATTTGAATCAAATAAAGCCTTCAAAATCAAACATGGACTTTGAAGGCTTCATTAGCATTAATGTGTTTAAATTATTTCTTCAGGAACTTGAATACCTGTTGGCTACCATTGGTATTGACGAGTAGGACATGTGTACCGGGTTTTAGCCTCAATTTGGAAATATCCAAGACCAATGTTCCGTTTTCGGATTCAAATTCCTGATCCATCAAGAGGATTCCTTTCATGTCGAATATACTTACCTGTACCCGGTCTTCCTGCAGATTAGAAAGTTCAAGGTTGATCAGATACGATACAGGATTCGGGAACATCCTTGTTACTCCCGGCCTTTCCCTTTCTTGGGCATCTTTTTCCGTTACTGAAGAATTTTCTTCTGAGCCGCCGGATGGATTTTGATCTTTTTGGCTGTCAATTATTCTAAATGATCCTACCAAAGTCACCATGCTAGCTATTTCCGATGGGGTCAGTGCCCTGCTGTAAAGCATGACATCATCCAGGTCACCGTTCCATCTGTTTACTGTTGAAATGGCACCAATTCTCAGGTCTGCGGTGTTTGAAATGATCTGAACCGGGGCATAAGTTGCCGAATTGTCTTCGACGCCGTTGATGTAGATTGTTGATTTTGTTCCGTCAAATGTTACGGCGACATGTGTCCAAGTTGATCCGTTTGCGACATAACTTTGGTTTGAATTCAGTTTATATGCGGATCCTGAGGCTGCTCTGTTGATTCTGAATTCGAGTTTGCCATCGGATAAAATCCTGAATTCAAAACCGTTACCGCTCAATTTGGAGAGGATACCTTTGTTTTCGACGGCATTTGGCCTGATCCAAGCGGCAATTGTGATT
>NZ_JANAEZ010000012.1:0-166221 GCF_024813435.1 Aquiflexum gelatinilyticum
GTTCTCTCCTAAGGCTATCGATGGATCGCTGACAGGTTTTCAATTATACCACCGTTCTTGGTTTAATACAACTGTTCAAATCTAAGGTAGCTATCGGAATTAGCCTTGGGCCAGGTGCAGGGTACTCAAATTACACCCAGGCCCACCATCTATCTCTATACTACACCTAGGGGAGGGGCAAGTTTCGAAATTTTCTGATTGACTGAAAATCCTCATTCAATTTCCATAAATATCCTTTCCCATCTGATCCGATCCAATCCTGTCGCCTCTACATTTTTTGAAAACAAGACCATGACCGGTTTGCCGACGATATGGTCCTCCGGGGCCAATCCCCAATACCGGGAGTCGATAGAATTGTCCCTGCTGTCTCCCATCATAAAGTAATAATCCTGATTGAAGGTGTATTGGGCCATTGTTTTTCCTTCGATTTCCAACTTCCCGTCTGATATTTCCACTTTATCCTGACCTTCATACTTCTCGATCAATTCCCCATAAAGGTCCAAAGTCGTTGCATTGATTGGTATTTGCATTCCTTTTTTCGGGACTGTCACCGGGCCGTAATTGTCTTTTGTCCATAGATTGGCCATGGAGGAGGGGAATAATTCCAAACCTGATTGGGTCTCAGAAGGTGGGTGAATGGAAATATTGAAGGGAGCTGATTCCATTTTTTTCAACTGTTCCGCGGTCAGCAACAGGCTGTAGACGGGTGTATTTTCTTTAGTATATCCGAGGAACCAATAATCTTCGCTGTCCAAACCGAATGCCTCTACGTGGTGGGATTGAAGCGGATATTCGGTCAACATTTCATAGCGGAATTTCATACCGGGAGGATTGGGCATCGCTTTTCCATTGACAAAAATCTGTTTGTCCCGGATTTCAAGCACATCACCGGAGATGGCCACGCAGCGCTTGACCAAGTAAGTCATGAGGTCCATCGGCCTTTCTGTGGGGTCAAGCAGGTCTTTGGGAGCGTTGAAGACTACTGTTTCGCCTCTTCGGACCCCTCTCATTCCAGGAAAGCGAAAAGTAGGGAGTTGGATCCAATCCAGGTAAGAGGGTATTTCTGTTCCCCAAATTTTCTGATGGGTTAAGGGTACCTGCAAAGGAGTGGTGGGTGTTCTTGGACCGTAATGGACTTTGCTCACGAGGATATAATCACCGACCAAGAGGGAATTTTCCATTGAGCTGGTCGGGATTACAAATGCTTCCGCCAAGGACCAACGGAACAAAGTGGCGAATACAACTGCAAAGACTATGGCATTTCGCCATTCAGTCAGGATAGTTTTTTTTTCTGTTGAAGAGGATTTCATGGCAGGGGAAAATTTGTTTGTTAAAAATGTGAAAGACTAAAAATAGGAAGTCAAAAAGTCAGATGCTATTCCAAAACCCTGATTTAAGGCTATTTAACAATTGACAATTGGGGATTACCCAATATGAGAATTTCTAAATTTCCAAGTTGAAAGCTTCGAAGTGTCCCAAGATTAAAAAGTACACATTGTCAAAATCCGAATCTGATTTCCCAAAATTCTGATCAATCCTTACCCCAAAGCCACATCCAAAATCATCATGACGGTAAATCCCAACATGAATCCAAGCACTGCCAAATCGGTGTATTTGTCGCGCTGTGTTTCGGGAATTACTTCTTCGACTACGACATAGATCATCGCGCCGGCAGCAAAGGAAAGCGCATAAGGCAATACATTCTGCATGTGGATGACCGCAAATGCACCCAAGACACCGGCAACAGGTTCTACGACAGCGGATAACTGTCCGTACCAAAAGCTTTTTCTCCGGCTCACTCCCTGTCTTCTCAAGGGTGCAGCGACAGCCAAGCCCTCAGGAAAATTTTGGATGCCTATTCCGATAGCCAAAGCCACTGCGGCAGAAATGCTCGCCCCTTCCATGCCGTTGGCTGCTGCGCCAAAAAGAATTCCTACAGCAAGTCCTTCGGGGATATTGTGCAGCGTAATCGCCAAAAGCAACAAAGTAGACCCGCGCCATTTGGTGGCTACACCTTCGGTCTCCTCTTTGTTGAAATTGATGTGGAGGTGGGGCATGAGCTTGTCCAAACCAAAGATGAAAAAACCGCCTGAAAGGAAACCGATCGCAGCCGGCAACCAAGGCATTGTCGGAAACATTTTTTCAGAATGCTTGATGCTCGGAGCCAAAAGTGACCAAAAACTCGCCGCAATCATCACCCCTCCCGTAAAACCGAGCATGGTGTCAAAAACTGCCCTGTTGATGGTTTTGAAAAAAAAGACTAAAGATGCGCCTAAGGCAGTCAAAAACCAGGTAAACAAAGTCGCAAGCAAGGCGGCTTTGACCGGTCCAATCTCAGTTGCATAAATTTCAATGTATTCAAGCATTGGAAATTGTTTCCACAAAATTATCCAAGTTTTTTGAATAGTAAGAAAAAAAGAAAATTCTAGTAAGTAAGGGACTCACTCCAAATGGACATTTTTCCCGGCTGGAAACTTTCAGATTTTAATTTACCCTCCTGCTTTGATATAAATCCAACCTGCTTCCTGCTTCATGACAAGTTCGATGATGGCAGCAGGGACAAATCCCGCCAAGGGCAGAAACTGCTCTTTTTTCATTTCCCTTTGCTTCAAAGTGTTTTCGCAGATAACAAAGACCACTCCCTTGTCCACCAATTTTTGCAGATCACTTTCAAACGGATTATCCGTTTTGCTGAGCAAATCTATACCCATTCCATGGGTGACCACTTCGATTTTTGCATTTGGAGCTGCAGTGAGGACGTTGTTGAGCTGTCTTATAAATTTCTTGTGAACTTCCTGTTCACCGTCTGTCAGTTGAAATAAGATTTTATGTTCAGCCGTGGAGACAACCTGCGCGGAGGCAATGGCAGTAAATACCATCAAAAGGAGCAATGTGAGGGAAGTTCGCATGATTTTTTTCTGTTAAGCTACGGTTTATCTTGTGATTATTTCGTGATTTGAGTCACGGATTTGGGAGTTATCCTCAGAAATTGGCCATCAGACTCAGGATAAAATTCCTGCCCGGAGCAGCAATTCCCGAGCTGTAAGTCCTAAACCTGATATCGGTGATGTTTTCAAATCCGGCACTGATGGTCAGGTGCTTATGGGTTTGGTACATTCCTTTAAGGTTCAGCGTTGCCCAAGAAGGACTATATGGGGTTCCATTGGCGTCAATGGCATATAATTCGGGTTTCCCCCTTTCTTCAAGGGGAAGCTGTTCGAAAGAAAACCCACCGGAATATTCAGAAAATAGCTGAACAGTCAGTTTCTCTTTTCGGTATTCCAACCGGCTTACGCCAAAAGTCGGCGGGGCATGTCGGGTGGGACTTTGGCTTCCATCATCGGTTTCTTCTGTTCCTTTTTGGAGATTTAATCTTGAGGAAAAGGTCAGATTCATCGGCAATTTGATTTCCAAAGCTGCCTGTAATCCAAGGATTCGGACGAAAGCCGCATTTTGCAAAGCCAATACTTTGCTCATTTCACCGTCGTAAAGGATACTGTCCATGCCGTTGAGGTTGTACGCCCTTCTTACCAAGGCATTGTCCAAATGGGTAAAATATCCGGTAAGGTCGATCATCATCCAATCCCCAAAAACTTTCCCCATGTTTAACTCCAAATTATAGGCGTACTCGGCTTCCAAGTCAGGATTCGGCACCATGACAGTTCCTGGCTCGGAGTCAAAAACTTTTCCAATATCGTCTACATTCGGCGCCCGGAATCCTGTGGAGGCATTGACATGTACTGTCCAATCAGGTGCAGGTGTATACACCCAACCTGTGTTTGCCGTGAGTGCACTTTCCCTGTTGTTGCTTTGTTCAAAAGGAAAGGGATAAAAATCCATGTTATTGCTAAAGTCGGCTTTCAGTCCAAAGTAATTATACCGCAGGCCTGCCTGAATGAGTGATTTTGAAGTGAGTTTCTTTTGGTAAGAACCATAGGCCGCATAAGATTTCCATGTCGCATCGGGATATCTCGCAGGCCCTACAGAAATTTCCCCGAAATTGATATTTTCATCCTGCCCGGTCGATTGAACATCATTTTGAATCAGCTCCAAGCCGTAAAAAAGTTTGGCGTTTTTTGGGAAGGTCTTCAGAAAATCAAGGTTGGCAGAATAAGCCATGACCTCTTCGGTTCTTGTCCGCCGGATAGGATCGTTGAAGTTTCGGTCAATCCTGCTTTCTCCGAATTTTTGGAGGGCAAGATTCAAGGTAACCTGATCAAAGGCCTTGGTATCGGAAGTATGGGAAATCTTCAGGTGGTTCATCATCCAAGATTGGGGCCCATATTTCCATTCTGCACTGCGGGGTTGGCCGTTTGGTCTAAACCGGATCAACCTGTCATACCTAGAAAACGTGGAAGTTTCCGAATAATGGAATCCATATTGAAAATCCCATTTTTGATTGGGAGCGAATCTGATTTTTTGCATCAGGTTGAGTTGGTTATAACCCGATGGAACTTGGATTTTGGGATTGGGATTTTCTACCAAAATGTCCTGGTTGTTTTCGGTGACCACATAAGTTGGCCGCAAAAATTCCTCTGGACCATGGCTTCCCATCTTGAGGTCGTCAAAATTATGGCTACTTATACTGGTGACACCTGCCCATTTTTTACTTCCATATTTCAGGTGGACATGTCCCGTTTTTTCGCTGTTGGCTGTGCTGGTCCGGAGGGTAACATTGCCTGAAAGGTATTTTCTTTCAGCGATTTGAGCCTGCAGTGTTTGGAAACTCATCACTGCCCCGATGGCATCAGAGCCGTAGATGATGGATCCCGGACCAAAAAATACTTCCGTACTTTCCGTAGCAAATGGATCCAAGGAGATGACGTTGTGGAGGTTACCGCTTCTGAAAATGGCGGTATTCATCCTTACACCATCCACGGTATACAATAGCCGGTTGGTCGAAAAACCCCTGATCATCGGACTTCCGCCTCCCTGTTGGCTCTTTTGTACAAAAACCTCCCCGGAAATGCCCAATAAGTCAGCTGCAGTCTGGGGATTTAGGAGATTTCTTTCTTCAGATGTGATGGTGGTAATCCTGGAAGGGACCTCCTGACGGGATTGGCTCCATTTGGTGGCTGAGACGACAGCTTGCTGAAGGTTGATTTCCGAAGCCTCGATGTAAACCAGAAAGCCTTCCGATTGAAGTTGGCTGTAACTTTTGGTGACCTGTATATAACCAAAAAGCCGGATTTCTATTTTTTCCTGGCCCTTGAAGGAGCTTATATCGGCCTCACCCTTTGAGTTGGTATGGATCAGTAGTTTTGATTTGGGTACTGCAATGTTTACAAACTCCAAAGGTATCTCTGAACCGGACTCCCGAATGGAAATAATCTGTCCTTTCGCAGTTCCAAATTGGAATATAATCAATAGCAATAATCCTAATCTTAGCATTCTTTTTAAAAATCAGCGTGGGAAGTTAGCCAACTTTTGAAAAATAAAAAGAAGAATTTATGTGAATGAAAAAGGCAGTGGAAGGCAATTTAAACAACAAAATGGCCCGGTGTCTCTCCGGGCCATTCCTATCAGGCTCTACCTCTGAGCATCATGTCCCAATACATTCTTGGGAGTACATATTTCTTGAGCAGCCACATGCTATATTGCTCTTTGCTGGTATCTACAAAAGTGGAGATGAGCGGGTCACTGTCTCTGACATTGTCATACTTAAATTCTGCCAACACCATCTTGCTGTATCCAGTTACTAACGGACAGGAGGAATAACCCTCATATTTCATTCCGCCCACGATGCTCGTTTTCATCAGATGAAGCAAATTCCCAACTACCACAGGTGCTTGTTTCCTTACCGCAGCACCGGTTTTTGCTGTAGGCAAAGCGGCCACATCACCCAAGGAAAAGACATTTGGAAACCTCAAATGTTGTAACGTATTAATGTCCACATCCACCCAACCTTTGCCTGGTCCATCTTTCATGGAGACGGAAGAATTTCTTACGAAATCAGGTGCCTGCTGTGGTGGCGCCAAGTGAAGCATGTCATAATGGATGGTGATCTCTGTTTCTCCACTCATTTTTTCCATGATTCTGGCGTCCAGTTTTTTGGAATATTCATCAAAGTCGCCTTTGATATACTTGAAAGTGATTTCTTGTTTGGCTCCATCAATTTTGACAGGGGCATAGAATGTCTTGAGAATAATATCTCTGTCTGCGATGATTTTGGTAAGTGTTTTAGCAAAATCCTCAACCCCAAAAATAACAGTTCCCGGCGTCGCAAAGATCACCTTGGTTTTGTCTCTTACCCCGGACCTTCTGAAATATTCCTCTGCGAGGTACATGATTTTTTGTGGAGCTCCGCCACATTTGATCGGAGTAGTGGGTTGGGTGAATACCGCATTACCTCCTTTAAAATTCTGCAGCACTTCCCATGTATGGTTTGGATTGGTATAATTGCTGCAAACAACTCCCTTGTCCATCACCTCGGATAATCCTGGAAGTAGTTCCGGAGCCATGATCAGACCCGGTGCCAAGACCAAATAATCATAGGTAATCTCACCTGATCTGGCTGTCTTTACCAGATTTTTTTCGGGGATCAATTCTGTGGCTTTGTCTTTAACCCAAGTGACGCCTTTTGGGATATACCTTGCTTCTGACCTTTCGGTGTCTTCAAATTTGTATGTTCCCGCTCCTACCAATGTCCATGCGGGTTGGTAATAATGTTTTTCGGAGGGTTCAAGAATGGCTACCTGAAGGCTTTTGTCTTTTCTTAGGAGCTGTGCAGCTACGGTTATTCCTGCAGTTCCTCCCCCTATGATCAATATCTGAAAGTGGCTCATGGATATTTTGGTTTTGTGTACAATAAAAATAGTGAGCTTCAAAAATGAAAACAGTGATTAAAATCACATTTAATCATTATTGGAAAAATAAGCATTGGTCAAAAATCTATGGGTCATTTAGATACCAAATGCCAGAAAGAAAATCTGATGCGGATTTATAATTATTAATACAATGTTTTGTTGTCCAGCTTTGCCCATTCTTTGAAAACCTGATTGGCTTCTTCTTGGTCAATTTGAGAAAAAGGGATTTTTCTATCCTTCATCGGTAAATCGAGCTCTTCATAGATAAATTGATCATCGAAGCCTATTGCCGCAGCGTCTTGTTTGGTATTCGCATAAAATACCCTTGCAGGTCTGGCCCAATAAATCGCTCCCAAGCACATGGGACAGGGTTCACAGGAAGTGTACATATCGCAACCTTCCAACTGGAAATTATCAAGGTTTTTGCATGCATCTCTGATGGCGACAACCTCAGCATGTGCCGTGGGGTCATTGGTTTCCATTACCGAGTTGCTTCCTTTTCCGATTACTTTTCCATTTTTTACAATGACACAGCCAAATGGGCCACCCTTTTCCTGCATCATCCCGGATCGGGATAGGTCAATGGCCATTTTCATATATTTCTTGTGGGGATCTTCCATTTTTAATTAAGTATCAAGTACTAAGTATCAAGTAAGTAATGTATAAGATCTGGACTTCATTTCCGACTTGGTATCTGTTAACCAAATAACCCATTAACCATTAACCAAATAACCATTAACCACTACTCCAATTTTCCGATATCTTAACAATCCGGACTTGACAACTATTACAACCACTACAACAATTCCAACCAATTAACCACTAACCAACCCACTTATTCAAAAACTCCATAAAGGAATCTTTGTAATTTTCGCTGACAACAATCTGTGCATTGCCTATGTGGATGACATTTCTGGATACGGAGTCGATATGGTCGAGGTTAATAATAAAAGAACGATGCACCCGCATAAAAGTATCAGCAGGCAACAAATCTTCCATGCTTTTCATACTCGTCAGGGAAAGGACTGGGTTGGGTTTGTCTTTCAGATGGACTTTAACATAGTCCTTATAAGCTTCGATGTAGGTAATGTCTTTCAGCATTACTTTTACAAGCTGGTATTCTACTTTTAGAAAAATGTAATCGGCTTGTTTTTCAACTTCGACTTTGGTTACAGTATTTTTTTTCTGATTTTCAAAAAACTGATATGCTTTGGTGGCGGCTTTGAGAAACTCCTCGTAGCTGAATGGTTTGAGCAGATAATCCAGAGCATCCACTTTATATCCTTCGACGGCAAATTGATTGTATGCTGTGGTAAAAATGATTTTGGGTTTTTTGGAATTGGTTTTGCCATCAAGGATTCTGGCCAATTCCATTCCTGAAAGGTCAGGCATCTGTATATCCAAAAAAATGAGGTCAACTTCATTTTGGTTGACATATCCCAAAGCTTGGATGGCATTGTCAAATTTGGATTGCAGGCTGAGAAACGAAGTCTGCTCGATGAATTTGGATACCATATCCAAAGCCAAAGGTTCATCATCCACAGCAATGCATTTGATTGTCATGAGAGGTCAATTTTCAAGGTAATCCTAAATTGGTTTTCGGCGTTTTCTTTGTCGATATCCAGTTTGTATTTGCCAGGATAGAGAAGTTCAAGTCTTCTAATTGTGTTGGTCATTCCGATACCACTTGCACTTCCTTCAGGTGTATTTTCGGTTGATTTGAAAATCGTATTTTTGGTATGCAATACAAGGTAGTTTTTCTCTTTTGAAAGTGAAATAAGAATAGAACTTTCTTTTTGTGAGCTGATACCGTGTTTGAAGCAATTTTCTATGAAGGGTAAAAGGAGCATGGGTGCGATTTCAGCATCTTCTATTTTTTCCGGAATATGGAGATCCAAGGTCACTTTGTTTGTCAGCCTCAATTTCATCAATTCTATAAAATCTTTGATAAACTCATTTTCCTTAGAAAGAAGGGTTTGGTTTTTTTCGGTTTCATATAGCACATATCGCATCATCCTACTCAGTTTCAATAATGCTGTTTTTGCCTTTTCGACATCAATATTGGTCAAAGCATAAATATTGTTGAGTGTATTGAAAAAGAAATGTGGGTTAATCTGTGCTTTGAGGTAGGAAAGTTCAGAATTGATCTGCTGCTGCTGAAGTTCAAGCCTTATTTTTTCGTCTGATTGCCATTTTTGTACTGCGCCGATACTCGTGCTGATACCGACGGACATATAAAAAATCAAAAGGCTGGAAATATCCCAATATAAGTTTCTTGGCCTTGGCGTATAGGGAACTTCTGGCCTGAATGCCAGATGCATCAGCTCCTGCATATTGAACCACTCATCATAAAGAATGAGAATACCGACATAAGCAAGACCCCCTAGAAAATTCAAAAACAGAAACAGATAATTTTTGTTTTTGAATAGGACTTTAGGAATCAGATAGAAGAAATTGAAATAGAAAGTAGCCACAAGAAAAATAAACTGTAAGGCCTGTTTGATCCAAAACTCATCAGGGCGCTCCACTTCCGAAGAAAGAGGGGTAAGTAAAAAGATAACCGATCCAAATAGACTCCAGCCCAAAACATGGATGAGCAACGGCATTCTTTTTTTGATAGTGATCTCAGGCATATTTATGATTTTATTTAAATCCTCCGAAAACTAATATAAAGTTTTGTGGTTAATCCACAACAATCTACCAATCAGGTGATTTAATCGGCAAAATGGGAAATCATAGGGATAACTCCTTAAAAACGACAAAAATAAGGCTTCATCAGGCTTTCCTTCCCTTTGGTCGATGCATTTCGACTACTTATCTATTTGATTTTTTTTTGTTTTGAATCAGATATTCCTTTGTTGGGTAAACTGTCCAAAAGACAACCACAAAATTTTAATTTGATGAAAACTACAATCCAACTATTTCTTTCAATGCTTCTTTTGTTAGGAGTAAATGTCTCTGAAGGACATGCGCAGGGAACAAAACCCGATTATAAGATATCAGGTAAGGTTCTTGACAAATCCAACAACCAACCTATAGCTTATGCGGCAGTTTCTTTGGTGGATGCCGAATCCCGCCAAAATGTGGCAGGTGCTGTAGCAGATTTTGATGGGGTTTTTATTATCTCGGGATTCAAAAACGGAAACTACCTTGTCCAGGTATCTTTTATGGGTTTTCAGGCTATGACTACTGATTTGATTGAAATCACTGATCAGAAAACCACTTTCGATTTAGGAACCATCACATTGGAACAGGAGGCGGTAGCGCTTCAGGAAGTCACTGTCATGGGCCAACGTGACTTGATCGAAGAAAAAGTAGACAGGACAATCTACAATGCAGAAAATGACAAAACCCTCGTAGGAGGTGATGCTTCTGATGTATTGAGAAGGGTTCCGATGCTTTCAGTCGATATGGACGGAAACGTCTCCATGAGAGGAAGTTCAAGCATTTTGGTATTGTTGAATGGCAAACAATCCGCTATTGTGGCTACCAATGTGGCTGAAGCTTTGAAGCAGATTCCTGCAGAAGAGATCAAGTCCGTGGAAGTCATCACTTCTCCTTCTGCCAAATATGATGCCGAAGGTACAGGTGGTGTCATCAATATCATCACCAAGAAAAACAATATCCAGGGCGCTTCATTGAACATCAACAGCAGCGTGGGCTATAGAGGATCTAATCTTGGAGTTAACGCCAGTTTAAAGCAAAAGAAAATGTCCTGGACATTGGGTGGATTTGGAAGATCGGGATACAACATCCTTGGATTTTTTGAAAACCAACAGTATATCACCAATGCAGATGGTACTACCCGTAATATTTCCCAATATGCCGATACAAGAAGCAACATGCTTTTTGGCAGGTACAACTTGGGTTGGGATTATGAAATCAACAAATACAATTTCCTGACGGCTTCGGTCAGCCTTGGAGTCAGGAATATGAGAAACAATCAGGATGGATTGCTTACCAATACTTCCTTGGATGATGTGCTTCAGAGTTCCATTTTGAGAGATGTGAATACCGACAACCTTTCAAACAATGTTGATGTAAACTTCAACTACACCAAATCCTATGAGAAAAAAGGAAAAGAGTTCAGCATATCAGGATTATATAGCCAAAATAACCTCACAAACGACTTCATTAACAGCCAATACGATGATTCTTTTGAAAGCATTTCCAGAAGGATAAAGAACTTAAATGCCGGAACAAACCGTGAGTTTACCCTTCAGTTGGATTATGTTACCCCATTGGCAGAAAATCAAATTTTGGAATATGGTGCCAAAAACATCCTTAGAAAAGCAGTCAGTGACTTTGCATATTTCACAGCTGAAGGCCCTGAAGGTGAATTTGTCGAAGTCGAGGATGTTACTTTCTCCAATGAATTCAGCTATGACCAGAACGTAACAGCTGCTTACGCATCATATACGACCAACTTCTTAAAGAAATATTCCTTCAAAGGAGGAATGAGATATGAATACACAAGCATTACAGCAGATTTTGCCAATTCAGAACTTGGCGGTGAGATACCTTCTTTTGGAGTATGGGTACCAAGTGTAAACTTGAGCAGAAAATTGCAAAAAGGAAATATGATCAAAGCGGCCTACAACAGAAGGGTGCAGAGACCTTCCCTCAATTTCCTGAATCCAAACATCAATGCTGCCAATCCACAACAGATCACACAAGGAAATCCTTTGTTGGAGCCCGAATTGACAGACAACTATGAAATGTCATACAGCACCTTTTTGAAAGGTTCCAATTTGAATTTTACCACTTATTTCAGAAACACCACCGGTTCTATCCAACCAGTGAGGACAGTACTGGAAGATGACATCATCTTTACTACTTTTGAAAACATAGGTCAAGAAAAAGCCTACGGTCTTTCCATATTTGCCAATGTCAACCTTTCGGGCAAATTCTCAGTGAACGGTAGCGTTGAAAGTTACTTTGCTCAATTGGACAATGGTTTGTCAGATCCTTTGTATGCAGCATCCAATGAAGGATTTGTTTTCAGCGGAAGGATTTTTGCAAACTACACCTTACCAAAAGATTGGCAGGTTCAAGCCTTCACTTTCCAAAGAGGAAGGAGGGTTGAATTGCAAGGTACTTCGGGAGGATTTGGAGTTTACGGTTTAAACTTCAATAAATCCTTCAATGAAAAAAGAGGTTCAATCGGATTCGGTGCTGAAAACTTCTTTACTAAAGTATTTACCATCAATAATGAATTGGTCACTCCAACAATCCTCCAACAAAGTACAGTTGGGATGAAAAACATGAACTTTAAAATCAATTTCAACTATAGGATAGGAAAATTGTCAGTCGACGGTCCCGGCTCTAGAAGAAAGAAAAGAGGGGTTACCAATGACGATCTTAAAGAGGGCGGAGATGGCAACAACGGTGCCGCTACCGGAGGAAATAATTAATAAATAGTTAAATGATTGGGTAATAGTTATTAATTAAGCCGCTTGGTTTTGTCAGGCGGTTTTTTTCAATTTTAGGGTTATAGAGGATGAGCCTTCATCCAAAGATTTTCAATAAAAATTACAGACACAAAAAAACCACTCAGGATAGCCTAAGTGGTTTTTTTATTTCATGATTTTACTCAAATCAAATTTCTTATTTATACATTACTTTTTTAACAGCATCGATAGTCCTTTTTACATTTGGCAATGTTGCCTCAATGTAGGTAGGGGCATAACTTAAGGGAACATCCATTGAGTTAACCCTGATCACAGGAGCGTCAAGGTAATCAAATGCGTTTCTTTGTATATGGTAAGCCAACTCAGAGGAAAGTCCGGCGATAGGATTGGCTTCTTCTACGACCACACACCTGTTGGTTTTCTTTACAGATTCCAGGCAAGTAGCATAATCTATAGGTCTGACAGTTCTCAAATCAATAATTTCAGCTTCAATTCCTTCTTTTGCCAATTCATCAGCAGCTTCGAATACCACTTTCATCATTTTTCCAAATGAAATGATAGTGACATCTTTTCCTTTTCTTTTGACATCGGCAACACCGATAGGTAATAGATACTCTCCTTCAGGAACTTCACCCTTGTCACTGTACATCAATTCAGACTCCATAAAGATCACAGGATCCGGATCCCTGATGGCTGCTTTCATCAAGCCTTTAGCATCGTAGGGGTTGGAAGGGACGATGACTTTAAGTCCGGGAGTATTTGCAAACCAATTCTCAAAGTTGGAAGAGTGGGTAGCACCAAGCTGACCGGCATTTCCTGTTGGTCCTCTGAATACGATAGGAACACTGTAGGCTCCTCCCGACATAGAAAGCATTTTGGCCGCAGAATTGACTATCTGATCTATGGCAACCAATGAAAAGTTGAATGTCATGAATTCGATGATGGGCTTCAACCCGTTCATGGCGGCACCCACTCCCAGGCCTGCAAAACCAAGTTCTGCAATTGGTGTATCATAGACTCTTTCCGGGCCAAATTCATCCAACATACCCTGGGATACCTTGTATGCACCGTTGTATTCTGCCACTTCTTCGCCCATCAGAAACACGTTTTTATCGCGTCTCATTTCTTCGGACATGGCTTCTCTTAATGCTTCTCTAAATTGAATAACTCTCATTATAAACAGTATTTTCGCACGTAAAAATAGGAAGTAATCCCTCAATTCCAAAACATCCTTTGGTTTGCAGTACTATATTTTAGGAATGGTTTTTTGGTAAGGAATCCGCTCTTGGATTATTGTTTTTCGGGCTTGACAACAGGTTTGCCGGATTCGACCCAATTATTCAGTCCGCCTTCGAGCATGTATATTTTGGTGAACCCGAGTTCTTTCATTTTTTCTGTGGCAGGAATGGTTCTTTTTGCAGATCTACAATAGACATAATAGGTTTTCTTTTTGTTCAGTTTGCTGACTTCTTCCTCGAAGTTACCTCCTGTCCAATTGACAAATGTCGCCCCTTCAATAAATCCCTCGGCAGTCTCTTCGGGAGTTCGGATATCGAGAATTACTGCCTTTCTTCCTTTGTGGGCTTTGATGTCAAATTCAGCCGGGCTAAGCTTTGTCGCTCCTTCTTGCGCTAGTGATTCTTTTGGGATAGAGAAGAAAAGGGTCAGAATCATCAGTGTCCATACTGATTTTGACCAAGTAGTTTTATTTTTCATGACAAATAAGATGTTAGAATATTGGGGATTTCTTTATTTCTTTAGCAACAAATTTACTGATTAAAAAATTTAAAAAGCCCAAAATGAAGAAAATCGGCCTTATTTCTGACTCGCATGGGTACATTGACGAAATGATTGTTGCACACCTAAAGGAGGTAGATGAGATATGGCATGCCGGTGACATAGGTGAATTGTCTGTATTGGATCAATTACCCTCCGATAAGGTATTGAGGATCATCACCGGTAATATTGATGGGCTAGATGCAAGTAATTTTTTACCGGAAGAATTATGGTTTGATGTCGAGGGGCTCAAAGTTGGGATGATCCACATCGGTGGCAAACCGCCCCAATATGCCAAAGGAGTAAAAAATCTCATCAGGCAACACGGTGTCCGGCTATTTGTGTGCGGGCATTCACATATCTGCAAAGTGGAATTTGACAAAAACCTGAATTGCCTCTACATGAATCCCGGCGCTATTGGTCAATCAGGCTTTCATGTCATCCGGACAATGTTGCTTTTTGAAATTGAAAATGCTAAAATCCAAAATCTCAAGGTGGTGGAATTGGGGAAAAGAGGACGGGGTTAAAGGTTTATTGGTTATTTGTTTAACTGTACTGCAAAAAACTTGTCTTATTTCATGGAGAAAGGTTCAAATAAAAAAACATTCATTTTAAGAGTACATTCCATTTATCAGATTTAAACAATTAATCCTTTAAACGAATTACAAATAACCAATAACCATTAGTCCAAAAACCAAAAACCATCCAATAAAAAAAGACAACGCGTCTATCGTTGCCTTTTTTATTTCTTTGGAAAGAAAAGTTAAACAGTATTAAGCGAAGTTCTTTTTTAGGTCTTCGATGTCTACATTTTTGATTACCGGCTTGGCACTCAACTGTTTGATCTTAATGACTCTTGTATTTTGCTTTAACCTCTTTCTTCTCAATTTTCTTTTTAGTGCAGTAACTCCCATCGTCTTATTCTTTATGTGAACTCAAATGAACCGCAAAATTAAGATAAAAATTTGATTTTGCTTAACTTTGGATAAAATTAATATAAAAGATGGCTGTCCAAAAACCAAGTTTGCCAAAAGGAACCCGTGATTTCGGTCCGCTCCAAATGGCAAGGAGAAATTTCATTTTAGATACGATCAAAGATACATTCAGACTTTTTGGTTTTCAGCAGATTGAGACTCCTGCCATGGAAAACCTCAGTACCCTTACCGGAAAATATGGCGATGAAGGAGATCAGTTGTTGTTTAAAATACTGAATAGTGGCGATTTTATCAAAGATGTCAAGGAAGAGGACATACAAGGGGGTAGTAGCAAAGTATTGCCCAAAGTAGCAGAAAAAGGCCTTCGCTATGACTTGACGGTTCCTTTTGCTAGGTATGTGGTCATGAACAGAAACGATATCTCTTTTCCTTTCAAGCGTTTCCAGATCCAGCCGGTTTGGCGGGCGGACCGTCCTCAGAGAGGAAGATACCGGGAATTTTACCAATGCGATGCAGATGTGGTGGGGACGGACAGTTTGGTATGCGAACTTGAAATCTTGCTCATGATAAAGCGGGTTTTTGGAAAACTTGGAATCACGGATTATGATATCAAAATCAATAACAGAAAAATTCTGACTGGGATTTCCGAAGTGATCGGCGAAAAAGGCAGGGAAGGGGAATTGTGCGTCGCTATTGACAAACTGGATAAAATCGGTTGGGAAAAAGTACAGGAGGAGTTGACACAGAGGAATTTTTCACCGGATTCTGTACTGAAACTTGAACCCATCATCAGCCTTAGCCAAAATAATGCTGACAAACTCAATTTCTTAAAGGATTTTTTAAAAGAATCCGAAACAGGATTAAAAGGAATTGCTGAATTGGAAGAAGTATTTGATTTGTTGCATAAATATGGAGAATCCGAAGCCCATGTAGATTTCGATGTTGTTTTGGCCCGTGGGCTCACGTATTACACAGGCGCCATATTCGAAGTCAAAGTCAACAATGTAACAATTGGATCAGTAAGTGGAGGAGGAAGGTATGACAACCTCACAGGAGTATTTGGATTGGACGGTGTGTCAGGAGTGGGATTCTCTTTTGGAGTGGACAGGCTTTATGATGTCATGGATGAATTGGGGATTTTTCCTGAAAGCAATTTGGAAAAAACCAAAGCGCTGATTACCCATTTCGATGAAAAAGGATTTGAATATGGTCTTCAAATCCTTCATAAATTGAGATCAGCAGGTATTCCTTCAGAACTTTTTCCTGAAACGGGGAAGATCAAAAAGCAACTGACCTATGCGGACAAGAAGCAAATCCCATTCGTAATTATCCTCGGCGAAAATGAAATTCAGGAGGGTAAAGTCAGCCTTAAAAACCTAAATTCCGGCACCCAAGAGACAGTCAGCATAGAAAAAGCCACCGAAATCCTCATCAACAGTTAACCCAATAACCAATGACCAATAACCAATAACCAATAACCAAAAACCCAAACCTCTAATTCACTTCCAATATGGCATTGATCGGGATGTGGGTGTTGCATTTTAACGAAACAAATCTATCCCCGACTGCCCAAACTGTAGTGCTTACCTGATAAATATTTCCATCTGCATCTTCAAATGTAATGGTAGATTTGCTCCTGAGTAGGTTGCCGATTGCCTGCGCCCGCATCAGGTCAAAATTTCGCCTTCTTTTCGCCATATCATCCATCAAGACCTCTTTATTTGAAAATTTCAGTCCGATTATTTTTTCTTTTTCTATTTTCTCAATTGTTTTCATGGGAGTAGAATTTAGAATATTGAATATACAGAAAATCAATCGTTTAATTTTTTGTTTTTGTTTCACAAAAACCATTTAATTTTTTAATGGTAAGAATTACCAAAATTTAATTTTGTCAGGTGACCCCGTTTTGAGTAATGTTTTCAAGTGCCTCGATTTCCATTATATTTGCAGATTGCAAAAAACGATAAGCTATGTTTGATTTTATGAGTATTATGAATAAGGTGAAGGAAGCCCAGGCAAAAATCAAGGATGCCCAGGCCAAATTGGTCCACCTTACCGCTGAAGGAGAATCCGGTGCAGGATTGGTGAAAGTGAAAGTAAATGGAAACCGACTAGTCATGTCCATAGATATGGATGATTCTTTGGTAAATATTTCCGATAAAGAAATGCTCAGCGACCTCGTAGTAGCAGCTACCAATAAAGCCTTGGAGGCCATAGAAATAAAAATCAAAGAGGAGCTCAAATCCGCAACTGATGGGATGATGCCAAACATTCCCGGGATGGATCTTGGAAGTATGTTTTGATGCAAAATGCCGCAATAGTCATACTGAATTACAACGGAGTGGAAATGTTGCGAAAATTTCTTCCCTCTGTAACTCAATTTTCCACTTTTCAGGTTATCGTGGCAGACAACGGAAGCACAGACTGTTCCGTCGATCTACTTTTGAATAATTTCCCTCAAATAAGATTGATTCGGTTAGAATCTAATTTTGGCTTTACGGGAGGGTACAACCGGGCTTTGGAAATAATTAGGGGGGATTTCGGCTATTATATCCTTCTCAATTCTGATGTGGAAGTAGAAAAAGCATGGGATGTAAAACTGATCCGATTTTTGGAGGAAAATCCTAAAGCAGCGGCTGTTCAACCGAAAATACTTTCTTTTCCAAATCGGGGTTATTTTGATTATGCCGGTGCAGGTGGTGGTTTTTTAGATGGATTGGGTTATCCATATTGCAGAGGGAGAATTTTTGATACTGTTGAGAAGGATGAGCATCAGTATGATGATACTATTCCTGTGGATTGGGCTTCAGGGGCGTGCATGGCAATAAGGGCAAGCTTGTTTCATCAAGCAGGAGGATTTGATGAAAGGTTTTTTGCCCATATGGAAGAAATTGATATTTGTTGGAAAATCAGAAAGATGGGCTATTCTATCCATTATTTGGGAATTTCCAAAGTCATGCATGTCGGTGGAGGAACCCTTCACAGGACCAATCCTTGGAAAACTTTTCTGAACTTCCGAAACAACCTCCTTATGCTCCACCAAAATCTGAAAACTTCCTGCTTTGCCTCTGTTTATCTGAAGAGAATACTGCTTGATTTGTTGGCAGCTTTTGTTTTTGTTGTCAGGGGAAATTTTCAAGATGGCAAAGCAGTCCTACAAGCTCACTTTGCATTTCACAAAATGAAATCCAAATCCCTGAAGTCTAAGGAAATTGAAAATATAGGGATCATTGGAAATGCCAATTCCCGAAGCTCAATATTATGGGATTATTATATAAGAGGGAAAAGGACTTATCAAGACCTTTAATCAAAAAGTACAGGATTGTTCATCTTGCGGAAATATTTCCTGATTTTCATCATCATCGCTAGACTTACATAGATAATGATAGGTGAACCTAATGTAATAAAAGAACTGTAAATGAAGAATAACCTGATGCTGTCAATCGGGAAATGAAGACGTTCAGCTAGTTTGTAGCATACGCCAAAAGCCCTATCTTGAAAAAAAAGCTTAATTTCGTTCATATATAGTTGGTCTTGGTTAGCGGGACAAAATTACTAATTTAAATTCATTAATCTAATTGAATGCCAAATGTTTAATAATCTGATAAAATCAACCCTCTTTTTTTTGTTCATTTATTGTTTGGGATCTTGCAGTCCAAAAACCGGTTTGTATGACAACCTGTTGGATGGCATTGTCGCCAAACCTGAAATTTTGAAATTGCATAGAGATTCGGTTCGGGTTACATTACAGGGGGCTGTGCCTTTGAAATATTTAACAAAGGATGCAAAAATATACCTCTATCCAGAATATATATATGGAGAAGGTTCATTGAGATTGGGCGAATTTATTCCTTTTGATGCATCTTACACCAAAAACCTAATTGATGCCAAGGTAGACGAGAGTATCGTATTTCCGTATTTGCCTGGAATGGAAAAGGGGCAATTGGTGCTCAAAGGGATGGTGGAGAGGAAGAAAGGAACTTTCCAAGCGCCAATTAAAGTCATAGCAGAAGGTCTTGAAACCACACCTCTTTTGACGAGATATGGGCAGGTGCTTCCCGATCAGCCTATTCCGGAAATTGGTATTTATATCCTTAGGGAATTTAAGGATATGAATCAGATTGAAATCAGGGACTTCTATGTTCCTTTTGAACTTGGAAAAGGACAAAAACCTAATCCTGTGTTTACGATCCCTTTTTCGGATTATCTAATTAAAGGAGAAATGGGAATGAAGATCAAAAAAGTCGTGGTCACAGGATTATCCTCCCCTGAGGCAAAAGACAACATAAATGGATTGGCAAAAGAAAGGGGTGATTTTATTGCAGAAAGACTGAAGTCAAACCGTTTTTTGTCTGACATACCCGTCGAATCGATGTACAGGTCCGGCGATTGGTTTGACCTGAGACAGCTTTTGTCAGAATATGAGGGCATCTCCCAAGATCAAAAAGAGTCTGTATACGCTGTTCTTTTAAATGGAAATAGCTTTGCTTCTCAATTGTCTTCACTCCAAAAGCTGCCTTCTTATAAAAATATATCGAGAGATTTATTTCCAAAGCTACGATCAGCCAAGGTTTCCTTTGAACTTGAAAATACAAAATTCAATGACATTGAAATTTCAGCAAGTGTTTTCGCCTTACTAAACGGAGATGACCCCTTGGAGGGATTTGAAAGCGACCACCTTATATATGCAGGTCAAAATGCGCTTAAGCTTGATGAAAAGGAGGCCATATACAAAAAATTGAATGAGCTTTTTCCTTCAGAATTGTCTTACAACAACCTTGGTGTGGTGTATTTAAATTTGGCTCAAAGGGAATTGGATGTAAGGAAGAAAAACATTCTAATTTCAGATGCCCTTACAAATTTGAAGCATGCAAATAAAATCAAACCTGGATCTATTCCACTCCATAATATTGGGAGAGCTTATTTATTAAGGGGTGATTATTTTGAAGCTTATATCGCCATCTCAGAAGCCTCTGCAATGGAAAAAGAGGAAACCAATGATTTTTTAAATTACAATGAAGGACTTCGCGGGGCCTTAGACATTATAAACGGAGATTATAAACTCGCTACTATCAGGTTTAACAAGACGATAGAAAATGAAAGCAATTACTTTAATAAAGGATTAGCCTACTTTTTATCTGAAGATTATTTGAAGGCATCAGAAAACTTTGAGTCATCTGTCCAAGCGGATAGGGAAGCGGGTTTTGGATTTTATGGACTTGCTTTGGTCGCTGCTGTAAATCGTGATAGAATGGCTTTGATGGAAAATCTTGGAAAGGCTGTAGAACGGAGCGAATACCTAAAACAAAAAGCCCTTACAGACATTAACTTCAAAAATTACCGAGATGAACAAGAATTCATTAACCTGTTCAAATAGTATGTAAAAAAGAGAATATTCTTCGTTCAAAAAGCAAATTTCATTTTTATTCAAAAACTTTTGAATTTGTCTTTTATCATTTATATTAGGTCCTGACTTGTGTAAATACAATAGAAAACTACAATTCTGTAAAATATTGCAGACTAATATATTTTCTATATATTGGCAGCGTTAGAAATTAACAACTATTAACATTAACCCAAAATCTCCATGCCTATGATTCCATTCTTTTTTTTTAAAAAGTAAAATAAATCGTTTTAGCACCCCTTAAATTGGCGTTTTGAATCACTTATTCAAAACGAAGTAGCGACAGTTCTTCTGTCAAGGTATAATAGGCAATAGTTCAGGAAATCAATTTTATCTTCCCCAAAACTGTTGCAATTATTTTAAAGATACTTGCAAACGATTGCACTATCGGTTGAATTGATGAAAAACTTTAAAATCTTATCAATTAATAATTATTACCCAATCAATCTATGTTTATGGAAAAACTCTACAAAAGCCTAAGCGTATTCCTACTACTCTTAGTACTTTCCAGCGCCACGGCGTTGGCACAAAAAACGGTCACAGGAACCATCTTGGATGAGTTCGGTGACGGATTGCCGGGCGTTACTGTTTTGGTAAAAGGAACCACTACAGGTACTGCCACAGATATTGACGGAAAATTCTCCCTCAATGTACCAAGCAACGAAAGTGTGCTTGTTTTCTCTTTCATCGGTTATACAACTGTCGAGCAGGTTGTGGGCAACCGCTCCGTGATCGATTTTGCTATGGCTCCGGATGAAAGACAATTGACAGAATTGGTTATCACAGGTTACACCATTGATAGCCGAAGAGAGACCACCGGTGCGATATCCACAGTTAACCCTCGAGACTTGACCATCATACCGACAGGTAATGTGGAGCAGGTTCTTCAAGGTAGGATTGCCGGTGTTACTGTCGTAACAAACGGTCAGCCAGGTACCACCTCTCAAGTTAGGGTTCGTGGATTTGGTGCATTTGGTGGTAACCAACCTCTTTATGTCGTGGATGGAGTTCCTGTAGAAAACACGGACTTTATCAACCCTGACGATATTGAGTCTACTACTGTATTGAAAGATGCAGCAGCAGCTTCCATCTATGGAGCAAGGGCAGCCAACGGTGTGATCATCTACACCACAAAAGGTGGTAGCAAAAAAGCTCAGAAATTGAGATTTGACTACAATGGTATGTACGGTTTCACTGATCCGGGAGCAGGTTTGAGCATGGCAAACCCTCAAAATTTCGCGGATTTGACTTGGTTGGCAGAAACAAACCAAGCTAGAATTGACAACAGGGCTCCAAATTATGGACACCCTCAGTTCGGAACAGGTTCTTCTCCTGTATTGCCTTACTATATCAATGTTGGCGGTGCAGCAGGTGTTGCAGGTCCATTTAGCCAGGCACAATTGGACGAGCAAAGGGCTTTATATAACAATGACCCTAGAAAAGGTCCAGTTCACCAATTGGTAAGGGCTGCAACAGGCGAGGGAACTGATTGGTACGAAGCTGTTACAAGAAGGGCACCGATTACAAGACATTCATTGGGTTTCTATGGTGGTAACGGTACCAGCAGATTCTTCTTGGGATTAGGTATTCAGGACCAAGCAGGTATCCTTATCGGTAATGATTTTAGAAGGATCTCTTTGAGGGCAAACTCTGAGCACGATCTTGGTTCCAAAGTGAGAATCGGACAAAACTTCCAAGCTACTTACCGTTCTGTACTTGGACAGACAGGTGGTAATGGAGGTCAAGGTGTTTCCGGTGATGAAAATGATATCCTTCAGGCATTCAGAATGCCATCCATCATCCCTGTTAGGGACGAATTCGGTGGTTATGCAGGTACCGCCGCAAGAGGATTCAACAACCCAAGAAACCCTGTTGCAAACAGAGAAGGGCTTGAAAATAACAGAAACTTTAACGCCAATGCTTTTGGTAACGTGTATTTGGAAGTGGATCCTATCGAAAACTTGACTTTCAGAACTTCAATTGGTGGTCAGTATGACAACTTCTATGGTGTAGGATTCAGCAGATTACAATATGAAAACTCTGAAAACAACTCAGCTTTCGGATACAATGAGTTTTCAGGATATGTTTTCCGTTGGACATTCACCAATACCTTGACTTATACTAAAAAATGGGGTCAACATGCAGTAAGAGCCTTACTTGGTCAAGAGGCATTGAACACAGGTGCTGGAAGAAGTATCAATGCTTCTGGTCAAAGCCCTTTCTCTGAAGACCCTAATTTTGTGAACATTTCCAACTTACCGGTTTCTTCAAGACAGGTGAATAGCGGTCAGTTTTTGGGAGTTAACTTCTATTCATTGTTTGCCACAGCAAGGTATACTTTCAATGACAAGTACATAGTGGATGCGGTTGTGAGAAGGGATGGTTCTTCAAGATTTGGTGCAAATAACAGATTCGGTGTTTTCCCTGCATTCTCTGCAGCATGGAGAATTTCTGCTGAAAGCTTCATGGCTTCTGCTACTTGGTTGGATGATTTGAAAATCCGAGGTGGTTGGGGTCAAATGGGTAACTCTAACAACGTTCCACCAGAAAATCAATATAACTTATTTGGAGGAAACGTTGGTGCATCTTCTTACGATATCGGTGGTACAAACAGTTCTGCGATCATTGGTTTCAGAAGATCAAACATAGGAAACCCTGATGGAAAGTGGGAAACTTCGGTAACCAAGAACATCGGTTTCGACGGTACTGCTTTTGGTGGTAAGTTGGACGTGATTGTTGATTTCTGGCAAAAAGATACTAAGGACTTGTTGTTCAGAGTTCCTTTGCCAGCAACTGTTGGGTTTAATGCCACTGCACCGCTTGTAAACATCGGTGAAATGATGAACAGAGGTGTGGACATCATGGTAGCTACCAGAGGTAATTTTAATAAGGACTGGAGATATGAATTCCAAGTCAATGGTGGATTGCTAAAGAATGAAATTGTGGCGTTGTCCCCAGGTTTGGAATTTATTACACAAGGTAACCCAAGCTTCAGGGGTATCGAGCCTATCAGAAATGCCGTTGGTCAACCACTCTCCTCTTTCTTTGGATATCAGGTAGAAGGTTTATTCAGCAGCCAAGAAGATGTAAATAACCACGCAACACAAACTGGTGCTGCTCCGGGTAGATTTAAATTCCAAGACATCAATAACGACGGTGAAATTACGCCGGAAGACAGAACTTTCTTGGGAAGTCCAGTTCCAAAGTTCTCAGGAGGTTTTAACTTCACTATTGGGTACAAAAACTTTGATTTGGCAGCATATTTCTACGGAACAGCAGGCAACAAGATCTGGGCACAGTGGAGATGGTTTACAGATTTCTTCCAGACATTTGAAGGTGCTGCAATCTCTACAAGGTTGAATGATGCTTGGACTCCAAACAATCTAGGTGCAACAATCCCTGTTGTGGAAAAAACTGCAAACTTCAGTACTTCTAACGTTGCCAATTCTTACTATGTAGCTGATGGTTCTTATTTGAGATTGCAAAACCTTACTATAGGTTATACACTTCCAAATGAAATCCTGCAAAGATGGAAGATTGAAAGATTGAGAATATTCGGTTCTGCAAACAACCTATTCACTTTGACAGGTTATGATGGATTGGATCCAATGGTGGGTGGTAACGTTGATACTGCCTTTGGTATAGATGTGGGTAATTATCCTGTAACAAGAGGTTATACCTGGGGTTTGAATCTTAGTTTCTAATCAAACAATCTGTTATACAAACTGTTGTTGTAAAAAAAATTCATAAATCAAGTTAAATTATGAAAAACATAAAATATCAATTCGCGGCTATGATGACAGCAGGAATGATGCTGTTTTCTACAAGTTGTAGTGATTCCTTCCTAGAAGTCCCCGCTGTTGGACAATTGGATGAAAACGTACTATCCGGTTTGGCAGGGATAGATGCAGTTTTACTTTCTGTCTATTCCCAAGTAAATGGAAGAAACCAAAGACTTGCTTCTCCATCAAACTGGGTTTGGGGAAGTATCAGGGGCGGTGATGCCAACAAAGGAACTGACCCCGGTGATTTCTCTACAATCAACCCTGTTCAGAGATTTGAAACAGATGCCACTGTGGCCATTCTGGAAGAAAACTGGTTTGGAAATTTTGAAGGTATCTCTAGAGCAAACCAAGTGTTAAGGTTATTGGACAAAAAAGGTCCTGATGTATCTGATACGTATGCTACAAATGTAGAGGCCCAGGCAAGATTTTTGAAGGCCCACTTCTATTTCCAACTTTGGAGAAACTTCAACAGAGTGCCAATCCTACCGAAAGATGTTGATTATAAAGCTGGTCTAGAAGATGTAGTCAATGACCAAGAAATGTTACCTTATATTGAGGCTGAAATGAGGTTTGCAGCAGATAATCTTCCTGGAACTCAACCTCAAGTAGGTAGAGTGAACTCTTGGGCGGCTAAATCGTACTTAGGTAAAATCCTGCTTTACAAAGCAAACCAAACCGGCGCTGCTGCTGATTACCAAGCTGCAAAAACATTGTTTGACGATGTGATTGCAAATGGTGTGACTAGCAATGGGTTAAAATATGGCTTGGTTCCTTACTATGATAATATGTTCAGAGGAGCCAATGACAACCACCAAGAGTCTATTTGGGCATACCAATCAGCTGTAAATACTGGTTCTGTGAACAATGCAAACCCTGAGTTTGACTTGAACTTCCCTTACAACACTGGACCTAACGGACCGGGTAACTGTTGCGGATTCTTCCAGCCTAGCTTTACATTTGTAAACTCCTTCAGAACAAGTGCAGGTCTTCCTTTGTTGGACGGATCATTCAATGCACCTGCAAACAGAGTAGCAAATGATATGGGTATCGGTTCTGCTGATCCATTCACTCCGGATGCAGGTCCACTTGATCCTAGAGTAGACCATACTGCAGGTAGAAGAGGTATTCCTTATTTGGATTGGCAAGATCATCCAGGCGCTGCTTGGATCCGTAACCAGCCAAATGCAGGCCCTTATGCTCCTAAAAAATATGTGTATACAAGATCTGAGCAAGGTTCTTTCCAGGACAACTCGTCTTGGACTCCAGGCTATACCGGTATCAATTTCATGATCATCCGATTCGCAGATGTATTATTGATGTCTGCTGAAGTGGAAGTAGAATTGGGTAACCTTGAAGCTGCAAGAGCACTTGTAAACCAGGTGAGAACAAGAGCAAAAAATTCACCATTGTTGAGAGCTAACGGTACTCCTGCTGCAAACTACGTTGTAAATACTTATGATGCTGCTTGGACAGATGCCAACACTGCACGTGCAGCAGTAAGATTTGAGCGTAAGCTTGAATTGGGTATGGAAGGTCACAGATTCTATGACTTGGTAAGATGGAAAACTGACAAGGCTGAATTGGATGCGTATTTTGCATTGGAAGGCGTATTGTTGCCTGCTGCAATGGGAAGCACCTCTTATGACATCAAACACCGTTTGTTGCCTATCCCTCAAAACCAGATTGACCTAGTAGGTCCTGATAAGTTGATTCAGAATCCTGGATTTTAATCCATAAGTCAATTACCATATAAGAAAGAGGTGACCATTTGGTCACCTCTTTTTTTTTGGTCGATGGATTTTTGACTTTTCTTTTTTTGGATCACATAATTACCCGTAAATTCAAAGCCTAACCCAAAGCACTATTTAACCCAATCAAAGCCATGAAATCTTTCTATTATATAGGTATATTTTTATTGCTTATTGTCTATTCCTGCTCCCAAAAAGAGAATACGTTATTTCAGCTCCGCACCCAAAATGAGACCGGCATAGCATTCAATAACCTCATAGTGGAAACAGACTCATTCAATATCCTCACAGACGAGTATATTTTTAATGGGGGAGGAGTAGCCACAGGTGACTTCAACAATGATGGCTTGCCAGATTTGTTTTTTACAGGGAATCAGGTCGCCAATAAGCTTTATTTGAATGAAGGTAAATTCAAATTCAAAGATGTCAGTTTGATATCCGGAATCGAAGCCAAGGAAAGATGGAGTACAGGAGTGACTGTGGTAGATATCAATGCTGACGGGTTTTTGGACGTTTATGTTTGCGGAGCGATGTTCAAGTCACCTGATAAAAGGGCGAATATGCTTTTTGTAAATCAGGGATTGAACGAGGAAGGCATACCCACTTTTATCGAATCTGCAGCACAATATGGGATTGCGGGAGCTGATAACAGCATGATGGCAACCTTTTTTGACTACAACAATGATGGTTTGCTAGATCTGTATGTACTCAATAACGAGCAGAGTAAGTCAATTCCATCCAATTACAGAGAAAAAATAACTGACGGTTCGGCCATTAACAATGACCGGCTATACCGGAACAATGGCAATGAAACCTTCACCGATGTTACTTTGGAAGCGGGCATTACTACTGAGGGATTTGGTCTTGGCTTGGCTGTAGCTGATCTCAATGGGGATGGTTGGTCAGACCTCTACATCAGCAATGATTACACCACTAATGACATCCTATATATCAATAACCAAGATGGCACTTTTTCTAACAGATCCAAAGAAAAGCTACGCCACCAAAGCATGTTCTCAATGGGTTCGGACATCTCGGATTATAACAATGATGGATTCCCGGATATAGTCACCTTAGACATGCTAGGGGAAAATAATTACAGGAAGAAGACCACCATTTCTAAAAATTCCTATCAGACCTACATCAGCAACGAGCAATGGGGCTATGAGTACCAACATGTTCGTAATATGCTCCATATAGGCAATGGGCCTGAAATTCCTTTTAGTGAGATTGGGTTTATGGCAGGAATGTACCAGACGGATTGGTCCTGGTCTCCTTTGTTTGTGGACATGGACAATGATGGAAATAAAGACCTGTTGATTACGAATGGCTTTCCAAGGGATATCACCGACAAAGACTTTGCAAACTACCGTGCAGATGTCGGAGGTGTGGCCTCGGTCAGGCAATTATTGGATTCTATTCCGGTAATCAAAATTCCGAATTACGCTTATAAAAACAAAGGAGATTGGAGCTTTGAAAATGTCGGTGACAATTGGGGTTTGAGCAAGCCTTCTTTTTCAAACGGAGCTGTTTTTGCAGACCTTGACCTCGACGGTGACTTGGATTATGTGGTCAATAATATCAACGATCCTGCATTTGTATTTGAAAACACATTGAACTCCAAAGAAACCAAGCCCAATTACCTCAGAATAAAATTGGCTGGACCTAGTTTTAATCCTTTTGGAATCGGGGCGAAAATTGTAATCAGATTTGGTGAAAATGAATTCCAATACCAAGAACAGCAACTTTCAAGAGGGTATTTATCAGCTGTGGAAGAGATTATTCATTTTGGCTTGGATACAATAAATGAAGTCAATTCCTTGGAGATCCTTTGGCCGGATGGCCGATTCGAAAAAACAGATGGACTCCTCTCCAATCAGGTGATTGAACTGAAACATGCAAATGCTTCGGCCAAACCGGCCGTGTTGGATTTTCCTTTTGGACCAAAGTCTGTTTCCCCGATCTTAGAAGAGGTATCAGCTAACTTAGGGATTGAGTATACTCACCAAGAAATGGATAAAATCGATTACAATGTCCAAAGAACCCTTCCCCATAAACTCACCCAATATGGCCCAAGCTTGGCTGTAGGCGACCTCAACGGAGATGGCTTGGAAGACTTCATTATCGGCAGCGCCTCGGGTTATTCTCCGGTTATCAATCTTCAAAATCAAAACGGTATTTTCTCATCCAAAGAAATGTTTATTTCGGAAATGGAGAAATCCTTTGAAGAAATGGGAATGTTGCTTTTTGACCTTGATAATGATGGAGACCTAGACCTTTATCTCGTTTCAGGCAGTTCAGAATTTATGCCTGAAGCTGCCGAATATCAAGATAGAATATACATCAATGATGGAAAAGGAAATTTTTCCGAGCAAAAAGAAATCCTCCCTTTAATAAAAACCAGTGGTACAACAGTAAGGGCAGCTGATTTTGATGGAGATGGCTTTATGGATTTATTTGTTGGGGGCAGGACTCCCATCGCCCAGTACCCACTGCCTGACCAATCCCTCATCCTAAAAAACACCCAAGGGAAGCTGGAGGATGTCACTGATATCGTCGCCCCGGGACTGCGCAGGATAGGAATGGTTACTGATGCACTTTGGACAGACGTGGATGGTGACGGAGACTTGGACTTGATGGTAGCCGGTGAACTTATGGCCATTACCCTTTTCATTAACAAAAATGGGAAACTTGAAAAAGTATCAGATTCCGGTTTGGAAAACCACCTTGGCTGGTGGAATAGCCTAGCATCTGCTGACTTTGACGGAGACGGAGATATGGATTATGTGGCAGGAAATATGGGGGCCAACAATTACTACCACCCTACTGCTGAGCGTCCGGTAAAAATATATGCCAAGGACTTTGACAGCAATAGAAGTATAGATCCCATCACTATCACTTATTTCAAAGACCAGGAAAATAAATACATTCCGGTTCCTGCACATTATTGGGATGACTTGTATGGTCAGAGCACCCTTTTCAGAAGGAAATTTGAAAGGTATAAACAATACGCCAAGATTACAGAAGCTGATTTGTTTACAGCAGAAGAATTGGAAGGTGTGACCATCCTGCAGGGCAATTATGACAGAAGCAGCTATCTAGAAAATCTTGGCAACGGGAAGTTTAAAATCCATGAGTTACCACTGTTGGCGCAAATTGCCCCGGTCAACGGTATGGCGATTGATGATGTCAATGCTGATGGAAACCTTGATGTCCTTTTGGTTGGCAATGATTACGGAAATGAAGTTTTCTCAGGCAGGTATGATGCCATGACCGGATTGGTTTTGTTAGGAGATGGAAAAGGCGGTTTTGAGCCTGTAAGGAGCTTGGAAAGCGGATTTGTCGTACCGGGGGATGCCAAAGCCATGGCAGTACTAACCTTGGCTGACGGTAAAAAGACCTACCTGTCCACTCAAAACAGAAACGCCTTGAAAATCCATGCTGCTGTGAATGCCAATACAGGCAAGGCCTTCAAAGTCCCCACCGGATTCCATACCGTAATTTTGGAATTGGACAATGGCAAAACCCACAAAATTGAGATTTTCAATAGATCAGGATTTCTATCCAATTCCGGAGGCATTATCTCCTTGCCATCCAATTTGAAAAGCATAAAAGGGATTGATTATAAAGGGGGAGTAATGGATCTGGAATTTTAATTCAAAGGGTATTCGATGTTTTGGCGGAAAGCCAATCTCTTAGTTGTAGATCACATTAGCCAAAACCTAGTTGGGTTTAATTCTAACTTCATGCTATAAGCATATCATCTTTTCTGGGTAATTGCTTATCAAAAACTTGGACTCTTAACAACAAAAGATATCAACAACAATTAGAACCACCACCACAATTATAACCAATCCAAACCTATGCTTTCTTTTACCATATGCGGTAAAAAATTCACATTTTCCCATCTGTGAAAATCCTGTTCATCTGTAGTTAAATTCCCCATCCCTGATTTGGCGGAAAGCCAATCTCCCCTTGCACTTTAAATTTGCCAAAACCAAACCCGACCATATGTGACATCATTTTCTATAAACATGTCACCCCTTAGGGTTTTTTTCATACCGAAAAGGCGAAGCAGATAACCAAAAAAGGCGAAAGACTCTCAAGACTTGATTTCCGGATAACCATTATAACTTGAAAACCCAACACTGATTACGACCACCACAATCATTACAACTTGTAAACCAGACTATCCGCAGCAGACGACAAACTTCCCCTTATGTGCTCTCTCAGTACTCTGAGGTAAATTAAAAAATCTTCTTTTATAAAATTCTGAATTATTGGATAAAAAAAACTCTCAGGTTTTAAAACCTGAGAGTCAAATTAGGGGCTTACAAATTAAGGCTGTTATTTTTTCGGCGAATTCCCGCTTGCTTCAAGTGCTGATTCCCTAAGTTCAGTTATCAATTTTTCCATTTTGGCGTGCCAATCCTCAAACTTTTCCAAAGCAGATGTTGCCTTGGTAGCACTTTTCTCTTCCTCCAAGGTAGATGATTCATCCTTGTCTTTGGATTTCTTGGATTTTTTCTCCGGATTTACCTTGAGAGGATCAAAAGTCTTCAGTTCAGAAAGCCAATTGTCCTTTTCCATCAGCTTACTGAGTTTTTTGCTTTCTTTGATGGGTTTTTTGGAATCAGATTTAGAAACTCTAAGGCTATCGATGGTAAGATGTTTTTTCTTAAGGCCCAGTCCATAGATTTCGTTGATTTCAACCAAAAAAGCATCCACGACACCCTTTAAATGGAACAGAAATGAATATTGGTGTGCTTTCTCAATCTCAGAACCGTAAATTGTAGGGTTTTTTAGTTCTTCTAGATAAAGTTTCGCATAATTTAACCTTGATTCTGTTATTGCTTTCAAAGGGGTATAATTCTTCATTTTCATAATTCACGTGTCTTTTGGACAAATTTACCCAAAATCAATAAGCCAAAGTCCAATGTTAAGTGATATTTTCATTTTATCGACATAAAATAGAGGATGAAAGGATTTTTTGGATTATTTCATTGTTAAAAAATACATAGGATCAATACCAAAAGGACTGCAATTTGATAATCACGTAAATCAAAGGTTTATTCAAACGTTGCCTACATTTGTTAAAATTCTTTATAGGTATTTTTTCAACAGTTTAAAACAAGACACTGCTTTTGGCGGTGTTTTTTTTTTAACCCTATATCAATATTTATGTCATATCTTGAAAGAATTGGTAAAATCTGATCATTAGGTACTTTTAGTTGTCAAATATCAAAATGAAGTTAAAATAAATGAGAATTCGCAAAATTCTAAAACACCTTGTTGTTGTATGGGTTGGATTAATTTTTAAACAGGATTAAATACCTATTTTTTAATCTTTTGATAACAATAAGCTTCCTCATGTTACATGGTAAGGCTTTACTTTTATGGTTACCAAATTACTTTTTGAGAAAGTACCTCATTCATTAAAGCCAAAATTATGAAACAACCATTACGCATAGCAATCCTATCTGCTTTTTACTTTGTCCTGACCTTACTTAACGTGCAGGCTCAGACCTCTGTAATCGCAGGTTGGACTTTCGGGACTGTAACAGGATCGGAGTCTCCTATTGCCGACCAGGGAAATGCAAACAATGTCGGAATCCATCAAATCACCCTCACCAATGCCACTATTACTGGGTTTGTGTCGGGATTACCGGGCAGAGCAATTACATCCAACGGTTGGACCAACTTGGCCGTTGAAAGGTATTGGTCTATACAGGTCAATACACTAGGGTTTGATAACCTGACGCTTTCCTCCAAGCAGCAAAGTTCAGGCACAGGTCCCAGAGATTTTAAAGCTCAATACAGTTTGGATGGATCCACATGGACAGATATCCCGGGGACAGAGATCACTGTAGCCAATAATTTGACGGCAGGGGTGTTGAATAATGTTGTTCTTCCTTTAGAAGCAAGCAATAAAGCGCAGCTATTTATTAGGTGGTTGAATACTTCAGGTATTTCTGTCAATAATGCCGAAACAGCAGGAACCGGTACCAACAGGATTGATGAAATATTTATCAATGGTACAGCACTCGGAGAACCTCTTGAGCCTGCAGCTGCTCCGGTCATCAGCCCAAATGGAGGTATTTTTGAAGAAGCACAATTGATTTCTTTAAGCTCTGCCACAGTAGGAGCAGCGATTTATTTTACATTGGATGGAACTGCTCCTAACTTGGGAAGTACCCTATATACAGCTCCTATTTTGATTGGCGAAAGTGCGGTTTTATCAGCAATAGCTTTTGCGGAAGGCTTCGAAATCAGTGAGGTGGTAACTGCTTCCTTTACCATCAACCTCCCTGTCACTCCTGCTTCAGGCATTCCTTATATGCAGGATTTTAGCCAGTTCGTCACCCTGAGCAGTCCCGTAAATAGTTTTGGGTCAGAAGGGGAATGGACTTTTTCGGGAGCTAATCTCAACTACAGTGGGGTCTTTGGAACCGGTACTGCAGGTGGGTTCAGGGGAGAAAATGTTTTGGGATACCAACACACAGGATCTACAGGAGTATTTACAGCAACCCTCACACTTGAAAATACCACAGGTTTTCCGATATCGGATTTGGAGATTTCATACCTAGGCAAAGTAGCCAGACCAACTGAAACTAGACATCCCGCATGGACCGTAACTGTCAATGGGACAACCTATCCCGAACTCGCTTACAGCACTTCAGGTGGAGTTGATTCAGAAGTTTCTTCGGTTCTTACTGGATTAAACATTCTCCCAGGTGAATTAATCACCATTTCATGGACTTCGGATAGGGGTTTAAACGCCTCTGGAAGTAGCAGACAGATAGGGTTAACCAATGTTTCGGTGACTGTACCGGTTATTTTAGTACCAGTTCCATTTGTCAATTGGGACTTTACCGGGCAGCCGGGCAACCAGGTATTTACTACCGGAAACACACTCGTGGCAGGCGTTGAAGCAAGGAACTTTGCGAGAGGAGAAGGAATCAACCCGGCAGCCGCAGGTAACTCTATCAGTTCCAATGCTTGGAATTCTGGGGAAAATAGATTTTTCACTTTTGGATTCAATGTGGCTCCGGATAAATTGGTTGATTTGGCCTCCCTACAGATTGGCTCAACGTCCTCCAATACAGGGCCAAGGGATTTGGCTTTGGTGTACAGCGGTGATGGATTCACATCAAGACTGGCGGAATGGCAACATACAGGTAGTTTTGTAAACCAGATAATTGATCTCTCCTCCCTTCAAAACCTTTCGGGAAATGTTGAATTCAGAATCATAAGCACTTCTGACATTGCTGTCAATGGGGCAGCCATTGGTTCAGGTGGAACCATGAGAGTGACCAATTATTTCCCTGGACCTCTTCCTGTTACTTTCACCGGGATTGTCAAAGAAGCCGAGGGTGTGATTTTACCTCGAATTGAGGTCACACCAGCCTCACTGGACTTTGGCACGATAAGTCTGACTTCCGATTCACCTCTTCTTTCTTACGAAATCTCTGCGGAGAATTTAGAAGGAAATGTCACTGTCAGCGCGACTGGTCCATTTACTGTTTCCAAAGACGGGCTTGTTTTCTCCAATATAATTGAGTTCTCTATAGAAGATTTGAACACCTTGAAGACAGTTTTTGTGAAATTTGACAATAGTATTGTTGGAAATTTTACAGCGGCTATCAGTAACCGGACTGCAGGAACACTTCCTGTTTCTGTCAGTGTTTCGGGTTCTGTGTTCGATCCTTTCAATATTTCTGAAAACTTCAATACCACCTGCCCTGCCTTACCGGCGGGATGGCAAGCCGTCAGTGTAGACGGAGTTCAGACTTGGGCCTGTACCACATTTGGAAGAGCAGGAACCACCCCGACCGCTTCCGCCCCATTTGGTCTTCAAATCAATGGCTTCTCAGGTGGTGCCGTTCCCAACCAGGATTGGCTGATCAGCGCACCTTATGACCTTACCGGATTCAATATTCCATTGATGACATTCTGGAGTAGGGTAGCATTCCAAGGCCCTAGATTGAAACTGTTGATTTCAACAGATTATACAAGCGGCGATCCTAATAATGCCTCATGGACTGAACTGAGCGACCGATTCGCTTCAGGAGATGTTTGGTCTTTCTCAGGTCAAGTTGATCTGAGTCAGTACTTGGGTCAAACTGTAAGGATTGCTTTTGTTTACAATTCTTCCCCAGAAACGGGTGCAGCCAGATGGACTTTGGATGATTTCTCCTTATTCAACTCAGATGTGCCTGCCGAACCATTCTTTACCAATTCCATTGGAAATGTAGATTACTGGCATTTTGGAATAGTCCCGGTAGGAGGTACCTCAAGCATTGTCAGAACATTCAACTTCAACCTTTCCAATCCAGTTGCTGACCTAAGTATTACCGGCGGAGATGGATTTGAGTTTTCCAAAGATGGTGTAGCATTCAGTGCAAGCTTGACATATTCTGTGGCTGAATTGACAGAACAAAAATCGGTTCAAGTCAGATTTTCTCCACCTTCGGAAGGTGCATTTGCATCACCGATCAGGTTTGAAAGTGGGAACATCACTGTCAACAGAGGTTACCTAACAGGTGCTACCATCAATAAAGACCTGACATTCGATGTGGTAAACTGGAATATAGAGTGGTTTGGATCGACTGACCCCGGACAGGGTCCAACTGATGTGGATTTGCAATTGCAAAATGTAAAGACGCTCATTGAGGCATTGGATGCTGATGTTTATGCTTTCCAGGAAATAACCTCACTCTCTAAATTCAAAGAATTGGTGGAAGGATTGCCAGCTTACGGAATGGCAGTATCTCCGGCTGTATCGGCAGGTGGTGAATTTGCGGAAGAAGCTCAAAAACTGACTTACCTTTTCAAGTTAAGCACAGTTGACACCATCCAAACCAAGGTACTCCTTGCAGGTGTTGAACCAGGCATGTTGGTCAACTACCCATCAACTCCTGACAGGTTCTGGGCATCCGGAAGATTACCTTTCTTGATGGATATCAAGACAAAAATCAATGGAGTTCAACAGCCAATTACCTTGGTCAATGTGCATACCAGATCCAATGGGGGAGGAGAAAGTGCCGAAAACCCAAGATATGCGATGAGAAGGTATGATGTAAATGTCCTCAAAGACTCTTTGGATGTCTATTACAGGGAAGCACAATTGATTGTATTGGGAGACTATAACGATGATTTGGATGAAACAGTGGCAGACCAGACTGCACCAACTGTAAATACTTCGGAGACCTCCTTCATCAATTATATCAATGATCCTGAAAATTATACTCCGATCACCATCAGCTTAAGCAACGCCGGTTTGAGAACATTCCCAAGCTTTGAAGATGTCATTGACCACCAGATAATTTCAAATGACTTAAGGGATAATTGGATTGTAAATTCTGAGAGAATTGTCGCTCCATATGATTTGATTCCAAATTATGACAACACCACCTCAGATCACTTGGCGGTCAAGACAAGATTTATTTTAAGATGCGATCTGGAACCGGCAACAGTCATCGCTTCTGAGACTGAAGTATGCGCAGGATCAAACAGGGTAGAATTCCAGTTGATCGGTGGAAGATTTGACAGCATAATCGGATGGGAAACTTCCACTGACAATGGCACAACCTGGACACTGCTAGAGCAATGTTCTGGTTTAGACAAAATTATTCTTAATAACCTTGATAGACCAACTTTGGTAAGAGCGGTAATCGATTCTGATATTTGTGATCCAATTGCTACTGAAGCAGTAGAGATTGCTATCAAAACACTTCCTATACCGGTCATTGGCTTCCAAAGCAGCAGATTATTTACTGTCGAAGGGCCATATACTTATGAGTGGTTCAAGAATGGAACACTGATAGCAACCACTTCTATTAATGAAACAAGGATTCAGGGCGCCGGAATTTACAAAGTGCAGATCACCGATGCAGATGGCTGTGTAGCTCTTTCAGAGGAGTTTTCATTCCCGACTAAAGGAAACTCAAATAAAGTACGTGTATTCCCTAACCCAGCTTCGGAACTTGTTTTTGTTGAACTCAAAAAAGTAGAGGGCCTACAAAACATTGAATTGAGGACTTCCAATGGAGTATTAGTCCAATCCATTCTCACTGAAGGGGGCATGGTTCAATTTGATGTGTCTAATCTTGCTAAGGGTACATACCTGATCTACATCGTCGATAGTTTCGGTTCCACTTCCGTGGAGAGATTGCTGGTTAAGTAAATTTCGTTTGATTTTTTAATGAAAAGGTCAGCCCTCAGGGCTGACCTTTTTTTGTTAAAATGAGTAATAGGAAAACTTATCTAAAACGGTAAAGGAGCTTTTCCTTATCTGCCAAAAGAGTGATGGCAGCCTCCCATGAACAAATCATTACCATTCCAAAAATCATGAACAAAAGCGTTAATCAAAGTCTTCTCTTTGTACATTTTAAACAAATTTTTATGAACATTGTAGAAACTGCCGTTGAAAACGGCTCATTTAAAACTCTGGTAGCGGCTGTGACTGCTGCCGAATTAGTAGAAACATTAAATGGCGAAGGTCCTTTCACTGTTTTCGCTCCACTTGACACAGCTTTTGAGAAGCTTCCTGAAGGAACAGTAGAATCTTTGATTTTACCTGAAAACAAAGCTCAGTTAAAAGGAATTCTTACCTATCATGTGATTGCGGGAGAAGTGATGTCAGGGGATTTGTCTGACGGTATGGTTGCTACCACGGTAAATGGCGCAGAAGTTGCGATCCATATTTCAGACGGAAAAGTATTTGTAAATGATGCAGAGGTTGTAAGTGCTGATATTAAGACCGATAATGGCGTAATTCACGTCATCAACAAGGTAATAATGCCTGCTTAATTTATAGAAACCAAAAGCAATCATTACCAAAAAGCCCTGTCCAAAGCAGGGCTTTTTTTATTTGGAATGTTTTTAAAAGACACCTACAAATCGACTCAGAGGTATACTGACACTGTTCAGGATAATTATCCCTCAAATCCTGTTCATATTAATAAATTGTAAATTTTCCACAAAATCCATTCCTGCCAGTCTACAATTTTTACTTTAGTACATGATTTTGATTTTAGGTTTTTTATCACAAGGTCTGTTTGGTTTTCGAATGTTAATACAACTCTGGCATTCAGAAAACCAAAAATCCAATGAAGCTCCAATACTATATTGGTATGTCAGTATTTGGGCAGCTTTATTATTTCTGCTTTATGGGATCCTAAGGCAAGACCTTGTAATAATTATAGGGCAACTGATCACCTACTACATCTATATCCGGAATGTACATTTGCATGGTAAGTGGTCAAAAATTCCGATGGGATGGAAAGTATTTTTTATGGCAATACCTATTTTACTGTTGTTCTATTTTTATGTGAACACAGAAAAAATCGTAATGAAAAATCTTAACGATCCGATCATTATCATCGGCTTTTTAGGGCAATTTTTCATGAATGCCCGTTTCATCCTCCAATGGATCTATGCAGAAAGAATCCGTAATTCGGTCTTCCCAATATATTTTTGGTATGTGAGTATATTGGGTTCTTTGCTGCTATTGGTGTATGGGTTTTGGCATCCAAAATATGGGATGGATCCAGTTATTATTTTAGCTCAAGCATTGGGGCTTTTGGTGTATGCAAGGGGTGTTTACCATCAGCTAAAGATGGATCCAAAACAGGCTGAAGGAAGGTAACTACCTTTTTTATAGAGTAAGGCTTTTTTTGCTGAGATTCGTAATACACCCGCATCATCAATTCCGCAATTATGCCAAATGTCAGAAACTGAATACCTGCCAAAATGAGGGTAATACCCAATAATAGTAAAGGACGGCCCCAGATATCCTGACCCAATAATTTTACTATCAATAGGTAAAAGCTGATCAAAAACCCTCCTGCAAAACATAATAAACCCAACGGTCCAAAAAAGTGAATTGGTCTTTTAAAGTATTTTTTAAAAAAAGCCATCAAAATCAAATCGCTCATAACTTTTATGGTGCGGCCAAGTCCGTATTTGGATTGTCCATACAACCTTGGATGATGCTTGACATCCACCTCGGTAATCATGCCACCTTCCAATACAGCCAATATTGGGATAAAACGGTGCAGCTCACCATAAAGCCCAAGGTTTTTGGCGATAGATGCCCTAAACACCTTTAGGGTGCATCCATAGTCCTGTAAATTTATTCCGGTAAGATTTCTGATTAGTTTGTTGGCAATTTTGCTTGGGAATTTTCTGAGCAATGCTCCGTCTTGCCTGTTTTTTCTGACTCCTGCCACCATATCCCACTCTTCTTCCTCCAATTTTCTAAGCATATGGGGGATGTCGGAGGGATCATTTTGCAAATCACCATCCATCGTAACTATATAATCACTGACCGCCGCTTGCATACCTGCTGCCATGGCTGCAGTCTGTCCAAAGTTCCTGGTAAAAACAATCAACTTGACCCGAGGATTTTTCAGCTCCTCAATCCTTTTGATAGTGGAGTCTGTTGATCCGTCATCCACTAAGATGATCTCATAAATATATCCAGAAAGGGCAGAATCTATCTGTTGGAGCAAGGGATGTATATTATCCTCCTCATTAAAAACTGTGATCACCAAAGAAAAATCCATTCCTAAATATCAGAATCAAGTATTGTCCAATTATTAATATAGAATTGTATTAATATTAAATATTTCATGTTGGGGTAATATTCAATAGACATTGCAACCGTAATTTTCGACATGAATTGGAATTCGTATCGACCATATTTTATTCTGTCCATCATAGGAATTGTTTTACTTTTTTTCCATCTAGACAAAACACCTTTGTATATCCTTGATGAAGTCAAAAATGCGACTTGCGCCTTGGAAATGAAGGACAAAGGCGAATGGATTGTCCCGACTTTTAACAATGAACTGCGAACCGATAAGCCTGTCCTACATTACTATTTCATGCAACTGGGCTATTTATTTTTTGGAGCGAATGCATTTGGAGCAAGATTTTTTTCAGCTTGTTTTGGTCTGGCCTTGGTCCTACTGTCATTTTATTTTACTGCAAGAATTTTGGGGAAAACAACGGCCTGGTATCAATCGATTTTATTGCTCGCTTCACTGCAATTCAACATTCAATTCAGACTTGCCGTCCCCGATCCTTACCTTATAGTATGGCTATACCTGACCTTTGTTTTTTTGTATTTAGCCATAGAGGAGCAAAAAGGGGCGAGATTTGCCTATGTTTTCGCGGCATTGGGATTTTTGACCAAGGGATTGATAGCGGTTGTTTTCCCGGGGATGGTAGTGCTGATTTACCTTTTATGGACCAAAAAATTTACGATTCCGGTATTGAAGACCCTTCGGATTCCTGAAGGCATCTTGATTTTTCTACTTATCGGTTTGCCATGGTATATAGCCGTGGGGATCCAAACCCAAGGTGAATGGCTTACAGGTTTTTTCCTAAAACATAACCTTTCAAGGTATACAGAAACCATGGAAGGACATAACGGTTTTTTTCTTTTACCCTTCTTGCTGCTATTTGTTGCTTTGCTACCTTTTTCCGTATTCTCTTTCCCTGCAACAAAAAAGGTGTTAAACAAGGAAGCAGTTCCATTTACTAAATTTGCTTTTGTGGTGGTCTTGGTAGTCGGATTGTTTTTTTCCTTTAGCAAAACCATGTTGCTATCATACATTGGCCCCGCCATCCCATTCCTCGCTATAATTTTGGCTTACCAAATTGAGAAAATAAAAACACAAGGAACTGGTATTGGAAATAATCTAATTTTAATTTTTCTTTTGTTGATTTCCATTGCCATACCTGTGGCGTCATTTTTTGCTTTGGAAGACCAAGTTAGCCTTCAAAAATATTCAAACCTGGCATTCTGTTTTCTTCCGATACCAATGGGATCATTAGTGGCAATTTTGTTTTGGAAAAAAAAGAGAAAAAATGCCTCCTTATACAGTATTGCAGGAGGATGGGGCATAACTGTTATTTTGGTATTTTCGGTAGTCTTACCAACAATATTTTCCGAAAACCCTGTAAACAAAAGCCAACAAATCTGGAAAGATTATGATACAGTGGTAGCCTACAAACAGTTTAATCCGGCTTTTGTGTGGTCAAGGCAAAAAGCCATTCCGGTGTTTCATGATTTGGCGTCTTTAAAAAATGGACTGAAAGAGAAAGATTCAAAAGTGCTGATAATTTCCAGGTCGGTCTATAAAGATGAATTACTCCAATTGGAACAATCCGCGGTAATTTTGGAGCACCAAGATTTATTTGAATCGAGTAGAACTATTTTGATATCCGTTAAAAACTAGTTTCTGCTAAAATTGGGCAGCTTGATTTTTTGGTTATTCCGGTTAGACTGATTCCAGTTCTCTGCCAATTGATAAGAATAAACACCTATGATGGTGCCAAACAATGCACCAAAGGCAACGTCATTGGGGAAATGTTGTAGCAAATACATACGGGATGTACCTACCAAAAATGCTGTAGTCAGCAGCAGATATGTTAACCAATATTTTTTGGTCCATAAAGAAACAAAGACGCAAAAGCTAAAAATGGTAACTGTATGACCAGAAGGAAAAGACATCCAGCGATGTATATCAACACCTTGGATTGGGAGAATGGTTTCAGGGTCAAGAAAGTTAATTGGTCTTGGTGCCTTCGGAAAAAGTATCCTTTTAAATAAAAGTACAACAATGGTTTGTAATAAGAGATTCGCAATTAGTCCAATTGCAATGGAAATACGATGAAATAAAGCAGTAAGTACAAATGGGATAAAAATATAACCAGTTCCAAGCAGGGTCAAGATGGAGAAAACAATATCAAAAAAAGGGGTATGGACGCTGTTTAACCATTTTATAAAATTAATCTGGCCAATTAAAGTGCCTATAATAAAAAAAACAATCGTTGCACTGCCGAATATAGTTAGAACATAGCGTTTAAATCCATTGTTTCGAATCATTCCGAAAAATACACTCGGAACGCTACCTGAATATGATTCCAAAATCAATAGCTTGTTATCATTCCTGTTGATTATGAATTAATTTTTAATTCTTAGCAGTTTGCTATTATTTGGCAAACAATGCTAACTTTACCCTTTTAAGGAAATTGGTCATTCACTCCTCAAAGATTTTACAGGATTGGCAGAAGCAGCTGTAATGGATTGATATCCCATAATTATCAGGGCAAGAGCAAAAGTGGCTAAACCTGCACCAATATAAATCCATAAACTTATGGTAGTCTTATAGGCATAGGATTGGAGAAACCATCGGATCCCAATAGCAGCTAAAGGTGCGGCGAACAAAAATGCCCATAGCACAAGTTTCCCAAAGTCTTTGGTCAGCAAAAGGATGATGTTTTGGATAGATGCACCCATGACTTTTCTGATTCCGATTTCTTTGACCCGCTGTTCTACTGTATAAGCAGTCAATGCAAATAATCCCAAACTGGCTATGATAATGGCCAAGGCCGAAAACACTGTCAATAATTTTCCTACCCGGGTTTCTGTATTAAACATATTCTGAAAATCCTGATCCAGAAATGAATAAACAAATGGTTCTCCCGGAGCCAATTCTTTCCAGTTTTTTTCCAGTTCCTCGATGACCCTTTGGGTTTCTTCAGCATTGTACCTGAGCGCCAGGACGTTTTGGCTTTTCCCAAAAAACAGGCCAAGAGGGCTGACGGTTTGGCGAAGAGATTCAAAGTTGAAGTCTTTAGCAATCCCAATGATTTCCCAAGTTTCAAGTTTATCCGCTTGCTGTGTCCCGTCAGGATCCTGTTGAAACAAAGAGATTTTTTGGCCTATCGGATCACCTTCCAAAGCTAGTTTGCTGATTGCTGATTCATTTAATATGACCGCTGAAGAATCTGATGGGAAGTCCAGCGAGAAATTCCTGCCGCTGACAAGTTCGATTCCCATGGTAGTCACATAATCATGATCCACCATCCATTTTTCTGTAGTGGCAGAAGTTTCAGGATTTGGGGTAGATCCATATTTCCAAATCAATGGAGTGCTCCTGGCATAACCCGGGCCCGGAAAATAGGATGAAACTGTTGCTGCTGTAATGAGATCCTTTTCCATCATTTTATTTTTGAGCACAGTCAAATTGTCACCCAGGTTACCTGCCCACTTGAGCATCAGCACCTGTTCAGGATTGAAACCCATCTTACGGGATTTCATGTATTGAACCTGTTGATGGACAGCCACCGTAGTGATAATTAGAAAAATTGAAATCGCAAATTGGAAAATGACTAGGCTGCTTCGGGTAAATGACTGTTTGTTTCCTGTCACCTTCCCTTTCAAAACCTGGACAGGCTGGAAGGAAGAAAGGACAATTCCTGGATAAATCCCTGAGACAATCCCGACAATCAGTGCTGAAATTGCTACAAAAATCAACAAGGAATAATCCTGCATTGGGATTTGAAGATTCATTCCTGTCATTGAATTGAAGTAAGGAAGAACCAATTGGGTAAGCAATAGGGCAAGGAAAAAAGAAAAAATACATAGAATGGTTGATTCCCCGATAAATTGAAGTGCAAGATTGGTCCTGGTTGATCCCATTACTTTTCGGATGCCTACTTCACGTGCCCTCCCAGAACTTCTTGCGGTGGCAAGGTTTATAAAGTTGATACAGGCAATCAATAAAATGATAACAGCAATAATACTGAAAGCATATACATAATTGATATCCCCATTTCCTTCAAGCTCATTTCGGAGGTTGGAATGCAAATGGATTTTTGTCAAGGGCATTAGCCTCAATGTGAGGTGGTTGGCAGCCGAAGACTGGAAATCATCCATAAAGGCATTTCCCAAAACCACCTGTGCATATGGCAAAATGTAATTTTCCACCAAGTCAGGAAGTTTTTTCTCCAAAGCAATTGGATCAGCATCTGGGTGAAGCAATACATAAGTATTAAATGGACCCCCTATCCAATTTCCATTTTTGGATTCATCCAGACCTTCCATAGAAAGGAATACCTTGTAGTGAAAATGGCTGTTATCAGGCAAGTCCTTGAAAATTCCGGTAATCTGGTATAATGTTTTGTTGTCTTTGATGAGGGTTTTCCCCAAAGCATCCTCATTTGGAAATAGCTGTTCCGCAAAAGATTCAGAAATCACCATAGAAAAAGGCTCTATCAATGCCGTTTCAGGATTACCCGACACAAATGGGATGGAAAAAATGCGGAAAATATCATTGTCAGCATAGATAACACGCCGCTCAATAAAATTCTCTATTTCCCTTTTAAACTGAAAGGAACCCAAATACCGAAACCTTGCTGCGGCTTCTACTTCCGGATATTCAGCCACAAGCGTTTGGGCCACAGGAGGTGTGACGGAAGCCTGGTAATTTTGCTCCTCACCCATCTGAAGATCCCAATCCACCCGCATGATACTATCTGCATTTTTGTGGTATTTGTCATAACTGAGTTCAAACCTCACATAAAGGAAAATAACAAGACAGGCTGTAATTCCTATCGTCAAACCCAAAACATTGATGAGTGTATAAAATCGAAACTTATAAAAATTCCGAAAGGATATGATGAGGTAATTGCTGAACATGGGAATGACAGTAAGGTTAATTCCTATGTTTTCAAAGGATATGCCAAACAATCCATGTTAAATTGAGTAAATTTCAAACTTTTAACAATATTCTACGCCCATAATGAAACACTCACGTCCGAATTTGGACAAATCTTAAGTCTTAATTCTGAACTGAAAGATTCGCATCGTTTTAGAAATTTCATGATTGATTTGCCTTTATGGAATTTGCCATAAAAAAACATTCTCTAAATTCCGTCCTTTGTGAATGAATAGTTTACTTAAATTAACTTTTGATCCCGTCTTACAGATTATTTGCCTAAAGTGGGCCTGCCAGTAAAACAAGTTCATTTTTTACAAACAGAGACCACAAATTCGCTTTTTTTCATTTCATCCATTGAATAAACCTGATTTAGGTAGCTCCAAATAAGGAGGGGAAATACCAGGAAATGGATGAAATAGTCAAACAAAGCATGGAATCGAGTTGGGATTTTAAATCCATATGCCCCAAGCACTCCTCCATCACTTAACCGGCCCGTAAATAAAAGGTAACAGGGAGATAATACGGATTAGGCAAATCTTGGGAAATTAGGCTGTAGGTTTATATATCTAACTGCCACAATAAAACCTTTAAGATAATGAGACCCTTATTCTTTATCTCCCTTTTGCTACTTTCCTTCGCTTGTCAGAACCCGCGAAATGTTCTTCAAGATCAGGAAAGTAAAGAAACCCAAGCCTTAAGAAAAAACCGTGTCCAATTGCCTAATGGCTGGTCACTGACACCTGTAGGAAACAGCCTTAACCTTCAAGACCTCCCCTTGAATCTAGTGGTGTCACCAAGCAAATCACTGTTGGCAGTAACCAATAATGGCCAAAGTACGCAGAGTATCACCCTGATTGATGCCCAATCAGAGAAAATACTGGACGAGGTTACCATTGCCAAAGCATTTTTAGGATTGGCGTTTAGCCCCGATGAAAAATATTTATATGCCTCAGGGGGAAATGATAATAAAATACTCATCTATAAGATCGTAGACAAAAAACTCATCCTTGAGGGTGAAATTGTTTTGGCGGAGCCATGGCCGGTAAAAGTCTCCCCTGCGGGACTAACTGTGACGGATCAATACATATATGTAGTGGCCAAAGAAAATAATTCTCTTTATAAACTAAACATCGCATCAAAAAGCATTGAAAAGCGGATCGATTTGCCCGCCGAACCTTACACCTGTTTGCTTTCTCCCGATAACAAAACCCTCTATGTTTCCATTTGGGGTGGTGCTCGAATTTGGGTGATGAATAGTGACGATTTAAGCTTTAAGTCCTCCATCGCAACAGATAAAAATCCCAATGACATGGTGCTCAGCAAAGATGGAAAGCATCTTTTTGCCTCGCATGGAAATGACAATACCGTATACCTAATAAATACGGAATCAATGACTCGAATCGAAATTTTGTCTTGCTCCCTTTTCCCGGATGCACCTTTAGGCTCTACGCCAAATGGTGTAGCTTTAAGTGAAGATGAAAAAACACTTTACATAGCCAACGCTGACAACAACTGCCTCGCAGTATTTGATGTGGAGACGAAGGGTAAAAGTCGGCCGCTTGGATTTATCCCTACAGGTTGGTATCCTACAGCCGTAAAAACGATTGGAAACAAAGTATACCTTACCAATGGCAAAGGTTTTTCCTCTTTTCCAAATCCTGATGGCCCAAACCCGGTAAGCTCTACCGATCCTCAATATAAAGGTCCAAACCCACAAATAGTGCGCGGATCTCAATATATAGGAGGGCTTTTCAAAGGAACCCTCAGCATGTTTGATGCCCCCAATGAACGCCTATTGGCTGAGTACACCAATTTAGTATATGAAAATACCCCTTATACCAAGGAAAAAGAACTGAATCCTGAAGGGGAACAAGGCAATCCCATCCCTATGAAAGTGGGAGAGGATTCACCCATTAAGTATGTTTTTTATATTATAAAGGAAAACCGAACCTATGACCAAATATTGGGTGATATGGAAAATGGAAACGGGGATCCTTCCCTTTGTCTATTTCCCGAAAAAGTAACCCCCAATCTCCATGCTCTTGCCAATGAATTTGTTTTGCTGGATAATTTCTATGTAGATGCCGAAGTGAGTGCCGATGGTCACAATTGGAGTACAGCCGCTTACGCCAATGACTATGTGGAAAAAAGCTGGGTATCAAGCTATGGAGGCAGAGGCGGAACCTATGATTATGAAGGTAGCAGAAAAATTGCCCACCCCAAAAATGGATACATATGGGACTTCGCAATCAAGGCAGGCCTGAGTGTTCGGTCTTATGGGATATTTACAGGTACTCCCGAAATGTTACCCAATCTCCAAAATAATATTTGTAAGAAATATCCTGATTATGATTTAAGTATTAAAGACAGTCTTCGATTTGAAATTTGGAAAGCAGATTTTGATTCACTCTTGGCAATTCAAAAAGTCCCAAGATTAAATTTGGTACGGATGGGAAATGACCACACTGCCGGGGCACGCTTAGGAATGCCCACCACCTCAGCCATGGTGGCAGACAATGATTTGGCAGTGGGGTTGTTTGTGGAACACCTTTCAAAGTCCCCCATCTGGAAATCCTCAGTTGTTTTTATTTTGGAAGATGATGCCCAAAATGGCTCAGACCATGTGGATGCACACCGTTCCACTGCTTATGTGGCAGGAGGTTTTGTTAAAAGAAATTATGTGGACCATACCGCATATACAACCACAGGGATGCTACGCACCATTGAGCTTATTTTAGGAATACCTCCGATGAGTCAATATGATGCCGCCGCTACCCCCATGTTCCGCTGTTTCAGTCCAAATTATAATAGTCAGGGCTTTACAAAGAGAATTAACCAGGTTGACCTCAATGAAATGAATGTGGAGTATAACAAAAACGCTGTCATTTCTGCAAATATGGATTTCTCAAAACCTGATTTGATCGACGACCTGGAATTGAACAGGATAGTTTGGCAATCAGTAAGGGGACTTGATAGTGAAATGCCTGCCCCAAAAAGAAGTGCATTCTTAAGATTTAGCGAAAAGGAGGAGGACGAAGATGACAATGAGTAAGTGCAGATCCTTAATCTTAAAAAAATAATTACCGGATTGCGGAAAACCGGAAAATCATAAAGTTTGTATGAAATTATTATTTATTGTTCAATTAGCAGCAAGTTTATTTAGCTCAGAACCAGACTCTTCTAAGCAAAATACCAACCTACTAGATGAAGTAGTAATTACGGCACTACGTGCAGAAAGTAGAATTATCAACGTTCCCTACACGATAAGTGCTGTCAATCGAGATTACATAAACTCTCGACTTGCCCGCACCACACCGGAAATATTGATGGGAACAATGGGGGTTTTTGTCCAAAAAACCAATCATGGGGGTGGCTCCCCTTTCATCCGTGGCCTTACCGGAAACCAAATTCTGCTGCTTATTGACGGAATAAGATTAAACAACAGCACATACAGATATGGACCCAATCAATATTTCAATACCATTGACCCTTTTTCTATTTCACGGATTGAAGTGTTGAAAAACGAAGGTTCTGTTGCTTATGGTTCTGACGCGCTAGGAGGTACCATTCAGGTGTTTACACAAAATCCTGTATTCGATTCGGGATTTCATGGGAATTTTACCGGCCGGATAGCCACACAAAATATAGAGCAAACGGGAAGGGGCGAATTGTCTTACAGCACAAAAAATGTAGCAATCCTGGCAGATTTTACCAAAAGAAATTTCGGGGATTTGCCCGGAGGAAAAAATACAGGAATCCAGAAAAATTCAGGATATGGAGAACAAATGGGGAATTTGAAATCGGTTTTTAAACTTAAAAATGGGGAATTAACACTTGCTCATCAGTACTTTGAAGCAAACAATGTCCCCGTTTACCATAAAATACTTTTGGAAGATTTCCGTATCAACCAATTCGCCATTCAGAAAAGGAATTTGAGCTATGCGAAATATTCCATTAAAACAGACAATCCTTTCTTTGACCAAATAACTTCCACGGTTTCTTGGCAAAAATCGAAGGAGAAAAGGGAATCCCAAAAAAACAACTCACAAAACTTGACTGAAGAAAATGATCTAATTGATACCAAAGGTCTCAATGTGAACATCAAATCAAACTTTTCAAATCAATGGAATGCAAGTAGTGGGTTTGAGATTTACCATGATTTGGTTCACAGTGATAAAATAATATACTCCTCAGATTCTCCCATTGAAAGTAGAGGCTTATACCCGGATGGCTCTACAGCGACAAATTATGCTATTTACAGCTTACATACTTATATGGTAAATAAATGGCGCTTTTCAGCTGGATATAGATTAAATATGGTTGACTTAAACATAAAAGACCCAACACTTGGTACCAGCGAGTTACTGTTTAAATCAGCGGTTCCAAGTTTGGCTGTTTCCTATTTTCCAAATCCAAATTCGCAAGTTTATACCCGATATAACCGAGGTTTTAGAGCTCCCAACATAGATGACATGGGAACCCTCGGAATTGTGGATTTTCGATATGAGATACCTGCCTATAATTTAAAACCTGAACATGCCGACAACTTTGAGTTGGGATACAAATACCAGTCAGAACGCATCTCATTTACCTCTTCAATTTTTCACAGTAACCTGACCAACCTTATCACAAGAGTCAAAGTAGAAGGTGAAGAAATTGATGGTTATCCCGTTTTTATCAAAGAAAATGTAGAATCAGCGAGCATAAAAGGCTTCGAATTTGAGATAGATGGAAAAATCAATAACGCATTAAAATACTTTGCGAACCTCGCTTACACTTATGGACAAAACCTCAGCAAGAACGAACCCTTAAGAAGAACACCCCCTACTTTTGGAAGAATTGGGATGGAGTTTTCAAAATCGAACTTTTTTTTAAGACCTGAACTCCAATTTGCCGGGGCTCAAAAACGATTGGCGGCTGGAGATATTTCCGACAATAGAATAGATCCAAATGGAACGCCGGCTTGGCAAATCCTTAATGTCTTCAGTTCATATACATGGAAATCAATTTCCCTGAATCTGGCCTTACAAAATTTAGGAAATGCAGATTATAGGCTTCATGGTTCAGGTATAAATGGGGTAGGGAGAAGCGCTATTTTGGGAATAAAAATTTCCTTTTAAGCCATCCTGTACTCAAAAAATAACATTAAGCTAACCTCCCTCAATATTATGGGAAACATAAAAACCATAGTTTTATCTATTCTTCAACAACCAATTGCGTCACCATGAGATTGATATCCTTTTCACTGATTTTTGTTTTTTCATGTGTGGCAAGCTTTGCCCAAAAGCAGTTAAAGCCCATATTGGAGGTGCCTGGAAAGTCTGAAATTTGTATCATCGATGAAAACGGAACCTCTGTACTGCCAAGTGGCCGTACCTTGACTCCCGCAGGTGATTTGATAAGAATTACCCATGATCCTTTTGGTTTGGCCATTTCTCCGGATGGTAAAAAAGCGATAAGCCTGCACAACGGTGTTTTCACAGTGATCCATACCGCTGACTTGAATGCTTCCAGGGTTCCGAGCTATGACAATACAATCGTATCTCCCCTCTCAAATGGTTCCTTCCTTGGAGTAGCTTTTGGCCCGGACAATAAGACCATATACCTCAGCGGAGGGGATAATGGAGCTGTGATAGTTTACGATATCGAGCAAATGAGACGCATTGATTCCATTTCTCTCAATGGGATGGTTAATGGTAAAAATTTTGAGGACAGCTTTACCTCAGATTTATTGTACCAAAACAACGAATTGCTGGTTTTGGACCGAGGCAATTTCAGGATGGTAAGGTATGATCTATCCCAAAAGAAAATAACAGCATCGATTCCAGTGGGAAGACAGCCATTTGGCTTGGCTGTCAGCCCCGACCATAAAAAAGCTTTTGTAGCAAATGTGGGTATGTACTCCTATCCTTTGATAGAAGGATTGACAGAAGAAAACTATGATGAGATGCTCATTTCTAGACATCCATACGCTGATAATTCCAAAGAGTCTATAGAAGGCACCACCGTGGAAGGTAAAACCATCCCTGGTGTTGGAGATCCTTTATCGCCAGAGGCCATGAGTGTATTTACGATAGATCTGACGACCAATACAGTCATAGACAAATTCAAAACAGGCTATCAAATTGGTGAAATGGTGGAAGACGCCGAAGTCGTAGGTGGAGCAAGTCCTAACTCAATTGCAGTCGGCAAACAATACATATACGTCACCAATGCCACCAACGACAATATTGCTGTGATTGACCATAAAAATGGCAAGATAGTGAAACACATCCTTGTTGAAATAGACCCAAGAATCGATCGCTATCGAGGCTCCCTACCTTTTGGCATCACCTTAAGTAAGGATGAGAAGACATTGTACGTAGCACTATTGGGGATGAATGCGGTGGCAGTGATTGACATTACAAGTGAAAAAACTATGGGCTTGATTCCTACAGGATGGGGCCCCACCCGGGTAAAATTATCTGAAGACGGAAAAGAGATGTATGTCATTTCTTGCAGAGGCCTAGGTGCTGGACCAAATGGAGGGGAAGGTTTCGTAGCCCCGCCCCAAGGAACTTACGTTGGAGATATCCAATTGGGAAGTTTTCAAAAAATCGCTATGCCCAATATGGCCCAATTGGAAACATACACCAAGCAAACTATTGAAAATACTTTTAGGGAAGTGATGGCTGATCCGATGGACCCAAATCCATTGCCCATCTTTCCCGGAGCAAAAGAAAGTCCCATCAAACACATCGTCTACATCACCAAAGAAAACAGGACATTTGATGAGGTATTCGGACAAATGGAAGGCGCAAATGGGGATAAAAGTCTTGCCAGATTTGGTGTCGATTGTGAGTACACCCTTCCTGATAGCCTAAGATCAGGCATAGAAAACATGAAAGTGACCCCCAATCACAAAAAGGCAGCCAGCCAATTTGCCTTCAGTGACAACTTTTATTGTGACAGTGATGCCTCTATTCATGGTCATCATTGGATGGTAGGGGTAATTCCAAACGAATGGGTAGAAGCCAATTCCAGTGTTGATAAGACCGCAAAGCTTTTTTCAACAGCACCCGGTAGAAGATTTCCCGGTTCAACCGGAAGCATGGACCCTGAAGATTATTCAGAAATCGGCGGACTATGGGAAGCAATCGAACGGAAAGGATTGGAGTTTTATAATTTTGGAGAAGCCAATGAAACCGCCCATGTAAGGGAGACTTGGTCAGACACGCTTACCGGTGCAGCCCATGGTGTCATGGTGCCTATGCAAAAGGCCTTGTATTCAAGGACAAGCACCAATTATGCTGGGTATAACATGAACATTCCTGATCAATTTAGGATGAATCAATTTGAAGAAGAATTTACCAAAATGTGGATCAATGGGAAAGAGGAAATGCCGGCCTTAATTGCTGTTCAAATTCCAAATGACCACTCAGCATCACCAAGACCTGAAGACGGCTATTTCTCAAGTGCTTCTTTTGTGGCTGACAACGACCTTGCTGTTGGCAGAATTTTACATTTCTTGTCACGCACCAAATATTGGAACGAGATGTTGGTAATCATCACAGAAGACGATCCTCAAGGTGGAGTAGATCATATTGATGCGCACCGCAGTATCTTGATGATGGCTGGACCATATGTGAAAAGAGGTCATATTAGCCATACCCATGCCAATTTTGGGTCTATTCTCAAGATAATCTACAACATTCTTGGTGTACCTTATGTCAACCAATACGATGTGACTGCTTCCCTGCTCCAGGACTTTTTTACACCAATTCCTGATTTTACACCTTATACCGTTGAGCCCCATGACCCAAGAGTTTTCAATGCCGACAAGGCCATGCAAAAATACAATAAATGGGTTGACTGGAAATCCATCATGCAAGGTCCCGAAATGGACGATGAAAGTACGATTAAGAAGGAATTTAAAAATAATTAAACTTGGTTACCTATTTTGAGTCCTCCGTTTTATTTCCACTGCTTTAGCTATTGGCCAATTAAGAAGAAACTCAATGGGACATTAGCCAACAGTAAAGTAAATTTCCAAGAAGATTGTAAAACCTGGACAACATCGTTTTTAGGGATTGGAACATAGATGAGGTTGTTTTATTGTTAATTATAATAGGATCATTTACCAAAAGAAGGTGATTTGGTAATCAATGAAATGGAATCATAATAGAAATAGGCAGTAGCTTGAAATCTCATCATAAACAAATTTTTTAGAATTAACGATTGAAAGACACTGCTAAAAGCAGTGTCTTTTTTTTGCCCTGCTAAAACAAACTGCTGAGAAGTCCAGGTCATTAGGATCATTTTATTGTTAAAATAAAAGTTTGTCAGACCCTTAAATGACTATAATTTGATAATCTTTCAAAAGAAGAATTGATTGAAACACCCAGTACTTTTGGGTATCCAATGCATGGATACTTTTTTGTCTGAATAGGTAACAGGCACCGTCAGGACGGTGCCTATTTTTTTATTATCAAAACTTTATCATTCCGAAACAATGGAGGGTGAGACACAAATTTTCTTATCATCCCCACCATTTCATCACTGTCCTGGAGTTCTGTGCATTCTCCGGCATCCCCTTCGAGGAAGTCGAATCCTTCCTTTGATTTTGACAACTAGAACCACTACAACAATTACATCTTTCCCAATTTGAAAAAGCACAGCAGACACCCCTTCACCAATTACATCTATAATTAAATGATACTAAGAGTATAAAAAATAACCACTAAAAATTCATAAAACATTAATATTCAATTTTTTATAAAATCAAAGCATATAGGTAAATTAAAAGATTGGTACAAAATATACCTCCGAATTTTAAATCTTGTCCAAATGGTGGATTCCATTAAAATTAACATCATAGGTGCTGGCATAGCTGGATTATCTGCAGGGATATATGCAAGGCTCAACGGGTTTGAGGTGACAATTTTCGAAATGGGTCCCAAAGCGGGAGGAGTTTGTTCATCCTGGGAAAGAGAAGGCTACTTCGTGAATGGATCAATAAATTGGTTGGTTGGTTCAGCTCCCGGCATAGATTTTTATCAAATGTGGCATCATTTGGGGGTTTTACAGGACAATACTATCCATAACCATAGTAGTTTCATAGAATACAGAAATATAGACGGGGTTGATGTTCATTTTTATGTTGAACCCGAAAAGCTAAGGAAGCACCTCAAGGAAATTTCACCTGAAGATCATGAAACAATAGATATTTTTATTGACGGCATTAAAACCTTTGCTGCTGCCAAATTTCCTATGGACAGGGCTTTTGAACTGTTAAATGCTTGGGATTGGGTTAAAGTTTTTATGGGTAATATTCCTATGGTTGTGGCTTTGGGAAAATATAATCAATTATCAATTAGGGATTTTGCTAAAAAATTTAGATCAAAGGTGCTCCAAACTGCATTTGAAAATTTTTGGTCCGCAGAGATGTCCATGGTTTGGTTTTTAATGCATTTGAGTTTTGCAGCTAATGGCACAGCTGGATTCCCCCTTGGAGGTTCGGGTAAATTCGCCGAAAGATTGGTGAAAAGGTTTATTGACTTGGGAGGAAAAATCGAATATAATAGTAAAGTAGCCAAGATTATAATTGAGGGCAAAACTGCCAAAGGAATCCAATTGGAAAACGGTCAACAGATCAATTCAGATTATATAATTTCAGCCTGTGATGGTCACACAGTTCTCCACAAGATGCTAGGTCCAAAATTTGTAGATGAAAAAACCTTTGACTCATACAATTCACTACAATTATATCCACCGATAGTATATTTTTCCGCAGGTGTCAGACGGAATTTCGAAGATCTCCAATCCTCGATAATCGGAATGAATATTCCATTGAAAAATCCCATGAAAGTGGGGAATATCACCCATACCCGGGCTAGTTTTCAGATTTATAATTTTGACCCGACCCTTGCACCTCAAGGAAAAACATTGATTACAAGCATATTGGATACAGATTATGAGTTCTGGAAAAATCTGTACTCCCAAGGAGAAGATGCTTACAGAAATGAAAGAGCCAAGATTTGCCACGAATTGCTAGCGTCCTTAGAGCTAGAATTCCCAGACATTTCAAATCAAATAGATTTCATTGATACCGCAACACCAATAACCTATGAGAACTGGACCGGGAACCATAAAGGAAGCTATGAAGGCTGGCTTCCTACTCCTGAAGCATTAAAAATTAAATTACCGACGCATTTCCAAAGTCTAAAATACTTCTATATGGCAGGACATTGGGTTATGCCGGGTGGAGGCATGCCCCCTGCTGCATTCACAGGAAGGAACTGTATCCAACTGATCTGTAAAGAAGAAAAAATCCATTTTGAAGCAGAGGTTTAGAAGAATGAAGGGACACTAAATCCATATTTATTCAATGAACCCAAAATGAAATCAATTCAATGATCTTAATCATTTAGCCTAATGAACTCTATCAGTGCGGATTACATACCTATCACTTAGATTTGAATCAAAAAATGATGTGGTGGATACTCCTTTATACTGTCATAGGAATTATGCTTTTTTTGCTTTTCGGTCCCTTTTCTTTCAGGATAGATAGCAAAACAAATTCTATCAAGATAAAATTATTCTTGATTGGAGAAGGTGGGATCATTCTGCAAGAATATTACCCCTGGCTAGAGATTAAAGCTATTGGACTTAAATGGAGATGGGATTTAATAGAAATAATTTCCAAGACCGAGAAAAATAAGAATGAGGTCAAGAAAGATTCAAAAAGAAAATCCTTTCCATTAAATACTGTTCAAATTAAAAACCTTATCCAAAGCTTCAAAATAAAGGAATGTGTATTCAAATTAGATACCAATGATCCTTTGCTGAACGGAATGCTATTTCCCTTCTTTTACTGGTTGGAACAATGGACAGGAAAAACCATCCAAATCAATTTTACACAGGATAACCAGTTGACATTAGAAATTGAAAACCAAGGATACAAAATTCTTTGGGCGATGATAAAGAAAAGTTAAAACTAAAACCAAAAAAACTATGGAACCAAGCACAGAAAATTTAATTTCAAAAATCACAGAATTCCTAAGAAATGAAGCGAAAACTGAAACCGTAATCGGCCAACAGTTTCAATTAGGAGAGTTTACATGTGTCCCGGTCATGTCTATAGGAATGGGATTTGGAGTAGGCGGAGGCGAAGGAAAAGGAACTGCTCCTAAACAAGGTGAAGGAGAAGGTCATGGCTCGGGTGGTGGTGCCGGAATGGGAATCGCTCCGGTTGGATTTTTGGCAAGCAAAGTATCTGAAATTCAATTTATTGCTGCCAACAATCCAAAAGGTTTTTCGGCAATTATCGAAAAAATGCCTGATCTCGTCAATAGGTTTATGGAAGCAAAGGAAAAGAAAAACTAGAAAACACGCTACTTTTATTCTATTCCTAATAGTATTAAGACTCATCTTCAAAGGAATTGCAAGCTGTAACTCCCATACAGATTTCAATTCCTATTATTTTTACTTGGTTTTTTAAAATTGATGGAGTTTCTAAGGATTCCACAAAATTATCCACAAAGACTGTTTATATACCCTGACCTTCACTAGGGGAAATTTCAGTGGGAGAATCCCAAATTAACCTAACCAAAGTACTAGCAAAACCGGATCAAAGTAGTGCCAGAGTAGTATCAAAGCCGTATCAAAGTAAGGGATAGTGGGACCTTACCACCCTTGCCCTCTGAAAACCTCCATTCTGCGATTTGATTATTCAAAGGTTTTTGGAAAAAATGTAACCTGCAATTATTACCCTAATCTTGAAAAGATTCAAATGTTTTGACTGACTACGATTGGTGGCAATGAATTATTGTGAATAGATAATGAGGTTGATAATTTCATTATGCCTTTTATAGAATATTAAGACTTTGATATTTTTTTTCACTAATTCATCCTTCATCACCACCACATTTCCATGGATCATGGTATCATTGGCTTTGGAACCGATTTTAATGATTTCCCTACCCATTTCCTGTCCGAAAAAACCCAATCTTTTTCCTTGGCTGGCAAGGCACTAATGTTTTTTTAAAATAATAGATCAATTTCTGCTTGAGTCAGTTTTCATCAAGCATTCTCAAACAAAATTTAAATCACATTTCCGTTCCTAGCTTATTGACTACGAGCTATTTTGCTTGATGGTATTGGTTGACCAAGGACATGATTTTGTGGAATACTTCTGTGTTTTCATACACACCCCTGAATTCCCCTGAGTGTGCCCCATAGGCAAATATCGGCACCATGATCCCGGTGTGGTCGTCACTGTGAAAAGCCAACTCCACCTCATTTTCTGACACTTTTCCCTGAGGCAAACTCAGGCCGGCAGTTTCGTGGTCTGCGGTGATGATCAAAAGGGTATTTGGGTTTTGGTCCACATAGTGGATCATCCAACCTATCGCCTTGTCAAAGTCCAGCAATTCGGTGACAATCGTATTGCTGTTATTGGCATGTCCGCCCGAATCAATCATGGCTGCTTCCACCATCAGAAAAAAGGGCGATTTTTTGGACTTCAGAAAACTGATAGCCTCCTGACAACTGTTTAACAGGTAATCTTCGCGACCTTTCGCCATGGTAGGCATCCCACTATTAGAGGCAAAATAGCCCACTTTGTCTGAAGGGGAATCTGCAATTTCTCCAAGACTTTTCATCATGGTAAAACCGTTTTCTTCCAATTCCTTCAGCCTATCAGTCCCAAATTGGATGAAATCTCTTTTTCCTCCTCCAATAAAAAGATCGAGTTTGCTGAGTGGCAGGAATCGGGCTATTTCATCTATGTCGTCCCTTTCGGAATGATGGGCGTAAAAGGATGCCGGAGTCGCCCCGGTGAGGTTGTCCGTTGTGATGATTCCTGAATTGAAATCATAAGAGTCAAGCAGTTCAGTTATATTTTGCAATGTTTTCCCTTTTGGATCCGTCCCCAATGCCCGGTTATTGGTTTTTTGTCCTGTGGCATAAGCCGTCGCTCCTGCAGCGGAATCGGTAGTAAAATCATCCGCGGCCTGGGTTTTGACAAAACCGATATTTTTAAGTTGCGTGAGGTTTAGTTGGTTGCCATTGGCAAACATCCCTGCCGAGATCTGTGCCAATCCGTTTCCATCCCCAATCATCAAGATAACCCTTTCAATTTTGTTTTCTTTTCCGTCATGGTCAAATTCAGGCTTATAGATCTCATGGAGTTGCGTACCGACAAAGATGTTGCTTTCCAGATTTTTGAGATATTGATTGGCCTCATAAGGTTGGTCGGTGTTGATGTAATCTATCCCAAGATCTGCAAAAGCTTTCCATGCTGACTTGCTGTCAGGAGAGGCCCAAAACCTGACAGCCTTATCAAAAGAGTGTACTTTGGAAATAAAGGATACCAATGAATCCCTTTCGGATTGGACGATCCTGCCTTTGCCATTCCAGACTGAAAATTGCCTGAAACTCAGGCTGACCATTCCTATTTTTTCCCAGGGAAGGTCAGGGCTGAGTACTTTACTTTGGTAGTCAAAAAATACATAGGTAGGATAATTTTTGTAATCTTCAGGTTTGGGTCGATTGCCTGATATAATGAGCTTGAGGCCTGTTGGATTTTTGGGAGAAAAGAGAAATTCCTCAAATTCAGAGGCATCTTTTACAATTTGATCTAATGTAGTGTAAGCCTCAGTTTTGCAATCAATCAGCAAATGAAAGTCAAAGTCCGCGATCATCCCAAGTGACTTGGCCTTTTGGATGGGCTCGAGATAAAGGGACTTCAAAGTACGCTCAGGTCGGATATTTTCTGCTTCGTGTGCTGCCATCAAACTTCCATTTCTCAATATCACATCCACCTCGATCGATGCACATCCGGCCCCAAAAGCATCCCAAAATGGCACCGTCCTCAGGTAATCATTGTGGGAGTGGAGCTTGTAGGTGGGAAGTTCCTGCCCAACTGCATGCAATGCCAAGAAAGTCGAGGAGAGGAAAAGGAAAAGTATTTTTTTCATCTTCAAAAGTAAGCATGGCAATTGAGTGGATTGACCTGACAAATCGCATGATGTGGTGATTTAACAAAAACATAAACCAAGGCACCTTTTTGGATAACAATACCCGGAGTCAGGATAACATTTTTAAAACTCTATTTTTTTATGGATATCCGCATTGTTGCACGAACCCGAAAAATTTCCAAATTTTCTACCTAAAACTGAACCTAATATGTTCGAGGTGGGGAGGAATGACGGCGGACCGGGCCGGCAAAGGCCTTGTGCGCGGATAGGATTCCGCCGTCTTGACTTTTTTGGCTACTTTTTTTGCCAAGAAAAAAAGTAGCTGTAAAAATATCCTCTCGATTTCCTGTAGCCCAAAGAACACCTTTCTGGTTACTTTTGGTACTTGCTTTCATCCGGATACTCATTTTATTTTTTTCTTCTTAATTATTCAAGTTGGGCTTGAGGTAAGAAAAAAACTTTTCTCTTGGAAGCTTTTCAAGCAAAAGAAAGTTAACAATAAGTTGACATGCAAAACCTCCCCCTGACGACAAAAAACCCCATCTTGTTTGTTCAAAACCTATTACACTGATGAAAAAATTAAGTCTGATTGCACTATTTCTATTCTTTTGGTCATTTGCCTTTTTTTCCAATGCCCAGACTCTGAGGTTGAATCAGACCCAGGTTATCGGGAGCCACAATAGCTACAAAAGTGCGATGCCTGCCCCGATTTTGGATTATTTACAAAAAATCAATCCCGCTGCGGCGAAAAGTTTGGAATACGAGCACCTGCCACTTTCTGAGCAATTGGATCTTGGACTTCGTAACCTGGAATTGGATGTGTTTCATGATCCGATGGGTGGGAAATATGCCAACCCAAAGTCGCTTTCCATGCTTCCGGAAGGAACTGTTTTTGACCCCAAAAAGGAGCTTCAGGAACCTGGAATGAAGCTTTTTCACGTTCAGGATTTGGATGTACAATCTCATCACCTACTTTTCAAAAATGCACTTTTAGAACTTAAAAACTGGAGCGATCAAAATCCTGATCACAATCCCGTATTTATCCTGATCAACGCAAAAGACGGACAAGTTCCGATGACAGTCAGCCCGCTTTCTTTTACAGGGAAAGCTTTGGACAGCATCGATCTGGAAGTAAGGACTTATCTGGGAATGGACAAATTGATCACACCGGATCAAGTTCGGGGTAATTTTGAGTCACTTGAAAAGGGAGTTTTGGCTGGCAACTGGCCAGAAATGGAAGCTGCAAGAGGGAAGTTCCTTTTTGTGCTGGATGAAAGTGAGGAGAAAATCCGACGCTACCTGACCGAAAAACCAGAACTCAAAAATGCTGTTCTCTTCGTCAATCTGAAAGAAGGAAACCCTGAAGCCGGATTCAGAATCATCAACGATCCTGTTGCCAACGAAACCTATATTCAGGATTTGGTGAGAAAAGGATATATCATCCGAACCCGGGCAGATTCGGATACCAAAGAGGCACGAACGGGAGACTATACCAAATTTGAAAAAGCGAAAGCTTCGGGAGCGCAAGTGATTTCCACGGATTACTACATTCCTTCGACCCTTTTTCCATCTGACTATACAGTGAGTTTTGATGGCAAAACCTTTGAGCGACCTAATCCTATTATAAATAAAAGGTGAATTATTCCAAACTTATTCCAGCACTTCTGAGTGTAGGAATGATGTATTCTTGGCCTCAGGTGCCACTTTTGGCCCAATCCGGACTAGAAGCTAAAGTGGCATTTCTTGCTGATATCCATTTGCAGGATGTCTATGGGGACTTTCAGTCTGATGATTTTAAGGGCGTGATCAATCCTCGAAACGGAAAGCTTGCGACGATCCGCTCCATGGAAAGTCAGCTGAATTCCACCCGGCTTTTCAATGAAAATTACTTTGCGCTTTTAGCTGCATTAGAAGATTTGCGAAAGCGGGGAATCAAGCTAGTCGCACTTCCGGGGGACTACACGGATGACGGTCAGCCGATGAATATTTTGGCCTTGAAAAAAATCCTTCAGGAGTATTCAGATCAACACGGCATGCGATTTTTCATCACTACAGGAAATCACGATCCTGTTTCCCCATTTGGTGGACCTGATAGGAAATCCGATTTTCTCGGAGAAAATGGACAAAAGCAAGCGGTTTCAAGTGAATCTAAAAATGAAGCAAGCGAAGTTGCAATAAGTACACAGGTAAAGAATTGGGGGTATTTTGAAATCTGTGAGGAATTGAAAGGCTTTGGATTCAGTCCCGGTGCTCAGGACATTTTTTGGACGCATCCATTTATGCCGTTTGATTATGAAGGCTATGATTTTGAAAAAGTCAGTGCAGGTTCATCTATTCGTACCCGCCTTTTCCCCGATCCCAAATCAGGATGGATGCTACCGGACGCCAGCTACCTCGTCGAGCCTGTGGAAGGACTTTGGCTTTTGGCCATTGATGGAAATGTATATACCTTTTCCGGTGAGGCAGATCAACCGGACTCCACTGCTTGGAACGGTTCCGGTATCGGCTTCAACTTAGCTTCGAAAACAAAACAGCACCAACTCGATTGGATCAAAAAAATCAGTAAAGAAGCTGAAAAGCGGGGAAAAACGTTGGTTTCATTTAGTCACTATCCGCTTACGGATTTTCATGAGGGAGCTTCCTCAGAAATGAAAAAACTTTTTGGCGTCAGTAAATTTCAACTAAACCGGGTTCCCGACAAAGAAGTATCACAACGCTATGCAGCCGCAGGAATCCAGGTGCATTTCGCCGGACACATGCATATCAATGACACTGGAAAGCATGGTGAAAACCAAAATGCTGAGCTGGTAAATATCCAAGTGCCTTCCTTGGCAGCTTTTCCTCCGGCTTACAAAATCATGAATCTTGAATCAGATAAATCTATGGTAGTACAAACCCACCTTTTACAAAAAGTAGATCGATTTGATGAGTTTTTCGATCTCTATAAAATGGAACATCAGTGGCTGAGCCAGAAAACAGAAGGAAATCCCTGGAATCTGAAAGTATTGGATGCCAATGACTATGTAGAATTCACGCAGCTCCATCTTAAGGAGTTGATCCGTTTGCGGTTTTTAAAATCAGATTGGCCCATTGACTTGGGGATTTTGGTGAATGGAATTTCCCAAACCCAACTTGAAGAGTGGATTGAGACTCCTAAAGCATTTAGAGGAGAACTTTTGAACGCTTTCTTAAAGTTCATTAAAAGCACCAACCAAAAAGGTGAATTGATGGAGGATTTTTACTTTATCAAAAACGGTGGGGATCTCGGAAGCAGCCAAATCCCGCAGGACCGAATGGAACTCTATCGGGGCTTGGGAAAGAAAAATCTGAAATCCGAGGGAGGATCTTTGAGTGCTCAATTTTCTGATTTCCTGAGAATCTTGAGCAAACTTTGCAATGGATTTCCTTCGGATGATTTCTTTATTAATCTTCCGGATTTAAGTGTTGGAAAGGTTGACTAGGATGCTTAATTTGTCAATCAATTCGCCTTTGACCGGTCAGTGATTGGTATTCGAAAAGCAAAAAAAGCCGAACGGGATCCATTCGGCTTTTTGTTAATTTATCACTTAAGAATTTTAGTAACCCGGATTTTGCTCTAGGAAACCTGGAATGTTAGAAGCGCCATCGATCGCCCGTTGCGGAATAGGGAATAATCTTTTGTTTACATCGCTGTCAGTCTTTTCAGTCCAGCTATCTTCGTATTTTCCAAACCTTATTTGGTAAGTTCTTCTCAGACCTTCCCAGTACAATTCAAATCCTGACTCGCGGAATAGGATATCCAAATCGATAGCATTCAGAGGAGCAGGAGTTTGGGCAGGACGGGCATTTCTTGAGGTTCTTAAGGTATTGATATCTGCAAGGGCCCCGCCGTTATCACCTTTTCTTAACAATGCCTCAGCCCTCATCAGATAAACTTCACCCAATCTGATCAAAACGATGTCAACACTACTGTTACTACAGCAATTGGGAGCAGTCCGGCTAAATTGGTATTTAGAAAATCGGTGTCCGGTATTGTGAAGACTTCCATCCTTGGTAAAATCTACTTGAAAGTTGTGATCCACATAGCGGATATTTGCGCCACTGCTTCTTCTGTTGATTACTGGATAAACCCTGATCTTACCATCTTCGCATTTGATAATGTTACCGCCGGCATCTTTTCTGGGTCCCCAAATAACACCCCGGATAATTCCTCTATCCATCTCAAATTCTAATGGATCAACGCAATAATAATGATCCTCGTCATTTGTAGGGTTTATTCCAGTAAGATCTCTGAGGTTTTCAGGAACGATCGTGTTCTCCTGGAAAAAACGGGCATCTGCATCAGCCGGATCCACATTTCCATAAGCGTCATACCAAGACTGCACAAAATCAGGAGTAGCTGCAACTGCATCTGTCCCACGGGTATTGGGAAATTCAGGTCTTGGAATTTGGTCTCCCGAAATCGACCAATATTGCCACCTGCTGTGTTCAGTTTGAAGGACACCACGCTGATCAAGAGAGAAAATAATTTCCCTATTAGTATCATTATTGTCATTGAACAAGTCAAAATATTCAGGGGAAAGAACATAGGGCCCGCTGATGATATTGCTCGTGTATTTGATCACATTGTCCATGTCTTCAGTTGTAAAATTCGGGGTTCCATAGGGATCCCTATACACGGCTGCATTCAGGTAGAGACGGGCCAATAGCGCCTCCACAGCATGCTTGTTCATCCTTCCCGGAACACTGTTACTGCTTATCAGATTCACTACTGAAAGCAGCTCTGATTCAAGGTAATCCACGGCATCTTGACCTCTCAGAATTACAGTCTGCTGATTGGACTGTTCTTTTCTGAAGACTAACCCCCAGTTATCCAATGCCAACATGTTCAGATAAGCTTTCACGGCAATCATTTCATAAAGCGGATTTTGTGCACTTGAATTTCCATTGGCCACTTCCAGTGTTAACTGTTCCTCAGCCGCCACTGCCCTGGACAAGGTCAAGGTAATGAAGGTCCAAGTATCCCCAACCAAACTATTTCCCGGTGTCATTAGGTGCTGATGTACCGCAATAAATTTTCCTCCGTCAAACCAGTCCGTTCCCCCCCGATAGGGAAGAATTCCTTCGTCAGAAGCAACTTCCTGCAGTCCAAAGTTGACTGTGTGAAGCCAGACTTGACGCATCATCCCATATACCGGAGCAATGGACCCACTTACGATCTCTGCCTGACCAGTCCCGGTAAGGGACTCATCGAGAATCTCTTCTTCCAGATTGGTGCAGCTTAAAAAAGCAAGCACAAAAGCGACTGCCGGAATCAATAGAGTTATTCTGTGATTTTTCATGTTTTTATCATTTATTTTTTTGACAGATGCAATCTTGCGAGATTGATACCCTGCCACCGGTAGTGTACCTGCTATGCTCGATTTTCATCTGTTTATTTTTTTTCTGTTGACTAATTAAATTATTTAAGGACTTAGGATTTAAAAGGTCAAATTCAGGTTGAACATAAAAGTCCTCGCCATAGGGTAAGTAAATCGGTCAATTCCAAAAGTCTGGATTCCTGATGAAGTTGAACCTGTATTCACTTCCGGATCAAAACCCGAATAGTTTGTAATCACAAACAAGTTTTGACCCGTAAGGGAGATTCTGATATTTTGAAAGGCATTTCCCACTCCTAGTTTGCCTGGGCTCACATTGTATCCAATAGTAGCATTGTTCAGCCTTAGGTAAGATCCGCTCTCCAGGAATCGGGTCGAAACCGTATTCGAATTATTGAATGATTCATTAGGGAATTGGACCGCAAAATCTGTGGTATTATTCGACCTTGAAAGTTGGGCTTTAGTGAAAAGAGACATGGTGGTATGATTGTAAATGTCATTTCCTGCTCCTCCGTTGAAGTTCATTCCCAAATCAAAATTCTTGAAGCGTAAACTGGCCCTCATACCATAAATTACCTTTGGGATCGCACTCCCTACTACACTCCGATCATCATCCAGGATTTCCCCGTCTCCGTTGATATCTACAAATCTATTTAGTCCATCTTCTCCTATCCCATCAAATTGAAGCATGTAAAAAGCTCCGATCGGCTGATTGTTGATGTAACCATTGATCGTCGCTCCGGTCTGGCCTGCACCTTGGGCGGCACCTGTTGTCAAGACTGCAAATGGGGAATCTCTGACTTCATTCTGGATGAAAGTGACATTTCCTCCAATTTCATAGGAGAATTTTTGTTTCGGCTTACTGTTATAATTCAAGGCCATTTCGATTCCACTGTTGTGAATCTCCATATTCTCGATGTTGTCCCAGAAAGTTGAAGTCGGCTGAATTGGATCGGCAGGAACTACCTCCAAAAGGATATTGGAGGATACTTTGTTGAAGTAATCCAAAGTACCTGTTAGCCGGTAATTGAACAAGGCAAAATCAATTCCTGCATTGAATTGGGTAGAAACCTCCCATTGTAAATCAGGGTTTGCCAGTCGGGTGAAAACAATCCCATAAGGATAGTCGTCCAATGTTCTTCCTTGGGTATCTATGGGATAAGTATTGAGACTACCTGCTCCTGTAGCCAATCGATCCTCTGAGAAACTTGCCTGGGTAATTTTAGATGGAATTTCCTGATTTCCTGTTTGTCCCCAGCTTGTACGCACCTTCAGGTTATTGAAAATCGAATTGACCATAAAGTCTTCCTTACTCACATTCCAACCCAATGCAAAGGAAGGGAAGTATCCATACTTGTTATTGTCTCCGAACTTGGAAGATCCATCAGCACGGAATGTAGCCGTGACTAAATACTTCTCCTCATAGACATAATTCAATCGCCCAAAAAAGGATTGTAATTCATTTCGAACTCCAGAGGAGCTTATCGTAGTTGGGAATTCCAAAGTACTGTTATGATCCTGAAACCTAGGCTCGATATTGTTTGCAGCAAACCCTCTTGCAGAGGTACCCCTGAACTCGTCCAAAAATGTCTGGTAAGAATGACCTGCCAGCGCGGTAAAATTGTGCTTGTAATTGTTCCAATTATAGGTCAGGGTATTCTCTACCAAACTATTGGTGTTGGCAGAAATCAATTGATCCAAGCTACCATTTGCCACGTTGGACTCATTTACAACCTCGGTGAACGGCTTATACTGTATGTATCTATTGGTATTGGAATAATCCACCCCGAGATTTAGCTTATAAGTAAGGCCTTCAATGATTTCGAATGAAGGAGATATTGTACCCAAGATCCTGTTGTTTGCAGCATTATCACTATAAAGTTCATTACGCTTTATAGGATTTAAAGCATTGGTATTGAGCAATGTTGGTTTGCCATCAGTAAAGGCAGGAATCGTTGGATTCAAGCTGAGCATATCACTAATGGTTGAGGTGATGCTTGGACGTAGATTTTCAGTATACGAGGCTGTCAGATTGTAGTCAATGATTAATCTTCCATCGAATGCTTTTTGATTCATGTTCAGTTTTCCTGAATAGCGCTTCAAATTGCTGTTCTTCAAAATTCCTTCTTTGTCCAATAAGCCCAGTGAAGCAAAATATGAAAACTTCTCAGTGTTGGCTCCGCTCATGGAAAGACTGTAATCCTGTGAAAATGCTACCTGAGTCAATTCATCTTGCCAACGGGTATTTCCGTCAAAGTCTTCCAGATTTCCACCCACATCTACTACTTGGCGCCGAAACTCATCAGCCTGAAAAACATCGATTTGATTGGCCATCGAAGACCATCCTGCAGAGGCTGATAAATTTACCTGAGAAGACCCCGCTTTTCCCTTCTTGGTGGTGATTACAATGACACCATTGGATGCCCTGGAACCATAAAGGGCTGCTGCACTTGCATCCTTTAGCACGTCTATGCTTTCGATATCATTGGGATTAAGGAAGTTCAGTGGATTGGAAGCAATTCCGTTATCAGAATTATCCAATAGGAAACCATCAAGCACATATAGAGGCTGTGTACCGGAACGTAAACTTCCAATCCCCCTGATAATCACATTCTGATTTGCTCCAGGTTCTCCACTTACGGAGGTAACATTAACTCCGGCAACCTGACCCTGCAAAAGATCTACAGGATTCGCAATTATCCCCCGGTTGAAATTTTCTCTTTTCAAAGAACCTATGGCTCCGGTAACATCGGAGCGCTTTTGTGTACCATATCCTACTACTACAATCTCGTTCAGCTGAGAATCCTCCCGTCCTAATTGGATAGAAAGTATTGACTGTCCATTTAGAGAAACTTCTGTAGTAGTATACCCTAAATAGGACACAACAAGAATTGCATCGTCTGGGACATCAATGGAAAATTTCCCATCTAGATCAGTGATGGTTCCGCTTGTGGTTCCCTTGACAAGGATTGCCGCCCCAGGTAAAGGCTCTCCTGTCTCATCTCTGACAGTCCCTGTGACAATTTCAAAGTCTTTTATATCTGAAGAAGCAGGAAAGGCTTTGGCCTCAGTTCCTGACAAACCACCCGATAAAAAGACCACACTGCATAATACGCACATTCGAAGCGTTGCCCGTGTTTGTTTAAAAGTAAAATTTCCCATAATCAATAGATAAAATTGGTTTAAGTACCTTCCAAAATTACCACCATTGTAGGGTCAGTACTTCTATTTCAATTTATATCCTTGTTATGTTTTGGTAACCAAAAAATAATTCTGAAGGTCAATTATTAAGGGAATGTTACAAATGGTGGATAAAAAAAATATGGATCCAAATCCATGTTATAGTAAAGTTAATTTCGGTATTTGTGCTTATCCAAATACTGATATTTTAAAAAAAAAGCATCTCTGAAAACCAAACTCGAGTTCAGAGATGCTTTAAAAAAAATCAAGGAGCGTCAGGAGCTATTAAGGATGGTAATTCTGCCTCAAACAAAAGAATAAATTCTTCAGCTGTCATTATTACTCCGTTGACATTGGTGTCGTTTGCTAAATTATATCCAAAAATTGCAGCATTCATTCTTTGATTTGGAGTGCCGTGATGCCCGTTTGATGCAAAACTACAATCCCCAATTTCAAAAAACACTTCCAAAAACAATTGTACTCTTTTCCAGTTCATGGTACTTCCCCTCTTATGGGTCAAATAATAAGCTGCAAGAGCATCGGCCATTAACTCCGTCTTCCGGGTACTTTCCGGAGAGTTTAAAAATTCAACATCTTTTGCAAATTGAACGTGATGGCCATATTCATGGGCTAAAATTGCTTGCGGAGCGACATCGCCAAACCCCAAATCAGCATAAGCTTTTAAAATACCATCCCCCATGACTATTTTTTTTGGGGTACCCCAAAACTCATCCGCTGTAGCGGCAAAAGCATTGAATGATAAAAGCGGATGGTTGTAATTAAAATATTTGTCAGATCCATATATGGTTTTGAGTAAATCTGCCAAAGACTCTGCAGTTCCCTGGGGATATCCATAAACCCTTAGTAATTTGATTACTTTTTCAACATCGTCAAATATCTTTCCATGTGCATCCCTAAGTAGAATATCAGAAGGAATATTCCAGAATCTTAATAAGTCTTTGAAAGTTCTATTGATTTGATTGGTGAACTCCCCATCAGGTCCATAATATTGACCCCCATCCTCATTCTCAAATAAGTATACATAGTCGAATACAATGAACCTTCCAAGGTTGTTGAAAATGAAATAATCATCTGCATCCCAGTCCGACCTTAAATCTGCTGAATAAAAACGTAATTCAGTTGGCCCGCATTCATAATCATTGGGGTCAATGGCATTGTCAATCATTGAATTGTAAAGATCAAAATCCACCATTGCAGAATGGTTGATCCCGACTTCAGAAATTGTTCTAGCTGAATTATTAGATGAAGTATAAGGTAGGTTAATTTTACTTTGTTCGACCAAGGATAATAACTCCTTTTTGGCAGACGCAATTGGATCATTTTTGGCATTAATATTTTCAGGAGGGGTAAGCACAGATTCATCGCTGCAGCTTGAGAGGATAAACAGGGTTACAAATGAAAGTAAGAGAAGTTTTTTCATGATGTATAAAAATTTAAAGTTTGGCGAAAACAACCTGGAACTTCCAGGTTCTGATATAAAAAATTAGATAAATTTATTTATATTCTTTAGTGATCAAGGACAAACTGATTCAATTTATTCCCCAAACTATTGAATTTCTTTCCGAAGGATACCATTTGTATTGTATTTTTCCCAGTTTTATTGACCTTAAATAATAGTGTTGAATTAGAATAAAAAGAGAGATTTTCAGTTCATAACATTAACTCCACTTCTTTGCGCATTGTTGGTGAAAATCCTGTTCATCTGTGGTGAAAAATCCCCTTCCCTGTTTTGAAGTAAAAAGATATAAGATTCAAAACATAAGATCCAAGACTTGATTTCTCGAGAACTTGAGAACCCAAAGCAGGTACCCCGACAATACTTCCCTCCCGACTTCCCAACAACTTACCCTCCCGGATTTCTCCAAAAAATGCAAGTGACTTAAACTTAAAAAAAGACAATTCTATAAAAAATAATACAATCATTTTGCCTAAAAACAGCCATTTTACCCCCACTTTCCCCTATACTTCTCCTAACCCTCTCCTATGGACCCGTTATACCCTCCCCCACCATTCGTTAACTTTTGACCAATTTCCAAGAAAGCATATCATTATTCAAATATTTTCTTCCATTGCACATTTCCAAGATGAAATCTTAGGTCTCCTCTTAACAGAAGGAAAAGCGCCTCGAATTACTCATACATCCTCTTCCTATCCACCTTACATAGGTCAATCATCAGTTGACCTACTTTGGTGCAGACATCATGGAAATATCTTTCTCCTTTTTCAGCAGTGGATTTTTTGGGATTCCCTATGCCGGTGTCCTCGGTGACTTCTGACCATTTTCTTTCGGCCCATGCCCATTTTTCCCGTATGCCGGGAATGACGGATTTTTTCTCTTTGCCTTCTCCTGCTTCCTCTAATGGCAAAACTAATCTTGAATGTAGGTACATGATCAGACTTGTTTCCATCTCGTCGGCATGGTCACCTGCTTCCTCAAAATACAGACTTTTATCCAAGGCCTGATACCAATTGCATGTTACAAGAAGCATATCCGGAAATTGAAGGCCAAGTTCACGCAGCATGGTCTTAAAATCATTGCCACCGTGGCTGTTCAGGATCAAAAACTTCTTCACGCCCTGCCTGTCCAATACTGTCACGATATCTTTCAATATGGCCATTTGGGTACTTGGATTCATGTTGATATCAAGGTAAATGTCACTCTGACCGGTGTTCACTCCAAAAGGCAAAACCGGTAGTATTACAACTTTGGCCCCCTTTTCCCAAGCAAATTTCCCTGCCCCAGCGGCAATGGACTCCGCTTCAAAGACATCTGTCCCATAGGGCATGTGGTAATTATGTGCCTCTGTGGCTCCCCAAGGCAAAACGGCAAGATCAAAACGCTGATGTTTTAAGTTTTTCCAATTGTTTTCAGCAAGGATATAAGGTCTCATATTTTTCTGGTATCAAGTATCAAGATTATAGTATCAAGTATTTAGAAGCGAGAATCAAGAGCCGAGATGCGAGATTCTGGAGTCGGTAGGCTTCTTAGTGATCAGATGAAAGGCTTAAGTCTGGAATCAGTTAACCAATTAACCAAATAACCAGTTAACTACCCGCCAACGCGAAGCAGACAACCATTACAACCATTACAACAACTACAACCACTACAACCATTACAACAACTACAACCACTACAACCACCACACCCATCCCTCCCCCAACTTCCTTAAAAATTTCAACGATCCCAAATATATTTCTCCGAAATTTTTTGAATCTTTAATCTTTAATCAATTTAATGTTTTTTGTACAAACCCAACCACAATGTCCAACAGAAGATCATTTCTTAAGAAAACCCTCGTTTCCACCTCATTGCTTTTGCCCGGAGGAATTATTGAAGCATGTGCCAATTCTGTACAGGAATCTAGGGGTGAAAAATTCAAACCCCTTATCCTCTCCACCTGGAACCATGGCATGCCTGCTAATGACCGTGCTTGGGAAGTTTTAATGAAATCCGGTAATCTTGTCGACGCGGTAGAAGAAGGAGTCAAAGTCACAGAATTGGACATGGACAACTTATCGGTTGGTCTGCAAGGTCTGCCTGATAGGGAAGGGATACCTACTTTGGATGCCTCCATCATGAAAGGGGACGGCAGCTGCGGATCTGTTGCTTTTGTGAGACAGGTCAAGCATCCGATTTCTTTGGCAAGAATGGTCATGGAAGAAACTCCCCATGTGATGTTGGCAGGAGAAGGAGCAAGGCAATTTGCGATCGCAAAAGGATTTCCGATGGAATCCGAGACCCTCAGTCCAAAAGCAGAAGAAATGTACCAGGAATGGAAAAAAGAATCCAAATACAAGCCCATCATCAACATCGAAAACCACGACACCATCGGGATGGTAGCCTTAGGCCCTGATGGGAAGTTGGCAGGTTCCTGTACTACGAGTGGCTTGGCATTCAAGATGCACGGCAGGGTAGGAGATAGCCCTATCATTGGAGCGGGACTCTATGTAGATGACGAAGTTGGCGCAGCCACAGCCACAGGACTTGGCGAAACCATCATCAGAATCTGTGGAAGTTTTCTGATTGTAGAACTGATGCGTCAGGGGAGAACACCGCAAGAGGCCTGTGAGGAAGCAGTCCGAAGGCTGATTGCCAAAAACTCAGCCAATATCAAAGACATTCAGGCTGGGTTTCTTGCCGTCAACAAAGACGGGGAATATGGCGCATATGCGGTTCATCCCGGTTTTAATTTTGCCAGGCACCATAGCGGTGGCGGAACCTTGGTCGACTCAAAAAGTAAATTCTAAGCCATGGGAAAGATTTTGTTGGAAGCTCCTGTTTTTACAGTGGAGGCGGCGATCAAAGCTGCAGAATATGGCATTGACAGGCTGGAACTTTGTTCTGATTTTGGGGAAGGTGGCGAGACACCAAGTGCCGGCATGCTCGCGTTTCTAAAAGAAAAAGTAGATATCCCCATTTTTGTGATGCTGAGGCCTCGCGGAGGAGATTTTGTCTATACTTCGGAGGAATTGTATGTGATGAAAAAGGACATTACCATCCTCAAAAACCTTGGGGCGGATGGATTTGTCTTTGGTGTTTTGGACCGGGACGGAAATGTCGATAAGGAAGCATGCAAATACCTCATCAACGTTGCGGAAGACCTGCCATGCACTTTTCACCGCGCATTTGACATCGCTGCTGACAAGAAAAAAGCTTTGAATACGATCATTGACTTGGGATTTCAAAGGATATTGACTTCCGGAGGAGAAAATGACGTGACCAAAGGTTTAGGAAATATTCTTGAGTTATTGGAGTTGGCCGGTGATGATATCATCATCATGCCGGGAGGAGGATCCAAACCTGAACATGTTTCTCAATTAAACCAAAATGGCCATCTCAGAGAAATCCATGCTTCATGCAAAGGATACAGGCCTACACAAAGCAGTTATTTTCACCCCTCCGTCTCCCTTTCCTCTGATCCACTTGCATTCAAACAGGTGTTGACTGTGGATCAGAATATGGTTAATCTGTTTAGAAAAGAAATTGCAGCCCAATGACAGAAAGGGAGAAGCTCCTTGCAGGCGAATTCTATAATTCCCGGGATACGGAATTGCTCGAAATGTACCATCAGGCCAAAGAGTTGTTAAAGCAATGGAGTGATGAATCTTCCCGGAATGGAGAGGAAAAATCCCGGATACTTCAGCAGCTTTTAGGGAAAGTCGGCAAAGGCGTTTGGATCGAAAGCCCTTTTTATTGTGATTATGGCAAGCATATATCCGTTGGAGAAAATACATTCATCAATACCAATGTGGTTTTTTTGGATTGCAATACCATCGACATCGGGAGAAATGTACTGATTGGGCCCAATGTGCAGATTTTTACAGCGACTCATCCGATCTCGGCTACCGAAAGGATAGTCCAAAACCACGAATCCAATCAGGCCCCCTACAAAACCAAAGCACTTCCTGTAAGGATCGGAGACAATTGTTGGATTGGTGGAAGTACGGTGATTCTTCCCGGTGTCAGTATCGGGAACAATGTGACCGTGGCAGCAGGTTCTTTGGTCACCAAAAACATTCCTGACAACAAGCTCGCGATGGGAAGTCCTGCTAGGATTATAAGGGATATATAAAGTACCATTCCCCCGTTTATGTAAACTTCAGCAGTTTCTAAAACTGTGCTGCATACTTTACCCGTTCAGAATACAATGGGTAAAGGAATGGGAAAACAATTTTTATTTTGGAGTTTAGTTTTTGGTTTTTTGGGGTCTTGTAGCCAAGGTTCAAAGATAGAAAAAGAAGGATTTGACAAACTCCAAGGCTTGGGGAATACTTCTCTGGAGCTTTCCGGGAAAGAACTCTCAGACCTTTATTGCCAAGCCTGCCATGTCAAACCTGATCCGGCATTATTGGATAAAGCCACTTGGAAAAACGGTGTACTTCCCGACATGCGAAGAAGATTGGGCCTGATCAATGCTGAAGATTTTGGAGCGAAAGTGGGGGAAGACAATGATGCCCCTCGGGGGATATATTCAGAAATAGCTTTGGTAACCCAAAAAGATTGGGATAAAATCCAGCAGTATTACATTGACCTTGCTCCTGATTCCTTGGAGCCTATTCCTATCGACAATAATCTGAAGGAAAACACAGGATTGTTTACCGTCCACAATCCTGATTTTCACAATAAACGTCCTAGCCTGACTACCCTTGTCCGTTACAATCCAAATGAAAAATTATTGTACGTCGGCGATAGGCTGAATAGCCTGTTTAGGATCGACCCCATTGGGATGAAAATCCTTGATTCCATCAGAATAATTTCCCCTGCTTCCGACATCAGTTTTAAGGAAACAGGTTTTGAACTCCTCACCATGGGAGTGATGGATCCTTCTAATTTTGCTTTTGGCAGGCTGAAAGAATATGGATCTTTTGAAAAGAAACACCCCACCATCCTGATGGACAGCCTTCGCAGACCGGTGCACTTTACCTATGCAGATTTAACCCAAAATGGCAAAGAAGAACTGATCGTCAGCTTTTTCGGTAACCATATCGGTCAATTGTCTTGGTTTGAAGAAAATGCCGGTGGGTATGAGGAACATGTTTTGAATTCGCTCCCCGGTGCCCGCAAAACAGTAATAGCCGATGTCAATGGAGACGGATTGCCAGACATCATAGCCATGATGACACAGGCAAAAGAGGGGATTTATACCTACATCAATCAGGGTGAAGGGAAATTCAAACAAGAAACCTGGCTCCAATTCGACGCTGTTTTTGGTTCTTCGGATTTCGAATTTGAAGATATGGATGGTGATGGGTTCAAGGACCTGGTCATCGTCAATGGGGACAATGCAGACCTTTCTCCCATTTTAAAACCCTATCATGGACTCCGGATCTTTACCAATGATGGCAAAAACGCTTTTAGTGAATCTTATTTTTACCCTATGCACGGAGCAAGCGCATTGCTGACTGGAGACTTTGACCAAGACGGAAGAATGGGAATGGCAGTTAGTTCATACTTTCCTGATAAATCAGGGGAGAAAACCTTGAATTTCCTTCTTTTTCAACAGACCGGAAATATGGAGTTTCAGGTCAGCAGCATAGAGGAATTAGGAAAATGGTCTTGGCTGGTGATGGAAAAAGCGGACATAGATGGGGATGATGACCTTGATATTATTCTTGGAAGTTTTGATTTTCAGACAAGGTTTGCCTTTCCGGCAATGGACTGGATGCCATTTGTGATCCTTGAAAACCATATCAACTGAAAATAATTTATTTTAATATTTTATATTTTTTAATATTTTTATTTTTAAATGATCTATTTTTTGTAATTATATATTGAATTTGAATTTTATATATCCAACTAATTTGTTTTCGGTTTTTTATTTTCTAAATTATTAAACTCAAAATAACCGATATAGCTATGGTAAAAAGTTTTCAAGGCGTGAGGGTGGTCGAACCCAAAAAAGCAGCAGCCCCCATTTTGGTCATGGACCATATGAGTACCAATTTGGTCACATTCCGTCCTGAGGACTCGATTGACCATGTATTGGATTTATTGACCAAAAAGAAAATTTCAGGTGCCCCTGTCTTGGATTCCAAAGGGACCTTGGTAGGGATCATTTCCGAGGTAGACTGCCTAAAAGAAATCATCAAAGGAAAGTATTCCAATACCCCGACATTTCCGGGGACGGTAGCAGAACATATGACCAAAAATGTCATGACATTAACCCCTGACCTCTCACTCTTTGATGCAGCCCAAAAATTCCTGGACAACAAAATAAGAAGATTTCCTGTGATGAAAGACGGCAAGTTGGTCGGACAACTCAGTCTCAGCGATGTCATCAGGGCATTTCCGAAACTGAAGTCAACGACTTGGTAGTCTTAACAAAAGCCTTGAAGTAACTTTCAGGGCTTTTTTTATTGACATGCCTTTTTTACTTTGTGATATGAAAAAGTTTTTCTTTTTGTTGCTTTTAACCATGTTTTCTGATTTTGCCTTATTTGCCCAAGGTCATTCCCACAAATCAGAAATCACATTATTGACTTACAATATCTACCATGGCGAGGACCCATACCATCCCGGAAAAAGCAACCTCAGGGAAATAGCCGAACTGATCAATTCAATCAGACCTGACTTGGTAGCCCTGCAGGAAGTAGACAGCATGACGAATAGGACCAAAAACTTTAATCCTGAAGGGAAATTGGATTTGATGGCTGAATTGGGAAAATTGACAGGAATGAAACCTTATTTTGCCAAAGCCATTGATTTTTCTGAAGGGGGTTACGGTGAAGGTATTTTAAGCAGGTTTCCTGCCCAATTTGAAGCTTATTCCTTGCCCATTCCAAATGGAGGGGAGCAAAGAAGTCTCGCATTGGCGAAAGTGGATTTGGGAAATGGAATGACCTTGGTCTTTGGAGGAACTCATCTTTGCCACCAATATGTGGAAAACAGGACTGCACAGGCAGTAGCGCTCAAAAATATCTTTTCAAAATTTGACACCCCGGTAGTGTTGACGGGAGATTTTAATTTTACTGCAGACGAAATAGGCTACTCTATCCTTTCTGAGGAATTTTTAGACGCAGCACTTGAATTTGGAAATCCCAAAAACACCTATTCTTCCAAAGAACCAACAATCAGAATAGACTACTTTTGGCTGGGAAAGGCTACAGATTGGGAAATTGTCTCCGTGGAAGTATTGGGTGTAGAGATGTCCGACCACAAACCGGTCCTGGTTAAACTCAGGTATTAATCTCTGGGCCGAAAAGTCTTGCAGAAAGTTGATTTTACCCTTTCAGATTTTATGAAATAGGGAATCCAGATGATGGCGGCTGCGCTTGCCCGTACGATTTCCCTAGTCTCGATTTCAAAATCTACATTAATAAAATAAGCTGCCAGATTATCAAGAAGAGTCACTGAAATACTGATTGCATAAAACACGACCATCAACTTTGGAACACTTGTCCTTCTTTGTAAAAACAAGAGGATCAATACCAAAGTAAAACCCAAAAAGCAGAAATTGTAAATCATCTCCGATACAACGAGGAATCTAAGCGCATTTCCGTGCGTTTCGACGTTGAGCCAAGTCTGTCCGGAGAAATACTCCATGTCAATGATAGTAATCAAAATATATATAGGCGTAGCAAAAAGCCCAATTGCAGGCAAAACAAGCCATCCTCCGATGGATTTGTTTTCAGCATAAATCCATGGATCAGGGTCATAGTTTTTGTAAAGTTTGATACCGAAGTAAATCCAAAAACCCAAGATGATCAAAGCAAGCAAAATCGACAGTTGTCCCAAGTTTGAGGAACTGCCTTTTTGCTTTCCGGTATGGGTTACGTAAAAGGAAAGTTCCTTCATCACCTCCTCTTTCTTTTTCAACAATTCCGCTACTTCAACGGCGGGAATGGTATTTTTTAACCGTTTCAGGGAATGTTCCACCACCACCGTATTGCCCGCCCCAAAGATTTTGTTGTGGTAATTGAAAGCACTTGCTTCTATTTTTTTTTCAAATGGGGTGATGTTCCAATCTTCAGGAAGTACCACTTGGGTAGTCTGATAGAACTCCTCTTCATCTCCTACAAAATAGTCCATCGTCCTATTGGCAGACTTCGGAAGCTCCAGAAGTGATTCCAATACGATCGGATATATCTGTCCATAAACATAAGTGCTGTCATCTGCTTTTTGCCAAAAATCCGGAATTTGGTAATACTCCTCTACCGTAAGCAGGTTTTCCCCATTGCGGTTATAATCCATCAATTTTACGACAGCGGTCGTGGAGATTCCCGGATACAGGTTGGCATAGTAATTCATGTATTCCTGGGTGATTTCCTCTTTGGATTTATTTGCAAAATAGGCCCTGGTTTCATCTGCTTTTCTTCCATACATTTCAGAGCGGACTACATATTCTGCTTTTCCGGAAAAATCATTTACTGTAATCAGTTCATTTATTTTTGTGTAGGGTACTTTGCCTCTTGGGATTTCTATCAGGTCTTTGACACCTTCTTTGATAACCAAGCCCACGCCATAATCCGGAAAAAATGAATCTTCAAAAGATCCTCCCTGATCCGAAATGGTGGGATCAACAAAATAATTTTTTCCTTCCCATTCATAGGTCACCACACAATGGTCGAAGGCACTTTGACTCGGTTGTAAAGCTTTTGTTTCGCTTCTCCATTCGGTATTTACCAAAAGCGGATAGGCCTTCACACCCTCCTCCCGGAGCAAGGCTACCAAAAGCAGTGATTTGTCCTTGCAGTCACCGAATTTCTGATCAAAAACCTTCTTGGGGGCATTGGGGCGGTAAGCACTCATGCCGGACTCCAAGCCAAGGTACCTAATATCGTCTTGGACCATGCGGATCAACTCAGGGATTTTTTCTTCTGTCAAAGCCTTGTTATTGATAGTCTTCAAAATCGGGCTGATCGTCCGTAGATCATATTGGTACAGAGGCAATGCCCATGAAACCACCTCTTCCCATCCGGAAAAGTTGGAAACCGAAGTCATAGGATAAATGGCCAGCCAATTGGGTACATTGATGTCAAACATCTTGGGACTCAAGGCTTCATTTTCCCATGTATAAATTTTCATCCCGGATCCCTCCTCGATTGAGGGGCTGTATTGGTGGTCGATATTTCTGTATTGGATGCCTTTATCCGCCAAAGTGATGATGCGATACCTGAATTTTTTTACAGGAAAATAGAGCTGATGGTAGAGGTCGGCAGAGAAAAAATCTTTGTTGACGGGATTGAAACCTTTGATGGAATAGCTGTATTCGATGATGTCCTGCTTTTGTACATCAGAAAGGTGGATGATGGCAGAAAGCGAACCATCATATATAAACTGATTTGAACCGGATTCTTTTTGGATGGTTTTTATTTCGCTGAGGTTGAGTTTGTTGATGGCTTTTCCATCTCTCCAGATACTGATGTCATGGATATGGAGCGTTTGATATGTCGGGTCATAATTGATGCTGATGTCTGAGTTTTCCTGGATTCCATCCACTGTCAGTACTTGGATTTTGTACCTGGAGAAAGAAGTTTTTTGGGGAACATGATATTGTCTTTCAAACAACAGATAGGTGTATCCACCTTCAGTGGGCTTGTGGGCTGAGTTGGCTGTTTCAGGTTCGGACTTGACCCAATCGGGAATGGGGGAGGTTTTTACCTGAGAAAATGAAAGGTGTGAAAAAAAGAACAAAAGCAGTATTGAAAACAAGCATCGGATTTTCCCCATAAAGAATCTTAACTAATTATATTTTGAAATATAAATAATTGGGAAATAATTTTCCTAATGCGCTCAAAAAAATATTTAACAGCTTAGTTTTTTACTTTACAAGCCCGTTTTTTTGTACCTGAATTCCTCAATGCTTTTTACCCCATCATTGGTCAGGGCGAGTTTGAGGATCAATTCGTCTCCATCCCTGTGAAAAGTAATCCCGCTGAAATACGCTGTTTGGTTTTCTGTTTTGATAAACTTAAAAATCGTCCATTCTTCCTTTGCTTCCCAAGCGCTCAGGTCCCTGTTGAAGTGTTTGAGTTTAAGGAAAAGTTTGCCGTCTTCTTCCACCATGTTCATGTATTCAGAGAAAATCAAGCTGCCATTCATCATAAACCTGAAAGTTCCCACCATGCTGTTGTCCTGAGCAGGCAGCCATAGCTCGTCGCATTCACCACCCAAGCCAGTTCCTGACCAATATCCCACTATCCAATCCAATTGCTGAATGGAACCGTTTCCGGCAGCTTGGTCTTTTTCTAGGTAAAGCACTTCTTGGGCTGAGGTCTTGCCAAAAATCAGGAATGCCATCAGGAAGAGGAAGAAAGATTTATTTGTCATGGTGTTGGGAATTTTTATTCCAATCTATCAAATATTTCCCTATTTTCCATTTCAGTTTGAGTTTCTAAATTCAAAAACAATATGATCCATCTTTGTCAAAATCCGGTAAGGTCCGCTTTCATTCTTTATTCATTGTTATTTCTCATAAGCTGTAGCACATCCAAAACTGAGGCTGAAAAAGAAGAGGAAGGAGAATGGATTCAGCTGTTCAATGGAAAAGATTTAAATGATTGGACGATCAAAATCGCCAAACATGAACTAAACGAAAACTTTGCCAATACCTTCAGGGTGGAAGACAGTCTTATGAAAGTCAGGTATGATGGTTACGAAGCTTTTGACCAACAGTATGGCCACATCTATTTTAACACCCCTTTTTCTTATTATTTGCTCAATGTCGAGTACAGGTTTGTAGGCGAACAGGCGCCAGGTGGGGAAGGATGGGCTTTGAGGAATTCCGGAGCGATGCTACATTGTCAGGACCCAAAGACTATTCTTATAGACCAGGATTTTCCTATTTCGATTGAAGGCCAATTTCTCGGCGGTGACGGGACGAATGAACGGACGACAAGTAACCTTTGTACTCCCGGTACAAACGTGTATATGGATGGGGAATTATTCACCCCGCATTGTGTCAATTCAAGCTCCAAAACCTATCACGGAGAGCAGTGGGTGACTGCACAGTTTTTGGTTTTGGGAGATTCTGTGGTGTACCATATTTTGGAAGGGGATACTGTTTTGAAATACTTCCATCCGGAAATCGGCGGAGGAAATGTCAGTCCATCAGATCCTGCTGTCAAAGTTGACGGAACTCCCCTGAAGTCGGGATTTATTGCCCTTCAAAGTGAAAGCCACCCGATAGATTTCCGAAAAGTAGAATTGTTTGATTTGGCAGCTTATAAAGGAGATAAAGAAAAATTGAAAGAGGTGATGAGGAGATTGAGTAAAAAAGAGTAAAAGCCACAGCCATTCAAATTTTCGGTGATCTTTCAACCAAAGGATTTGATCAAATCAAAGGTCGTTTGGATGGATTGGATATTTAACTAAAAGAGCCTGTGTTTAAATAATTGAAAAATAACAACAATATTGTTGATACCATCCCAATTTGGGTAGATATCCACAAGTCTTGTTGATATACAACCGTTGGCGTTAATTTAAAACAGATAGCATGACAGAAGACAATATAGTCAATGATGTTTCAGAATTCATTCAGAGAATATTTGAATTGAATAAAAAGGCAATTTTCATGCGGTCACCCTCTGTTAGTAGTATAAGCTTTTACCGTGGACAATCTAACTCTAATTGGGGACTAGAGCCTAGCCTATATAGGAACAACTTACTTAAGAAAGAAGGAGTTTTGATTTCTGAATTTCTGAGAGTTGCACCACAGCATTTTGAAAACCTTAGCTATTTTGACACATTAGTCAAAATGCAACACTATGGACTTCCTACTAGATTGTTAGATACAACTCTAAATCCCCTTGTTGCTTTATTTTTTGCGTGCCACGGAGATGAACAAAAAGCTCAAGACGGTTCAGTTTATATATTCCCAAATCTCCCTGTTTTCAGATCAGAGCTGAACGACATTTCGGTTATAATGAAATATGTTTTTAAATATTCAGGCTTCCAACTTGACATTGACAGTTTTACGCAGGATGTTCTTAATTCAAAAGAATGTGCTACGTCGTATTCAAGGCCATACAAGAATTCATCAGATGTGTTGTATCCGCTGACAAAAGTTCCGTTTTATGCAATATTGCCGACATTAAATAATGCTAGAATTTTAAACCAAGATGGCTCATTTTTATTATTTGGAATGAAAGTCAACAAATTGATTAAGAGCACTAATCCAGGAACTCTTGGAAAAGAATATTACGAATTTGAAAAAATTAATTTTGATAATGATATTGAAAAGTTTTGGAAACCATCAAAACTTTTGAAGATTCCGTCAAACTGTAAAGGTGTAATATTGGAAGAATTAGAATATTTAGGAATCACTAGAAATAAAATGTTCCCTGAATTGGAGTATCAAGCGGACTTTATTACAAAACTCATAAAAAAGGAAATAAAAAACTAACACCAACAGCACCTACACACAAGCAGTGGCTTCGTACTTCGAAGGAAAGGAAAGTGCTAAATTTGCAGTTCAGTTCTTCGTTTGAAGTTCAGTGGTACAAATCTCTGCCTGCGTGTAGCTGCCGACCGTTAGCAACAAGCTAAAAAACAGACCGACTAAAAAAATGATTGATTTAGAAAAGCTCAGAACTCTTTACAGATTTGGTAAGGAAATTACTTTGAATGACGCACAAGAACTTCTCAAATCTGCGAAATCCGTTTCTTTAGGTAAAAGGTCGACCCTTTTTGAACAAGGATCAAAAGACTCAGCGATTTACTATTTGCGTAAAGGCTTGGTGAGAATGTATCATATCAAAGATAACGGCGAAGAGATTACATTTAGCCTCATACCAGAACACAATGTTGTGGCTAATTTTGATTTTATTGCAACTGAAAATCCTTCAAAATTTTATTATGAAACTTTAGAAGACAGCAGTTTTTTTAGTATTGATTATCAAATATTAGATTCGATTGTAAGCAAAAATCAAAAATTGGAATCGAATCGGAAATTTTTCTTGAGAAAGATTATTTTCGAAGTAAAAGAGCGACTCGAAAATTTTGTTTTGATGAATCCTGAGGAGCGATACATTAAGTTTATGAAAGACTTTCCTGACCTTTCAAATCGCGTCCCCGATAAATATATTGCCAATATATTGGGCGTGACACCTGTTTCTTTAAGTAGGATTCGCAAACGTATTGTTTCCAAAAAATAAAATCTAATTTTTTATTATCTTTTGTTAAGGATTTAAGGATTTTAGCCTTGATAATTTTGTATAAATTAAAACTATACAAAATGAAATCACTAAAATTAATTCCTATCCTATTTTTGGGCTTGGTTCTAGTATCATGTAATATGGAAGATGATACAATAGCCCCAACTGGCAATCAACGATACTACGACGAACTGTTTGATGTTGAAGTTACCTCCAATGTAAAATTCGGAGAAGCAGTACAACCAACACTATTAAATCCAAACAATGTTCAGGAATTATTCATGGATGTCTATCAGCCATCTGATGACCTGGAAACAGAAAAACCTTTAATCCTATTGGCTTTTGGTGGTGGATTTGTATTTGGAAAAAAAGAAAGCCCTGATATTGAAGCTCTGTGCAACGCCTTCGCAAAACGGGGTTATGCCTGTGCATCAATTGATTATCGCTTATCTCCTGACCTTGTATTGGATAACAGCATAGAAAATTCCTATGAAGCTGTAGCAAAGGCTATGCACGATATGCGAGCTGCTATTCGATTTTTTCATAAAGATGCCTCTGAATCAAATCGTTTTAAAATTGATCCCACTAAAATTTACATAGGGGGAGTTTCTGCGGGTGCTGTAACTGCATTACATATAGTACACCTTGATGAAGCAGAAATTCCTGAGGAAATGCAGGATTATTTTGATGAAAATGGAGGATTGTCCGGTAATAGTGGGAATGAGGGTTATTCCGAAGATGTGGCTGGAGTAATTAGCCTTTGCGGTTTGCTTTTAGACGCAGACATCATTAATCCGGAGGTAACTACGCCCATTGTAAGTATGCATGGAAATGAAGATAATGTTGTTCCGTATGGATCTGGTGAAATTACCATTTTAAACATTGGTATAGAAGTAGATGGAAGTTCTGTTATTCATCCAAAACTCGATGAATATGGGATTACTAATGACTTTTACACCTTCGAAGGTGCCGGCCATACGCCATTTGTCATGAATGAAGCTTACATGGATATTACCATCAATTTTATTCGTGATTTTCTTTTCCAAATTGTTCAATAGCCAATCTACAAAATTCCTGATTTATTATCTTTTGTTAACGACCTTAAGTATTAACTCAATTTACCTTTATCACATCTTAAATTCTAAAATATAATAAAATGAAAAAATCAAAATTACTTCTCGCAGTTCTTTTAAGTGGTCTTACGTTCTCGTGTAGTTTGGATCCTGAAATAGAACCGAATGTTTCTCTGACAGAAGAAGAGGCCGTTGAGATTATTGAAGGATTTCTGGCCGAGAAATCTGCCGGCATGGAAGAGACCACTTCTGAATATGCTAGGACCTACCAAGAAGAAATCTCGCTGAATGTGCAGTGCAATCAACAGATTGCTGACAGCTACTATTTCACCAATAACGGTTCGGTAGTACAGGCAGATTATAAATACAATTGGAATTTTACGCTAAACTGTAGTGGATTGAGTGTACCCCAGTCAGCGGTATTTAGCTCAACAGGTAGCGGAACCTACACCACGGCAAGAATAGCATCTGACGATTCTTCAACCTTTACCGCTACGGTTACTGGCCTTCAACCTTCATCTTCTACGATGATTTTTAATGCCACTTACCAAAGAGAGGGTACACAACAACTAACCACAAATCAAAATACAAGAAGTTTGAGCTCCGATTTTAATGCTAGTATAGTAGATTTAATTATTGGGAAATCTGACTTTGAAGTGGAATCAGGCACAGGATCATTTACACTTTCTGGCTCAACCAATCAAGGGAATTTCAACTATGACGGTAGCCTAGTTTTTAATGGAGATAACACGGCAACAATTACCATCAATGGAAATCAATACACCATTGATTTGAACTAAAACCAAAGAAAAATGAATGTTTGGAGCCCAATTTTATTGAATATTCTGAGATATACTCTGATAGCAGGATTCGCCTTTTTCATTTTCTATAAATGGTTTCCTGCCTATTTTTCAAAGAATAAAATACAATCTAATATTGCAAAAAATAAAGATTTCATACGAGAGGTTCTACATTCAGCACAAACCACAGTAGTCATTGCTGTGGTTTCTGTGCTGGTATTTTCAACCCCACTCGCCACCTATACCCAAGTGTATTATAACTTGTCCGACATGCCCTGGTGGTGGATTCCTTTGAGTGTAGTATTAGCCCTAATTATCCATGACACCTATTTCTATTGGATGCACAGAGCTGTACATCACCCTAATTTGTTTAAATACATTCATTTAGTTCATCATAAATCTACCAATCCTACACCATTGGCTTCCTACTCGTTTCATTTTTTTGAAAGCATTTTAGAAGGACTAATTGCGCCTATTTTGTTACTCACCTTACCCCTGCACCCTATATCGCTACTCATTTTCTCTACTATTTCTTTTCTCTTCAATGTGTATGGACATTTAGGTTATGAAATTCTACCCAAATGGTTTAGAAGGACTTTTCTATTTGAGATTTTCAATACCTCCATACATCATAACATTCATCATTCAAAATTCAAGGGAAATTATGGCTTGTACTTTCGGTTTTGGGACAGAATTATGAATACGGAACATCCTAATTATGTAAAGAAATATGACCAAATTCAGAATAGGAGGTTTAATGAGAATATAAAGCCAGTTGCCAACAATGTATAAAAAAGTAATAGCGGTTTCGGTGCTTTATCGACCCCCTTTTTTTTATTTTTAGACCGTGTTAAACCGAAATGTTGTTGTGTGAAAATCCGCTACTATTCTTATACTTCACCGTAGGGCATTTTTAAAGACGAAATATTTATTACAAACACTGGATCGGCTAGAATGAAAATAGCGGAGCATAATCAAGTAGGTGGCCTTGTACTATAAGCCGGTGTTTTTCTACCCGCATGTTCAGGAGCGGTTTCTTGGATTGTAGATTTGGTGTTGAAGTTATTTCAACATTTGTGCTGAAATTAGCCATCATATGGTCAAACCTGCCCTAAAACAAAAAAGTCAGCGAATCCGCTGACTTTTTGCTTTGTATGGAAATCCGGTTTGGATCACTTCAGGTTTTTCTTAAAGAAATCAATCGTCCTTCCCCAAGCCAAATCGGCTGCAGCTTTGTCATATCTTGGAGTGGAATGGTTGTGAAAGCCATGGTTCACTCCCGGATACATGTGCATTTCATATTTCTTTTTATTGGCTTTCAGCGCTTCTTCATAAGCCGGCCAACCTTCATTCACCCTAGTGTCCAATTCTGCGTAGTGGATCTGAAGCGGAGCTTTGATGGAAGGAACATCCGCCGCTGTGGGCTGACCGCCATAGAAAGGAACAGCTGCTTTCAGGTCAGGAACCCGCACAGCCATCATGTTGGAAATCCAACCTCCAAAACAGAATCCGACGACACCGACTTTACCGGTACAAAGGTCATGCTCTTTCAAAAATTCATAGCCTGCAATAAAATCCTGCAACATTTCTTCCCTGTCACGCTTGGATTGCATGGTCCGGCCTTCATCGTCCGTGCCGGGATATCCGCCAAACGGCGTCAAGGCATCAGGAGCAAAAGCAATAAACCCATCTAAAGCAGCCTGGTGGGCAGTATCTTCTATATACGGATTCAATCCCCTGTTTTCGTGGACCACGATGACGCCCGGAAGTTTTCCTTTTTTGTCAGCAGGCCTTGTAAGCAAGCCTTTCATTTTGCCGGCACCTTTTGGAGAATCATATTCCACATAGGAGGAAATCAATCTCGGGTCATCTTGGGTAAATCTCTTGGCTTCAGCATAATTGGGAAGTAAAAATCCTAAAATCGCCGATACCGTCAAGCCTCCCACAGCAAATACCGAAAGGCGGTTTACAAATTCTCTTCTGTCGATCTTGCCATGTACATAGTAGTCATACATGTCAAAAATTTCTTGGCTTAAATCTTCTTTTTTGATTGGTTCCATTTGGTTCAATTCGGATTGAGGTAAAACAAGGATTAAAATATTACCATAAGTTATACATAAACTTGGTAACCTTTAGAACTTTGAGTGGGAGAAAAGTTTAAACCGCTCGTGTAATTTACATGCCACTAATGATTTTAGGGTAAAAAAAAACCGGCAGAAAGCCAGGGCTCTGCAATTTTTTGGATTGCCTTTCCTTGTCTTCCTGCCGGGAGATAAAATTGGTTTTCAGAGAATGTTATTGGTTTACAATGGAAATATTTCCGGAGGTAATACTTCCTTTGATTTCTGTAGCAGCACCGTTATCTATGCTGAGGTTTCTTCCTGCCCGTGAATTTCCTACAGAAACATTGCCTGAGCTCGCATTGAGGTTGTAATTGAAGTCCTTCAGGTTGGAAGAAGTCTGGATTTTGAAATTCCCTGATGTACCACTCAGTCTGGTTTCAGAACCCAAGCCGGAGTTTGTTGCAGTTACGTTTCCGGAAGTCACTCTCAATTCACCCAATTGGGAAACGTTTTCCAATTTTGCATTTCCTGAACTCAAACTCACATTGACCTGACCTTCCACACCTGCCACACTGATGCCACCACTACCTGAAGAGTAACTGATGTTTCCTTTGATGTCTTGCATATTGGCAGAGCCTGATCCCACATTGCCTTTGATATTGCCTTGGATACCTGTCATTTTGATGGATCCCGACCCAGCATTGGCTAGAATGTCTGCGCTGATGTCTTTGGCAGAAACACTCCCTGAACCGACTGAAAGGTTGAGTTCAGAGCTTTGGACATTCTCTACATATACCGATCCTGAACCACCTTTCATGTCCAGGCTCATACCTACAGGTCCACTGATTTTGATGTGGCCTTTGGTTCTATTGTTCCAGTTATTATTGCCTGAGACTTTATGCGAAATCTTCAACACATCTCCCAAAGTGACGAACACAATATCCTGATCAGGATTGGTAGATTCCAAAAATGCATTCACGGAAACATCGGCATTTGGCCCCCCGATGTATTCCACTTCCAACTGACCTCCGGAGACTTCTATCCTTGATATTCCGGAAAAAGATTTGGTCACATCCACGATGGTTTGGACTTGGGACATCGCAGGATGGATAGCTGCCATTGCTAAAATCAGGAACAGCGCAAATGTTGATTTTAAGTTTGTTTTCATAGTAAGTTGGTTTTTAAAGTACGAATCCGAAACTCAAAGTATTGAGCTTGGGTCCTTTGTTTTCTTGGAAAGTATTGTTCAAATCATAATTCATATAGAAGGTAATGTCTGCCACCATGATTTCGGCGCGAATCCCATATCTGAAATTCTCGGCAAACATATTGCCCATTTGGAATTCCTTTGCTCTATTTCCACTGGTATCCCGGTAGACAAATTTCCCTCTTCCTCCCAACCTGTAACCAGCATATGGACCAACACCGAAGCTGAAATTACCATTGCTTGTCTGCACGGTCGGAATCAAAGTCAGGTTAGCATAGGAAGCCGAAATTTTTGATTTTGTCCCGGTGCCTGATGGATGTTCCTCAAAAACCAAACTGCCGTTACTTCTTAATGCCTGCAGGTTTCTGTCCTCAAATTTGAAGTTGTACCAACTGACTCCAATGGCTGATTTCAGGTTGAAGTTTTTGCTTGGTTTGTAGGTATAGTGGTAATTGATCGCAGGATTCCAACTGCCCCAAGGTTTGACAACAGGAGCAGCATCGTCCCCAATCCAGGTATTGATACCGATGTCCAAAGTCAGTCCATTACTTGATTTTTTTGACTTGGATTGGTATTCATAATATTGTTCTCCTTTGGATACAAATTCCCAGGTATTGGTACCGTCGGCATTTTTGTAGACAATGACATCGGTATTGAAAAGAGTAAAGTTGGTGGTTTTTACCGAATCTTGTCTTGCAGAATCTGCTTCCTGGGCAAAGCCCAGAGAAGTCAGAAACAGCAATAGAATTAAAATCAGTGTGGTCGTTTTCATTGGCTTAGTATTCAAAAAAAGGGAGTTAGAATATAATTCCGAAGGTGATCGGGTTCAGTTCAGGACCTTTGCCGGCTTGGAATAATTGATTGAAATCGTATGTGGTGAAGAAATTCACCCTGCCGAATCCGACTTCTCCTCGGATACCGTAGCGGAAGTTGTTCAGGAATATCCCGGTGTTAAGGTGTTCTTTTCTGCGTCCTCCACCATCCAGAGGTCGGTAGACATATTTGCTCGTACCACCCAAACGGTAGCCTGCATAAGGACCCAAAGCTAACCTTATCCCCCTTCTTCCCTGGTCATTCATTCTTCCGAAGTCCAATTTGAAGAGTCCCATCGTGGTGAGGTAGGAGGCAGAGATTTTGCTTTTGAATCCTGCAACATCGTTTCTTTGGATAAATTCAATGGATTCATCTCCTCTGACAGCCTGAAAGTCTCTGTTCTCAAATTTGAAATTGTACCATTGGACACCCATTCCAAGGTCAAAGCGGAAGCCTTTGCTGATTCTTTGGCTGGCAAAGAAGTTGAGGCCGACGTTCCAGCTTCCCCAGCCTCTCACTGCATATGGTTGGGTGGATTTTGGGAATTGCCCATTGTTGTCGAGATAGTTGTTGAGTCCAAGGTCCAAGCCAAAATAGGTGCGGAAAGGTGGGTCACTTTTTTTCTTCACTCCGGTTTCTACCTTCACCCTCGTATTGGGGCTTGTCTCATCTACTAAGATCCGGATCCCGGCGACAGACACTTCGGTTTTATTCCAATCCTCTGTGACTTTGACGATTTCTCGGGATCCGTTTTTTCCGGAAACTTCCACAACGACAAGTTCGCCGGTTTTTTCGTCTATTTGCAGGTCAAGTTCTGAAATGATCTGGTTGATGTTCATTTTTTTGAGCCGCTCAAAATCCTCTTTGTTGTCCACGACAAGGACGATTTTTCCTGAAGTCCCAAACTCCACAATGATGGTATCTTTTGGAGCCAAAAACTCCCTGTCAGTACTTCCGAACGCAAACTGCACCAGTCCGAGGAAGCAAAATAAAAGCAAGTATTTTTTCATGATGGTTTATGTTTTCAATTTTTGGTGGATTATTTTCTTTCTCTTTTGGAGGTATTGTTGCTTACAAACAAGTTGTCTTTTGCATCCTGCAGGTCTGCAAAACCCTGTTCTACTTTGCTGAGCAATCCTCCGATTTTATCTACTTTATTTTCAATTCCGGCAATGAGTCCCTGATTTTCAGGTTTTTCTGAGATTCCATTGGACTTGATGGTGATCTTGTAGGTCATCACTTCTTCCTCCTCTTCAATGTTGTTTTGGGCAATGGCTTCATTGACATTTAGTTCGGGAATGACGATCTCAGGTGTTTCTACAAATACCTCATCGATCCTTTCCTCCAGATTATCCGCTATTGCAAGCAATTCCTTGGGAGCTTCTGTAATCTGTGGCTTGATAGTGACGGATTTTTTTATTGGGGTTTGAACAGGTTTGTCTGATTCAATTGTCTGTTCTTCTTTGGTTTCTTTTGATTCCTCAATGGTTTCGGGGTTTGTCGGAATGGCTTCTTTCAAGGTCTCTGAACTTTCATCACTACCAGGAGTAGTCAGCTCTGAGGTAAGTGGAAGGCTACTTTCAGTTTCTAGGTTGGCCTGCCATACGACATAGCCCACAGTAAGGAAAATAAGCAACGAAGCGGCAATGCCCATTATGGGAAACCAAATTCCTTTTTCTTTTTTCGGCAGTTGCCTTTCAAGTTTTTCCCAAGCAAGTTGGGAAGGTTTTTCTTCATGCTTGGCCAGCCTTTCTTTGAAGTACTGATCGAAGTTTTTATCTGTATTAGCCATTGATTCTCCTTTCTTTGATTTGTTGATCGGCTATTTTTTGTTTCAATGTATTTCTTGCCCTGTTGAGTTGGGACTTGGAAGTGGACTCTGTGATTCCAAGTAGGTCGGCGATTTCGGCGTGGCTGTAGCCTTCGATGGCGTACAGGTTGAAAACCGTCCGGTATCCCACCGGCAATCCCTGAATCAGTTCCAACAGTTCGGCAGTCTCCAAGTGGTTAAGTTCATAGGGGCTGTCCGCATTTTCCAGGTGGAATTCAACATTCACCTCCATACTCAGGTTGCGGTTGTTGCGTAGGGTAAGCAGCGATTGGGTGACGACGATGCGTTTCATCCAACCTTCAAAGCTTCCCTTGGCTTCATATTGGGGTAGTTTTTCAAAGATCTTCATAAAGCCTTCAATCATGACATCCTCTGCAAGGTCCCGGTCTTTGACATACCGGAGGCAGATGGCGAGAAACTTTTTGGAGTAGGCTTCATAGAGATGCTGTTGGGCTTTTCGCTCTCCCTTCAGGCAACCTTTGATGATGTCCGACTCAGTTGTAAAAGTTTTTCTAAATAACATTGCTGTTGGCTTTCGAATAGGTAGATACAGGTAAGTAAAAATAGGTTGCACCGGAATGTGAAAAAAGGTTAAATTTTTTTTTCGAAGATTTAAAGCCATTCCAGAGAGAAGTCTTTAAGTTTCTTTTTTATATCTGATTATCAATGGAAAAAAGGTCTAAAATTTCTATTTGATTTACAGTTGCTGCTTTTTGATTATCGCTTTTATACCGGGCCAATGTGTACTGTTTTTTTGAATTTTGCCAAAAAATGGTGCTCTCCAAAATAATTGAAATCATTTAAATAATTATTTCTGACTCTCTTAGGAAATATTTTGAAAATGACCCTCCTCAAATTAGTTTTACATCCATAATGATCCTGTTCTGAAAGAAGGAGAAAAATAATAAACGTTAACAAAAATGGTGGTATTTGGAAGTAAAGCGACAGAAGTTGCAACAGAAACAATCCAAGACAAATGCGCAAACTGCGGAACCCAAAACAGTGTTCAGATGACTGTTTTCCAAAAATATGCACATGTATTTTGGATTCCATTTTTCCCGATCGGAAAAACAGGTCTGACGCAATGCAGCCATTGTAAGCAAGTTCTTGAAAAGAAAGAATTTCCCGTTTACCTCAGGAGTAATTATGAAATTTTAAAGCAGAAAGGAAAGACCCCGGTCTGGACTTTTTCAGGGATTATTTTACTTTTTTTCTTTTTTATTTTGGGAGGAATCGTGAGTAAGCAAAGGGAGGAGAAAAATTTGATGTTAATTGCCTCACCACAAGCCGGAGATATTTATGAAATAAAAATCGACTACAAACAGTATACTTTATACAAAGTCGAAAATATTGAAGGTGATACTGTTTTTGTTTTATTAAATGAATATGAGACCAACAAAAGACGGGGACTTTCGGACTCTAAAATCAGAAGAGATGAGTCATTTTCAGGAGAAACGTTCCCGATTCTTAAAACAGATCTTAAAATGATGGTAGAAGATGGGGAAATAATGGACATTGAAAGAAAATAACAAAAGTCAGATTCTGAATTCCCATTATTAGCAAAGACTGCCATAATCTAAACGGAAGGACCTATTTATAATTCCTGTAGATTGTTTCATGGATTGAGACTTGACCTGCCAACTGTGCTGTCAATCCAAAGAATTTACAGCCCTATAGGCTGACAAAAGGCATTTGAAAATTGAAATCCTCGTCCTCAACCTGGGATAAAATAAAATCGGCCAAATCATAGCGATTGATTTTTGTGCTGGCATTGACTCCAACCCATCCTATCCGGTAGCGACCGGTTTTGGCCTCATTGGTGAGTCTTGGTGCTCTTACTATCACCCACTTTTTGCCGCTAGCCTTCAGTACATCTGCATGAGCAATGGCATCATTCAACACTTTGGGGACAGCAATCTTCATTATTGTCCTAATTAATTTATCCACAAATTTGGGTTTGTCCTTTTCAGGGTAAGGCAATCCTCCACCCGATAGGGAAATGATTTTATCAACATTAAATTCCAGCATCGAATTAATGATGTTTTTTGTTCCGTTGGTTTGCAACCACTCCGGGGAGCCTTTGACATGACCAAACAGACTGACTACGATGTCGCAATCCTCGACCACCTTATTTACATCCTGCGCGTTTAACACGTTCCCTTCAAAGACAGTTAGCAATGGGCTTTGGTTGTTGAGTTTTGATTTGTCACGGGCCAAAGCTTTTACACTATATCCTTTTTCCAGGGCAATTTTCAAGAATTTTTGACCTGTTTGACCTGTTGCTCCAAACAATGCGATTTTTTTCATCTGACTGATTGATATGATTACCATCCAAACTTACGTACATTTGAAGTACATGCCTATTATATAAGTACTAACCTTTTTGTAAGTATAAAAATGGAAACAATAAAAGTAGAAGCAAGATGTCCCATCAGAACAACACTTGAATTGGTGGGTGGAAAATGGAAACTTCTGATCATTTATCAATTGTTTGAAAAGCCCTTGAGGTTGTCGGAGCTTAAAAGACAAATTCCTGATATCAGTGAAAAGATGCTTATACAGGAATTAAAAAACCTTATTGACAGCAAATTGGTAGAACGTAAAAACTTTGGAGAAGTACCCCCTAGAGTAGAATACAGCCTTTCTGAAATTGGCCGAAAAGTAATGCCCCTTATAGCGGAAATGAGAAGCTATGCCCAAGAATATGAAAATCAAATCATGTAAGCCATTCAGATAGGAAATGAAAGTTGTAATAACAGGTGCGACAGGAAGTGTAGGCAAAGCAGTTTTGAGTTCTTTGCGAAATATTGACCATCAGCTGGACCTTTATGCAGGCGTGAGGAATGTGGAGGCTGATAAAATCAGTTTGGAGGGGCTAAAAACAAGCCTTTTGAAATTTGACTTTATGGATTTCAAAACTTGCGAGGCGGCATTGGAAAACTGTGATATTCTTTTTTTGCTGAGACCGCCTCAAATATCAGACACAGAAAAATATTTCAAACCGATCATTGATGCCTGTCAAGATAAAGGTGTAAAACACATCGTTTTTTTATCGGTCCAAGGTGTGGAAAACAGCAGAATAATACCACACCATAAAATTGAAAAGATGATAGTTGGCAGCAAAATAAATTATACCTTTTTGAGACCTGCTTATTTTATGCAAAATTTTACAACTACGCTTCGCAAAGACTTAGTAACCAAAAAGCAGATTTTTCTTCCTGCTGGAGAATCAAAATTTACGCTGATCGATGTGATGGATATTGGGGAGGTAGCTGCCAATATCCTGATAAATATAAAGCAGCACATCAATGAATCTTACGATTTGACCAATGGGGAAAAGTTAACATTTTCTCAGATGGCAAAGATTTTAAGCAATGGCTTAGGAACTCAAATTAAATTCCAATCGCCTAATTTGATGAGGTTCTTTTTGACCAAAAGGAAGGAAAATATGCCTACGATGTTTATTCTTGTGATGATCATGCTTCATTATTTTCCGAGATTTCAAAAAGAATCCGAAACTACAGATTGGGTGGCTAAAATCACCGGAAGACAACCAAGGACTTTTGCCCAATTTATTTCAGAAAACCGAAACCTATTGGCTTGATGAAGATTCCTTTCTTGCTTCTTTTTTTGGTTTAAATCCTCCAAAATACTGACAGGAATTAAAATCCCATCCTGAATTTTTCATCCAAATAATGGATACTTAAAAGGACCGATAGAAAAGACGAAATAGCATTTCAGTCACGTTCATTTTCAAAACACCTTCAGGAATTCCTTGAACTTGACCTAGTGCAGCTTGTACATGGATATGCTTCCACCATTATTGAATAGACTGCGACTATCCCGTCCATATGTGACGGATTTTATCAAAGCTTATTTTGCTAATAACTTTCCAAAACAATGAAGGAAACAGATTTCTTTCAAGGTTTTATGGTGATTTTTTCTTTAATAATTCCCGGTTTTTGATCCAAGATAAACCTCATTTGTCAAGTCCTTAGCTTGAAAAATCTTCTTGTAGTAAATTTTTTTTGAAGAGATAAATCCTTGATTGATTTTGCTAAATTGTGCTGTTTGTGAAATATAAATTCAAGAAAAAATGGTCTTTCCTGCCGACCAATTCCAAAGAATAAAAGAGTACACCAGCGGATATCAAATCATAAAAGCAAAAGGATGAAAAAAATTCTATTTACAGTTGTTTTGAGCATTTCAATTGCTTTGGGTTCAAGCGGGCAAGTTGACCCGAATAAGAATATTGATGAAGGGAAAATCGAGGGAAATACCTATACCAGTAATGAAATCGGATGGAAAATGGAAATTCCAACCGGTTGGGCCGTGGTAGAAAAAGAAAAAACAAAGGAAAACAACGAAAAAGGTCTGAAAGCATTACAAGAAACAATGGATGCAGAGATAGACTATAGCGGATTAAAAAATCTGATTTCAATTCAAAAAGACCTATTCAATATTTTTCAATCGACCTCAGAACCGTTTAAGGTGGAGTACGAGGGTGAATGGGAAGAAAACAGTGCAGCGCTTAAGGAGATTATTTATTTGACATATTTAGACCAGGGAATAAAAACAGACTCTTCTGCTACCACAACGGAAGTAATTGATGGTCTGGAATTTCAAAAATATAGTTTTACTGTTTATAGCCCGAACGGAAAATTTATTTTGAGCCAAATCATGTATAGCAGGCTAATCAATGGTTTTGACTTTGGAGTGAATATTAACTACAACAACGACAAATACAGGGATGAACTTCTAATGGCGTTTAGAAACTCGAAGTTTAAAAAGGATTGAATGGCCAAGGAAAGCCTTACCTTCTCATATACTTGTCCAAGAATAATTACCCTGGGTTTTTCCTTCAAAAAGGACCAAAAATTCACCATTACTCTAAATACAACCAGGAATACGGAATAAGCATAGAAATGCGAATATCTCATACAAAATGAAATAGTGTAGATAGCCGGCCACAGTTATGTCAGATAACAATGAAAAAATCAACCAACTCCTTGCGAAGTTGGACACTCTTTTGAAAAGACAGGAGGACTTTTCAAATGAAATAAATACACTGCGAATAGAATTAAACAAGCTCAAAGCTAACGGTCAGGATCCTGTAATTGAAAGTAATACTGCCAATCCGGACAAACCTGTAATCGATGCTGATTTTCAAATTAACAGTGAAACTATCCCTGCCCAACCCAATCCAATAGTAGAGAAAAAGTACGAACCGGAAATCCGGCCTTTTCTGCCAATCCCCGAGGTAGCAAAAAGGAAATCGGATATAGAAAAGTTTATAGGAGAAAATTTAATCAATAAAATAGGAATAGCCATCACTGTAATCGGTGTGGCAATCGGTGCCAAATACTCGATTGAAAATGATTTGATTAGCCCACTTACCAGAATTATCCTGGGGTATGTATTTGGCTTGGGATTGTTGGCCTTTGGCATTAAATTAAAAAGTAAGTATGAAAACTTCAGCGCCGTCCTGGTAAGCGGTGCAATGGCGATTTTATACTTCATTACTTATTTTGCATTTGCACTATATGGCTTGATTCCCCAATTGGCGGCTTTTTCCATCATGGTCGTTTTTACGGTGTTTACAGTAATCGCCGCATTACAATACAGCCGACAAATAATTGCACATATTGGCTTGGTAGGTGCTTATGCTGTTCCGTTCTTGTTGAGTGACGGTTCCGGCAAAGTAGCTGTTCTATTTACCTACATGTCAATTCTAAACATTGGAATCCTGGCCATTGCAATAAAGAAATATTGGAAAGCGCTTTACCTCGTTTCTTTTGGTTTGACATGGCTGATATACCTGTCTTGGTATATTGTCCAATTTCAACCAACCGAGCATTTTGGATTGGCTATTGTCTTTCTTTCATTATTTTTTGTCATATTCTATCTGACCTTTCTTGGATATAAACTTCTTCAAAAAGAAAAATTTGCAGTCCCCGATGTCATTTTGGTAATTATCAATTCATTTATTTTTTATGGGTTAGGTTTCGCCCTTCTTGATGATCATCAAATTGGCAAAGAGCTTTTGGGATTATTTACTTTGGTCAATGCACTTGTTCATTTTGTAGTGAGTGTCATCATTTACCGCCAAAAACTTGCTGACAAAAACATCCATTATCTGATTACAGGATTGGTACTTGTTTTCATTACCCTGGCATTTCCTGTACAGCTTGACGGCAATTGGGTGACCTTATTATGGGCAGGAGAAGCTGCTTTATTGTTTTGGATCGGTAGGACAAAGCAAGTTTCCTTTTATGAAAAACTTTCCTATCCTTTGATGTTTTTGGCTTTTTTCAGCATTATCCAAGATTGGAGTGATGGGTATGCTTCCTATGTTCCGGACATTCCCGAATCAAGGATTACACCACTGTTTAATGTGAATCTCCTTACCTCCGTATTGTTTATTGCAGCATTTGTGTTCATCAATATCCTGAATAAGACCAGCCAACCTCATTTCCAAAGGCAAAAAGGAACGGCAAACATTTTTTCATTTATCATTCCCGGGATCCTGATTTTCACGGTTTACTACGCTTTTGTAATGGAAATTACAACTTATTGGAACCAACTCTTCACCGATTCAGCCATTGAAATCAATCCCGAAGGCCGAACTTACCCAGACACTTACTGGAATTATGATTTAATTAGTTTTAAAACAATTTGGACAATCAATTATTCTCTGCTTTTTGTCTCAATTTTATCTTTTGTAAATCTTAAAAAATTAAAGAACAAAAATTTGGGGTTGTTGAATCTTGTGTTGATAGTATTTGCTCTAGCTTCTTTTTTATTTCAAGGCCTGTATGTGCTGAGTGAACTTCGGGAAAGCTATTTGGAACAGACCTTATCCCAATATTACCATATCGGAACCATCAATTTATGGATAAGGTATCTTTCATTTCTGTTTGTGGCCCTTGGTCTTTTTTCTTGTTATTTATATATCAAGCAGGTTTTTCAACATCCAAACTTTAGAATATCATTTGAACTCCTGTTGCATATCACCATATTATGGATAGCGAGCAGTGAATTGCTAAACTGGGTGGACATCTTGAAATCAGAACAATCCTATAAGCTCGGATTAAGCATTTTGTGGGGCTCTTATTCACTTTTCTTAATTGCATTTGGGATTTGGAAAAAGAACAAGCCCATTAGAATCGGTGCAATTGCATTGTTTGGCATTACGTTGATAAAATTGTTTTTCTACGACATTTCCCACCTCAATACCATTGCAAAAACAATCGTGTTTGTATCGTTAGGGGTTTTGCTGTTAGTCATTTCATTTTTATATAATAAGTACAAACATTTAATTTCCGAAAATGAAACTGATAATTAAGCTGCTCATCATCATGCTTTTCTTGAATTGTTCTTTGGCTTTTGGCCAAATGGGGGAGTTCAAGTATAAGCGTGAATTGAAAGGAATCTCTGGGCAATGGCACAAAATTGTTTTGACGGACTCTGTTTTCGGGAAAATATCAAATGACTTGACCGACATTAGAATATTTGGCATAACGGCAGAAAATGACACTTTAGAAATTCCATATCTCCTACGATTGAAAACTGAAGTAGTCACGAGTAAGGATATTGTGTTTAAGACGCTCAACTCCTCCCGCAACGGAAATGGATATTTTTTCACTTTTGAAATCCCTACATCAGAAGTAACAAATCAAATCGACCTAGATTTCAAGCAGGATAATTTTGACTGGAGAATAAAACTGGAAGGCAGCCAAAATCTGAATGATTGGTTTACAGTCCTTGAAAATTACCGGATTCTGTCCATCAAAAACGAAATAGAAGACTTTCAATTTACAAGGTTGACGTTTCCTAGCTCAAAGTATCAATATTTCAGATTGCAAATTGAAAGCAAAGAAAAACCTGAACTGATCTCGGCAAGAATTTCCCAGCTAGAAATTTCAGAAGCCGATTATCAAGATCATCCTATCAAGAGAATAGACAAAAAAGAAAATAAAGATACCAAGCAGACCGAAATTGATATTGAATTAAACATGCCCGTCCCGGTCAGTTTTCTGAACCTTGAGGTAATAAATTCCTTTGACTACCACAGACCAATAACAGTTAAATACCTTGCTGATTCTATAAAAACAGAAAAAGGATGGAGTTATATCTACCACACTTTGACATCCGGAACTCTGAATTCGATCCATAGAAATGGATTGAAGTTTTACAGTACGACTGTCCAAAAATTAAAAATCAATATTGACAACAAAGACAATCAGCCCCTGTCCATTGACGGAATACAGGTAAAGGGATATGTTCATGAATTAAATGCCCGGTTTACGGAAAATGCCAAATACTTTTTGACTTATGGAAATGAAAATGCAAACAAGCCGGATTACGACATTGAGCGCTTCCCGGATAACGTTCCAAAGATGCTGTCATCATTGGAATTGGGAAATGAATTGGAAATAGCAAAGGAGGAAGCGCCCAAGAAAACTCCGCTATTTGAAAACAAAGCATGGTTATGGGTAATAATGGGGTTGATAATTTTGGTCTTGGGATGGTTTTCGATAAAAATGATGAGAAAGGAATAAAGGCTTTTGGCAAAAATTCAGGTTTACTTCTGGTTTTTAGAGCCGCGAATAATATGCTTAAATTTTTAAAGTTAAATTTGTGGTCTACTTTTTTTTCGAATTTAGTTATCGAAGCTTTAATTTATCTCCAAACCACAAATAGAGTAATGTCATGGGAAAAAGACTAGAACACATCAGCCCCGAATTGGCGGATTTTATCCAACAGCAGAAAATATTTTTTGTTGGTACCGCAGCCGAGGAAGGAAGGGTAAATATTTCTCCAAAAGGTACAGACACTTTCAGGGTGTTAGGGGAAAACAAAATCGTATGGCTCAACCTCACCGGAAGCGGAAATGAAACTGCCGCCCATCTCCTCAAAAATAACCGGATGACCATCATGTTTTGCGCCTTTGAAGGCAAGCCCATGATTCTGAGGTTGTATGGTACAGCTCAGATTTTTCACAATAGGGATGAAAAATTCCAAGAATATTTCCGGCTTTTCGAGGACTTCACCGGCGCAAGACAAATCATCGAAATGGATGTTGATCTCGTGCAGACTTCCTGTGGATTTGCGGTTCCCTTCATGGAATTTAAAGAGGAAAGGACAATTCTCACTAACTGGGCAGACAAACAGGGCGAAGAAGGCATCAAGAATTATTGGGCAGAAAAAAATGTAAAAAGTATTGACGGCTTTGAAACCAAAATCTTTGATGAATAAGTCCGCTATTTTTCATACCTCCGCCTAGTTCAAGTCTCCAGACTTGGACTCTTTCCATTTCACTTACTTAATTCCCCCCATTTTTTAAATTTCCATTTCTCTTTTCTTATCTTGATTGCCTCTACTCAAACCTACCTTTATGGGAATCAATGACATCATCATCTACATCATGTTGTTTTTTATGATGTTGGGTGCTTTGGATAAAATTTTTGGTAACAAGTACGGTCTAGGCGAAAAGTTCGATGAAGGATTTATGGCCATGGGACCGCTCAGCATTGCGATGTTAGGGATCATTTCGATTGCTCCTGTTCTCGCGGATGTGTTGGGCAAAGTTGTCGTTCCCGTGTATTCTTTTTTTGGTGCCGATCCCGCCATGTTTGCCACAACGCTCCTCGCAAACGACATGGGCGGCTATCCACTGGCCATGGCAATGGCGCAGACCGAAGAAGCCGGATTGTTTGCCGGGCTGATATTGGGTGCCATGATGGGCCCGACGATCGTCTTTACCATTCCTGTTGCTTTGGGAATTCTCCAAAAGGAAGACCAACACTATTTCGCCTCTGGCATCATGATCGGCATGGTCACGATTCCATTGGGATGTCTAGTGGGCGGTTTGACGGCAGGGTTTTCATTGGGTATGATATTGGCCAATCTCGTCCCAATCGTAATTTTCTCCCTTCTGATTGCCGCAGGAATGTATTTTGCTCCGACCATGATGATCCGTCTATTTGACTATTTTGGGAAGGCGCTGATGGTATTCATCACGATTTGCACGGTGTTGATAGTGGTCGAGACATTGGCAGGAATCGTGATTATCCCCGGGATGACTCCTATTTGGGAAGGGATCAAAATTGTAGGTTCCATCGCCATTGTCCTGATAGGGGCATTTCCGATGGTGGCTTTTTTGACCAAAGTTTTCGAAAAACCGCTTTTGAAAGTAGGGCAAAGTCTCGGAATGAATACGGCCGGCGCGGCTGGAATGATCGCCACTTTGGCCAATGCTATCCCCATGCTGAATATCCTTAAAGACATGAATCCCAAAGCCAAAATCCTCAATACCGCCTTTGCTGTCAGTGCTGCTTTTGTATTGGGTGATCATCTGGGATTTACAGCAGGCGTGCAGCGGGATATGATTTTTCCTGTTATCGTGGGAAAAATGGCCGGAGGGATTTCAGCAGTAATTCTCGCTTTGGTATTGAGTAATAGACTGATCAAAAACCACAACTGAAAATGGAAACCAATTCTTTATTGTCTCTTTTTGCCCAAGCCAATGCATTTAAGGAAGGGGATTTGTTGGTCGGGGGAACTCAGGACGAACTCATCCGGGGGATCGCCCGAGGCCGTGTAGCCGACCTCAGCATCTCCAAGATCGCCGATACTGATTTTGTCGAAGACAGGGTTACAGAAATTCTCGCCAAAAGTCTCAACAGAAAGGCTTTAAAAGAAATTGCCCATTTGAGGATATCTGAATTAAAGGCAATACTCCTTTCAGAAAAAGGACCTGATTGGGTCAAAATCTACGCAACCGGACTTCCAAGTGAAGCCATCGCCGCAGTTGTCAAGGTTATGTCAGATTCGGAATTGTCGCAGGTAGCAACAAGTATTTTTAACCCGATCCCAAATTCTTTTGGAGATTTTGGAGCAGCCATAGGTTCGGCGAGGCACTTTGGCAGCCGCATCCAACCAAACAGCCCCGGAGATGAGGAGGATGAGATTTTGCTTTCCACACTCGAAGGACTTTGTTACGGTTGTGGGGATGTGATCATCGGACTCAACCCCGCAAGCGATGACTTGGAGACAATCGTCCGCACAGAAAAACTCCTCCAAAACATCTTAGAAAGGCTCCAACTCCCTACGCGCTTTTGTGTTCTTTCGGATATGGTCAAGCAAAGATCTGCCATGGCCCACACCAAAGTCGATGTGGGATTCCAAAGTCTTGCAGGTACTTCCAAAGGTTTGGAAGGGATGTTGGGCTGTGATGTGGATGAATTGTTGGATTTGTGCAGGTATTTTGAGGGATTATACTTCGAGACGGGACAAGGTTCGGAGGTTACCAACGGTGCCGCCCAAGGTGTGGATATGGTGACATTGGAGGCGAGATGCTATGGCCTTGCCCGGTATATCAGACAGGAAACCGGCAAATGGATGATTGTCAATGACGTGGCGGGATTTATTGGACCCGAGGTTTTCAGCACCGGCGCTCAACTCCGACGCGCTTGCCTCGAGGATACTGTTATGGCCAAACTCCATGGCTTGGTGATGGGATTGGATGTGTGTTCGACTTTCCACATGGGCATTCATCCTGCCGAATTGCAGCAACTCACCACCGAAATTGTGCAACTCGCAGCCCCTTCGTACCTGATGGCAGTGGCAGGAAAAGCAGATCCAATGCTTGGCTACCTCACCACTTCTTACCGTGAGCATCCAAGGTTGAGGAAGTCTTCAGGTAAAATGGTTTCTTCAGCTTTTCAAAAGCGTTTGGTTGAAATTGAAGCCTTGACTGAAGAGGGGAACACCGATCCTAATGCTGACCGCATCGCGAAACTTTATGCCCAATACCTCAAAGCCGGAGGTGACAAAAGAGCCAATGAAGACCTCGAGATTGAAGCCAAAAAGAAAATCAAAAACCTGCAGGAAAAAGGCTGTGACCTGGGTTATGGCGTAAGCCATCAAAATGAAGATCCTGATTTTGTGACCAAGCGCCTGGATGGACTTTTCTCCCATGCGAGGAAAGCCCTGTTTGCAGGTCTTGATGCTGCTGTGATCCGGGACTGCTGCGAATCACCTGTCTATGTCCATACCGAGTCCAAAGACCGGGAGGATTACCTTGCCCATCCGGGAAGCGGGGAAAAGATCAGTAAAGAAAGCACACAGGAACTGATAAAATTAGCAAAAGGATTGGGTATTACCCCGAAAATCCAATTTGTCATTTCCGATGGATTGAATGCCAATGCAGTCAGCGAACACCTCCGTCAGGTACTTCCTGCGCTGAAGAAATCACTTTACGGAACGCAGTTCACCTATAGTCGGCATGACATCATTGTCCGCAACGGCAGGGTGCGGGCTGGATACCATATCGGTCAAATCCTGCAACCTGACCTGATTGTACACCTGATAGGCGAGCGTCCCGGTACCGGCCTCAACCAACTTTCAGCATATATCACCTACGGCAAAAGTCCGGAAGGTTTTTCGATTTTTGATCGGGATATGGACCATAGCCTGACCACCGCCGTCTGCGGCATCCATCCCCAAGGCAAATCCCCACAATCCGCCGCCCAAGAAATCCTCCGCATCATCCCCAAAGCCATCGAAAATAAAGGGACAGGAGTGAGGTTGGGAAAGTCGTAATAATGAAAAATTATGAATGAATAATTAAAAATGAGGACAAAGGAAAAGTCAATTTGATGGATTGGGTTTAAAAAAATTCTTTTAGTTTTATGGGGAATCTTTTCACGATATTTGGGAAGCACAATATATTGGAATGCTTTCCCTTATAATTGAAGAAAGCGAAACGTTAGGCGATATTATAAATGGCACGAAGAAGATTATATATACCAGACGAAGTAAAGCAAGAAATTCAAAAGCACTTGACTGAAAAGTACCCTTTAGCTCTTGATGGTTTTTTATCTGCAAGTGAAGAAGAAGATGCATTAACAGGCGATTTGGGTGCAACACTTAGAATTAAAAACCAAAAGGTATTTGTGCAAAATAGCCAAATAGAAAAACCAGGTGAATGGACTTGGAGTATAAACTATCATAAGTTCAGGGGTCGAGGTCCAGGAGCAACAGAGAATAAATTAGGGGCAGATGGAATATTTGAGCTTACTTTAAAAATTGGCTCCAGAGTTGAAAAGAAATCACTAATGTTTCAATCTAAAATTAATTGGACGGATGACCCAAATCTAATTAAAGAGACAATCAAATTAACTACATGGCGAGAGGCTGCGTTTATCTTAAATTTTACCTCAAAAGAGTTTGAAGCAATTGACATTGACAGCGTTATTGCCTCCAGAGGAAAACGGAATGACTCTCTTATAACTACACCTCTTGATAAATATATAGGGACAACTTTTCTTGACTGCATTGTTGGCGACGTAGACCTTAAATATGATGCGGTTTCAAGAAAATTAATTTGGCGAACTACAACAGGTCAAGTCGTGGCGACTAAATTTTCTATCCCTCATAAAATAGCTATACAAATAACCGCACCTAATGTAACCTATGGACATAACTTAAAATACGATGAGGAAATACTAAACGACAAAGTTCATGATTATAGGATGGATGCATCTGAAGAGGAAATGCTTTCATTAAAAGACAATTATAGTAATTCAGAATTACGAAAAGCAAGAGCAACGAAAGCTGTAATTTATCACTCAGACTCACACAGTTTTGGAGATTCCTTTTTAGACGAATTGATGAAAAGGAGAATGCAAGAAATTAATGCAGCGCATGATAAATTAAAACAAAAAGTAAAAAAATAACATCGCCTAATAGCGGTTTAGAAAAAGTGGTGGTTTAGTGCTCCGAAGACAAATTTGTGGTTAATCATAGTTTGATTTTCCGCATCAATATTTGTGATGAAAATCGCCACTTCCACCAAGCCGCAAACCAGTATGATCAATTAAAGTCAAATGGCAAATAGTCTATACCTAGATACAAATATTTTTCTTTCTTTTTATCATTTGACCAATGATGATATAGAAGAATTAAGAAAGCTTTTACTTCTTGTAAAAAGTAAAGAACTAATACTTTATTTGCCAAATCAAACAAAAGATGAATTTTATAGGAATCGAGATTCAAAAATTTCAGATGGTCTGAAAAAATTCACTGAAAATAAACTAAATAATATTTTTCCTCAAATGGTCAAGGACTATTCGGAAGAATTCAAATTAATGAAAGATTCAATTAAATCTTTTGAAAAAAGCAAGCAGCAAATCATTGAAAAGTTAAGTAAGGATATTGTTGAGCAAAACTTAAATGCAGATAAAATAATTCAAGACTTATTCAAAGTTGCTACAGAGATTGAAAGTAGTCCAGAGCTAATTGAGAAGGCAAAAAATAGATTTGACTTCGGTAACCCTCCAGGTAAAAAAGGGTCTTATGGTGACGCTTTGAATTGGGAATCACTTTTATCTAAAGTCGAAGTCTTTGATAATTTTTTCTTTATATCTGATGATGGCGATTACTTTTCAGAGTTTGACAAAAATCTATTCAACTCTTTCTTGACGAAAGAATGGAAAGACAAAATGCCTTTGACTGGTTTTAAATCATATAAATCCTTGTCTGGTTTTCTAAAGGATAATTTTCCTACAATCTCAATAGAGTCAGAGAATAGAAAAGATCAGTTAATTTTAGAACTTCAATCAAGCGGATCATTTGCGACTTCAAGAGCAGTTTTGTATAAATTATCTGAATACAATGACTTCACAAAAAAACAATTGAATGATATTTTCGAGGCAGCAATTAGTAATTCTCAAATATATTGGATTGGGACTGATCAAGATATTAATGAAATATTATTAAAAATCTTAAAGGGAAACGATAGGAAATTGGAAAAAGAAATTCTTGAAGAGTTCAAATCAAAGTACATTGAAAACAAAGAAGAAAGTAATGATGAGTTACCCTTTTGAAAAAAGAACATAACTCTGTATATGAAATCATAGCACCCTTCTGTTTTCTATTCTTTATTCTAACCGTAATGGTTTCTGCTAAGAAATCGTTACTGCGATAAAGTAGGTTTCTTAGACTACTTCCCATTCCATCCATTTTTCTTCATTCCAATAACTAGGCATCAAGAAGTTGAAGAATCTATGTTGCGACCAGGCACTAAATTGCATCTACACCTTCCTACCCCCACAAAATTGTAATTGATGCATATTTGGTGTAATTTTACACCAAAAATTAAAGCTATGGCAAGACAAAGTATTTCTTTTTCGAAACCAAATGATGAATGGTTAAAGTCCCAAATAGACAACGAGGAATATTCCAGCAAAAGTGAACTTGTCAATGATTTGGTCAGACAGGCGAGAAAACAGCAGGCTACCATTGACTGGCTTAGGGCAAAGCTAGAAAAATCCGAAAAAGATGGATTTACTACTGATTCCAAAGAGATGATTTTAAAAGAATCAAAGTCCAGATTCAATGGCTGATTATAGACTAAGTAATGCAGCCAAAGAGGACTTGATTCGCATCCATCATTATGGAGTTGGAAAGTTTGGTGTTTTCCAGGCAGACAAATACTTCAATACATTTTTTGATTATTTTGAAATGATTGCCGAAAGACCATATTCATTCGAATCTGTAGATTATATAAGGAAAGGTTATAGAAGATATCCTTGTGGCTCTGATACCATTTACTTCAGAATCACAGACAATGTGGTTGAGATTATGGCAATAATTGGAATGCAGGATTTAAATAATCTACTCTAATTCATATACATCATGGAAAAAGAAATAGAAACATTCTATCCCAAAAGCCGGCAGGAGTGGCGGGATTGGCTACAGGAACACCATGATAAAAAGCAATCCATTTGGATAATTTACTACAAAAAGAAATCAAATGCTCCGACTGTCGCTTACTCGGATGCAGTGGATGAAGCGCTATGTTTTGGTTGGATTGACAGCAAGCAAATGCCTATTGACGATAAGAAATTCATGCAGTTTTTTAGCAGACGGAAACCCAACTCTGTCTGGTCAAGGATCAATAAAGAAAAAATAGAGCGGCTTATATCGGAAGGACTGATGACACAAGCCGGTTACCGAACCATTGAAACAGCCAAACAAAATGGTTCTTGGACCATTTTGGATGATGCGGAAGCCCTTATCGTACCTGAAGATCTTGAATCCGAATTCCAAAAAGCGCCCCAAGCCAAAGATTACTTTTTTGGATTAAGCAGGTCAGACAAACGCAATATTCTGCAATGGCTTGCTTTGGCCAAAAGACCGGAAACCCGGCAAAACCGCATCACCGAGATAGTGGAACTTGCTGCCCAAAAACTTAAACCCAAGCAATTTCGCGGACCGAAAAAAGAAAGCTAACTCGTCTTGATGGCTACAAGACTTTCCAGAAAAAGGCAACCCAATGTTCTTTACCTGTTTTTTGGTAGCAGGCACGTCACATCTTCAGCACTTCCAAAAAGTATTCTTTAAGTTCCTTTTCTTCACCGAGATCAACTTTTCCGTCTTCCATCACATTTGTCAGTAATGCGTGCATCTCTTTGAAAGGGGATCGGTCAAGAACAGAATCATTCTCCTCGAGCCATTTTTTCAGAACAGTGATTTCGTATTTATTGATCTCCTCATCCGCTAATATTCCATAACAGATTCCCTGAAGAAAATGAATTTTGGCTTCTTTACTTTCAGAGACGCTAAGCTCAGTTTCATACTTTTTGAGAATAGCTTTCAGCTCCATGATTTCCTCGGCTGTCATCGTGCCGCCATCAAGAATCGCTTTTACTTCTGAGAAGAATTCTTTGAATGGGGATGATTCACAAAGTCCTTGATGGGCTTGGCACCAAAGTTTCATTTCTGTGAATTCGCCTCGGGTGATTCTCCCGTCACTGCTGATACCATGAATAATTCCTTTGAGATGATTGAATGGTTTTTGGGTTTTCATATTCTGTTGGTTAAAAATTTCTCTTCTAAAATAGGGATTGTTCGCGGTCTATACATAAACCTGTCCGGGAATTTTATGTGAAATTTGAATGGTGAATAGCATGTTCACCTTAAGTTTGGACTGAGCTATCCGAAATTTTTGCTTTTCGGTTATTTGGGAATTGGATTTTGATCTTCCACTAAATTGGGAAAATCAATCCTTTCCTATTCCTCTGATATTTTGTTTTCAATCACGATTTCTCTAATCCAAAAATTCTGATAACTTTGCTGACTGTTTAGTCAGTCATGAAAACAATGTTGATATCCCTTTCAGTTTTAATCGTCTTTGTATTGGTAGTTGTGGTTTTTGTCAACCAGCCAAAATTCGGAAAACTCCCATCCGGTGAGCGCTTGGAGCGCATCCAATCTTCTCCGAATTACCAAAAAGGTTCGTTCCAAAACCTCAGCGTCACCCCTGACCTCACTGAAGGAGTCAGCTATTCTACCGTGATGTGGGATTTTCTTTTTGCCAAAAAGGAAAGACAAACCCCAACTGAAATCCTTCCTTCTGTAAAAACTGACCTGTTGAATCTGTCTTCTGAAGCCGATATCTTGGTTTGGTTTGGGCATTCTTCCTATTTTATGCAAGTAGATGGAAAGAAAGTTTTGATGGATCCTGTCTTGAGTGGGGCGGCAACACCGATGCCTTTTGGAGGTAAGTCCTTTGCAGGTTCGGATATCTATAATACCGAGGATTTTCCTGAAATTGATATTTTGTTTATTTCCCATGACCATTGGGATCACTTGGATTATGATACCATCCTCAAGCTCAAGCCAAAAATCAAATTGGTCATTTGCGGTTTGGGGATAGGTGCCCATTTTGAGCATTGGGGATTTGACCCGAAGACGATCATTGAAATGGATTGGAATGAAAGTGTGGATTTGGAAGAAGGCTTCTCGGTTACTATTTTGCCTGCGAGACATTTTTCAGGAAGGGGAATTTCCAGAAACAAAGCCTTGTGGGTTTCATTTGCTTTCAAAACCCCAAGCATGAACCTTTACCTAGGAGGAGACAGTGGCTATGACAAGCATTTTGCTGAAATCGGGAACAAGTATGGGCCCTTTGATCTTGCCATACTTGATAATGGGCAATATGATGCTGCTTGGAGATATGTGCATCTCATGCCTAATGAAATCTTGACCGCCGCCAGGGAATTGAATGCAAAAAGAATTTTACCTGTTCATTCTTCTAAATTTGTATTGGGAAACCATCCTTGGGACGAGCCTTTGGAAAAGATCATCGCAAACAATGAATCAGAAAAGCAGAATATCATCACTCCCATGATCGGTGAACAAGTAAACCTTAATGACAGTACGCAAGCCTTTTCCCTTTGGTGGAGGAAGGTGAAATAGTGTTCAGTCCATAGTCAACAGTCCACAGATTCCATAATCGAACGACATTTTCATTATACAAATATCAGTTAATCAAATAACCAATAACCCAATAACCAATAACCATCCGGTGGACAAAAAACAACTCATTCTCGATTCGGCACTTCGTCTTTTTGTGGAATTTGGGTTTCATGATACCCCTACCAGCAAAATTGCCAAAGAAGCGGGTGTTGCCAATGGGACTTTGTTTTACTTTTTTCCTACCAAAGATGATTTGGTAAAGGCGCTTTATATTGATCTCAAGACAAGAATGGGAGGATGTGTGATAGAAAGCATCTCGGAAGAAATGGAATTGAAGGAGATTTTGAGGGGATTCTATAAAACTTCCCTGACATGGGCCTTGGATCATCAGCCTGAGTTTACTTTCCTTGAGCAGTTCAACAACTCCCCTTATGCGAGGAGTATTGCCAAAGCAGAAATGGATATTTATACCCGTCCTTTGCTTTCTCTTCTACAAAATGGAATTGATGAGGGCAAACTCAAACATATGGATGCCGACTTGATTTATGCCATTGTAAGCGGCCATACTTTTGGAGTCCACAAATACCTTTCGGGTAAGACTTTTCTTCGTGACGAAGCAGAACAGGTGATGGATGAAACCTTTGATTTGATTTGGAAGCTGATTTCATTTTGATTTTTTAAAGCTTTGCCAATACAGGTTCACTTCCATAAAGAACAGAAGCAATTGTCACTTTTTTCCCATCAGCTCTTTTTCGATCTGTTCCAAAGTTTTGCCTTTTGTCTCGGGTAAAACAAAATAGATCACAATAAAACCAAATGCGCAGATGGCCCCGTACAGCCAAAAGTTATTTGCCCAACCGAGGTTTTCTTTGATGATGGGAAAAGAATAAGTCAAAGTAAAATTACCCACCCAATGTGCCAATGCTGCGATGGAAATTGCTGCCCCTCTGATTCTTGTTGGGAATATCTCTGACAACACTACCCAAAGTAGCGGGGCAAGGGTAAAGGAATAAAACATGACATTGGCAAGAACAAGGATAACTACCTGCCACCCTCCTTGACCGATGTAAAAAGTATAACCGATAAAGAGGTAGATGATGGCCATGGCCGATGTTCCGATCAGGAGAAGCTTTTTTCTCCCAAATCGATCCACCGTGAAGATCGTGATGAAGACGGAAACCACCATCACCCCACCGATTACGACGATATTGAGCATCATCTGCTTGAGGTTATAGCCAGCCGCTTGAAAAATGTCGGCAGCATAATATATCACCACATTCAATCCGCTCCATTGTTGGAGAAAGGAAAGGAAGATACCGATGCCGAGCAATTTGACTATTCTTTTGTTGAGCAGTTCTTTGAAATTGACTTTGGCGAGGCTATCCTCATTTACTGTGGCTTTGATTTCGCTGACAGCAAGTTCTGCATAAAACTTTCCGCCGATTTTTTCCAGGATCTTCAGCGCTTTGGTTTCTTGGTTGTTTTTGACAAGCCATCTTGCGCTTTCGGGAACAAAAAACATCAGGACAAAAAACAACATGGCCGGAACCGCTTCCACGCCAAACATCCACCTCCATCCATATTGCCCACTCCAACTTGCCGCCAGCGTAACAAAATCAGGATTGTCAGGCAGGGAATTATCCAATAGTGAAATCTGCCAGTTGACCACCTGTGCCAATAGTACCCCAACCATCACCAAAAGCTGCATGAGGGTTACAAACATACCCCGCTTTTCAGGCGGTGCCACTTCGGCAATGTAGAGCGGTGAGAGGTTTAGCGCTATTCCCATGGCCACCCCGCCAAGGATTCGGTAAAAATTAAACAACCAGAATGTATCCGCAATGGCAGTTCCTACCGCCGAAACTGAAAAGAGAAAACCCGAAAAAATCAGGAGTTTTTTTCTACCCACTTTGTCGCTCAGGAGAATACAAAGCAATGCTCCGGCCATACAGCCAATGAGAGCGGAGCTTGTCCCCCAACCTTGATCAGCAGGAGAAGTAATGTTGAAATAGGGTTCATAAAATGGCTTGGCGCCACCGATTACTACCCAATCATAGCCAAAAAGAAAACCGCCGAGGGCGGCTGTCATGCTGATAAGCCAAATATAAGTTTGGTTGTAGCTGATCTTTTGATCCATGGTGGTTTGGGTTTGGGAATTCCAATTTAAGATACTGAAGCGAATTTGCAACAGAGGTTATTTTGAAAAAGGTAAATATAAGACAGTGAAACAGGTGTTTATTTGCCAAAAATCTCTTTCAGGCCAACATATCTCGATGGAAACAGGAAAAATTGAAGCTAATTTTTTGATTGATTTCAATTATCAATAAATTGTTTGGAATTAGAGGCGGAAACCGAAAAGCCGATAGAGTAGGTGAAAAATCAATATTCATTGGATTATGAAAGTAATCGTTTTATCAGTTTTAGTTTTGGGATTTGTATTATTGGGATTGGAGGCCAATGCCCAAGGAATCGGCATCAGAGCCGGTTTTCAATCTGCTACCACCAACAATAACGGAAATCAGATCGGAGGTAGTTTGGATCATTTTTACCTCGGTGCGTTTAAAAACCGACATTTGGGTGCTGGCGACCTATTGACGCTTCACACCGGACTTGAATATATGCAAAACGGACATAGTACAAATGACGATAATTTCAGAAGGATGATTTACCTGAGTGTTCCTGTTGGAATTAGGTTAAAGTTAGGGCCGGTTTTTGTCCAAGGTGGCGTCAACGGCAATATCAAATTGTCAGAAAATTATCAAGTCAATGGTTCCGACGCATTGAATGATGGCAATAAAACCAATACTTTTGACCTTCCTGCACATATCGGTCTAGGTCTCAAATTATTGATTTTTGAAATTGAAGCGAGATACCATCAGGGATTTATAGATGTCAATAACGGCAACAAGAATTCTTATTTACAAATTGGTGCAGCCATTGAATTTTAAAATTTGCTTTGATTTCTTAAATGAAAAAAGGAAGTGATCCACTTCCTTTTTTCATTTAAGCCAATTATCATTTTTGTTTATGATTTTGATGTAGCATTTGACATATTTGTTTGATCGGTTCTTTTTGAACTCAATCCTATCTTCTAAAACCACTTCTATTTAAATCAAACAAAATAGAAACCTAGAATGATGATTAGGAGATTTGCGCTTGCCATAATGCTTATGTTCTTTGCACTCAACTTAGCCATGGCCCAAGGTGATGCCCAGCTTTGGCTTACCTATAATAACCAAACCAGACTTTCAGACAAATGGGGCTATACTTTCGATGTCAATTACAGAACTCGTGGATTTTTCCCTTTTAATTCGACTTTGGCAGCGGCAAGGGTAGGTGGCATTTACTTTGTGAGTAATCGATCGAGGATTTCTGGGGGATATGCTTGGTTTGGGACTTATGTTTCTGATTTTGATATCAATTTGCTTCCGGAGCACAGACTTTGGCAGCAAATTCAATGGATAATTCCCAAATCAAAGTTTCAATTGGTGCACCGCTTCAGACTTGAACAGCGCTTCAGGCAGGAATTGTTAAAATATCCTTCAGGTAAGTCGAGTTTTGCCTACACCACAAGGGCGCGATACATGGTCCAATTTCAGGGTTTATTGCTACCACCCAAAACACCGGACGGTTTTCAGATCAGCTGGCAGACTGCCAATGAAATCATGTTTCACGGTGGGGATATCATCAGTAGCCGTCTATTCAACCAAAACAGGACTTTGGCCGGTGTGGTAATTTCCCCCAACCGCAAATTTGATTTTGCTGTATTGTACCAATTGATTTTACAATACCAGCCTGTATTGGATAATGTTGAGGAAATCCATTCGATCAGGTTGACCGCATTTCATACTTTGGATTACCGAAAAAACAGATAGCGCATACCAATATCTTCAGATCAATTTTAAAATTCTTAAATTGTATCAAAGTATATTTCGCATTCAATAAACCTTTTTTTCCACCATCACATGCGCTGTTTCTATCTTTTGGTTTTGCTTCAATTATTTTCTGAGCCAGCATCTTTTGGACAAAATCTACAAGAGCAAAAAACTCGCGAAGAAATTTACGCTTTGATTGACCAATATTCCCGAGCAAGAGATAAAAGGGATACTGTTTTGCTCAAATCCATTCTTACTGGCGATGTAGATCAGTTAGTGTCTTCAGGCGAATGGCGCATTGGAATCGAACAGGCGGTGGAAGGGATGCAGCGAAGTTCGACAGTCAATGAAGGCAAGCGAACTTTGACCGTAGATAAATACCGTTTGTTGTCATTTGAAGTTGGTATCGTGGATGCCAGGTATGAGATTGAAGGTAAAAATGGGACAATCAGGAAAATGTGGAGTACTTTTGTATTGGTTCGGGAAAGTGGGAAATGGAAAATCTCCGGAATCAGAAATATGCTACCCACTAGCCAATAATATTATCGGTAATTTGTAAACTTATAATGGCAATAAATCGAAAAATCAATTTTATAGGCTTCATTGTATTGTTGGCCTTGGTTCTTGGGAGTTTTTCTGCTTTTTCCCAAAGTGACAGTACCGCTGCCGAATCACCGGGGATCCGAAATGGAATCCAAGGTTATCCTGTGCTTGGAGTGATGAACGATACAGTTTTTTATGTTTTCATCAAAATGGGAGCCTCCTCACCAAGTGAGAGGGCCAAACACATTACTGATAAAATAAGAAGGCTGTATGAGGATCCAGAATTCAATGTCGACTCTCTTGCTATCGAAGAATCTGAATTTTCAGTGGACCTTGTTTATAGAGACATTATCGTGACAAGCGTCTCACCGGACGATGCAGCTGTTTATGGTTTGAGTTTGCGTGAGATATCAGAGGAAGCAAAATCAAGAATATCACAATCTATCAAGGTTGCCAAAGAGGAGCGGAAATTAAGCAAAATTCTTTTTAGGGTACTTTATACTTGTATTGTATTCTTTGTGGCTCTACTGCTTTATTGGCTGCTCAACAAAGGATATGTCCGTATCCTGAAGTACCTCAAAAGGAACAGAGATAAGCTCCTTAAAAACCTCTCCTATAAGGATTACACATTTTTGACCGCTGAGCAGGAGCTGAGGGCTATTTTGATTTTGCTTAGGGGAACCCGCCTGTTTTTATACTTTGCACTTGGATATGCGGTTTTATCGATTGGATTCAGCATTTTCCCACTTACCAGAGGCTGGGCTGATGCTTTGTTGGGATTGGTTTGGTCGCCTTTTAGGTCGATCTTAATTGCCATTTGGGATTATGTTCCAAGTATGGTCACCATACTGGTCATTGTCTTTGTGATGTATAATGTTATACGTTTGGTGAGGTATGTTTTTCAGGAAATCGAAGCGGAAAAACTTAAGATTTCAGGATTCCATGCTGATTGGGCAATGCCTACTTATGGCATTGTTAGGGTACTTTTATATGCTTTTATGGTGGTGTTAATCTTTCCATATCTTCCGGGTTCTGAGTCTAATGTTTTCAGGGGTGTTTCGGTTTTTATCGGGATCCTTTTTTCTCTCGGTTCATCATCAGCCATTGCCAATATGGTAGCCGGATTGGTGATTACGTATATGCGCCCTTTCAAAATAGGTGACAAAATTAAAATCGGTGATACTACCGGGGTCGTTTTGGAAAAAACCCTTTTAGTCACTCGGGTCCGTACTATTAAAAACGAGGAAATCACCATCCCAAATTCATCTGTTCTTGGAGGTAATACCACCAATTACTCCACCTTGGCTAAAACAGAAGGACTGATTATCAATACCACTGTGACTATCGGCTACGATGTCCCTTGGAGGGAAACGCATGCAGCTTTGATAGAAGCTGCCTTAAGAACAGATTTGGTATTAAAGGAGCCTTCACCTTTTGTTTTTCAGACTAGCCTGGATGATTTTTATGTATCCTACCAGCTCAATGCCTACACCCGAGAATCAATTGGAATGGCAAAGGTTTACTCAGAGCTGCATCAAAATATTCAGGATGTGTTTTTTGAAAGGGGAATAGAAATCATGTCACCACATTATCGGGCAGCAAGAGATGGGAATATGTCCACTATTCCGACCAAATACCTTCCTCAAGATTATCAGGCACCTGCTTTTAATTTCAAAACAGACCAGAAAAAGGAAATTTAATTCGCTTTGGTTTTTAAATACCCATCAGAAATAAATGTCAGATACGTTAAAAATTGTTCGTACCAACTCCCAAAATCCCGATTTCATAAGCCTTGTAAAGCAATTGGATGCTTACCTTGCTGTGACGGACGGCGATGAACATGGTTTTTATGACCAATTCAATAAAATCCAAAACCTAAGGTATGTAACCGTAGCCTATATGGATGATTTTCCTGTCGGCTGTGGCGCCATCAAGGAGTTTGCAACGGATACGATGGAAGTCAAGCGGATGTTTGTCAAGCCAGAATATAGAGGAAAAGGAATCGCAGGTAAAATTTTGGCTGAACTTGAAACTTGGGCTTTTGAAATGGGTTATTCCAAATGTGTCCTTGAAACCGGCAAAAGGCAAGCGGAAGCTGTAGCCCTTTATATGAAGAATGGATACCGTATCATTCCTAACTACGGTCAATATATCGGTATGGATAACAGCCTTTGTTTTGAAAAAGTATTGGAAATTAAAGCCAAATAAAAAATAGAATCATTGAATCAGGAGTTTGATTATATCATCGCAGGGGCAGGGGCATCAGGGCTGAGTTTGGCGCTATATATGTTGGAAGAGCCTGCTTTGAAAAATAAACAGATTTTAATATTGGATAAGCATGCCAAAAACAGCAATGACCGCACTTGGTGTTTTTGGCAAAAAGAAACCAGTCCCTTTGACCAAATTCTTCATGCAAGCTGGAATGAGCTTTATTTTCATTCTCCGGTTTTCTCCAAAGTACTCGAAATCCAACCCTATCACTACAAGATGTTGCGAAGCAGGGACTTTTACGGATTTTGTTTTGGAAAAATTAAAGAGTCCAAAAACATCACATTTGTCCAAGAAGAAATCCAGGAAATTAAGGATGACGGGACTGTCATTTGTGAAAGTCAGATGTTCAAAGGGAGCTATGTCTTCAACAGTGCATTTGTTTCGATTCCAAAGACTAAAGGCAAACACCACCTGTTGCAGCATTTCAAAGGTTGGTTTATCAAAAGTGAAAAGCCTGTATTCGATCCAAACAGGCCTGTTTTGATGGATTTTAGGATTGACCAAAAGGGAGATTGCCGCTTTATGTACGTCTTACCAAAAAATGAATACCAAGCATTGGTGGAGTATACTATATTTTCAGCAAACCTACTCCAAGAGGAAGAATATGAGTCTGCTTTGGAGAAATATTGCCTTGAGGAATTGAAATTAGAATCCTACGAAATTGAGGAAACGGAATACGGCGTGATTCCAATGACCAACGAACCGATCCCAAAAACACAAAGTGGCAGAGTCATAAACATCGGTACCGCAGGAGGTCATACTAAAGCCTCAACAGGATATACTTTTGCATTTATCCAAAAGAAATGTAGAAAAATCGCCTCTAATCTGGCTGAAAATAAACTTCCATTAGAAGGCTTAGACAGCAAGTTTGACAAACACCTGCTTTATGATTCCATCTTTCTCAGGGTTTTGTCCGAAAAGAATTTTCCTGCATGGCGTGTATTCAGCGAACTTTTCGAGAAACTTCCGCCTAAAACAGTTTTCGATTTCCTTGATGAAAACACTGATTTATTAACAGATATAAGGGTGATGAATTCTACCCATATTCCGACATTTCTCAAAGCGGCTTTAAAGGAGATTTTCTGATTTATTCAAATGATGGAATTACAAAAATCATAATTTTTAATTCCGATGATCAAAAAAACCTTTCTTAATGCTGCTGAGAATTCCATATTTAACTTGATATAAACAAATCCCTATGAAACCATCACTTTTCAATTCGCTGTCAAACAAAATGATTGCCCTCATTTGTATCTTTTCCTTTTCTTTGGTGGGATTTGATTCCTTAGGACAGGAGATGAGTTTTGAGGAATACAATCCGCCTTCAACCTTAGTGGTTCCTGAAAATCCTGTCAAAAGAGCAAAATTCCCATTTATTGACATTCACAGTCATCAGTGGAATGTGTCTCAGGAAAGAGTAAATATCCTTGTCAAGGAAATGGACGAGCTCAATATGGGCGTCATGGTCAATCTCAGTGGAAGGGGTAGGGGAGCAGCAGGTGACATCGATGGCCAGGAATACATGTATTCGATGATCAGGAGATTCAATGGCGTGGCACCGGGGAGATTTATTGTATTTACCAATCTTTCCTTCAGGGAATTCGGGGCACCGGGATGGAGCGAAAAAGCTGTGGCAGATTTGGAGAATGACGTTAAAAACGGAGCCAATGGTTTGAAAATCTATAAAAGTCTGGGTTTGTCTACCAAAGACATCAATGGAGTCCGCGTTCCGATAGACCACCCCGACTTGGATCCGGTTTGGAAAAAATGTGGTGAATTGGGAATTCCTGTCATCATCCATGCAGCAGATCCTGAGCCTTTTTGGCAGCCTTTGGATGCCAATAATGAGCGTTGGCTTGAATTAAAACTCAATCCAAACAGAAAAAGGAGCGATACCGATCCCGCTCCTTTTGCCCAAATCATTGCGGAGCAACATCACGTTTTTCAAAAACACCCCAAAACCACTTTCATCAATGCCCATATGGGTTGGATGGCAAATGATCTGGACAAGGCTAGTGCACATTTGGACAAATATCCAAATGTATATTTTGGAATCGGCGCTGTCATAGCTGAGTTTGGAAGACAGCCCAAGCGTGCCAACAGGTTTTTCACAGAATATCAGGACAGGATTCTTTTTGCGAAAGATGCCTATAATAAGGAGGAATTTTATACCTACTTCAGGGTTTTGGAGACTGAAGATGAGTATTTCCCCTATTACAAAAAATACCACGCCTTTTGGAGTATGTACGGACTTGGGCTCTCTGATGAGGTCCTGAAGAAAGTGTATTACAAGAACGCCATCAAAATCATCCCCAATATCGACAAGAGTGGTTTTCCGGATTGATTTAATTGAATGATGATTTTCACTTATCGGGAAAATAACTACTTAATGATTGGCTTGAAGTTCAAAATAACTAACTGTCGACCATGGACTGTGGTCTATGGACTCACTTAAATCCCCTCAAATAACTCAAAACTCTCCATGTACTCGGGAATAATCGGATGCCAATTCAATTCTTCTTGGAGTCTGGAAGCCAATCTCTCAGATGCTTCTTTTTCACCGTGGACGAGAAATACTTTTTTGGGCCTAGAAGTAAAGCCTTCAGCCCATTCTATCAGTTCGTCCTGATCCGCATGGGCAGAAAGTCCCTCGATATAAAAAACTTTTGCTTTGACAGGGACATCTATGCCATACATTCTGGCGGTTTCTTCTCCATCAAGGATTCTTCTTCCCCTTGTCCCTTCAGCCTGAAAACCGACAAAAATGATGCTGTCCTGTTCGTTTGGAAGCCGGTGGTACAAATGGTGAAGTATTCTTCCTCCTGTTGCCATGCCACTGGCAGAGATGATGATGGCATCGCCCCGTAGGTTATTGAGAGACATGGAAGATTCCTGATTTTGGTAATAATGCAGGTTTTTATGCAAAAAAGGATTACAACCTTCTTCTTCAATCACAGAACAAAGTCTGTGGTAAGTAGGGAAATCCTTGTACATTTTAGTGACATCAATGGCCATTGGGCTATCTACATAAATGGGGATATCCGGTATTTTTCCTTTTTGCTGGAGCAAGTGGAGGTAATAAAGGATCATCTGTGTCCTTCCTACCGCAAAAGCAGGAATAACAGCCACCCCGCCGTTTCTGAATGTTTCCCTGATGGCCCTTCCAAGTTCTTCCTCGGGCTTTGGATTGGGTTGCTTTCTGTTTCCATAGGTAGACTCCATCAGGAGTATATCCGCAAAAGGGACTCTTGCTGGAGGATTGAATATCGGGTCGTGGTACCTTCCCAAATCACCTGAAAATACGATTTTCTTTTCCTGATTCTCCCCTTTGACCTTGATCTTAAGGATGGCTGCGCCTAGGATATGGCCGGCATTAAAATAGGTAAACGAAATCCGGCCGTCAATCTTTTCTTCCTGCTCCATGTAAATCGGCTGCAAAAGTGGAAAAACTTTTTCAGCATCTTCCTTAGTATATAGCGGTTGGGGTTTTTCATGACGGGAATAACCTTTTTTCTGGGCGTAAGCAGCTTCTTCTTCTTGGAGTTTGGCCGAATCCAAGAGAAGGATTTTGGTGAGTTCCATTGTTGGGAAGGTACAATAGACCGGTCCTTCAAATCCTTCCTTGACCAGTTTGGGCAAATACCCTGTGTGGTCAATATGGGCATGGGTAAGGATTACCATATTAATTTGGGCAGGGTCTATTGGGAATACATCCCAGTTTCTAAGCCTGTATTCTTTCATCCCCTGAAAAAGGCCGCAGTCCACAAGGATTTTAAGATGGTCGATTTCAAGTAAATACCTTGAGCCGGTGACAGTCTTTGCACCCCCTAAAAACTTGAGTTTTACTTGCATCTTCTTTTGGGTTTGTTGTATCCTAAAAATACGATTTTAATCGAAGCTTAACTGTGATAATTGTCCGTTTTTCCATTCTCTCTAGGTATTTATTTCAACCGAAATTTTGGCTTTAGGCACCTTTAAAAAAAGTACAGATCAATGTTCAAAAAAAAAGCGGGATACTTGTTGGTATCCCGCCATGGTAATTATCGGTTTAGTTTCTGATTATTTTACTACTTCATAAAATAGGCTCCTTCGAATTTTACCCTTGACAGGCTATCGGCAGAGGTGGTTTTGCCGGCATCATTACAAGTAAGGCAAAGCAAACCGTTTTCATTAAACACCCAATGGTTGCGGGAGTTGATGTCCCGTGTTTTGTAACCATTTCTGTGGATGGTATTTTCAATGATAGGGATGATGGATTTGTCCATCACAAAAGGTCTGTCATAGGGTATCTCAAGGTTGAGTCTGAGGTTTTGAACCCTGAATTTTTCCAATTCATTCAAGTTGATGGATCTTTCAAAGATTATCGTCGAGTCTTGGACTTTGTAGCCGTATTGGATAGATTCAGCGTTTTTCAAGGCATCTGCTTTGTTTTTCCCTCTAGCTTCAAAGCGCTGAAGCAAAATCGGCTCAGCTGCATCTGTCCCATCGAGTTGTAGTCTGACTTCGTCAAATATTCCGTCAATGTTATCATTTGCTACAGATTTGAGAACCATAGTACCCGGAGTAAAGGCCAAAGTCTGTTCAACGTTGTGGGTTGCTTCAGTCTTGAAATTAGCCACTACCCTTGGGATCTGGAAGGCACATAATCCTATACTCAGCAACCAAACTCCCAAAACAACTAGGCCGAATCTTGCATCGATGATGCTCTTTTTGATCAAGACAGAGATCCCTAAAAGGACGATGATGATACCCGGGATAAGCATGACCACACTAGCTGATATTGCAAGCCATACCGGTACGATTTCGGTGATCCATTCCATGGGGATGCTTTCCCTTATTCCAAGATATACATCGTTTCCTGGAGCTATGCCAAAGTACACTCCAAGCAAAGCCAAAGGTGCTATGGTGATAGCCATTCCGATGATAAATATGATCAATCCGAAGAAAACCCTGATGACGGCGAGCAGGAAGGAACCCAAAGGTCCCAGTGCCTCTCCAAGTGCATTGATTACTTTACCCAGAAACCTGAAAGGTGCCAATAAGATTTTTCTAGACTGACTTTCCTCTTTGGGCATGATCGGGTTTTGGTTTGCCCTGATCGTTGTTTCGATATTGTCCAAGGTGATGGCTCCACCTTTCATCTCAATTCGCTCCGTGATTGATTTTGCAACAGGGGTGATGATCCAAAGGATAATGTAAATCACAAATCCCGATCCACCTGCAAAAATCAAACCTATAAACAGTAATCTCATCCATATTACTTCTATCCCAAAATAAGCCGCCAATCCGCTGGCTACACCTCCTAATGTTTTGTCATCAGGATTTCGGTAAAGCTTTTTGATATTTTTGTCCTCAGGCTCATCATAGGATACAGGAAGAATTACCCATAAAACGATGTAAGCGATGATGGCAAAGAATCCGAATGAAAGGCTGAAGTTAAAGTTCCAAGGTAGAAAATCCCATCCCGGACTACCGAGCTTGAGGTTACCGCTGAAGATCAGCAGAATCGCCACCAACCTGGTCCAAAGCGGGTCTATGGAAAGGTAATTTGCAAAACCTGCACAGACTCCACCGAGAATTTTTCGGTTTTCCAATCTGGTCAGTTTCTTATAACCCTTGGTATTTTCATTGGGAGTAATATGCTTGTAGTAATCATATTCCTCCTGGGTTTCTTCTTTTTTGTCTTCGGCCTTTTCATCCAATTCCTCTTCAATGGCTTTGAAATCGGCAATGGTACCCATTTTTTCAATCAGGCTGTTGACATTGTCAGCAGTGATAACCTGTTTGTTGTTTTTCAGGTTGCTCAGAAATATCTCAGCGATCCGGTTTTCGATATCGGATATGATTTCCTGATTGTCCGCATAATGTGAAAAATGCCTGTTGATTGATTCAAGGTATTTTTTCAATGTGGTATAACCATCCTCTTCTATGTGAAACAGGATCCCACTGATGTTGATGCTTATTGTCTTTTTCATGGCTTATTTCTTTGAGGTGATTAATTGGGTTGAATTGACCAGGGAATCCCAGGTTTCATTCAAGGTTTCTAAAAACCGTGATCCTTCTTCGGTGATGGAGTAATACTTTCTCGGCGGTCCTGATTCGGATTCGACCCATTTGTAGGACACCAAAGCCGCATTTTTAAGTCTGTTTAGCAAAGGGTACAGCGTACCTTCCACTACGATCATCTTGGCATCAGTAAGTTCCTCTATCATATCTGAGGCATATACTTCTCCTCTGGCGATGATATGCAAAATGCAGAACTCCAGAAGTCCTTTCCGCATTTGTATCTGGGTGTTTGAAGCGTTCATTTTTTCTAAGTGGTTTAGTTACCAAAGGGCAGTTCTTTAAGCTCGGATATGCCCCTTTTCTCTTTCTCACTTAGAAAAACTGTACCAAAGTGTAAAACAGTACCTTGTATTACAAGACATGTATGTATAAAAAGGTACCCAAAATTTAAAAAAAAATAAAAAAAGTTGATTTTTTTTCAATGGAGGCATTTTTTGACCAAAAGTTGACCAAGAGATTTTTTTTAGGCTCAACATACAAAAAGGATTTTAGCAAAAGTAGGTGTGGCTGAAGTGGACAATTTTATGTACGCTTGCGAACAGGTTTTTGGCTTTGTCTTACTTTTTATTTTTGATTAAGACGCTTTTTCCTTAACTATTTATTTTTACTTTGCATCATAATTTAATACACGATTAATGGTGATTATCAGGTATTTTATTGGAATACTGTTGTTTTTTAGCGTAGCCAAGCTTAATGCCCAAACAATAGCACCTAAGTATTCCAATGAATTCATGAACATTGGTATTGGCGCTCGTGCACTCGGAATGGGAGGTGCGCAGGTATCCTCTGTCCGGGATGTGACAGCAGCTTACTGGAATCCTGCAGGTCTGATCGGGATTCGGCATCAGCATGAGTTTGCGATGATGCATGCGGAGTATTTTGCAGGGATTGCCAAGTTTGACTACCTCGGGTACAGTACCAGTATTGATATGGACAATTCCATAGGTGTTTCATTGATCCGGTTTGGGGTGGATGATATTCCCGATACCAGGTTTTTGTACGATGCCAATGGAGCATTGAATTACAACAATATCCAATTTTTCAATGCAGCTGACTATGCTTTGATGCTGTCATATGCACGTGATGTTAGCGATGTATTCAAAATTGGTTTCAATGGGAAAGTCATTCATAGAAATGTAGGAAAATTTGCCCAGGCTTGGGGTTTTGGAATGGACGTGGGTGGGATTTTCCTTTTGGAACAATGGCGCTTTGGATTCATGCTGCGAGACATTACCACGACTTTCAATGCTTGGTTTCATAATGCGGAACTTGTTAGGGATATTTATGCCCAAACAAACAATCAGATTCCTGTCAATTCCATTGAACTTACCCTGCCTAGAGCTATATTCAGTGTGACTAGGGATGTTGAGATCAATGATGAATTCAGGGTGCAAGGGGTATTTGACCTTGATTTTACTTTTGACGGTAGGAGAAATACCCTCGTGAGGACAGGGTTGGTCAGTGTAGATCCAAGGTTGGGAATAGAAGCATCTTATCGAAACATGGTTTTCCTGAGGGCCGGAGGCAGCAATGTGCAGCGAATTAAGGATTTTGATGCGACTTACTATACGTCATGGAAACCTAGTTTTGGTTTGGGAGTATTTCTCAATGAAAAGTTCCAGATTGATTATGCCCTTTCAGATATAGGTGGAATCTCTCAAACGCCCTATTCGCATGTATTCAGTGTAAAAGTGAGTTTGAAAGAACACGAACAAAAATTCAGATTGAACAAAGGATGGGAATATTAACATGGTAAAAAGAATCTTTTTTTCAATAGTGGTATTCTTTTGTTCCGCTTTGGCATTTGCGCAAAGTGGATGGATAGATTATAACCAGACATATTATAAAATCCCCACTGCTTCCGATGGTATTCATAGGTTGAATTTCACATCTCTTTCTGCCTCAGGCCTCAACCCTAATATCATGGACCCTCGCAATATCCGGATATTTCACAGAGGAGAGGAAGTCGCGGTTTTTGTTCAGGGACAGGAGGACGGAAAGTTTGATCCTACGGATTATATTGATTTTTACGGAAAAAAGAATGACGGGACCCTAGATTCTGGATTTTACAAGGATCCTGCCTACCAAGGCAACACCATGTATAATATCCATAATGATACTACTGCATTTTTTCTGACTTTGTCGCCCGGTATTCAAGGTAAAAGAATGGCAGTCAGGCAAGCGCCGGATTCCGCCTTTCCTATACAAAACAATTACCAGACAATCAGGCAGGAGGTATATTCGGAAAATTATAACCTTGGACAGATTTACAATCCTGGAGTATATCTTTCTGATTTTGAAGAAGGAAGCGGATGGGTAAGTGCGGCAATTACAAAGACTAATCCCAGAACCATTACCTTGGCTGAACTTGGTCAAGTGCCCGCCACAGGAAGTGTAAAAATAGAAATCGGACTTACAGGTAGGTCTGCTACTCCACATATATCTATAATCAGTGTGGGGCCCAATTCCAGTACATTGAGGCAAGTAGCTTCTTTTGACTACACTGATTATCAGGCGGTCCACCGGGAGTTGGAGGTTTTGCCTTCAGATTTTAATGCCAACGGTTCCATTGCTATCCGTGTATCCTCGGCAGGCACTAGCGCTACTGACAATGTTTCCATTGCATACCTCAGATTGACCTATCCAAAAGCGGTCGAAAATGGGGATTTTTCAAAGGAGATCTTTATATCCGGTCCTGAAACCGGTAGGATTCAGATCGGTAATGTGCTTTCCGATTATCTTGCATTAGAAGTGTCGGATCCCAATAATCCTGTGATGGTCCCTGTCACAAAGACCGGTAATCAGGTCAGCTTTGTAGCAGGAATAAGTGGTTCACCAAGCAAAGTGATTGTGGAAAATCAATTGGACGTAGTCAAGATTGCAGGAATGACGCCGGTTAGATTCAGGAATTTGCTTGGGCAAAGAGCAGATTATATCGTGATATCTCACAAGATTTTGAGAAGGCCTTCTTCCACCTATCCCGACCCTGTCAATGCACACGCTGCCCACAGGGCCTCTCCACAAGGCGGGGGATATGATACTTTGGTGGTCAATATCGATGACCTGTATAATCAGTTTACTTTTGGAGAAAAAACGCCTTTGGCAGTTTATGAGTTTTTGAGGGCTTATTATCCTGTACACAAACCTGATTTTCTCCTTTTGATAGGTAGGGCAATGGGTATTTTTTCCACAGCAAGGGCCGGAGGAGTCAATTATTTTTACAGGAAAAACCCATCTGTATTTCAGTTTCAGGATATTATCCCACCGGCAGGTTATCCTTATGCGGACAACAATTACACGATGGGACTTGACCCGGAAAATCCCAGTCTAGCTGCCATATCCATTGGAAGGGTTCCTGCCCGAAATCCTGATCAGGTTGCAGCCTATCTTGACAAGGTAAAAGAGAAAGATGCCCTCGGGGTATCTGAGGATTGGCAAAAAGAAGTGGTTCACCTTAGCGGCGGTGTATCGGCATTTGAGCTCAACAGGTACTTTGGTTTCTTAAACGGATTCAAAAATATCATTGAAGGACCTTACATGGGAGCCAATGTTACTACTTACAGAAAGCGCTCCAATTCCACCATTGAATTGATTGACATTTCGGCAGATATCAACAGGGGCACAAGTTTGGTGACTTTTTTTGGTCATGGATCGCCTTCTTTGATTGATATTGAAATAGGCTTCGCATCAGATCCCAATTTGGGATATGCCAATAAAGGAAAATACCCGATGTTGCTGTTGAACGGCTGTGATGCCGGAAACTCATTTGGCAATGCTTATACTTTTGGAGAGGATTGGGTATTGACTCCGGAGAAAGGGGCCACAAATTTCATGGCTCATGCGAATATCGGTGTGGATGTATACCTCCGCAGGTACAGTGAATCATTTTATATCAAAGCTTTTTCAGATTCTACGACGATTTACCAACCTGTTGGAATAGTTAGGAGGGAGGCAGAAAAATGGTTTTTCGCTAGATATGGAGAATCTGCAGTCAACCGTTCTCATGCCGAACAGCTGGTCATGTTGGGTGATCCTGCGATAAGGCTATTTCCTGCAAATAAGGCTGATTATTCTGTTTTGGAACCTGATGTGACTTTAGGTAGCTACGAAGGAGAGACCTTCAACGCGCTCGCTGATTCTCTAAAATTCTCTTTTGTTCTCAAAAATATCGGAAGAGTGGATTTGGATTCTCTCCATTTTAAAGTTTCCAGAAGACTGCCAGATGGGACACAGATCAACTATCCTTTGGTCACCATTCCTCCTGTCTACAGGAAAGACACGCTTGACTTCATGATTCCAAATACCGGAATACAGTCCTTTGGAGATAATATTTTTACCTTGGAAATCAATCCTTCAAGAGAAATTCCTGAGATGACGTATAGTAACAATTCTGTTACAGTCACCAAATTCATCCCATTGAGTGGAACAATACATCTAATTCCTGAAAATTTTGGTATTGTCAACCAAACTGAAATCAATCTCATTGCTCAGATTCCCGGAAAATCGGTCGAACCAAGAAATCTTGTCATTCAGCTTGATACAGCGGCCAACTTTTCATCAGCTACGCGAAGGGAAACAAGAATAACCACGTCCAATCTTGCCAATTGGGAAGTCAATTTGTTTCAAAATATTCCCCAACGGGACTCTGTCACCTTCTATTGGAGATCTAGATTTTTAGACCCAAGGGAAGGTGAAAGCCAGGAATGGACAGAGGGAAGCTTCTCCTTCATTACAAATGGTCCAGAAGGATGGACCCAAAGAGAACAGGCACAGATCCAGACCAATCAGCTAAACAACCTTGAAGTCGATCCTGTTAAGCGACAGTGGAAATACAAAGATACCAAGTTGGATATAGGCGTATTTACATTTGGAAATCAAACAGACAGTCTAACTTTCAGGAATACACAGTTCTACCTGAAAGGTGTACCATATATTCTGGACAATGTGAATAATGCCAATTCTAGGCTATGTCCTGATGGATCACTTGGTTTGGTGGCTTTTGAGCAAAGGTCCTTGACGCCATATTTGGTGATTCCGGTACCAGGCTTCGATATTCTAGATGGAAGGAGTTGCGGAAGGGTACCTCAAGTGATACAAAGTGTCAGAAATGCCTGGATCACCCAACCGGGCCAAAGGATGCTTTTGGATTATATCGATGGACTCAAAGAAGGTGATTATGTCGTCATCTTTTCTGTAGGCAATGTGACATTTCAGCAATGGCCAGATGCAGTATTTGAGAAAATGAAAGAAATCGGTGCCAATGAAGCTGTACTCAGAAATCTTCAAAACGGAGATCCATACATCTTATATGGCCGCAAAGGTATGGTTCCGGGAGAGGCTGTTGAGATTGTTGCACAGCAAAATCTGGAATTGGAGACCAATCAACAAATCATAGAGTTTGAAACTGAGATCCAGGGATATTTGTCTTCAGGAAGTATTGTAACACCGAGAATAGGACCTTCATCAGAATGGAAACAATTTTTTAATCAAGTAAATACAAGAGACTGGTTTGATGAAGAACTGGCTTATTTTGATGTCGTTGGCGTTAAGCCTACTGGTGAAGAACAAGTTCTTTTTAATCAGGTACAAGCTGGTGAGATTGACCTTTCCAGCGTCAATCCAACCCTTTTCCCTTTCCTTAGGCTTAAGTATGCGATGGAAGATGAGCTTTCAACAGCCCCTGCCTACTTGGATAAATGGCAAGTCAATTATACAGGGGTGACGGAAGGTGTATTGATTTTTAATGGGAAAGATGAAAAAATGAACCTTCAGGAAGGGCAGGTGGTAAACCTCAACTTCGAATTTGTGAATATTTCCCAAATGGATTTCAAAGACTCAATACTCGTGGAATGGGAATTCAACAATACCACCACCAAGAAAGTTGAAAGGTTTTCAAAGAAAATCCCTGCAGTCAAATCCGGGGAAAAGTACGAATTCACCATAGAATTTAATTCTGTCGGAAATGGGGGCGAAGTGCAGGTAGAGGTTTTTGCCAATCCAAGGATCATTCTTGAACAAACTTTCAGGAACAACATCATTGATTTAGGAAATTACTTTATTGTTGCCCCGGATCAGAACAATGCCATATTGGATGTCAATTTTGATGGGGTTTATATCCTTGACGGTGACATCGTTTCTCCCACAGTGATGATTACCTCCATCCTCAAAAATGAAAAATCACTGATCCTCAAGAAGGATACATTAGGATTGGAGATTTTCCTAAGAAAGCCTTGTGAGAACTGCCAATTTGAAAAAATTAACTTCTCTTCACCTCTTGTGACATGGACTGAGGCAACTGAGAATAGCAGTTTCAAAGTGGAATTTCGTCCGGGGCCTTTGGACGATGGAATCTATACCCTTCGTGTTTTGACCGAAGACCTGGGAGTAGACAAGCCTTACGAAATCAACTTTGAGGTTATCAATGAATCTACTATTACAAATTTTTACCCCTATCCCAATCCATTCAGTACAAGCACACGATTTGTATTCACAGTGACAGGTTCTGAGATTCCAGATCAGATCAAGGTTCAGATTATGACAGTGACCGGGCGGGTAGTCAGGGAAATACTCCAAGATGAACTCGGACCGATCAGAATTGGAAACAACATCAGTGAATTTGCCTGGGACGGAACGGATGAATTTGGCGATCAGCTTGCAAATGGAGTTTATATCTACAGGGTTTTGGTTCGAAAGGACGGCCAATTTGTAGAGCTTCGGGGTACCGCGGGAGATAAGGCCTTCAAGCAGGGCTATGGGAAAATGTACTTGTTAAGGTAAAATTTTGGAAATTAAATGTTACCGGATCTGTTCAAGGGATAAACCCTAAAATAGTGGACTAGCAATTACACCAATTTAAGGTAAAATCTTTAGTATCGTTGAATTTATATAAAAGAGCCTATTTCTGATTAGAAATAGGCTCTTTTATTGAAAGGTTAATTTATGAATGGAATCTCAACCTTCTTCATCCTCATATTCCAAAACTATAATTTCGTACATGTTCTTTCCATTGACCTGCACAGGCTGATAGTAGGTTTCTCCATATCTGACAAGTGTTCTTTCTCCAACCTTAACTTCCTCACCGCCTTCGGAAAGATTTTCTACCAAAGCTCCGGCTGTTGGCGGTACGACAACATATCCTTTAGAGGTTTTTTCATAAAATGCTCCACCCCAATAATAGTTGACTTCATTGTTCTCCAATTTAACCACCTCGTAATTATCAGGTATCGAGCTCACTTCTGCACCGATAGGTGCGGGAACAACCACCCATCCGTCATCATCCTTTTGGTAAAACACGCCATCAGCATATTGGAATTCATTGATGACATTGGTCACATTGGTTACGTTAGTAATATTGGTTTCATTCGTGACGTTGGTCACATTGACCACTTGGGCCTGTGGTGGAGGCATAGGCATCCAAAAACCCCAAGGGTGCCACATTGGTCCCCAAAAGAACGGTCTGAAAGGGAAAAAGAAAAATGGATGGAAAGCAAAAACCCTCATTCCTCCCCACATAAACGGTGGTCTCATCATCATGGGAGACATCACATTTACCCTTACCACTGTGTTTCTTTGGGCATTGATGTTGATATTATTGTTGTTTCCGATATTGATATTATTATTTCCTCCTCCAGGTCTGTTACTTCCTCCCGGCCTGTTACCGTTTCCGGACCCCGGTCTGTTTCCATCACCCACTCCTGGGTTTCTCCCGCTATCAGGACGGTTAGAAGGTCGGTTTCCGGTTGCGCTTCCTGTCCTGTCAGATTCTCTGTTTCCTGCTCTGCTACCGGATGCACTTCCTTGACCTGCAGACTCTGCTCCGGGTCTTGTAGCTTGGTCCCTGCTTTGACGGGAAGAATTGATAGACCTGTCACTATTTGCCTGATTGGTATTTACTTGTCTGTCCGGAGCCCTTTGTGCACCTCCGTTGATGGAGCCTGCAGAACCAGTAGACGGTCTAGATGAAGGCTGTGCAGCACGATTATTAGATGGTGCTGTGGCAGGTTGCCTTGAGGGACTGTTAGTGCTTGGCCTTGAAGCTGTACCCCCACTCGGCCTAGATGGAGAAGTACTGCTTGGTCTAGAAGCTGCGCCTCCGCTTGGTCTGGCAGAGCCGCCACCACTTGGTCTAGCCGCAGCTCCGCCACCGGCTCTACCTCCTCCATGATTCATTCTTTGAGCCATCAGGCTACTTGGATCAGAAGCTAACAATAGCATTAAAAGAGCTGTCCCTGCCAATTTTGAATATTTTTTAAGCATTTTCATGGGATTTCAATTCAATAGGTTGATGATTTTGAAACGATTTTTTGACGCCTTGCGCTTTCAGGTACTGTAAAGTCAAAGATTGCTTCAGGTAAATCAGGGTTTAGCTTCCAATTGGAAAATATACCTTCAAACTGCAGCGTTTCACCATCTTTTTTCTCATGGATCACATATCGGGCAGGAAGGGCAAAAGTATCATTGTGGATCCATATTTGAATGTGTTTATCACTTCCTTTGGCAACAATATGGTGGTAATCTCTTCCCTCAAAATGAACCAACCCCACGTAGTAGATACTTTCGCTGTGTTCGATCAAATCATCTGTAAATGAGGGATAAAAGAAATCACCTGCTGGAAAATCAACTCCATAATCCGCATTGACCATATCGATGGTTTCTAGGATGTTGTCAGGAGTCTCAATAAATCCATAGGTATTTGCTGTAAAGGAGTAAAACATAAGCATGTCTGTATTGTACCAATACCCTAATTCTTCTTTGGGACCTTTGGTATGTACATGCATTTTGTCAGGCCCTACCAAATAAACATCATGCATTGAATACTGCCTTAGGATACCTTTGTCAGGGTCATTGACATCTATTCCGGTTTTGAGCTGAAAGCTGCAGGATTTAAGGTTTCCGATAACCTCGCTCATCCGGTCCAATAAGACCACTGCCCTTGCATCTATGGTACTATCCTGTGCCTTTGCACCGAATACCAATAAAAATGCAACCATAAAACAACTTATTTTTTGCATAGACATAAGGAAATTTATAAATGAATACTCTTTAAGGGAAATCTGATATTAAAATTAAAAACTATTGGGACAAACAACTATAGCATTTAAAAAAATCAGGATTGTTTTCTTCAGAGGTGATTCTTTTGGGATTAAAGATTGAAATGTCAATGAGTTGGATTTTAATTTCTTTTTAAAAACCGCCAAATTCCCCATAAACTCAACACCAAAAGAAGTAGGAAAATCCAGGCTTTTCCTGAAATACTTTCCTGATTGATTGCGCTATAGACATCTGTACCAAGAGTTCCGGCCCAAAAGGTAAGAATAGTTCTTGGCAACATTCCGATACTCCCAAAAAGCACAAGTCGTTTCCAACCTACATGAAGTAGGGAAAAAAGCAGATTGGAAACTGCAAACGGAAGCACAGGGCTAAGCCTTCCGAAGAAAACCAATTCTCCCATCCGGTTTCTTTTTGAAGCAATTAAAGTTTTGGCTTTGGGGTATTTGTCTAAAATGAGGTCTAAACTGTTGCCTCCGAGTTTTTTTCCCCAACCATATCCCAGGATAGATGCGATGTTATAAGCTAAAAATAAAAAAGGGAATGCTTCCCAACCAAAAATAAATCCGGACAATCCTGCGACCAACGTCGTGGGCATCAAAGCCATTCCCATTAGGACAGTGACTAAAACCAGATATGAAATGGCTACCAAATAGTCTGAAAAAACCAGATTTTGCAGGTTTTCCGAATAATTGATAAGAATCGGTAAAGCAGAAAAACTTCCAACAGATGGCATCACTGTCACCCAAAGAAGCGCCAAAGCAACGCCGGGATTAATCCTGTATGCAGATTGGAATTCCTTGAATATGCCTTGCTTTTTTTCCATCTTTGGGCCACTGAAGCGTAAAGGAAAACAAAACTTCGGAATTAAACCCAAAGAAATTAGATATCGCAAATATGAAATTTGGAACAAAAGCCATCCACGCCGGCGTAGAACCGGATCCCTCCACCGGAGCCATTATGACTCCTATTTTTCAGACTTCCACATACGTCCAAAAGTCCCCCGGAGTACATAAGGGATATGAATATGCAAGGACACAAAACCCTACAAGAGATGCTTTACAAAAAAACCTTGCTGCTCTGGAAAACGGAAAGCATGGATTGTGTTTTTCATCCGGCCTAGGTGCAATAGATGCAGTTGTCAAATTGCTCAATCCCGGAGATGAGGTGATCAGCACCAATGACCTTTATGGAGGAACTTATAGGATTTTTACCAAAGTTTTTGAGAGGTATGGGATCAAGTTTCATTTTATCTCCATGGAAAATCCTGCTTCTATAGAAGCGTATATAAACAATAACACCAAACTGATCTGGGCTGAGACACCGACCAACCCGATGATGAATATCGTTGATGTAGCCGAAATCGGAAAAGTTGCCAAGAAGCATAATGTGCTTTTCGCTGTGGACAATACATTTGCTACGCCATTTCTCCAAAATCCATTGGCCATGGGTGCTGATATTGTAATGCATTCGGTGACAAAATACCTTGCAGGCCATTCGGATACTGTAATGGGTGCATTGATAGTGAATGACGATGAATTGGCTAAGCAATTGGCATTTATCCAAAATGCATGTGGAGCGACTCCCGGTCCACAGGATTGCTTCCTCGTTTTGCGTGGGATCAAGACACTCCATATCCGTATGGAAAGACATTGCCAAAACGGTGCAAAAGTTGCCCAATTTCTCATATCCCATCCTAAAATCGACAAGGTATATTGGCCGGGTTTTGAGTCGCATCCAAACCATACTGTAGCCAAAAAACAGATGCGAGACTTTGGTGGAATGATTTCTTTTGTCATTAAAGGTGACAGGTTGGAAGATGCTTTGAAGGTTTTGGAAAATATGCATTACTTCTCTTTGGCTGAATCACTTGGTGGAGTCGAGTCTCTTTGCGGCCATCCGGCTACCATGACACATGCCAGTATCCCAAAGGCCGAAAGGGAAAAAGTCGGCTTGGTGGATTCATTGATCAGACTGAGTGTGGGGATTGAAGATGTTGAGGATTTAATCCAAGACTTGTCACAGGCATTGGATTTGGTGTAAATATAAGAGGGAAAAAAATTGGACCTCTTTCAATTTTTTTTCCCGATTTGCAAAGACAGCAATTATTGTTTTCTGAAATTTCCTTAAATTAAAGCTGTTAAGCGGGTGTAGCTCAGTTGGTAGAGCGTCAGCTTCCCAAGCTGAAGGCCGTCGGTTCGAGACCGATTACCCGCTCATTTTTTAACGAACTTTCTTAAGTTTTTTTAAACGGACCAGAAATCAAAAGTATGATTGGAACTTTGGTATTGAAAGTCAAGCCAAAGCAAGTTCTTTTGAACCTCAATTAGATAAATGAGGTTCTATCAATTGACACCAATGTATTTTTAAACCAAATATGACTATGCAAATTCTTGAAAACAAAACAGCACTGATTACCGGCGGAAGCAAGGGGATCGGATATGGAATTGCGGCGGCTTTGATGGCCCAAGGGATGAAAGTTGCTATCACAAGCAGATCTCAGGCGAATGCAAATGAAGCGGCCGCTGAACTCAATAAAATAGGCAAAGGAGAAGCAATCGGAATCAAAGCCGATGTAAGGGATTTTTCCTCCCAAACGCATGCCGTGGAAGCAGTTATGAAAAAATGGGGAAGATTGGACCTCTTGGTAGCAAATGCCGGAGTTGGTTTTTTCGCCTCCATAGATGACATGACACTGGAGCAATGGCATGAAACCATAGATACCAACCTGACAGGAGTTTTCTATAGTTTAAAAGCAGGGATGGAAGGACTGAAAGCCTCCAAAGGGTATTTTATCTCAATTTCCTCTTTGGCAGGTACCAATTTCTTTGTCAATGGTTCGGCGTACAATGCCAGTAAATTTGGAGTGACCGGATTTACCCAAGCGGCAATGCTCGATCTCAGAAAGTATGGAATCCGGGCTACGACCATTATGCCAGGTTCTGTGGCAACCTATTTCAATAACCACCAACCCAATGAAAAAGATGCTTGGAAGATCCAGATTGAAGATTTGGGACAGATGGTGGTGGATTTGATGCACATGCATCCGAGGACACTTCCGAGCAAAATCGAAGTCAGACCAAGTATGCCCGCTTGATATAGGAAAGATCAGCTATAAAATAAATCTCTGTTCAAAATTGATGTTTCGATTTTGAACAGAGATTTTCTATTTTGCCGACTCATTTAATTTTTGTTTAATTGGTATTCGTGGAATTTATTATCGAAACAGACCGGCTATTTTTAAGAAAATTGGAGATTGAAGATTTCCGGTTTGTCATCACCTTGCTTAACAGTCCCGGTTGGCTGAAATATATCGGTGACCGGGGAGTAAAAAATGAAGCGCAGGCAATTGGCTATCTTCAAAGCGGTCCTATTAAAAGTTATTCAGATCATGGTTTTGGTCTGTACAAAGTTGAAGAGAAAATTTCTGGTTTGCCCATAGGTTTTTGCGGACTTCTCAAAAGAGATACTTTAAAGCACCCTGATATGGGCTTTGCTTTATTGCCTGAATTTATGGGAAGAGGCTATGCTTTTGAAGCCGCCAATGCCTGCCTTGATTTTGCCAAAGCCAATCTCGGAATTCCAATCCTGCAGGCGATCGCGCTGCCTGACAATACGTCTTCCATCAGACTTTTAAAAAAATTGGGATTCCATTATCAAAGACCTTTTCAAAACCTTGAAGGGGAAGAGTTGGCGCTTTTTGAACTCCAATTTTAAATCTGTCAGCCAAAATACCGGTGTCAGATCATCAAACCAACTCCTCCGAAAATAATGCCGAGCAGAGAACCTATCACAATTTCTATGAGGTAATGTCTTTTTGTTTCCCACCTTGACCATGATACGGCTAGGGCAAAGACCAAAGAAATTATTCCGGGAAAAATCCCTATACCGAAAATATTGACAACAATATAGAAAGCGATTGCTGCATGCATGGAGGCTTTGATACGAACGTTGACCAATGCCATGGTCAATACCATCATAAAAAATACAAGGGTTTGCAGGATTACTGCCTCAGGGAATTTTAAAACCCAAAATGCCAACAGCAAAACCACAAAAAGACTGATCGCAAATGGGTAGAAACCCATTCTTTGCTTTCGGTCTGACACATCAAAGTTGGAATATTCCCCACTTTTCATTTTCCTCCAATTGTTCCAAATGATAGGAACTGCCACTAAGAAGATTACAAGCAATGAAACCAAGGTCGCCGTTTTGCTTTCAAGATTTTTAAAAGACATGAAGACGACGTACGCATTTCCAAACAGGAGCGGATGCCCTAGGACGGAGACTGTTTTCGCTGTTTTTTCTTTGTTCAGTATCATCAGTTTGGCTGGATCAAATCCCAAAGGTTGCCATACAAATCCTCAAATACAGCCACGGTTCCATATGATTCCACACTTTTGGGCCGGAAGATTTTGATGTTTTGATTCAAAATATTTTGATAATCCCTTTCGAAATCATCGGTATATAAAAATAGAAAAACCCGTCCGCCACTTTGATTGCCTACTGCTTTGAGCTGCTGTTCGCCTGCTGCTTGAGCCAAAAGTATTTCGCATTGACCATATTCATAGCCTGGAGGTGCGATCCTTACCCATCTTTTTGTAGGAGACATTTGGGTATCCTCCAACAATTTGAAATGGAGTTTTTTGGTATAAAATGCGATGGCTTCGTCATAATCCCTGACGACCAAGGCAATCTTTGCAATGAATTGTTTCATTTTATTTCTTTTGATAGATCCGATTGGAGAAGATTAATCGTATCTCCATTCAACCAACTGTTATTTCTATTTCAATGATTTTATTCCTGTTTTTTAGTTTTGGTTAATTTTTTGAATAACGAGGTGACTGATTCAATCAGCCACCTCCTTTTATTTTATGTTTTCGGCTATTGCTAAGGCAATAAGGTCATAGCCATAATCCGAAGGATGGATGCCATCTTCTGAATAAAATGCTGCGAAATTTTTAGTCTTATGGTTGTCAAATGAAATTTGGGAGACCGATTTTTCCAGAGATTCCAATTCTGCGGTAAGGATATTCCTATGCCATCCCAAGAAAAAACGCATGATTGCGGGTATCAGAGGGAATTCATGGACCGGAGGAATCAAAGGAATGGTTACCTTTTCAACCTTTTTTTCTTTGATTAAAAACAAGATGAAGGTTTCTAATTCCTTTTTGAATCTCCAAGGTGGAGTTAGGTTAAAGCAATCATTGGCACCGATGAGGATGATCGCTTTTGAAAAGGAATTTCCTTTTTCGCCTTCGGATTTTTCATATAGTCTCCGAAGGTTTTTGGCCATTAGGCCATTTTCTCCGATGTTGATAATTGAGAATTTCTCACCGGTATGTTTGTAAATCCGGGATGCAAAAGTGGTTTCTGTCCCGGAAGCACCCACACCAGCGGCAGTGGATTCCCCAATAATCAAGAGCTTTGGTTTTGATTCTTTGGCCTCTATTTTCAGGTATTCACTCCTTGATGGAAGTTTGATAATGTTGTTTTTGAGTTTTTTTCCAATAATATAAAGGATTGGGAAAATGGGAATCAAAACAGACATTTCAAAAAAATACAAAAACCGGTTGCGCATGACTTGATCGAAATGATTTAAACAAAACGCCAAGCCTTGGTCCAAAGCTTGGTGCAATATCGTCTGTTCATAAAAGATTATCCTCCCACTTTTTTGGCTTTATATCCTTCCTGTATCAGAATCTGAAGGACTTTGTCGCGATGGTCACCTTGGATGAGAATTTCACCTTCTTTGGCACTTCCTCCGACACCACATTTGCTTTTGAGAATTTTGCCCAGTTCTTTGAGGTCATCATCTGTCCCTACAAAGCCTTCCACCAAAGTCACCTGCTTTCCGCCCCGGGATTTTTTGTCCAACATGACTTTGAGATTTTGTTTTTGGGGAGACAAAGTTTCTTCTTCCTTGTCTCCACCAAAATTAAAAGTGAAATCACTGCTGGTAGAATAGACTACACCGTCTCTTTTCTTCCAATCGTTATTATTCTTTTTTGACATGTTATTTTTTTGATTTCATCGTCCACACCGGCCTTTTGGCGGCATTGACTACATCTTCGGCGATGCTTCCGCTCAGCAGATGCAAAAATCCTGTCCTGCCATGGGTAGCCATCGCGATCATATCTGCATCTACATCGTCCGCAAATTCAAGAATGCCTTCTTCTTCGGAAGTACTGTTATAAATCTGCATGGAAGCAACTTTGATTTCAAAATCTTCCACAAAGCTTTTCATTTTTTCCATGGAAGTCCTTGTGCTTTCAAACATTGAAGGGGTGTTAATTTTAACCAAATGAAGCTCTGCATCGATGGTGTTGATTGCTGCCTTCAATCTATCGATCACTTCACCTGGCACATTGGAAAAGTCACTTGCAAAAATCACTTTTCGGATGCTATCTGCTGAGATAGGTCCTTTGATGGTAATGACCGGGCAGGAGGCATGTCTTACGACTTTTTCAGTGTTACTTCCTATCAGAACTTCTTCCATACCGGATGAACCCTTACTGCCCATGATCACAATATCTGCCTTAGCATCCACTATTTCTTTTGAAATACCGGCAAATGGATTTCCAAAGACCATCTTGGTTTCAAATTTAAATCCGCTGTCTTTGAATTCCTCCTCTAGGGCAGCCATCTGTTTTTTTCTCTTTTCGATCAATTCGATCATAAAAATCTGATTGGACTCACTGCTAAATGACCCAACTTCCCCTATTGTCGAAAAACTCTGGGGCGAAGGAAGCTCAATGACGTGAAGGAGCTCAAGTTTGTTTTTTGTCCTTTTTGCCATTTCTGTGGCAAATTCAAAAGCATAGTCTGCTTCTTTGGAAAAATCATAAGGAACGAGAATTGTTTTCATGGTATAGGGTGTTTATTGATGCAGGAAAATACAAAAATTACCTCAAACCTTTAAGTAACTAACTCTTTTTATCTAAAAAAATAATATTCCAATACCAAAAACAATAACCCATAACAAAGTGGAAATTGCCATTTTTTTCAGGTAAGGATCCAGGTCTCGGGCCTCGGTTTTATTGGCTACAGCATTGCCGACTTTGGCCATTAAAGGAAATACTGCCAAAGCTACCAAGCAGCCATAATTTTCATTGGTGATAGAAAAGAAAACCAGCGAAACATTCCCTCCAATGATCAATGCCCAATTGTAAATCACCGCTTTTTCTCTTCCGATTCGGACAGGAATTGATTTCTTTCCTGCCTTAGTATCCGCCTTGATATCCCGTATATTATTGATATTCAATACAGTTGAACTAAAAAAACCCAATGAAACCGCAGGAAAAACAATACTCCAATCAAAAGAGAGTGAATGGAGAAAATAGGTACCCATAACTCCCAAAAGACCAAAAAACAAGAAAACAGAAATATCCCCCAATCCAACATATCCATAAGGCTTGCTTCCTGAGGTATAAGTCACAGCAGCAATGATGGCCGCTATTCCCAAACCCAAAAACAAAAGAAATATTTTCCAATCCTGAAGGGAAATGTACAACAAAGCCAATCCTGAAATAAGGGAAAGTGTCCCAAACAAGAACATTGCTTTTTTCATTTCTTCCAGACTGATGACCCCGGACTGAACTGCCCTTATCGGTCCTTCTCTATCTGCGGAATCTGCACCATGGATGCTATCACCATAGTCGTTTCCAAGATTGGATAGTATCTGAAGAAAAATTGTCGTCAATGCTGCCAAAAGAAACACCCAAAGACGAAATTGATCTTGGAAAGCTGCAAGAAATGAACCCATTAAAATACTGGATAAAGCCAAGGGGAGGGTTCTCAAACGGATGGCATGCATCCAAGCTTGCTTTTTATTGGATAAGGTGACTTCCACTTTTTGATTTTGGATCAAAACTAATAAAAAGACCTGTTTTCGGAAGGAAAACAGGTCTGATTCTCACAATAAATATTTTCTTATTCAGCGATCAACTGGAGGATTTCTTCATCCATAGGCTTCACTGAGGAAGCGAAAAACTTCACAAGTTCCCCTTTTTCATTGATGAAGTATTTACAGAAGTTCCATGTAGGTTCTTTGTCATTCCATCCATTTAGGTCTTTGTCTGAAAGCCATTTGTAAAGGGGAGCTTTGTCATCACCTTTTACGGATATTTTGTCCATCATCATAAAGGTGACACCAAACTTGGAAGAGCAAAATTCTTTGATTTCCTCATTGGTTCCAGGTTCCTGACCACCAAAATTATTGGCAGGAAAACCGATGATCGTCACCTCATCTCCATGTTCCTGATGAAGTTTTTGGAGGTCTTCATACTGTTTGGTATAGCCACACTTTGAGGCTACATTCACCAATAGTAGTTTCTTTCCTTTGAATTGGGAGAAATCGACTTCCTGACCATTGATGTCTTTCATTTTAAAATCGTAAAAGGATTTTTCCATCATCATTTGATCTAGTGGTACATTGTTGGTTGGTTCTTGCTTTTGGATAAAACCAGTGAAGGCTAAAGCGATGATTGCGAAAGTGCTTAGGATTTTTTTCATATTACATTCTGTCTGGGACTTTGATACCTAATAACTGCATGCCCTTGCGGATTGTTTTGGCGGTGATGGCAGAAATTGCAATCCGGAAAGATTGGACTTTCGGGTCATTCTCGTGGAATATAGACAATTCCGCATAGAATCGGTTATAATCTTTTGCTAAGTCAAATAAATATTGCGCCAATACGGAAGGTGAATATTCATCCCCTGCGGCTGTGATTTTTTTCTCAAACTCATTTAACACCACGATCAAATCCCTTTCAGCAGGTTCGAGTTTGTCTAATCCTTCAAATCCCGCACTGCTGTAATCTACTCCGATCTGATCGGCTTTGCGCAGAATCGAGGCGATCCTCGCATGTGAATATTGGATAAATGGACCTGTATTTCCCTGAAATTCAATGGATTCTTGGGGGTTGAAAAGCATCCTTTTCTTGGGATCAACTTTGAGTAAGAAATATTTCAAAGCACCCATTCCCAATATTTCATAGAGTTCAGCGGCTTTTTCAGCACTGAAACCATCGATTTTTCCCAACTCTTTGGTGTGGCTTTCGGCAGTCTCGATCATTTCCTGCATGAGGTCATCTGCATCCACGACGGTCCCTTCACGGGATTTCATCTTTCCGGTAGGCAAATCTACCATTCCGTAGGATAAGTGATACAGACCATCTCCATAAGGACGATCTAGCTTGCGCATGATCTTGAACAACACATCGAAATGGTAATCCTGCTCGTTGCCGACTACATAGACCGATTTGTCAAAATGGAAATCCTGGTATTTCAATTCGCAGGTTCCCATGTCTTGGGTAATGTAGACCGAAGTGCCATCTGATCTTAGGACTAATTTTTCGTCCAGACCTTCAGCTGACAGGTCCACCCATACAGAACCGTTTTCTTTTTTGAAGAATACTCCTTTTTCAAGTCCTTCATCGACAATGTTTTTCCCCAAAAGGTAGGTATCAGATTCGTAATAAAACTTGTCAAAATCAACACCCATCTTTTTGTAAGTGGCGTCAAATCCCTCATACACCCATCCGTTCATGGTTTTCCAAAGGTCAACGACGTCTTTGTCTCCTGCCTCCCAAAGCCTCAGCATTTCCTGAGCTTCGAGCATCAAGGGTGCATTTTTCTTGGCCTGCTCTTCTGTTTGGCCTTCGGTTACAAGCTGTTGGATTTCTTTTTTGTATTCCTTATCAAAAATCACATAGTATTTACCTGCCAAATGGTCTCCTTTTAGTCCGCTTGAAGAAGGGGTTTCTCCATTGCCGTGGTGTCTGTATGCCACCATCGACTTGCAGATATGGATGCCACGGTCATTGACGAGGTTGGCTTTGACTACCTCATAGCCGTTGGCTTTCAGGATTTCAGCAACGGAATAGCCCAGGAAATTATTCCTCAAGTGTCCAAGATGCAGCGGCTTGTTGGTATTGGGGCTGCTGTATTCGACCATTACCTTTTTTCCGTTTGCGGGAAGTTGGCCCAAATCCGGATTGCTGTAGATCTTTGAAAAAATATTCAACCAAGAGGTTTCGCTCACAGAGATGTTTAAGAAACCTTTGACAATATTGAAAGTGGATACCACATCACAGTTTGCCACGAGATATTCCCCGATTTTTGCACCCGAAGCCTCAGGATTGAGTTTGGTGATTTTCAAAAACGGAAACACCACAAATGTAAAAGTCCCTTCAAACTCCTTTCGGGTAGGTTGTAGGGCAAGTTCTTCTAAAGTTGCCTGATGACCAAAAAGCTCTTGAAAAGCTTGTTGAATGCTGGCTGTTATTTTCTGTTCTATATTCATGAAATAGACATGAGACGTGAGATATGAGACTTGAGACTGTGACCATCGATCGGTATTAGTATCTCTTTCTCAGTTTTTAAATTTTATACTTTAATTAACCAAATAACCAAATAACCCTAAAAATGATCTACCAATGACTTGGTAGTCGCTTCAAGAATATCAAAGGCATTTTCGGCCATCAGGTTTTCGGAATCAAGGGTTGGGTTCACCTCGACGATTTCCCAACAGCAAACCCGCTTGTCTTTGATCAACTCTGTATTGAGTTCAAGGGCTTCTTTTACTGTTAATCCATTGGCGACAGGCGTTCCTGTGCCCATTGAGATAGATGAGTCCAAGCTGTCCACATCAAAGGATATGTAAATCTGATCACAATTCCCCAGGATATTCAGGGCTTCAGCTGCCACTTTGGTGATGCCAAGGTTCCTGACTTCTTCTGTGGAGAAATTTTTGATCCCGTGTTTTTTGATCAGAAAATCCTCAGGAGTTTCGGTATCCCTGACGGAAATAAAGACAATGTCCTCGGCTTTGATTTTTGGGGCATCCCCGCCGATTTTTTTAATTTTCTCCCAATACTGAACGGTCTCTTCAGCAGGCTGATTGACTTCGCAATCCCTGTTGTCGGTCTGAATGCACATCGCTAAAGGCATGCCGTGCATATTTCCTGATGGGGTGGTGTAAGGAGTATGGAGGTCTGCATGGGCGTCAATCCATATTACCCCGAGCCTTTTGTCAGGATGTGCAGCCTTGATTCCCATGATGGTACCTGCAGCTGTGGAATGGTCTCCTGCCAATACGATAGGAAATAATTTTTCCAATCTCAGGGACTCAATGGTGCTGTATACATTTTTCAAAACCTGATAGACGCCATCGATGTACTTGGCATGTGGATGTTTGTTTCCTTTCCAAAGAAAGTTGTTGGCATCCGGGACATTGATCGGGTCAAACCTGGTAAAGAAATCCGAAGTTTTGTCAAGACTTGCAATTTTGAGGGCGTCGATGCCTAAGCTTGCGCCTCTTGTGCCGGCCGCAATTTCCGATCTGACCTCAACCAATTTTATATCTCTCATAGATGGGTTATCTGGGTTTTATTCAATATTTCTTCTATTGAAGTGGCGCAAAAGTAGTCAAAAAAAGGCTGAAATACCATTTGAAAAGATTCATTTGAGAAAGTGAATAGCATAGAAACTGGGAATTTTTCCTTCGGGAAATATTGGATTTTTGAGATTTGGTGATATTTCAATATTTCTGTTTTAATTAGTGGGGTCTGACTTTCTAAAACCTCAGGAATATGAATCCATGAACATCAAAAATAAAATCGGTTGGAAAACTGCTTCAGGCTTGGTGATTGCCAATATGATCGGAACGGGAGTTTTTACCAGTCTAGGTTTTCAGGTTCTCGACAGTCAAAATACCTGGAGTATCATCATCCTTTGGGTGATTGGGGGAATGATGGCATTGGTAGGGGCTTTTGTTTATGCCGAGCTTGGGACGCATTTCAAACAATCGGGAGGGGATTACATTTTTCTTTCATGGACCATCCATCCTACTGCAGGTTACCTTTATGCATGGGTGTCACTTACTGTGGGGTTTTCAGCACCCATTTCTATTGCAGCCATGGCCATGGTCGAGTATTGGGAGCCATTGATAGGTTTTCACAATAGCAGGTCTATCGGTATGGCGGCGATTTTGATGATGGGTTTGTTTCATTCCTTTTCAGTCAACCAATCAGGGCTTGTACATAATATTCTCACCGGGATCAAGTTGCTTTTTGTTTTTGTGCTTATCGGGTTGGGGTTCGGATATGCGTCAGTCCTCTCAGAAAGCAGTTTTGATTTCAGTTCTTCTTGGAAAGGTGAGATTTTAGCTCCGGGATTTGCGGTCTCTCTGATATATGTTTTTTATGCATACACAGGATGGAATTCTGCAGCTTACATCGTAGAGGAGATCAAAGAACCCCGTAAAAGCCTTCCCAAGGCATTGATCTCAGCAGCTTTTCTTGTAATGGTTGTTTATGTTTTGTTGCAGTTGGTTTTTCTCAAACATGCCTCCATAGAACAGCTACAGGGAAAAGTTCAGGTAGCTACCCTTGCATTTGGCAACCTTTTTGGATTGGATGGGGTGTTTTGGATCAGTCTATTTATTGGAATCCAGCTAATTGCCACGATAAGTGGCTATACTTGGGTAGGTCCCAGGATTACCAATGCAATGGCCAAAGAATATACATTTTGGAAGCCACTGTCAGTGGTCAATAAGAATGGAATTCCTGTCCGGGCAATATGGTTCAATACTGCAGTCAGTTTGCTTTTGATGTTTTCGGGATCATTTGAGTCGATCATGTTGTATGCCGGTTTTGTCCTACAGGTCATGGGGACTTTGACGATAGCAGCTTCTCTCAGGCTTAAAAATAGGTCCGGATTCCAAAGTCCCTTCCGCCCTTGGCTTCAAATAGTTTACATCCTCTTTAGCCTTTGGGTAATGGTTTTCATGGTTTACGACCGTCCAAAAGAAAGCCTTTTTGGATTGGGGATAATCTTTGTAGGTTTCTTACTTTACCAGTTTGATACATTGAATAAGCCAACTTCTTTATGATATCCTCTAAACTTCCCGATGTCGGTACCACCATCTTTACAGTCATGTCTAAGTTGGCCACGGATTGTAATGCCATCAACTTGGCACAGGGCTTTCCCGGATTTGATTGCTTTCCTTTCTTACATGACTTGGTGACCAAATACATAAGTGAGGGATACAACCAATATGCTCCCATGAGTGGTGTACCGATCTTCAAGCAAAGGATTGCCGAAAAGACGAAATTGGTATATGGGGTGGATTTCAATGGAGAATCGGAAGTCACTGTCGTTTCGGGTGCAACTGAAGCACTTTTCGCGGCTGTGACGGCTGTGGTGAGACCCGGAGATGAGGTGATTTTGCTCGAACCTTCCTATGACAGCTATGCGCCAGCAGTGGTATTGAATGGGGGAGTACCTGTGTATGTGTCACTTAATTTGCCGGACTTTTCGGTGGATTGGGACAAAGTCAAATCTGCCATCACTGACAAAACCCGCCTGATCATGGTAAATACTCCCCACAATCCATGTGGCTATGTCTGGACTCAGGAAGATTTGGATACCTTGGCAGAATTGATCCAAGGCAAAGAAATATATGTCGTCAGCGATGAAGTTTATGAGCATATTACATTTGATGGAAGAAAGCATTTGCCATTGTTCAGTCATCCACTGCTCAAAGAAAGGACTTTTGCCTGTGGTTCCTTTGGAAAGACTTTTCATATCACAGGATGGAAAATCGGATATTGCCTTGCACCGGAAAAACTGACTGTTGAATTCCGGAAAATCCATCAGTTTCTGACCTTCAGTACAGCCACTCCTTTACAATATGCTTTGGCGGACTTTATGGTGGAGCCTTCGAGATATCTTCATCTCAATGATTTTTATCAAAATAAAAGGGATTTGTTTTGTCAGGGTTTGAAAAATACGCCGTTTGAATTTACCCCCTCGCAGGGTAGTTTCTTTCAGACTGTTTATTATGGACACCTTTCCCAAGAATCAGACTATGACCTTGCGATCAGAATGACCAAAGAATTGGGGGTTGCAAGTATTCCTGTTTCGGTGTTTTACCATGACAAAACAGACCACAAATTATTGAGATTTTGTTTTGCCAAAGAGGATGATGTTTTGGAAAAAGCCTTGAACTTACTCCAAAAACCATTTTTTTGAAATTGTTAATTTACTTCGTCAATCCAATTTTCCTTTTGATAAAAAAACAGAAGGCTTATTCGATTTTGGTAAAAAGGATGGCGATAGAATGGGATTTGACCAAATATGAATTTTCAATGTGATTGCTGGCATCTGACCAAAGGCAAATATCTTTGGGACTTTCAAAACTGGTATCGATCCATCTTCTCCAGCTTACTTTTTTGGCATCAATGGTTTTTGGGATTTCAAATGTTAAATCCTGATTATAGGAGTTGATCAGGTAGTGCATGGCCATTTTCCTATTGAGAGACAAAATGGTCATGGCAATGCTCAGCGAGGAAGGAGACCAGTCGGGCTGATGGAGTTTGACACCGTGCCATTGGATTTTTGACTGCAGGAGCAACTCCTTGAGGCTCATATTAAAATTGGATTGGGAAGTTTCTCTCAATAACCGTTTTTTGATCAGGATTTTTACAAACCTGAATATGTCTGCATTTTTCTCAACTAGATCCCAATCAAACCAAGTGAGTTCATTGTCTTGACAATACGCGTTGTTATTGCCTTGTTGGGTGTGTAGGATTTCATCTCCCATCAATATCATCGGTGCACCCAATGACAATAAGGTTACTGTGAAGAAATTTTTGATCTGTCTATTGCGAAGTGCCAAGATCTTGGGATTATCAGTAGGACCTTCCACTCCGCAATTCCAGCTGAGGTTGTCATTGTGACCGTCACGGTTATTTTCACCGTTGGCCATGTTGTGTTTGATATTATAGGAAACAAGGTCATTCAAGGTAAATCCATCATGGCAAGTGACAAAATTGATGCTTTGCTCCAATTCCCTGTTTTTGGATTCATACATGTCAGGGCTACCGATCAGACGGGTCACGAAATCCCCTACTTTTCCTTTGTCTCCACGGAGGAAACTGCGGGCATCATCCCTAAATCTCCCGTTCCATTCTTTCCAGCTGTCTCCTGTGAAATTACCCACTTGGTACAAGCCCGAAGCGTCCCAAGCTTCTGCGATCAGCTTGGTGCCGGCCAAAATCGGATCTGATTCAATGTCCCAAAGGATCGGGGCATTTTCTATGGGATTGCCTTTTTCGTCCCTTGACAAGATAGAAGCAAGGTCAAACCTAAATCCATCCACATGCATATCCCTCACCCAGAAGTGAAGGCTTGAAATGATCATCTTTCGGACGATGGATTGATTGGCATTTAGGGTATTGCCGGTTCCTGAATAGTTTTTGTACTTGGATTTGTCATTGTCGAGGATATAATAGATGCTGTTGTCTATCCCCCGAAAGGTATATGTAGGTCCTTCTTCGTGGTTTTCTGATGTATGGTTAAATACCACATCCATAATGACTTCCAAGCCTGCACGGTGGAGGGCTTTGACCATATCCCTGAATTCATCCAAAACCTTTAAGGGGTTTTCCGGATCGGTACTGTAACCCTGATGCGGTGCAAAAAACGAAATCGGACTATATCCCCAGTAGTTGGTTTTGCCTTCGGGGGCATCCTGCACATCAAACTGAAAAACAGGCAATAATTCAACCGCCGTGATTCCGAGCTCTACGAGATAAGGGATTTTTTCAATCAGCCCTGCAAAAGTCCCCTGTTTATCCGGCGCAACTCCTGAGTTTGGATTTTTGGTAAATCCACCGACATGCATTTCATAGATTACTGTGGAGGAGAAAGCTCTTCTAGGATGGATATCTCCTTCCCAATCATACAATCCCAAATCCACGATCACGCTTTTCAGTGATTGGGCATCCTCTTTTCCAAATTTGCTGAGCGCTTTTCTGTTAAATTGAGGTGGAACAGCCAATGACTTTGCATAGGGATCCACCAAAACTTTGGAAGAGTCAAACCTGTGCCCCTTTGCTGGTTCAAATGGTCCATGGATGCGGTAGCCATAAAGTTGGCCTGCTTTGACTCCTGCAATGAAAATATGCCAATAATGATAGGTTTTGTTTTTTGCGGAGTCAAGTCGAAAAACATGACTAGGTTCAATATCAGCTACATCGTTGAAAAACAACAATTCCACCCAAATCGCATTTTTTGAGAAAAGACAAAAATTGACTCCTTCAGGCGATATGCTTGGGCCAATTGGGAAACTTTGGCCAACTGAAGTAAAATAAGTTTTGATTGAGTTAGACATTGGGTGAATTTGTCTAGGTATAAATAGAGGGTCGAATTAAGCTTGTTTTTAGGCTTTAAACAAGAAAAATATACATCCTGTTTTCAAATATTTTTCATCTTTTATGTTGAAAAATTTCAATCAAGAGGTCAATTAATTTAAAAACCACAAAAAACAGCAATAAATTTAAAATTATGACGCTTGTAAAAAAATTAATCATCAATTTAATACCCTATAAAAATGATAGACTAATTAGGATAATTAAAATCCGCTATTTATATTTGAAGCATGGTTTTGAATAAACCGCATTCAAAAAGAAAAAACATCATCACATGGCCTCTCAAATCTCTACCCAGCAAGCCCTAGTTCAAGAGTCATTCACTTTTAAAGGTGTATCTAAAAGAACTAAAATCCTTAACACTGCAGTAAATGTTGTAGACATGATAATGGCAAGTGAGATGGTAGAATTGACAGGTCAGGGTTCTTTTCATTTCCCGAATTTTCCTGAAGCAAACAAGAGTTTTCAGGTTCTTTATTTTAAGCTTGCTTTTGATTTTGAAGGATTAAGAGGGTTATTCAATGGATTGATCAGTATTGGTCAACCAAAAGGCGTGATATTGGAATTTGAAAGGGAATTGAATTCTTACACTTTGAAGTTCTACACTGCAGATAAATTGTCTGTTGCTCAATATTTTGCAAAAATCACCAAGGTGATTTCAGAGGAAATCAGGTTTAAAAGTATCCTGAAACAAATAATTGAAAACCAAAAGTCATTTGAAGCGGAAGGCCAACTGCTTCGAAATGAGTTTTTCGCAAAATAGTTCTCTCCGATTAAATTTGTTGGAAAGGGGAAGGTCCATATGGATTTTCCCCTTTTTTCATTTGAATTGCCAATATTAAAAGCAAATTTTACGCTGCGGTTTTAATTTTCCATACCCTGATTTGAAATGAATAAATACATCGACCTGATCCAACAGACTTTTGACTTTCCTACCAAAGAATTTAATGTAGAAAACAATGAGTTACACTTCAACGGTGTCAATCTCATGGAAATCATCAAAACCTACGGAACTCCTTTAAAGCTTACTTATCTTCCGAAGATTTCTGAAAACATTCAGAATGCAAAGACTTTTTTTGGCAATGCCATCGAAAAGCATAATTACAAGGGAAAGTATACTTATTGTTATTGTACCAAGTCGTCTCATTTCAGCTTTGTATTGAATGAAGCATTGAAAAATGACATCCACATAGAGACATCTTCTACTTTTGACATTCCTTTGGTCAGGAATCTGTACGCGCAGGGATTGATCACCAAGGATACTTTTATCGTATGCAATGGATTCAAAAGGCAGCTTTATAAGCAATACATCACTGAGTTGCTCAATGATGGTTTTGTCAACTGTGTGCCCATTTTGGATAACCTTGGGGAGATAGATTATTATTTGGAACATGTCAAAGTTCCATTTCAGGTAGGAATCAGGATCGCTGCGGATGAAGAACCGAAATTTGGGTTTTATACCTCTAGGCTTGGAGTCAGGTACAATGACATCATTTCACTCTATGAGGAGAAAATCAAAAACAATCCAAATGTCTCCCTCAAAATGCTCCACTTTTTCCTTAATTCAGGAATAAAGGATACAGCTTACTATTGGTCCGAATTGACAAGATTTATCCAAAAATATGTGGACTTGAAAAAGGTGGCCCCTTCCTTGGATACCATGGACATCGGTGGCGGTTGGCCGATCAAAACCAATGTGTTTTTTGATTATGACTACCAATATATGGCAGAGCAGATTGTCAAAAACATAAAGTGGATGTGTGCTAAAAACCACACAGACGAACCTAACATTTTCACCGAATTCGGAAGCTATACTGTTGGAGAAAGCGGAGCGGTGCTCTATTCTATTTTGGATGAAAAACTCCAAAATGACAAGGAACTTTGGTATATGATAGATGGTAGTTTCATCACCCAATTGCCGGACAGTTGGGGATTGAACCAAAAATACATCATGCTCGCCGTGAATAATTGGGATGAGGAATACCACAATATTTCGCTCGGCGGATTGACTTGCGACAGCATGGATTATTATAACTCTGAGGCGCACCAATACAATATTTATCTCCCAAAAATAGAAGAAGGCAGAAAGCAGTACATAGGATTTTTCCACACGGGCGCCTATCAAGAGTCTCTTGGCGGGTATGGCGGGATCCAACATTGCCTTATTCCTGCACCTAAGCATGTGATTATAGATCGGGAAACCAACGGAAGCATCAAGCATTGGCTTTTTGCAGCTGAGCAAACAAGTGACAGCATGATGAAAGTCCTCGGTTATGAGAAATAAAAAAAGGGGTGGTTTTATAAAACCACCCCTTTTTTTTGGTTGTTGATTTTTGAAATAATATAGAGAGTTGCCTATAAGAAGGTTCACAATTTTTTTACCCCTCTGCGTGATCGACTTTCTGTCCGTTTATTGTGGTGTATCCCTTCATACAATCCGCAGTCATGCAGCTGTGAATCGGAAGAATACCAAGTAAGTCTCCGACTTTTATATGGGATAACAATTCGTCAGATGCCTTGATGATGCCATGCTCCTGTGAAATACTTTTTAAAAAAGACCGCTGTGAAGGGATTTTCCAACCTGTTTCCGTCAGGTAGACCACTTCACCAAAATTTTTCCCTCCATCAGGTTCGGACAGAACATCTTTGGCAAGATGGACGCCGCCACCATGAATCAGGATTTCTTTTCTTTCTCTTTTGATATCGACCACAGGAACAGCCAAAGCAACGGCGACATCCTCTCTTTTGCAGCTACCCAAGGCCACCTGCATCAAGTCATAAAACACAAAGTTGCCTGGTCCCAGCTCATCAATATCCCCAAAATCCTCAATCACCGAACAGCCCGGTGTATCTCCAGTTCTGGTGATTAGATCGGGATATTCTGACCGGTATTTGCTCTTTAGCATGCCTAACGCAGCACGGGTTTGCTCATATAATTTTTGAATGTCTTTTTCATAATAAGAATGTCCGGCATGTAGATAGAATCCCTTGAATTTGAGTTTGTCAGTGCTTTTTGCTTTTCGAAGAATAGCCTCTATCAATCCAAAATCTGATACCTCTACTCCGGTACGGCCATAACCTGCATCTATTTCAATAAAAAAGCCTACAGGGTTTTCAAGTTCCTTTGCGAGTTTTTCGGTGACTGCCTCATTGATAAGCTGCACCGATAATGACTGGTTTTTGGCAAGGTCGCTCAGGTTTTTGGTTTCTAGAGGATTAAAAGGAAATGCGATGTGGATGTTGTCCCAACCTTGCCCACAAAAGTATGCTGCCATCTTGATGGAGGAAACGGTGATTTCTCTGATGCCATATTCCATGGCCCATTTTCCTACCAGGTGAGATTGTGGGGTTTTAAAGTGAGGGACGAGCTTTTTCCCGTTTCTTTTGGCTTTTTCCGACATTACTTGAAGATTGTGTCGGCAGATTTTTTCATCAAGCAAAAGGGTAGGAGAGGTGATATCAGAAAGAACAGGCATGGATTTGACGGTTTTTGATTGGAAATTGAAAGTAGGGAAATTGGTCCAATCAAAAAAAAATCCTTAAGCCGATCATCAAAATAATAGGAATCGCCTCAACATTTTTGGTAAATTATCCCCTGTATTCAATCAAAAAACCCAATTGATACCTATGAAACCTGTTTCTATTTTAAAAAACCTTTTTACCCCGATTTTGCTCACCTCTTTGGTTGTTTTTTCCTGTAAAGAAAAGACCCCTGTCGACCTTCAGATCACCCAAATGGATCATGAAGAGGTCAAAAAAAGAGCTTCCGAGATTGAATCTACTGTTACTCCGACTTTGGCTGAAGGGCTTTCAATGAAACTTTGGGCAGTGGATTCCATGATTATCGATCCGGTTTCGATCAAAATGACGGATGATGGCACTTTGTATTATGTCAGTTCCGAGCGCTTGGGCCAGTCAGAATTTGATATCCGCGGACATCAGAATTGGGAAATTCAATCCATCAGCTGGCAAAGTGTGGCTGATAGGAAAGCCTTTTTAAGAAAAGAATTTGCTCCCGAAAGAAGTGGCGAAAACAAGTGGTTGAAGGATTTGAACGGGGATGGGTCTTATGACTGGAAAGACCTGACGGTAGAGAAAGAAAGTATTTATAAAGTAAAGGATAGCAATGGGGATGGCTTGGCAGATTGGTCCCAGCGGATAGTGTATGACTTCCATGAAGAAGAGACAGATCTTGCTTTGGCGGTGACGGTGCATGAAAATGATGTTTTTTTGGGTGTAGCTCCTGATTTTTGGAGGTTGCAGGATACCAATGGCGATGGGCTGATTGATAAGAAAACTTCTATTTCAAATGGATATGGCGTGCATGTGGGATTCGGTTCTCATGGTATGTCAGGAGCCAAAGTAGGCCCTGATGGAAGGATTTATTGGGGAATAGGCGATATTGGATTTCATGGAACAGACCAAGACGGTGTCGAATGGAATTATCCAAACAGGGGGGTTGTGGTACGTGCCAATCCTGATGGAAGTGATTTTGAGGTGTTTGCGATGGGTGTAAGAAATACCCATGAGTTTACCTGGGATGAATACAATAACCTGATTTCGGTTGATAATGATGGTGACCATAGAGGAGAAAGTGAGCGATTGGTTTACTTGGTCAATGGTTCTGATACAGGTTGGAGGATCAATTGGCAGTTTGGGAAATACAGAGACCCGGATAATAATACCTACAAAGTCTGGATGGATGAAAACATGTACAAGCCAAGACACGAGGGTCAGGCTGCCTACATTACGCCATGTATCATCAATTATGTCAATGGCCCAACAGGAATGGTTTATAATCCCGGAACAGCTTTGGGAGAAAGGTGGAAGCAGCACTTTTTTGTGGTCGAATTTGTAGGCAATCCGGCACGATCGGGTATCCATGCCTTTCAGCTGAAACCTCAGGGTGCTTCATTTGAGCTTGCAAAAACAGAGTTGATCCAATCAGGTGTCTTGCCATCGGGAATAGATTTTGGACCGGATGGGGCATTGTATGTGGCCGATTGGATCAATGGATGGGGAAGCAAAAATTATGGAAGAATCTGGAAACTGGATGACAACGAAGGTCAAAACTGGGCGGCAAGAAAAGAAACCCAAAGGTTGATCACTTTGGATTATCCCAAAATGTCCGATCAGGAATTGGAAGGACATCTTTATTATGAAGATGACAGGATCCGAAGAAAGGCCCAGTTTGAACTGGCAAAAAGGGGTGAGAAAGGGGCAAAGGTTTTTGAAAAAGTCATGAACCAAAAGACCAATCAGATAGCAAGGATCCATGCCATCGTAGGAACGAGCCAAATAGCCAGAATGGATGACATGAAATATGCCAAGCCGCTGATTTCACTTTTAAAGGACAGCGATCCAGAGATCCGTGCCCAGGCTGCCAAATGGATGGGTGATATCAAATACAAAGATGCAGGAGAGTTTTTGTTGGCACTTTTGGTGGATGAATATCCAAGAGCAAGATTTTTTGGCGCAGAAGCAATAGGTAGAATCGGATATACGCCCGCTACCACTTCTTTGATCGGATTGCTTGACAATAATAATGATGAAGATGCCTATATCAGACATGCAGCTTCTTTGGCTTTGGCAAGATTGAACCAACCTGATGAGTTGGTAGCATTGGCAGGAGAACCTAGTAATGCGGTCCGACTAGGTGCAGTTTTGGCTTTGAGAAGATTGGGCCATCCGGGAATTCAGCAATTCCTAAAAGATCCAAACGAATACATTGTAACCGAAGCGGCAAGAGCAATCAATGATGATTTTTCAATTGAAGCAGCATTGCCGGCTTTGGGAGACCTTTTGGTAACCACCAAATTTTCAAATGAGCCACTTATCAGAAGGGCCATCAGTGCCAATTTGAGAATAGGTACAGAAAAGTCCATGCAAAATCTCATCGCTTATATCTCCAATCCTTCCGCTCCTTTGGAGCTGAGGAAGGAAGCCATTGATGCTTTGGGGACTTGGACTAAACCATCGGTATTGGACAGGGTAGATGGAAGATACCGTGGCGAAGTGACAAGGGATGGAACATTGGTTAGGACTGCCTCAGCTTCCCCTTTGCTTCAGTTGTTGGACGAAAAAGAAAACGGATTGAAAATATCAGCCATCAATGCAATCGGAAGGCTCGGAATCCAGGATGGTTCGGATAAGCTTTTTGCATTGATCCAATCTGACAAATCTCCTGAAGTCCGAGTGGCCTCCATTCAGGCACTTGCCAAAATGAACGCGCACAACACAGCTGCCGGTATTGAAAAAGCAATTGCTGATTCAGATAAATCAGTTAGGGTAGCAGGCTTGAGTCTATTGGAACAATTGGATTTGGATAAGGCATTGAAAGTTAAACTATTGAACGAAATCATTGAAAAAAGGACTACCGAAGAAAAGCAGGCGGCTTTGGTGGCTTTAGGGAAATTGCCGGTAGAGAATACCAAATCTATTTTTGATGGACTCTTTACTCAAATGGCAGCTGGCAAACTCCCGACAGATATTTTGTTGGAATTATCCGAATCCGTAGAATTATCCAAAGATCCATCACTCGCGGAGGGCTACCAAAAAGCAGCTGATGCTTTGTGGAAAGGGGATGTTTTGGCATCTTATCAGAGTAGCTTAAACGGCGGGGATGAAATCAAAGGGCGTGGAATATTTTTCCAATCCCAGACAGGACAGTGCATGCGCTGTCATGCTTATGACGATATGGGAGCGACTGTTGGTCCGAGTATGAACGGCGTTGGCAGAAAGCTAAGCAGACAGGAGATTTTGGAATCGCTCATAGATCCAAGCAAAAGGATTGCTCCGGGATATGGTATCGTGATGGTGGAGTTGAATAATGGAAAAACCGTCAATGGCATCCTTGAAAATGAGACCAATTCAACTCTTTTGGTCAAGATGGGAAATCAACCCGATACCTTGATCCAAAAGAAAGATATCAAAACCCAAAAGATGGCTGCCTCAAGTATGCCTGATATGAAAGCCATCCTAAGCAGGCGAGAAATCAGGGATTTGGTCAGCTACCTTGCTACCTTGAAGGAGGATTTTTGAAAAGTTTGGGAATAATACTGCTTGTAGTTATACTAATCATTGTGGCTTTGGGGTCGGGAATGATTTGGTGGGGGAGATCTTTGCTTCATAATAAAGATATCCCTCTAAAAAGCCATCTTATTCAAGAAGTAGAACCGCAAAAAGTTATGGTGTTTTTTGCCCATCCGGATGACGAAATTGCAGTGGGTGGCACTTTGCTTGATTTGCGAAAGCAAGGTCATGACTTAGTGATGGTTTACCTGACCAAAGGCGAAGCAGGGCCGACAGGGGGATTGGTGGCACAGGAAGAACTTGGACAGGCAAGAGCCCTAGAAATGAAAAAAGTTTCCCAAATCCTAGGAGCTAAGGCATTGGAAATGTTTGATTTTCCGGACAGCAGTCTCAAAAACCTGCCTTTAGATACTTTCAAAACCTTAGCGGTGGAAATGATCCAAAAGTACCGGCCTGATTATGTAATCAGTTACGACAGTCAATTGGGACTTTATGGACATCCCGACCACAGGATGGTTTCTAAAGCGATGGAAGAGGTTTTCCTAGAAAATAAAAACACTAAAGGGTTTTCGGTCAAAAAACTGTTTCAGGTAACACTTTCTCCAAAACAGATTGAAACAGCCTTAAAGATTGCTCCGGGCTTTCAAAGAAATTATCCTAAAGAAGGTCCCGGATTACCTGTGCCGGATTTTTCTGTAAAGACCACGTCTTATTTCTCCACCTTGGTCAGCATGATGGAGGCCCATGCCACCCAGCAGGAGGTTTTCAGAGATTTGTTACCATATCGAGAGCAGGTTCCAATATTTATCTATTCCAGAATTTTTGACAGGGAGTATTTTTGGGAGGTGAGGTAATAATAAGTTCTCTGATAGGTGTATAAATTTTCTTATCTAGTCATCCTTAGGGACAAAAAAAGAGCCTTGATTTTCTTCAGGGCTCTTTTTTTGGATTTTTTTTTATTTCACCATAGTCAATTCAAAATCCAATCCCACCTCTTCCAAGGTTTCATCCTCATTGATATCTTCTTCGAAAGAATCTTCAAAAGAGACGATAATACGGTTACTAGTCAGTGTTTCGATTACAAATTCCTGGACCGTTCCATCATCAGATGAAGTCAACACTAATTTGGTATTGTTGTTTTGAACCTGATATGTTCCTGAATCCTCTTCAACCCCTCCATTTTTTACAGAATATGTACCATCGGCATTGAATGTAAAAGTCGTGCCTTCAAGATCACTATCTTCAAAAAGAGAAGCGGTAAAAAACGCCTTTGCGAAAATGGCCTCCTCTTGCGTGAGGCCCATTACCTGAACTAGATAGGTGAGCAGGTCCTGTCCGTCAACAGTAATGTCCAACTTATAGGAATCGTAATTCCATGTGCCGACGATTGGGGATACTTTTGGTTCGTCATCATCATTACAGGAAACGAGAACTGAAAATGTCGCTAACAATCCAAGAATAACGAGCAATCTTAATTTGTGTACCATGATTTTTTGATTTAGGTAAAAATTACAAATGATTAAAATGTGCATCACAAAATCAAAAACCCAAGTTAAAACAACAGGTTCCCGGCCTGGATGAACGGATTAAATTTACGCAACCTGAATCTTTAATGCAGGGAAAGATGACTTTGATTTTTGGTGAAATTTAATAAATCAAATATTTATTTCTGGATTTTTTGAAACTTTCAAGATCTTCCTGCCAGGATGCTTTGATTTCAGCTTCGGTTTTTCCGGCCAAAATATCCTTTCTCAGTTTGTCACTTCCGGCCAATTTGTCAAAGAAGTTGTTGAAGAATTTTTCCTTCTTCCCAGAAATTTCATAAGCCTCCAAAAGGTATTTCAAAGTAAACTGATGGGTCAGTGGTTCATTTCTCAAATCCCTACCAAAGCATTTTTTATCCTGTTGGGGTGGAGTCTTGGACATGCCATCGATGCTTACAGGAGTGAAGGTGAAATCCCCGAACTTGGGATCTGGATAGCCATATACCTGAAATGGAAAATAGGTGCCTCTTCCTAAAGAGACATCCGTCCCTTCAAAATAACACAGCGTAGGGTATAGGCGGATGGCAGTATCGTTGGGAAGATTTGGGGAGGGTTTTACCGGAAGGCTGTAAGGAATATCATGATTCCAGTTTTTGACAGGAATGACTTGAATATCGCTTTTTACTCCGCCCTTGAGCCATCCTTCACCATTGATCATCTGTGCCAATTCCCCTACAGTCAGTCCATGGACCACAGGAATGGGATGCATGCCTACAAAGCTTTCATATCCTTTTTTGAGAACAGGGCCATCGATATAGTTACCGTTGGGATTGGGCCTGTCAAAAATCAACATTGGCTTTTTGTTTTCTGCTGCACTTTCCATCACATAATGCATGGTGCTGATGTAGGTATAAAACCTGATACCGACATCCTGCAAGTCATAGACGAGGACATCAATATCCTTTAATGTTTCGGCAGAGGGCTTTTTATTGTTTCCATACAGCGATACTATCGGCAATCCGGTGCGCTTATCAATCTCAGAATTGACCACTTCTCCGGCATCGGCATCTCCCCGGAATCCATGTTCGGGGACAAAAACCTTGACCACTTCAATCCCCTGAGACATCAAAAAATCAACGAGGTGGATGTTATTTTTGGAAGTAAGGATGGAAGTCTGATTGACTACCAAACCTACCTTTTTCCCCTTCAAAAGTGGCAGGTAAACATCCGGTTGATCTGCTGCGGGAAGGATAGGGTTTTGGGCAATGGACTGCAGTATTGGGTCAGGCTGGGTTTTTGTTTTGCAAAATGCCGGACTCTGAAGGAAAAATGTGGCAAGTATGATTATTTTGAATGGCTTCATAGTTACTTTGCGGTAGAATTTCAACCAAATAAGCAAAATCATTGAACCTTTCCTATTTCATTGCCAAAAGAATCAGTTTTAAGAGGACAGGCGGTTTTACCGGGACAATCCATCGTATCGCTGTGGCATCCGTGGCCATCGGAATCGCAGTGTCATTGGGTTCATTCATGATTTTGGAAGGTTTTCAGGACAAAATTTCCGAGAAAGTTTTTTCATTTACCGGACATTATCAAGTCCAAAAGTTTGTTTCAGGCAATACCTTTGAGGAAAGTCCCACTTCCAAGAATTCTGATTTTTATAAGGAACATACGAAGAATAGCCTCATAAGCCATGTGCAGGTTTATGCCCATAAACCCGGTCTCTTAAAAGGAGACGAAGAAGTGGAGGGAGTTTTGATGAAAGGGGTCGGACCGGACTTTGATACCATGGGTTTTCAGAATTCCATCATTGAGGGAAGGTTTATCCAATTTTCAGATTCTGCAGCTTCCAATGAGATCCTTGTCAGTCGCAAAATAGCTGATAAACTTAAACTGGAGGTAGGGGAAAGGATTACCATGTACTTTGTGCAAGAACCTCCAAGGTTCAGAAGATTTGAAATCGTCGGATTATATGAAACCTTCCTGGAAAACTTCGATGATAAAATCATCATCGGCGACATACAGACAATCCGAAACCTCAATGGATGGTCAGAAGATCAGGTAGGTGGGTTTGAGGTTTTTGTAAATGACGATAAAAAGCTGGAAGAAATGGCCGAACCCATTTACAATTCTCTGGACTTTGACCTCAAACTGATCAAAGTCACTGATAAATACATCGAGATATTTGATTGGCTTATTTTGCTCAACAATAATGTGTATATATTTCTTGGTCTGATACTATTCGTAGCTGCATTTAATATGGTTTCCATATTGTTTATCCTCATCATGGAGCGAACGCAGATGATCGGGATATTGAAAGCCTTGGGTTCTACCAACAAGCAGATCCGGAAGATTTTTGTATGGAATGGAGTCAGGATCATCGGCAGAGGATTGCTGATCGGAAATGCCATCGCTTTCGGCTTTGGGTTGATCCAGCAAAAATTTCAGTGGATAGCTTTAGACCCTGCTAGTTATTATATGACCTTTGTGCCAATATCTTGGAATTGGCCTGTTTTCATTCTCCTCAATGCTTCCGTACTTCTGGTGACTACCCTTGTTTTATTCATTCCGGCCATGCTCATCAGCAACATTCAGCCCATCAAAGCTATTCGGTTTGATTGATTTTATAAGTTTTGAAAAAGCTTAAAAATTTCATGTAAATCACCCCCCAAACCGCTTCCTTGAAAATACGGGTGTTCATTTTGGATGTTCCCTTGGTTCTGTCGGTGAAAATAATCGGAACTTCTTTGATTTTGTATCCAAGTTTCCAAGTGGTAAACTTCATTTCGATCTGAAAAGCGTATCCGATAAATTTGATCCTGTCTAGTCTGATGCTTTCAAGGACTTTTCTAGTGTAGCATTTGAACCCTGCCGTGGCATCTTTGATTGGCATGCCGGTGATGAATTGGACATACTTGCTCGCAAAAAATGACATCAAAACCCTTCCCATCGGCCAATTGACCACATTGACACCTGTAATATAGCGGGAACCGATCGCCATGTCAAAACCTCCTTCTGAGCAGGCTTTATACAATTTGATCAGGTCGGAAGGGTTATGTGAAAAATCAGCATCCATCTCAAAAATGTATTGATACCCATTGACCAATGCATAGTGAAAGCCTTCGAGGTAAGCTGTACCCAAGCCAAGCTTGCCTTCTCTTTGGATCAGGTGGATCCGATCAGGGAATTCTTTTTGTAATTTTTTTACTTCCTCAGCAGTACCATCTGGGGAATTATCATCAATGATCAGCAGCTCGAATTTTCCTTCCAATGCCATGACAGCCAAACTGATATCATGGATATTTTCCAGTTCATTGTACGTGGGGATGATGACAAGTTTTTCTCTCTTCATAAAATTAGAAAACCAAAAATATGATTAAAAGCATGGAATTGTAAGCACCGGAAGATTTTATGCAAAAATTAACATATAATTGCCAACGAAAAAAATCACCCAAAATCATGAAAATTGCTGTAATCACCTATGAGGCGAGAGGATCTTATGCCACCACAGGCGTGGAGGATGAAGATAAAATCCTTGAAGTGATCCTGAAGGAACTCGGTATCGATTTTTCCTTTGAAGTTTGGTCTGACACTTCGGTAGATTGGATAAAATATACCCATCTTCTCATGAAGTCTCCATGGGATTATTTTGATAGGTACGCTGAGTTTTTGGATTGGTGCCATAGGATCAAATCATTGGGAATCATTATGGTAAATGACATTGATACGGTAATCCAAAATTCTGATAAGCGTTATTTAAAAGGAATTGAGGACCGTGGATTTTCAATAGTCCCCACAATTTTCAACAGCAAAAACCATATACCGGATCTTAATGCATGTTTTGATACTTTTAAGACTGAACAGATTGTCATCAAACCAACTGTCAGCGGAGGGGCAAAGAACACCATGAAAATCGAAAAAGATAATTGGCAGGTCAAACAAGAAGAGATACAAAACTTGCTTGCCTCGGAAGATTTTATGCTTCAGCCATTTATCAGGGAAGTGGCAGAAGTAGGGGAGTATTCTTATTTGTTTTTCAATGGAAAATTTTCCCATGCGGTATTGAAAAGTGCAAAATCAGGAGAATTCCGGGTACAACATTTCTTTGGGGGACAGATCCATACCTTTGATCCGTCTTTGATTGAATTGGTTTATATCCAAAAAATCATCGATGAATTTGCCGCAGATACCATGTATGCCCGGGTGGATGGAGTGTGGATTAAAGGCGTTTTTTACCTGATGGAGCTTGAATTGATTGAGCCGTATCTTTTTCTATTTACTTCTAAAGAGGGTAGGGAAAACTATAAAAATGCGATCAGGGAGAGATTTGGGTCTTGAGAGAGACTAGAGGGGTAAAGCAAAAGGCGAGTTCCTTTAAACCAAGTATAAAGAACCAAGATTAACCTACTCTTTTTCATCTCGAGTGTTTAAAATTTGGAATTTACAGAAAGGTGATAACATTTAGTCTTGCGTCATCCTGAATCTGAGGCACAAGGATGAAGGATCTCTTTTACTAGAGACTCTTCGCTTCACTCAGAGTGACGGCCCCGACAAATACGTCATTGGTTGTAGGAACGACTGAAAATCCTAGATACAAAGGCTATGTAAAAAATGAAAAAGCATCCCGTCTTTTTTCACGGCGACAGTTAACCAATAAACCCAATAACCAAATAACCCAAACACCAATCACTCACACCTCTCCAAGTTCATTTTGGCATAAAGGCTTCCCTTTTCAGCCGCTTCTCGAAGATCTTTGCATCCTGTAGGATCGTCGATATCAATTTTAGCATTCCCTCTTCGTGCCAAGGCTTCAATATGGTTTGGATTTTCCTTCAAAACATCTTCAAAATCCTCCAAAGCCCATTCGGGATTCCCAATTAGCAAAAGGATCAAGCCCCGGTTGTATTTGGCAGTTATGTTTTCAGGGTCATATTTCAGGCACATATTGAACGACCCTGCTGCCCCCAAAATATCCCCGATCTGAGACCTTGCCATACCTTGATAAAAATAAACCCGGGAATCCGAGGGATTAAGTTCTTTGGCTAACTGCAAAAATTCATCCGCACTTTGATAGTCTTTGTTCATCAGCATTGCTCGGCCTAACAAAAACAGGATTTCATAATCTTTTCCATCCTCCTTGGCTGCAAGGAGCAGGAATTTTTGGGCGTTTTTATAATCCTCCTTTTTCCAATAGAGTTTCCCTATACCTGCATAGGCTTGGGCATAAGTAGGATCATAGTGGATTATGGTTTGGTAATCTTCGACCGCTTTGTCAAATTCCTCCAATTCTTCATAGGACCTTGCCCTGAGGTGAAGGGACTTGACATCGGTAACATTGAGAAAAAGTGTCTTGGAGAACTCCGAAATGGCTTTTTCATAATCAGCCTGATGAAAATACCTTTCGCCTTCAGAGAAACTGCCGAAACAGGAAACACAGAAAATCAGGAGAAATATTGTAATAAGTGAGCGCATTGATTTTTTAATTTAAAACTAAAAATAACAAAACATTACGAAAATTTCATAATAACACTAAATAAAATTTGAAAAGTGGTTTTTTTATTGTCTCTGAAAATTTTTATTAAAAAAATTGACAATCCCCTAAATCCGATCCCAAACAGCCCATCGTATATCACCACAAATCAATTTTCAGAAAGTATGTGGAAAAAATTAATAATCGGTGTCATTGGCATCTTTGCTTTATTGGTGTTGGTTTTGGCAGTGCACATTTATCAGGTCAGCAGGCCAAAAGAAGGATGGATTCCAAGCATTGCCCTGAGCAGGATCGATTTTCCCCAAGGTATTGATTCCTTGGAGGCTGTCAGTATTCAAACTCATTTTTCAAAACTTGAGGGTATCAAAGACTTCAGGATAAATGCTACTTCCGGTCATGTGGTATGCTTATATGATAACAAAATTTGGCAAGCTTCAGACCTGGTGGATAAAATTAACTTCAATTTTTCCCTTTCTGCTGAATTGTACCGGCCACCTGCAGATATGTTAACCCAAAGCTGTCCTGTTATTGACAAAACCTCCTTAACATACAAGCTCGGAACCTTCTTTCAAAAATCATTTGAAAACTAAACCAAATATTAAAACTATGAAAAAGTCAAAAGTATGGCTATTAGCCGCAATGTCAGTATTTTCCTTGGGATTTTCCTCTTGCGATGAGGATGAAATGCCCGAGCCGCCCGACACTTCTTTTTATGCAACCAAGCTGGGTGGAGAAATGAAAGTAGCCGATCCGCTTAATTCCGGTCAAACGGTGGAGCAGGGTTTTCTCAATCTGAGAACAGTCGTCATTAATACCGTGACTACCATTGCCACCAATGAAGGTGGAAAATATGATGCTTTGCAACCTTATTTTACAGTATTGCTGACTGAAGTCGGTGCAGGTCAGACTACCGGACTGAATATGTTGGTGATGGATTTCTCGGAATTTCTTGCAGAGGCAACCGGTTCAAAGAATTTCATGTATTCAGGTTTGAGTATGTCAGCAGCGCACGATCCTGCAAGAAACGGCAGGATGACAGGAAAAATCAACAATGCCGATTATGATTTGTTTATACAGGCAGTAGTAGAAGGTGCTGCGCAGGCAGGAATTACCTCTGCTGATGTGGTTGGTCCTGTGGGAGAATTATTGGAATCTGTGAGAGCTCCGATTGTACAGAGGTAATTTAAGTAGTTTGTGGTTAAGTGGGTGAAGGATTAGAGGTGGGGATTCCCCATCTCCAATCCTTATTTTTTTTTCTTCTTGCCCAAGTTTGTATACTCACAAACTTCCATTTAATCAAAATTTTATCCTCCGATATTCCGATCTTTTCTTGCTTCCAAAAATGCATTCAATTCAGCCCTTGGCATAGGCAATTTGTTGTCAGGAAGGTTTCTGAGGTAATCATAAAACTCTTTGTTCATCTGTTCTGAATAATTGCTGTCGATCTGACCTGTCGTCCAATCACCAGCCTTGTTGCGCATAATGCCATAAGTATGGCGCAGGTTGCTGATTTCGGCATTGAGGACAATCTCGGCTACAAGGTAGGCCGGAAAGAAAAGTGTGCCGTAAGGGCTAGCAAATACCACATCACCCGGCAAAACAGTCACATCCCCGATTCTGATCGGGGCATTGATGGAGGTTAACATGACTTCAGCAAGGGAAGAAGGATGATCACCCAGAATCCAACCATTAAATCCTTCCACCTTTTTGATCTCTTGGATATTTCTTACTGTTCCATAAAATACGACACCACGCTTCGTCTTGGCATAAATCGAATTGGCCAATCGGTCTCCGATAAGTGTCCCTTGCTCGACTTTGGCAAATCCGTCAGCCACATAGACATCACCGTCTTTCAGCATTTCGATCGGCCAAACATTGGATTGGGCTTTTTCGCCATGTCCCTCTGCCAAACCCACTTCCCGGATCAGATCCCCAAAATCAGGACGCTGAGGCATATATTGTGCAGTCACTGCCCTTCCTGTCATGATGGTGTTTTTGTCGGGATTGATCATCATCCAATCACCTTGGTACTGATTATTGAACTTATGGCTGCGCAATCCTCCCCAAGCGTGGGTCAAAACCACGCTTTTAAGCCTTTCCAATAATTCATCGGAAACAAAAGGCCTTCCATCCGGCAGCCGCTCTCCTGTCCAACGTGATGTCAAGGAAATGATATATTCCCTGTCCATAGCTACCCTATCGTATTGGGCAAAGGAAGGAGTAAGTGTGCAGAGGACCAATCCTGCAAAGATCACAGCGGTCAATAGGTTTTTTTTCATGGTGTATGTTGGGTTGGAATTGGTTGAAAGGTTATCTGCTTTGCGTTGTCAGGTTGTCAAGTTCTGTGGTTCTGCTCACTGAAAACTGCTTACTGCGACTTTTCTCGCTTCTCGGCTTTTGTTTCTTGCATTCAGAAATTTATTTGCATCCACTTTTCAAATACATAATCACACCATTATTGCCCAAGAAAACTATCGAATTTGGATAAATGGCTGATTTTCAAGGTAAGTGAGGAGAATGAACCTACCGGAATTTTTTGGTCATCGTTACTCATTCAAAAAAACAATCCCGCCTTCTTGCTAGTTAAAAAGCCTGTATTAACTTTGCCTCCGCAATGAGCAGAAAGACTTTCTATAGCGCTTCTTTTTCTATTCCCACAATCCTCTGTGGGGTGCATCATTTGCATCATTCCTCCTAAGGAGGAAATTTTTGACATATCGCCCGCGGACGGCTGTTGGTATATCTTTACAGCCCTATCATCCAAAATTCTTATTGGCATTTTGATACTAAACGTATATTGCACCCATGAATTCAATTATCCGAATAGCCGTACAAAAAAGCGGCAGATTAAGTGAAGATTCTCTTAGCCTCATCAAGGAATGTGGCATCAAATTCTATAACGGTACAGGCAAACTCAAGTCTACTTCTACCAATTTCCCGATTGAATTTCTCTTTTTGAGAGATGATGACATCCCTGGTTATGTCGCTGACGGCGTAGCGGACCTTGGTATTGTGGGTGAAAATGAATTGGTTGAAAAAGACAAGGATGTACTTGTTCTGAAGAAATTGGGTTTTTCCAAGTGCCGTCTTTCTCTCGCCATTCCCAAAGGGGAAGAATATGAAGGGGTGAGATATTTTGATGGAAAAAGCATTGCTACTTCCTACCCAAAGATTCTTGGTGACTACCTCAAATCCCAAAATATATCAGCCGAAATCCATGAAATCAGCGGTTCTGTAGAGATTGCACCAAGTATAGGTTTGGCACAAGGCATCTGTGATATTGTGAGTTCGGGTTCGACGCTGATGATGAACGGACTCAAAGAAGTGGAGGAAATCTTCAAATCCGAAGCCGTCCTGATCGGTAATAAATCTCTTTCTGAAGAAAAATTAGCAATCGTGGACAAATTGCTCTTTAGGATGAATGCTGTCCAAAAAGGGAAAAGCAACAAATACGTTCTTCTAAATGCCCCTAACGCTTCTTTGGACAAAATCATCGCCCTGATTCCAGGAATGAGAAGTCCAACAATTCTGCCATTGGCAGAAGAAGGTTGGTCCTCTGTGCATTCGGTATTGAGCGAAGACCAGTTTTGGGAAAACATCGAAGGCCTCCGTGCAGCAGGTGCCGAGGGGATTTTGGTTGTACCGATTGAAAAGATGGTTGTTTAAAGAAGACACAAGATTCAAGACGCTAGACACAAGACTGGAGATTTGAGAAAAAAGAGGAGCGAGACCAGATGGGAGAAGTAATGCCGTGAGTATTTTGGAAGTACCTTTCGACAACTTGACAACCTGATAACGCGAAGCAGATAACCATTACAACTACTATAACCATTACAACCATAAAAAATTGGACCCTTCGTGCCTCAGGGTGACGGACTCGACAACTTGACAACCTGACAACGCGAAGCAGACAACCACTACAACAATTACAACCATTTGAATCATTTTCCATGAAAACCATATACAACCCCACCAGGTCTGAATGGACCAAGGCCTTGCAGAGGCCAATTCAAAAGACCAAAGCCATTGACAAAATTGTCAAGCCGATCATGCGCAAAGTCAGCAGAATGGGGGATAAGGCTTTGAAAAAATTTGCTTTGGAGTATGACCATGTCACCATTAAAACTTTACTGGTCAGCAACGAAGAAGTGCTAAAAGCACGGGAGCAAATAGATCCAAAACTAAAGGAAGCCATTTTGGTGGCAAAAGAAAATATCGAAAAATTCCATGCTGCCCAGGCTCAGCCTGACCTCGTCATGGAAGTAATGGAAGGGGTGACCTGCATGCGAAAATCTGTGCCGATCCAAAGGGTGGGGCTGTATATTCCCGGCGGAACGGCACCGCTGTTTTCAACAGTGTTGATGCTGGGTATCCCCGCGAATCTTGCAGGTTGCGAAGAAATCGTTATCTGTACCCCACCGGACAAAGAAGGGAATATCCATCCTGCTATATTATTCACAGCAGACCTAATCGGAATTGACAAAATCGTCAAAGCAGGTGGGGCGCAAGCCATTGCCGCAATGACTTTCGGTACAGAATCCGTTCCCAAAGTGGATAAGATTTTTGGACCAGGCAATCAATATGTCACAGCCGCAAAGCAATTGGCCACCAAAAAAGGAGTCGCCATCGACATGCCGGCTGGACCTTCTGAGGTGTTGGTATATGCCGACAGCTCTGCAATTCCTTCCTTTGTCGCTGCGGATTTACTTTCACAAGCAGAACATGGCGTGGATTCTCAAGTGATATTGGTGGCGAGCTCCGAAAAAGTAACCAAAAAAGTGCTCAAAGAAATGGAAGAACAATTGGAAAATCTGCCACGAAAAGACATTGCCAAGCGTGCTTTGGACAACTCAGTAGCTGTGATCATGGGTAAAGAAGAAAATGCCATCGAGCTGATCAACGACTATGCACCAGAGCATTTAATCATCTGTGTTGAAAACGAGGATTTTGTTGTTTCCCAGATTGTCAATGCTGGTTCGATATTTATTGGAAACTTCACACCTGAGTCGGCAGGTGATTATGCATCCGGCACCAACCATACTTTGCCTACCTATGGCTATGCCAAAAACTACAGCGGAGTATCTTTGGATAGTTTTGTCAAAAAAATCACGTACCAAAAGATTACCGAAAAAGGAATCAAGAAGCTTGGACCCACCGTGGAAATCATGGCTGCGAACGAACTCCTTGATGCCCACAAGAATGCCGTTAGTATCCGCCTCAAATATTTAAAAGAGAAAAAGTAATGGCTTTTGATATTCAGAAAATATTACGCCCCCATATCCGAAACATCAAACCCTATTCTTCTGCAAGGGATGAATATTCGGGTCATGACGGCGTGTTTCTTGACGCCAATGAAAACCCATATGGATCGCTGACAGGGGAGGCTTTCAACCGATATCCTGATCCTTACCAACAGGAAATCAAATCCAAATTGGCCGTGATCAAAGGGGTTTCTCCCAAGCAGATTTTCCTTGGAAATGGTAGCGACGAAGCCATTGACCTGTTGATGCGCGCCTTTTGCAGGCCGGGAATAGACAATATCATTTTGCTTCCTCCTACTTATGGGATGTATGAGGTCTCAGCCTCGATCAATGACATTGCCATCAAAAAGGTAAATCTTACTGAAGACTTTCAACTCAGACCAAAAGAAATCCTTGCAGCAACAGATGAAAACACCAAGATTATTTTTGTCTGTTCTCCCAATAACCCGAGTGGCAACAAGATGAAAAGGGAAGCCATCCGTGAGATTCTGGTAGGCTTTGAAGGATTGGTTGTGGTAGATGAAGCTTATATCGACTTTAGCGATGAGCAAAGTTTTACGACCGAATTGGCAAATTATCCCAACCTTCTTGTGATGCAGACATTCTCTAAAGCTTGGGGACTTGCCAATCTCCGGATCGGGATGGCTTTTTCTTCAGAAGAAATTATCCGGATTTTAAACTTGATCAAACCTCCTTATAATATCTCCGGACTGACACAGGAAAAGGTACTTGCGTCTCTTGAGAAAGCAGATGCGATAAGTAAAGTGGTGAAAACTATTTTGGAGGAAAGAGAACATCTTCAAAAAGATTTGGAAGGTTTGCCTTTTGTGAAGAAAATCTATCCTTCCCACGCCAATTTCCTATTGGTGAAAGTTCCCGATGCCAAGAAAATGTATGATGACTTGGTGTCCAGCAAAATCATTGTCCGCGACCGCTCCAAAGTGATTTTGTGTGAAGATTGTCTGAGGATTACTGTAGGCACAAGGGAGGAAAATGAAGCTTTTCTAAATTCATTCAAAAAACTCGCAGGACAATCTTTGAACTAGTCCAATAACCTAATAACCAATAACATTTATTTGATAACCATGAAAAAAGCACTTTTTATCGACCGGGACGGAACCATCATTGTCGAGCCGCAAACAGACTTTCAGATCGACAGTTTAGAGGATTTGGAGTTTTTACCTAGGGTAATATCCAACCTGAGAAAAATCGCTGAGGAATGTGATTATGAATTGGTCATGGTTACGAATCAGGATGGCATGGGGACAGCTTCTTTTCCGGAAGAAAACTTTTGGCCAGCACATGACAAGATGATGCTCACTTTGGAAAATGAGGGGGTGAAATTCGCCAAAGTCCACATCGACAAATCCTTTGAACATGAGAATCTCCCTACCCGCAAACCGGGAATCGGAATGCTCACAGAATATTTTGATGGCTCCTATGATTTGGCAAATTCCTATGTGATCGGGGACAGAAAGACAGATATCCAATTGGCCAAAAACATGGGAGCAAAGTCCATTTACATCGGAGATCCTGATGATAAAGCAACATTCTGTTCCAAAAGTTGGGATGAGATTTACAGATTCCTAAGGATGCCTGCAAGGATCGGTGAGGTTTTCCGCAAAACATCCGAAACAGAAATCCATATCCGGGTCAATCTTGACGGATCAGGGAAATGTGAAATCTATACCGGGTTGCCATTTTTTGACCACATGCTCGAGCAATTGGGCCGACATGGTGGAACAGACCTGCTAATCGAAGTCAAAGGCGACTTGCATATCGATGAGCACCACACCATTGAAGATACCGCTTTGGCTTTGGGTGAAGCATACCTGAAAGCTTTAGGAGACAAAAAAGGCATTTACCGCTATGGTTTCCTGTTGCCGATGGACGATGTGTTGGCGCAGGTGGCAATAGATTTTGGAGGCCGGCCATGGATGGTTTGGGATGCGGAATTCAAAAGGGAAAAAATCGGAGACATGCCGACGGAGATGTTTTTCCATTTCTTCAAATCCTTTAGCGACACTGCCAAGTGCAACCTGAACATCAAAGCTGAAGGTACAAACGAGCACCACAAGATCGAGGCGATCTTCAAAGGCCTTGCCCGCGCCATCAAAATGGCTGTCGCAAAAGACACATCCGCCCTGAACCAATTGCCAAGTACGAAGGGAGTTCTTTAGAAAGGATGAAGGGAGAGGTGAGAAGGATGAAGTAAAGGATTAAGTAGCAGTTGGCAGTGGTCAGTAATCAGTCTCAGTTGTAGAAAGCTGTTTACAGGTTCCCAATTGCACGGGAGTGTTCATTAAACTGTGTCATTTCCTTCAAACCGTTCATCAAAGTAAGCAATTAGGTCTTTTCGTATGGAAGGCCAAGCGAATATTGAACCG
>NZ_JANAEZ010000013.1:0-107069 GCF_024813435.1 Aquiflexum gelatinilyticum
ATTAGGCCTGCCGCTAGCGTTCATCCTGAGCCAGGATCAAACTCTCCATTGTATAGTTTTTTTTCTCTGCATCACTGCAGAATCGTTTCCTAGCCCTGTCTTCAATCTAATCCAACAGTGTTAACTGCCGGATCTTTAATGTCGTTTCTCCAGTATTTCAATGAACTTTTACCGCCTCATCCGGCAGTATCGTAAGACTGATGTCTTAATGTACCAAGAATGAAATTTGATATATTTCATTTGCGGGTTGCAAATATAAATCAAAATTTTATTCTTTCAAAAACTGATTAGGAAAATTTACTCTTTTTTCGGAAGGTAATTGCGAGCCCGTTCAGAACATAAGTGCTTTAATCGAATCAGTGTGCCCGCGTTTGGGATTGCAAAGGTGCAAATCTTTTTTTCAAATGCAAAAGCAAAAAGACAAATAAATTGTCTTTATATCCAACTTCTCTGAATATCAGGGAGAAAAAATATTCTTGAGCCATAACTTATCAATACCTGAAGGTTGGTAACCGCCTTCTTTGGACTCTTTGCCAAAGCTGATTGACAAATGAATAGCGTATTGATACTTCATGTGCGCCACCTGAATTCCTCCAGCCCAACTGCGAAAGGGTAAAATCATAACTGTATCCAAGGTCAACACCGTTTTGGAGGGAGAAACCAATCAATGCGATTAGAGCTTCGTTATTGGGCAATCCAATCCTGGTGGGAAAGCCACGGTACCATACACCCAGAATGATTGGGTCAAAGAAAAGCTCCATTCCAAAATCCAATTGGTCATATAAACCTTGTCTTTTGTAATTAAATGCCAAAGATAATGTCCGCTCCTGTTGGGTATTGTTGAAGTAATCATTGATGGCACCAGGTGTTAAATCAAACTTAATTCCTCCATGGGCAGAGTACCTGATCGGCAAAATGTCTTTATCTAAATCCAAGTAAGAAATATTTGGCCGGGTGAGGTGATGACCCGATACTCCCAACCAAAACCTTTCATTATAGTAAAAAAGACCTGTATGCAAATCCGCAAAACTTCTTTGTCTTGCGTCCGGAATCGCCACTCCTGCACCAGGTAAGACTACTCCCTTGCTGATGTCTAGTTGTGTGCTTAAGACCACTTCATCAAAACTTGCTGAGCGGGTAGCGTAACTTCCCTGAATTCCCATGTGCAAAAAACTAGATGACCCAAGCCTCAACCTGTAAGAATAAAGCAATCCCAATTCTGTGTTTTGGAGATTGGCAAGGCTTTCCCTGGTGCCATTTACAATAATCCCTATGCCACTGTTTTTACTTTCTATAAAATGGTCTGCATAGGCAGAAAACGCCACAAAAGTCTGGTCCAAAGCCGGCCATTGGTTTCTAAAGTTGAAACCTACACGAGTTATTTCGGAACTGCCGGCAAAGGCAGGATTGAGAAATAATGGTGAAGCATAAAACTGGGAAAACTGGGTATCCTGCGCCTTGGCATTGCCAAAAGCCATTATGACTATCAAAAAGATCAAGTATTTTCCCATTTTACCTAATCAATAAAAATCTACCGCTCTGCTCCACTGATTCCCCGTCAATGGTTACCATTTTGACCCTGTATACATAATTTCCCCCCGGCATCAATTCCCCATTGACTTTACCATCCCAACCTTCTGTTTTCAAATCATTTGTTCTAAACAGCATATTGCCCCAAAGGTTAAAAACCAAAATTTCCATTTGCGCAATTCCCCTAACTTTGGGCCTAAAAAATCGGTTCTCCTCTAAGGTGGGCGTAAATCCGGTAGGAAACATTACCCTGTAACTTTTGGTGATTGAAAGCTCCTTGGCAAACTCGGCAACACAGCCCAATTCATCAGTAATGGTCAACACTATCTGAAAAACTCCTTTTTTCCCATATATATGTATTGGATTCTGATCTGTTGAACCTGTTCCATCACCAAAATCCCATGACCAATTCACCACATCATCCGGCGAAAGATCAGTAAACTGAATGGTATCATCAGGAAAAATCCCTCCATCTTCATCTCCTTTGACCCCAGTTCCCTGAACTTCAAAGTCAAAATTTGTCTGAAGGGATTGAGTTACAATGATTATTTCAAATGCTATGGGCTCTGACCAACAATCCAAATCCTTGTGCTTAATTCTTAGGAGAAAATTTCCGGATGAAGATATATTACTCATACCCTCATTTTCTATCAATTCACCACCGGGGGTTTCTAATTGGTAATCATAACTCACCTCATCATAACCCGGAATGAATTCACGGACATCAAGGGACATACCGGGTTCACATCCAACCACAGGATCGCTAATCACCAAACTTGGTAAAGGAGGATTTATCAAGGTAAAGACTGAAGATTCGGTCGGACAGCTCTTTGAATTGTAAGCAATAACTTTATACACACCCGGTAAGATGGCTTGAATCTCTGAAACATCAGAATCAGGAATCAATATGTCATCCCTGAACCATTCATGTTTTACATATACTTCATCACCAACTGCCCTTAATATTATAGGATCCCCTTCACACCGCCTTAATTCATCTATGGTGCTGTCAAGGCCTTGGGCTAAGATGCTGACTGGTTCAGGAGATTCTTTGATTAAAAGCTTGATGTAATTCCCTGAGGATGTTTTCCCATAATTATCAGTAATCGTATAATATACCTGAACAGTCTGGTCTGTGAATCCAGTATTTGGAAAGAAAGTAAACTCCCCGCCAGTGTCAGAGGCACGGAAAGTTCCTTGGGGAAGTACCAAAACCCGATTTTCAGGTCTGCACCTAGCCTGAGAACAAATGTCTCCCTCCTCTGCCTGAATATCCTCAAGCGAACCATAAAACTGCAAACACCTGATGCTTGAATTTTCATTTGGAAGCGTAGCCTCGGCGGGAGTAATTTCATAAGTGTTTTCTTGGCCTTCGCAAGAGGCTTTGTCATCAATGTCTACTCCCTCAGGATTTGAAAGGCCATCCTCATTGGAAACCTCCACAATAAGATTTCTGATTTCATGGATATTGTTCAATCCACCTGTAGAAGCAGTAAATCCTATCTTTAGATTTTTAGGAGCGGGGAAGTTGTAAGGTCTATCGAAAATGGTGACCATCCTTGGATTATTTGCCTCAGTGGAAACCAGCATCTTTACTGTCAAAAAATATCCCTCTCCAAATGGATCAGGCTGCAAATCCAAAAAGACTTTCCGGTATCCCGGAAGGTTGGGGTCAGTCACCCTGTTGGTTCCTGGGCCTCCTGAACTGATGGGAAACTGGTCAGAAGCTCTAAGTCCATCATTACCGGGCTCCATGGTTTTACGCCCTACAATAAAATTATATCCAGAAAGACCATTTCCAGGACCTCTGATTACTATAGAGTTTGGCACCAAGGATTCACCAATCCCGGCAAAACCACCAATTTTTCCCTCTTGGGTAGTTCCAAAGTTTCCGTATTCATCAAATCCGATTCCCAGATATGCCCTTGATAAACCGACTTGGTTACCGCGCTGTGCATAACCGAGGGATCCACCAAATCCTCCTGTATTGAATACAGGGGTGTCGGCATCAAATAAAAATGCCACTATTCCATCTGCACCATTGCCACCATAGCTGAAATATTCAAATTCGGCTTTGATACCATATGTGGAAGAAAAAGGAATGTCAATGTAGATATACCCATTTTGTTCATTGACAGCATCTGTTAGTCTGAGCGCACCATTCACAATCCTTGCATTTCCTCCAAAGACCGTGGCAGATTGCGTTGAATTATCCGTAAACTTCTCACAATAGGGAAAACCAACCTGTGCTTTGCCTTCTATTAAAAAGGAAAACAAAAAAATAATTGATAAAAAAAAATAGATTAGCTGTGGTATTAATGGGTCAGGATTTTTCAATTTCATGAGAAATCTATATTGAGTTTCATTTTTGGTCATGTAAAGTACAGAAACTCTTAAAAAATAAAAAGGCTTCCTTTTCAGAAGCCTTATTTTATATGTTATCTGAGAATTGTCTGCTTTCGATCTGGGCCTACTGAGACCATTTTGATCGGAACCCCAAGTTCCTTTTCGAGAAAGTCTACATAGTCTCTCAATTCCTTAGGGAATTTTTCATATTCATTGTCCTCTGCCAGAGAAGTAAACCATCCCGGAACAGTTTTATAAACCGGCTTTACCTCATCATCATTCAATTCATAAGTAAGTCTATCAACCTTGGATCCATCAGGCAATTCATAATGGGTACAGATTTTTATTTCCTCAAAGATATTGAGCACGTCCGCCTTCATCATAAATAGTTGGGTTACCCCATTGATCATGATGGAATATTTCAATGCAGGCAAATCTATCCAACCACATCTTCTTGGACGGCCTGTGGTTGAACCAAATTCATTTCCTTCTTTACGCATGGCCTCGCCGGTGGCATCATGGAGTTCGGTAGGAAAAGGTCCGCTGCCCACTCTAGTACAATAGGCTTTGAATATCCCGAAGACATCACCGATTTTGGAAGGAGATACACCAAGTCCCGTGCAGGCCCCTGCGACCATGGTACTGCTTGAGGTGACGAAAGGATAACTTCCAAAGTCTATGTCCAACAAAGACCCCTGTGCACCTTCGGCCAAAACTTTTTTGCCGGAAGCCAAATAGTCATTTACCTCGTATTCACTGTCTACCAGATTCAGCGTTCTGAAAAAAGCAACTGCATCAAAAAAGGTCTTTTCCAGTTCTGCCAATTGGCTGATATCAAAATCATAGAAGGAGAGAATTGTCTTATGCTTTTCAACAAGTGTGTTGTATTTCTCCTCAAAATCAGGAGCCAAAATATCTCCAACCCTTAATGCAACTCTTCCGATTTTATCCTGATAGGTGGGTCCAATACCTTTAAGGGTAGATCCGATTTTTTTGTCTCCTTTGGATTTCTCATAAGCGGCATCTAACAGCTTATGCGTTGGAATGATGATAGTTGCTTTTTTAGAAATGAAAAGGTTTTTCTTAAAAGCAATATTGAATTTGTGAAGTCCTTCGATTTCCTTTCTCAAGACTACAGGGTCCAATACCACTCCATTTCCGATAATATTGAGGATATTCTCCCTAAAAATACCTGAAGGAATCTGATGAAGGACATGCTTGATGCCATCAAATTCCAAAGTATGTCCGGCATTGGGACCGCCTTGAAATCTGGCGACCACGTCATATTGCGGAGCCAATACATCCACTACCTTACCTTTTCCCTCATCTCCCCATTGCAGGCCTAAAAGAACATCCATTTTCATTTTAATATTTTGTATCTAGTATTTTTAAATCAATTCGGCCGTGAAGTTTGTCATATCCCTAAAAATTACCAAATAACTCAATCCTTTTTCTGTAGATATTACCAAATTCAGATTAGGATATCGCTTGCTTGGCCTCAGTAATGCTTGGGTAGACGGTGAAGATATTGTTCAACTTGGTGATGATGAGCAGTTTTTGAACGTGTTCAGAGGGTGCCGTAAGGAATACCTCTCCCCCTGAATTTCTCATTTTGGTAAGCATGGTGATCAAAAGCCCAATGCCACTCGAACTGATGTACCTCACTTCAGAGAGGTCCACTACAAAAAACTTGATTTTATCGTTGACTGCATCGGACACCATTTCCACAAGCTTTGGCCCAACTTCGTCTCCGATAAGGTCACCTGTTACAAACAGAAGATGGGCATTCTTTTCTTTTTCAATCCTATAATTAAGCTTCATATCATTGCTTTATTTTCGCAGTTTTCTTTAAGGCAAGTTCCATATAGAATCAATGAATGGTGAAGAACTTTGAAATTCAAAATCTCGCTCACTGTATTCTGTATGTTTTGTATCCTAGGATCGCAAAACTCAAGTACTTTGTTGCATTCGATGCAAATCAAATGGTCGTGCTGCTTGTATCCGTATGATTTTTCGAATTGGGCAATGTTTTTTCCAAACTGATGTTTGGTCACCAAGTCGCACTCTTCCAATAAGTCCAAAGTATTGTAAACAGTCGCTCTGCTCACCCTGTAATTTTTGTTTTTCATGCTGATGTAGAGTGACTCTACATCAAAGTGCCCTCCGCGTCCATAGATTTCTTCCAAAATAGCATAACGCTCGGGGGTTTTTCTAAGCTTTTTATTTTCCAGGTAGGCTGTAAATATTTTCTTTACCTCATCGAAAAGGGTCTGATTTAAGGCCATGAATTTTAGGTTTTTGCAAATATAACTTATCTTATTTAGAAAAGATTCGAATAAGCAAGATAGAAATCCTTTTAATCAAACCTCATCTCCTTGAAAATTCCTTTTATTGGGAAAAATTCTAGTGCTTGATGGCGTTTTGAAAGTTTGTTCATCAAGATTTTATCAAAGAGATCAAAAGGGGTGAAGGATTGCCAAAAAAAAGCATGAATGTTCTTAAGAAAAGGGAATTTTACAGGTTGGGATCAAGTGGTGAATTATTCTGAATACCATATTTAGATAATCCGTCTTCATTACCACCAGCAAGCAGAAAAGATGAAATTGCTAATTTTGTCTGTTATCCTTTTCCACTCCTACTCTTCTCCTTTCACCAATACTTTGGCAGTATCCCATTTCTGAGTTAGCCTGGATACAACGATGATGGTTAACAAACTACTGAGCATTGCCAAAGTACGGAACGGAAACAAGACCTTTCCATCCTCAATCATCGGATAGTCAATTAAGATCGGCAAACCCAATGAAGCTTCGCCCCCTCCAAATCTCAAAATCACGCCAACTGCAAAACCTGCAATTGAGCCGATTTTATTGGCTTTTTTGTCAAAAAGCGCTGTCACTAACTGCGGAAAGAGCAGGCAATACACAAAATCGCTGCACAATACCCAAAGGGAATAAACACTTGTCACGTTTAGTGCAATCAAAGTCGCCGCAATGCCAATAACCCAAATCGAAGTTTTGATGACTTTATTTAGATTTTCGGTCGTGATATTTGGTTTCACCAAAGGCCGATACACGTTCCAACTTGCTAGGGAAGAGGCTGATAAAATGGATGAATCAATCGAGGACATCACCGCAGCAGCAATTGCTCCAAGTCCGATCGTTGCCACCACAGTAGGTGTAAGGTAGCGAATGACGTAGGGCAAAATCATGGAATTGTTTTCTAAATTGGCTTTTGCCCCAAAATCCGTCCAATCGGTCACATTGCTTCCTATTATGCCAATCATTACAGCCGGGATTGCAGCTATCAGACAGACTACACCTGCGAAAATGGAAAGGCGAACGGCTGTTTTTTCGTCTTTGGATGCCAATACCCGTTGAAAATAAACCTGCCAAGGAATACCTCCAAAGATGAGCAAAAGCGCATAATCCCACCAATACCAATAATAACTCCCCAATACTTCTTTACTAGGGACAAAGGTCGCTGCTCCACCTTTCATGGTTTTGTAATTAGCCCAAGCCACATCCCATCCCCCCACCCCGGAAAGTGCAAAGGGAACAACTATCGCCAAGCCAATCAACAAAATTGACATCTGAATAATATCCGTCAAAGCAACTGCCAAAAGTCCCCCAATAGCAGTATAGGCAATGGTTACAACTGCTGATATGATAATAGACGTTTGGGTATCAATACCTAAAACGGTAGAAAATGTCGTGCCCAATGCCACCAAAATGGCGGCGGTCCAAAATACTTCACCGGCCAATGCGGGCAAAAAAAGCACTGCCCCCATTTGTTTGCCAAATCGCTGTGCTAATGGATCAAGCATGGTTTTGAAACGGTGACGCCGCATTTTCCTAGCAAAAATCAACCCTCCCAACATCAAACTTAAAGCATATCCCCATGGTGCCTGCACCCAAACCAAACCATCTCCGTAGGCATATTCCGCAGACCCATTGATATAGCCTCCGCCAACCCAAGTTGCACTCATAGTGAAAATTGCAATCCCTAAAGGCAATCCTCGACCCGCCAACATCATGTCTGCTTTTGATTCCTTTTTTTGGGCGACATGGGTCCCATAGTAAAAGATCAAAGCATAAAAGACCATCATGGATGCATAGCCGTACCAAAAAACCTCAGCTTTGGTAAACCAATACAAATACATTCCGAATATGATTAGTACGCCTATCAAAAAAATTGTAGGGTAGAATTTTTTCATGGTTTTATAGGCTGATGAAATATTATATTAATTGATCTCGATACATAGTATGAAACTCCCAACATTAAATAGACGCCCTAGGTCAAACACTAAAGTGGGGAATAAATTTTATTGGTGAATTAAGGAATGCCAATATAATCACTTAAAGATTTCAACTTACTTTTTCACTGACACTTCTTTCAATCAGATGAATTTGAGTCGTATTTAATCCAACAAACAAATCAATAAGTCAACACTTCATCTTTAAACCTCAAATTTCAAACCTCATCATTTTAAATAAAAAGAATAAATTTGTCTCAGAAGCCTAGTTGCTTAATTATGGCCATCCTTTTGACAAATTTGTTGTGAAAAAATTCAGCCCTTTTCAGTACGTCCTTGCATGGTCTGTACATGCCTTTACAGCATCGGGAATGGTTTTTGGGTTTTTGGCAATTTTGGCGATCCAAAGTCAAGATTTTGCTCAGGTATTCGTCTGGCTTACGGTCGCTTTTTTGGTAGATGCCATTGATGGTACGCTAGCCCGTGCTGCAAAAGTTTCCGAGGTATTGCCCAATTTCAAAGGCGACTCTATTGACCATGTCATTGATTTTGCAAACTATGCCATCATTCCGGCATATTTTATTCATGAGGCAGGTTTATTACCTGAAGAATTCAAACTGCTGGGAGTATCTGCGATCCTGCTGGTATCGTGTTTTTATTATGGAAAAACCACCTATGTTACCGAAGATCTTTATTTTGAAGGATTTCCTATTTTGTGGAATTTTGTAGGGTTTTACCTCTATTTTGTGTTTGACTTTGCGCCAATGGCAAACTTGGCTCTGCTTTTAATTCTTTGTGTCCTCCCCATTTTGCCATGGAAATATCCCTACCCAAGCCAAACCAAGGAATATAGACCACTGACATTTACTGCACTCTTTTTCATTGCAATAGGAATCATTGGGACGGTAGTTATTTTTCCCGAAAAAAACTATTGGATCCAACTGTGCTCCTATATCGGCATACTCTATATTTTTGGAATGGCAATTTTTAAAACATTCTTTTCCAAAATGAATAGCTGAATTACTGTGAAAAGGAAAGAATTTTACAGTTCATAAGACACATAGGTAGAAAAAGGAAAAACAGCTTGACTCCTTCAGAGAAATAAAATATTTGCACTACAAAATTCATTTCCTGACCGGCTGTAGTTCAATCAAACCTTGTCACTTTAAGGATTCCTTCGACTTTAGATAAGTTGGACATGAGTTTTTCGAGGTGTTGTGTGCTATGGACATAAAGCTTGATCGATCCTTCAAAAATCCCACTGTCAGAATCTACTGTGATGGAACGCATGTTTACTTTCAATTCATTGGAGATAACCCTTGTGACATCATTGATCAGCCCTACCCTATCGGTTCCGACGATCTTTAGTCCCGCCAAAAATGCGATCTGCTGTTGGCTGGTCCAACGGGCTTTGATCACCCGGTTGCCGTGATTGGAGAGCAGTTCCAAGGCATTAGGGCAGGAGGTCCTGTGGATTTTGATTCCTTCATTGATGGTCACAAAACCAAAAACATCATCTCCTGGGATGGGATTACAGCATTTAGCAAGGATATAATCTACCAAATCCATGTCTTCCCCGATCAATAGTTGGTCATGATCAGGTCCTTTGAGATTTTTGATCTCTTTGGTGAAAGTGGATTCGTCTTTTACTTTTTCAAATGAAGCTTTGCCTTTTTGTTTTTTCTGTTCTTTAAATTCCTTAAAGCTTTTGATTGAAGTGGCATCAATGATGCCCTTACCTACTTTGTAATAAAATTCATTTGGGGTTTTAGTCTCAAAATAAGCCCTCAGCTGCTCTACCACTTCCGAATTGAAATCCATTTTCATCTGGCGCAATTTCCTTTGGACGATTTCTTTCCCATCCATGATGGTGGATTTTTTTTCTTCACGGAGAGCATCTTTGATTTTGGCTTTGGCCCGTGATGTTACTACCGAGTTGAGCCAATCTTCGGTAGGTTTCTGTTTGTTTGAAGTGAGGATTTCTACCTGATCACCGTTTTTGAGCTTGTGGTTGATGGAAACCAATTTTTGATTGACTTTGGCTCCTATACATTTTGCCCCGACTTCAGAGTGAATCTCAAAAGCAAAATCCAAGGCTGTTGCGCCGTTGGGAAGTACTTTCAATTCCCCTTTAGGAGTAAATACAAAAACCTCATCATGGAAAAGGTTGCCACGAAAATCATCCATAAACTCTATTGCCGAACCGTCATTTGATTCCAACAAAGTCCTGACTTGGGTAATCCACTCGTCCAATCCTGTACCTTTATTTTGGGAAGTATCCTTCTCTTTATATTTCCAATGGGCGGCATATCCCCTTTCGGCGATGTCATCCATTCTTACCGTTCTGATCTGAACTTCCACCCATTGGCCGGTCTGACTCATGACCGTGGTATGTAGCGACTCATAACCGTTGGCCCTCGGGGTGCTGATCCAGTCTCTTAGCCTGTCGGGATTAGGTCTGTAAAAATCTGTCACCACGGAATACACCTGCCAACAGTCTGCTTTTTCATTTTCAAGCTCGCTATCAATGATGATCCTGACAGCAAAAAGGTCATATACCTCTTCAAAAGGTATATTCTGTGATTTCATTTTGTTATAAATCGAAAAAACAGACTTAGGCCTTCCCTTAATGGTAAAATTGAAGCTTTGCGAAAGCAACTCTTCTTCTATCGGTCCGATAAAATTCTTGATGAATTTGTTTCTAGAGAGTCTTGTTTCATTGATCTTGTTGACAATGAATAAATAAGTTTCCGAATCTGTAAACTTCAGGTAAAGGTCTTCCAATTCTGATTTGATCGCGTACAAACCCAATCTATGGGCTAGCGGCGCATACAAGTACATGGTTTCGGAGGCAATTTTCAGCTGCTTGTGTCTTGGCATGCTGTCAAGAGTCCGCATGTTGTTGAGCCTGTCAGCCAATTTGATCAGAATCACCCGCACATCGTCGGAAAGGGTAAGCAGCATTTTCCTAAAATTCTCCGCTTGTTGGGAAGAACCGTATTCGAATACACCGGATATTTTGGTCAATCCATCAATTATCTGGGCAACTTTGGCACCAAATTCCCTTTCGATGTCTTCCAATTCCCAATCGGTATCCTCGACGACATCATGCAACAGGGCCGCGACTATACTCGTGGTTCCCAACCCGATTTCTTCCACACATATCAGCGCAACTTCCAAAGGATGGTAGATATAGGGCTCTCCGGATTTGCGGCGCATTTCCTTATGGGCATCATTAGAGACGTTAAAAGCTTTTTTGATGATCTTGGCATCACCGGTTTTCAACACCGGTTTGGCCATTTTCAAAAGCTTTTTATATCTTTTTAGGATCTCCTTTCTTTCCTCTGCCAGGTCTATTTCTATCATATTATCGAAGCTAAAGCAATTCTTTTATCAAAACAACCCGTTTTGCAGGGTATTTAACAAATTTTGAAATGAATTTTATTCCAATTTTTGCAAGTTTAATTTTACTTATTACCTTTGCAACCACAAATCGCGGATGTGGCGAAATTGGTAGACGCACTAGACTTAGGATCTAGCGCCGCGAGGCATGGGGGTTCGAGTCCCTCTATCCGCACGCTTCTTAACCCTCAATCAACTTTCCGGCTTCGAGCCTAATACAGGCCTTCGAAATAAGAAATGGGATTGGGGGTTTTTAAATTCAAATCACACCAAAATACAGCAAATTGGAAATCTCATTAGACAAGCACGCAGCAAATCAGGCTTCAGTTAAAATTAAACTAAATGAAGCAGATTATCAACCAAAGGTGGATGCGAAAATCAAGGATTATGCTAAAAAAGCCACAATGAAAGGCTTTAGACCTGGCAAAGCACCTATCACCATGGTAAAAAAGATGTATGGAACTTCGGTTCTTGTGGATGAAATCAATTCAATCCTCACATCTTCCCTTAATGAATACCTGAAAGCACAGACTTTTAAGATTTTGGGAGATCCACTTCCGGTGATTGAAGAAGCGGCGAATATTGATTGGGATTCCCAAAAAGAATTTGAGTTTAAGTATCGGATAGGTTTTGTAGAAGATATTGCTGTGGACATTGAAGGTGTCGACGCGGTGTCCTACAAAATGGATATGGATAACAAAGAAGTAGAAGATGCAATCCAAAATCTTCGCAGCCAATACGGAAAGATGACCAATCCAGAGATCAGCCAGGAAAATGATTTCCTTTACGGTGACTTGAAATCTGAAAATGGATCTTTTGAGAAAACCTTTTCAATGCCGCTTTCTGCAGTTGATGCCGGTTCATTGAAGCAATTTTTAGGCTTGAAAAAGGGAGACGTGGTAACATTTGATTTGGCCAAAACCATCAAAGAAAACCTAGCAGCCACGATTGGTATCACTGAGGAAGAAGCTGCTGACCTCAAAGGAAATTTTTCTTTTACTGTTCAGAACATCAACAGGACTGAACCTGCGGACCTCAACCAGGAGTTTTTCGATAAGCTTTTTGGCGAAGGTCAGGTGGATTCGGAGGAAGCGATGAGAAATAAAGTGAAAGAAATCCTTTCAGAAAATTACAACAAAGAACTACGTGTTTTTGGAGAAGAAAAAATCAAAGATAAAATTGTAGCCAAAGCCAATATCGATTTGCCAGAAGATTTCTTGAAAGAGTGGTTGTTCAGAGCAAATGAAGGTAAAGTGACCACCGAGCAAGTAGAGAAAGAATATCCTATTTATGCCAAGCAACTGACTTGGACTTTGATCTCTAACAAAATTGCGAAAGACAATAACATACAGGCAGAACATGCAGATGTTATCGAAAAAACCAAAGAAATGATCCGTGAGCAATTTGCTTCTTCAGGACTCGGCTCGCAGATGGAAGCAAGCATGGATATGTTTGTAGATAATTACCTTAAAGGCAATGAAGGACAAAATTATATGCAGATGTTGACTTCAGTACAGAATGAGAAAGTTCTTGATTTTGTAAGAGAAAAAGGAAATCTGAAAGAAGAAACCATCAAAATAGATAAATACAAAGAGCTGTTGGAAAACTAATTTTTGGATAAAATCGTTATCAAAAAGTCCTTCTTTAAGGGCTTTTTTTATTTTTGTACAAGACTAAAACAGAAATTATGATCAACAGAGACGAATTCAGAAAATACGCTGTTCACAGCAGGGGCATCAGCGGTAACGCTTTTGACCAATACAACACTTTTGTAGAAAACATGACCAGGTCAGTAATCGAAGAAAGACCTACCAATTTCCGGGAAATTGATGTGTTTTCAAGATTGATCATGGACAGAATCATCTTTTTGGGTACCCAGGTGGATGATTTTATTGCCAATATCATCACCGCACAGTTGTTGTTTTTGGAATCAACCGATCCCAAAAAAGACGTGTTGCTTTATGTAAACAGCCCCGGAGGATCCGTAACTGCCGGACTTGGAATCTATGATACCATGCAGTACATCAATCCTGATGTGGCCACTATTTGTACAGGTATTGCAGCATCTATGGGGGCAGTATTGCTCGCCGGTGGTGCCAAAGACAAAAGGTCTGCCTTGCAACATTCTAGGGTAATGATTCATCAGCCTTCAGGAGGGATGCAGGGCCAATCTAAGGACATGGAAATTTCATTGAAGTTGATTTTATCTATGAAGCAAGAACTGTATCAGATTCTTGCGGACCATTCAGGTAAGACTTTTGAAGAAATCGAAAGAGATTCTGATAGAGATTATTGGATGAAAGCACCGGAAGCCAAAGAATATGGCTTAATTGACGAAGTATTGATCAAAAAAACTAAATAATGGCACAAATTACCTGTTCATTTTGCGGAAGAAACAAGAAAGACGTGGACTTGATGGTCTCCGGGATTTCGGCACATATCTGCAATTTCTGTATTGACCAGGCTTACCAGATTCTTGGCGAGGAAGATAAAAACAAAAAACCCGGCAAGACTCCCAAGGTTAAGCTGAAGAAGCCAAAGGAGTTAACTGATTTTCTGAACCAATATGTGATCGGTCAATATGAAGCTAAAAAAGTACTGACCGTAGCAGTGTACAACCACTTCAAAAGGTTGCTTCAAAAAGGGGAAGAAAATGATGATATCAGGATCGAAAAATCCAACATCATCATGGTCGGCGATACAGGAACAGGTAAAACCTATCTTGCCAAAACATTAGCCAAAGTCTTGGAAGTGCCCTTCTGTATAGCAGATGCCACTGTACTTACCGAAGCAGGCTATGTGGGTGAGGATGTGGAAAGTATCCTTACAAGGTTGCTCCAAGCCGCTGATTACAATGTAGAAGCGGCGGAAAAAGGCATCGTTTACATTGATGAAATCGATAAAATAGCAAGGAAATCTGACAATCCATCCATCACCCGTGATGTAAGTGGCGAAGGGGTGCAGCAGGCTTTGTTGAAGTTGTTGGAAGGAACGGTGGTTAATGTGCCGCCACAAGGTGGCAGAAAGCATCCTGACCAGAAAATGATTGCCGTCAATACGGAGAACATCCTATTTATCTGCGGTGGGGCATTTGACGGTATCGGAAGACACATTGCAAAGAGGCTGAACACACAACCCATGGGATTCAATAAATATGTCGAAGGCAGACAGGTGGACAGGGCCAACCTCCTTCAATATGTCACCGCACAGGATTTGAAATCTTTTGGTCTGATACCTGAACTGATCGGAAGGCTTCCTGTGGTAACCCACTTGGATCCTTTGGATAGAGACACGCTGAAGAGCATCCTGACCGAACCAAAAAACGCCTTGACCAAGCAGTATAAAAAACTGATAGAAATGGAAGGTGTCAAACTGGTTTTTGAGGAAAGCGGGATTGATTATATTGTAGAGAAAGCTGTGGAATACAACCTTGGTGCAAGGGGCTTAAGGTCTATCTGCGAGGCTATCATCACCGATGCCATGTATGAATTGCCTTCGGATGACTCGATTAAGGAATTGGTCATTGATGCCAAGTACGCACAGGAGCAGTTTGACAAGTCTAAGTTTAAGAAACTACAGGTTGCTTGATGGATTGACCAGTTTTCAGTGATCAGTTACATAAAACCGCAGAAAGTGAAAAAAGACTTCTGCGGTTTTTTTATGTAAGTATAGCATAACTCTCTTTTCAATATAAACTTAGCTTAAGGAATTAAATTTCTAAATTACTACAAATCATTCTTGCCGTTGTCTCTGAAGCTGAATTGGTCCCCAACTTTTCTTTGATTTCGGTATAGCCATCCAAAATTTCGGCTTTGTGTAAAATATTGGAAAGGATCAGGTTCAGTTCCTGACTTAGGTTTTCAACGCTGTAATCATTTTGGATCAGTTCTGCCACCACCTTTCGGTCGGCGATCAAGTTGACCAATGAAATAAAAGGCACCCGAATCAATCTTTTGGCAATGGCGTAGCTTATACCTGAGGTTTTGTAAACGACCACTTGGGGAACGCGGAAAAGAGCTGTTTCCAAAGTGGCTGTACCCGAGGTGACAATGGCTGCATTGGCATGGTGCAGCAGGTCGTAGGTCTGATTGTAGATGACTTTGATACCGGCTTTGATGGCAGGTTCATATAAGGTTGCGCCAAGGTTGTCTACTCCTGCAATCACAAACTGTGCATTAGGAAACTTTTTGACTACCTGAAGCATGACATGCATCATGTTGGCGAGTTCCTGTTTTCTGCTTCCAGGCAACAATGCAATGACGGGACTGTAACTCAAACTGTTCTTTTGATGAAAAAAAGGATGGGGTTCAAATTTGGAAATTTCGTCCAATAATGGATTACCAACGTAATGAGCATTTATCTCAAATTTCTTAAAAAATGGAGGTTCAAATGGAAGGATTGAATACACCTGATCGGTAAACTCTTTTATTTTAAAAGCTCTTTTCTGGTTCCAAGCCCAGACTTTCGGCGGGATATAATAATGGACAGGTATTTTGTTTTCCTTTCCAAAAGCCGCCATTTTCATATTGAAACCCCCATAATCCACCAATACCAACACATCAGGCTTGAATTTGAGAATGTCTTTTTTGATCAAAGAAAGATATTTCAGTACTTTCCTGAAACCCAATAGCACTTCAACAAAACCCATCACAGCCACTTCATCAAAATGTGCGGCAAGTGAAAGCCCTTCATTTCTGGAGTAATCCCCTCCCATACCACGGAAATTAGCATTAGGATCCAAGGATTTGATCGCAGAGATCAGGTTGGAGGCATGGAGGTCTCCAGATCTTTCACCGGATATGATGTAGTATTTCATGGTTTTTTACCACTGAGGGCACTGAGAACTCAGAGAAAATGAGAAATAAAAAGAGAGTAATGAGTTAAAGATCATAGAATAACCCTTTTTAATCCATTAACCAACCTTTTTTCATTGAAGTTAATTAGAAGACCCAGTGGATATTTTCCAAGTTTGAGGTATGTTAACATTTGAGCTAAATGTATCTCTTTCAATTTTTTGATGCTTTTAATTTCGATAACAACAGTCTTTTCGACGACTAGATCTAAACGATAACCACAGTCTAAAAAAATTCCGTCAAAGTAAACAGGTAATGGTTTTTCTATTTCAATAGACAACCCAATTGAATTCAACCTATGAAAAAGGCATTTTTGATACGCACTTTCCAATAATCCGGGGCCAAGTTCTTTATGGACATAAATAGATTCACCGATAATCTTTTGTGTAAGAGAATTTATCTCCATTTATTCTTCCTTGAATATAAAACCTTAAATCTCTCGTAACTCTGAGCCCTCGGTGTCCTCTGAGGTGAATAATCATTCCCCAAAGTACTCTACAAAATTCCTTGGGGTTTCGTAAAGCGTGAGTTTGTATAATTTTCCTTGAGAGACGATTTTGTTGACGGCTGGCTCAAGGATTTTCCAAAATTCCATGACAAGGTTTTCGCAACTTGCCATTTTGCCCTGCATAAAGTCCACATCAATATTGAGGTTTTTGTGGTCTACTTTATCTATCACCAAAGTACGGATGATGGTACTGAGTTGCTTCAAATCCACCACGAAACCTGTTTCCGGATCGGGGATTCCTTTGACAGTGACGATCAACTCAAAATTATGACCATGCCAATTCACATTGGCGCAAGGTCCAAATACAGCAATGTTTTTTTCTTCAGACCAATTGGGATTCCAAAGCTTATGTGCGGCGTTGAAATGTTCTTTTCTACAAACGTGTACCATCCTCAGATTCTAATGAGGTGCAAAAATACATAAAAAGTATAAGGATAGACAAATCAAAAGTCTATTAGAAAAGAAACCCTTTCCAAAGGAAAGGGCTTTTATAATTCTTGAATGTTTAATAATTGAATCAATCTTATGGCATCAGATTTTTCTTTGAGATCAAGCGAATAGTCACTTATCAAACTTGTTGCTTTTTCCGTATCCTCCTCAAAAGTTTCTTTCAAATACTTGGACTTGGTTTTGAGGAGCGTGGTTTCCCCATCCTTTACGATGTATAACTCTTCAATCGTTTGAAAGGCCTTCGCTCTTTGGGAGCCATAAGTAGCCGTCAAATCATCTCCCATAGTTTTGTAATGATGGGCAATCAATGAATATTTTCCATCAACCAAAATCTCAACAAATACATTTGCCCCGGCTTGGGGTATGGAATAGCCTGATCTAAATAATCTTGGATATGATCCTGTATTGAGGATAAAACCCGAAATTTTCCCCGGATAATAGGCAATCAACTGACCATCCATTTTATGTTCTAGGGTATTGTCATAAGAATTAAAAGCGATGGTCAGGTTAGCAGCTGTATCTAGTTCAGAAAAAATGATACTTCCCATTTCAAAATCCAATAAATACGCCGAACCTTTAACTTCTGAATAAGGATTGGACATGACCGGCCTTCCGCCAGAAGCATCATCTTTCAATAACTTCAACTGTGCTATAGCAGGATTGACTAATCCTGTCAAAAGCACAAATACTGCAATTTTTAAACTAATTTTTCTCATATTCAAAATTAAAAAAAAGGCTGGTTTCCCAGCCTTTTAGTCTAAACTTTTAAGCAAATAAATTAAGCATCAGGTGCAGCAGGTCTTGTAATTCTTAACTGCACTCTTTTATAATTTTCACTTGGTGCTATTTGCGCATTTCCTTCCAATTCCAGCAAAAGGTCAACAGATCCACCGATAGCACCGGTATTAAGGATAGTGACCACTGCATTGGCAGTGCTTGAATTTGCAGGGATTACAAGTGAACCTGATACAGAGAAATCGGTTCCTGCAACGGCCGTAGTACCATCAGGAACGATTTTAAATGCGATCGTTTCATCTGAAGTTCTTTGAGCACCTACAAGATTTACCTGAAGGTTCACTGTTCCCACTGTATTGGCTACAGTGATTCTTGGATAAGTCACACCTGCAGCAGGAGCCCTAACAACAGCATCCTGAAATTCGACAACTGCACCTGACCATGTTGGATAGTTTTGCTCAATACAAGAAGTGAAAGCCAAAACCAAGGCCAATGATAATAATGATAGTATCTTTTTCATGTTAAATTCAGTTTAGTAGCCTCTATTTTGGTTCAGGTTAGGGTTACCATCAACTTCTCTTTGAGGAATTGGAGGAAGGATTTTGAAATCATCAAAAGTTAGGTTGACAACGGGATTAGTTTTGATCACATCCTTACCATATCTTTTCAAATCAAACCATCTGTGTCCTTCGAATGCAAATTCCTTGAATCTCTCCAAAAGAATTTCGTCCAATAATGCCTGACCTGAAAGAGTGACAGGAGCCAAACCTCTAAGCGCTTTGAAAGCATTCAATTCAGTCAAAGCAGCAGCTTCATTACCAGGAATGTGGTAGTTAGCTTCAGCCCTGTTTAGGTGCATTTCTGATTTTCTGATAACTGGCACATTATCTCCGTATGCAAATCCATTCTTTGAAGCAAATTTTATACATTCGATTTGACGGCCTGCACCTCTTACGGTATTTCCTGTAGTATATAAGAAAGCTCTGACATCATCATTTCTGGTTACATCCCAGTTGTTGTTATCATTCGCAGGTGTACCGATCTGCAATTGGGTCAATCCAAAGAAACCTCTTACAGTTGCATTTGGAATGAAATCACCCCAACCACCCTGAGAGTTTTTATTCGCAGTCAAGCTAAGCAAAGTGGTGTAAGACGTCTGAAGTGACTCATTTACACCGATAGCTTCTCCGGGAATTGCAAATCTCACCTCAAACATAGACTCAGGATTTACTTCTGCTCTCCAACCATTTACATAAGCTTGTCCTCCTAATACTGTACCGACATTACTTGCCAAGGCAGTAGTTGCTTCGTCAGCAGCTTTTGCCCAATCACCTCTGTACAATGCAACTCTGGAAAGCAAAGCAGATGCTGCTGCAGAAGAAGCAAAATAGGTGCCCCTTGAAGTCAACAAAGTTTTTGCAGCTTCCAAATCAGCATAAATTTGGGTATATACCTGATCGATAGTAGACCTTGGAGTCTGACGTGACAAGGCTGCATCAGAAGTGATGACACCTTCCAAAACCAAAGGAATCCCCCCCTCATCGGTTACACCGGGAGTGTAGATTGCTGTAGGAATGTAAGAATAGGATTTAACCAGATCAAAGTAGTACAAAGCTCTTAAGAATTTGGCTTCCCCTTCCCATCTCGCTAATTGCGCAGCTGACGCACCCTGAACATTAGGAAGTGCATCAATGATCAAATTAGCTTCGTTGATGGCGAAATAGCTGTTTTGCCAAAATGCAGCAGCAAAATGTGCGTTTGGCTGGTTGTTGTTTTCACCAATCAAACGACCTGAGTTAGAAGTTGTCTGACCAACATCTGCCAAAGCATCTGACTGTGCCAGCAAATTTCTACCATAATTTGACACCGGTCTCAATCTTGCATAAACAGAATTGAGGGCAGCACTTACTGCATCAGGAGTATTTAGGGCTCCGTTAGCGTCTATTGATTGTCTAGGATCAACTTGTAATAAGTCATCACAAGAGGTCATCAAGAATGATCCTGCAAGGACAAAGGATAAGACAATTTTATTTATAAATTTCATGTTTTTCATTTCCTTAAGATGTTTAGAATCCGATTTGAACACCTATGGTATAGTTTTTAGTCAAAGGAATCTGACCTGTACCTGCACCTACGAACTCAGGATCGTATCCCGGATAGTCTGCATAAGTCCAAAGGTTCAATCCCTGTGCATAAATTCTTGCTCTTGTCAATCCAAGATTCCTTACCAAATTAGGGCTAAAATTATAAGCTACAGTCAGCTGCGTTAATCTGATAAAATCAGCTTTCAACAAATTGGCTGAACCTGTACCTCTTGATGCACCACGTACTTCATTTCCTGCATTGGTGGTCAAGTTTCTTGGAATGTCAGTGATTTGACCTGGAGTAGTCCATCTTCTGTCATTGACTTCTCTCAAGGCATTAAGAGTCAATCGGGTACCATTTTCTCTTAAGAAATTGTACTGACCATCAGAAACTACTGCACCATATTCATAGGTAAAGAATGCGGTCAATTCAAATCCTTTGTAGGTAAAGGTATTGTTCAAACCTCCGAAGGTGGTTGCCAAGTTTGAACCTTGGTACTGTCTGTCAGCAGCCAATGGCAAGTAAGTGATGTTTCCATTGATGTCATACCACATTGGACGGCCTGTTGCAGGATTGACACCCGCGTAAGTCGCCAAGAAGAAGGAACCTGGAGCAGCAACACCGTCATTTGCAGGATTACCTACGGGCTGTCCTACTGCAAGGCCTGGGTTAGCTGGAAGGAATTCTAATCCATCATATAAGCTGACAATCTGATTTTTGATATAAGTGAAATTGAAAGAAGTATTCCATCTGAAACCACCTTTGTCAACGTTGATGGTAGAAACTTCAAATTCGATACCTTTATTCTGCAATTCTCCGACATTGTTGGCAATATCACCAAAGCCATTTGTCCAAATAATTGGCTGATCTAACAACAAGTCTTTGGTTCTTCTATCGAATACGTCCAATGAACCTGTAATCCTGTTGCTCAAGAAACCGTAGTCCACACCAAGGTTGAATGTTACATTTGATTCCCATCCAAGATCAAGGTTTGCAAGAGATGTTGGTCTGATACCTGCCTGACCGGCGTAGTTTCCTCCACCGCCATATAGACCTCTAGCGGCAAAGTTTCCGATTTGGTCGTTCCCTGTTTTACCATAAGAAGTTCTTAACTTCAAATCTGATACTACTTCACTGTTTTGCAAGAAACTTTCTTCCACAATATTCCAGCCTAATCTGATAGAAGGGAACAAACCGTATTGATTGTTCGCTCCAAATCTTGAAGAACCGTCATATCTAGCAGTTACAGTTGCCAAGTATTTTTTCTTGTAATCATAGCTTCCTGAAATGAAAGCACCCGCTCTTTTGTAACCTGTCCAAAATCCAGTAATAGATTCAGGAGTAGCCGCCGATTGGATTGTTCTAAACTGGAAAGTAGGGAAACCGATACCAGCACCTGAAAGACCCTGTCTTGTTTCAGATACATATTCCAAACCGAAGATTCCGGATACGTTATGTACATTTCCAAAGGTTTTGTTCCAGTTCAAAGTCTGGGTAGTGATAAATCTTGTTCTCCAGTCGGACTGCTCGGAAGCTCTACCGACTACACCTGCTCCATCTGGAGTTCTAGGATCCCTGTAGGATTCTCCTTGAAGCAATCTGTAATCCAAACCAAATAATGATCTGAATACCAAATTGTCCAATATTTTGTAATTGGCGACAATATTACCTACAACGGTGTTGGTTCTTTGAAGACCTGAGTTATATTCATTGACCAAAACAATATTTTGACCTAAAACTCCACCAATTGAAGTATTAAAGGATCCATCTTCATTGTAAATTGGGTTATGAGGCAACACCGCAGATGCGGAGAAAGCCGGGTTACCCAAGAAAGCACCATCAACAGCGAAAGGAATGTTTTGCTGGAAAGTGGAAAGGTTAAGACTTGTTTCAAGATTCAATCTTGAATTTGCCTGATGAGTCAAAGCCACCCTTACAGTACCTCTTTCAAAGTCAACAGGCTTGAAAGATGATTCTTGATAATTATATGATCCTGACAAGAAGAAAGTGGTTTTGTCATCACCACCTGAAACAGAAAGTTCATAATTCTGGATTTTTCCTGTTCCCATCACTTCTCTCTGCCAATCATATGTCGGAAGACCTTGACCGATAGCTTCCAAATCAGCAGGAGTTAATGTCTGCCAGTTAGCAGGTAGACGGCCCATGTTGTTTAGGGTATTCGCCTCTGGAAGCGTATTTCCGGAGTTTTGGTAAGCTTCTCTTCTCATTTCATACCATTCAGCTCCACCTAATACATCCAGGTATTTCATTGGCTGTGTAGAACCTCCAAAAGCATTGAATTCAAATCTAGCTTTACCCTGCTTACCTCTTTTTGTTGTGATGATAACAACACCATTTGCAGCCTGAGATCCATAGATGGCAGCAGAAGCAGCATCTTTCAAAATCTCCATTGACTCGATGTCATTTGGGTTCAAGAATGCAAGTGGGTTGGATTGGGTAAAGTTGGCATTGGATTGGTTATTCAACTGAACACCATCCACAATGAACAAAGGCTCATTACCGGCATTGATTGATCCTACACCACGGATTCGGATATTCACCGCGCCACCCGGAAGACCGTTGGCAGATCTTACCTGGACACCTGAAGCCCTACCTTGCAAAGCCCTGTCAAATGACTGCATTGGCAAGTTTTGGATCAATTCCCCTTTCACAGAAGAAATAGCACCTGTAACTTCTCTTTTTTGCTGAACACCGTAACCTGTTACGATCACTTCTCCCAAACTAGCAATGTCTGGTTGCAATTCAACGACGATTTGGGATCTGTTTCCAAGAGAAACCTCTTGGTCAACGAATCCCGTAAAACTAAATACCAAGACATTACTGCCCTCTGGTACATTAAGTGAGAATTTACCATCTAAATCAGTAGCTGCACCGATTGTAGTACCTTTCACCACGACTGAAGCACCTGGAAGCGGAAGACGATCCTCACCGGATGTCACCGTTCCAGTCACAACGCGCCCTTGTGCAAATGCTGCCGCACCTACAAAAAGAAGCATTAGTCCTAGAAGTAAAACTTTCTTCATAAATTGTTTTTTTTGGTTTAACGATATTCCAATTTTATCCATTAACCTCTGATAATCCAAAATCGTTTAAAAAATTTACATATATGGCAGTGGAACAATGATTTAAGAATATTTGGTATTTAGACAAAAGGGAACATATTATTTTCCCATTTTTAGAAAATCCGCATGATATAAAAAAAAGGAACCTGTTAACGGTGTGTTAACGAAATAAAATAATTTTTAACTTTTGTTAACAATATTTTTTGAATTACAAATTAAAGAGGTCTTTGTTACTTAATTTTTAAACTTAAATATTACACATATTTAAAATGAAAAAAATAATAAAATAGAATATAAATTGACTTTTTAAAAAAAAATATATAATTATTATAATAAAAACTAAATTCTAAAAAATTACAAATAAATCAATATAATATACTGAAAAATGTACTAAATCAGAGATTTATATCAAATACAAATAAAATATCAGAATTTTTATTAATTATTGAACGATTCTAAAAAATAATGTCTATACATCAAATTTGATTTATTAACATTAAATTAAAATTACTTTATAGAAATTGTAACCCTTCGGTTTAGCGCCTTGTTTTCGGGTGTGTCATTAGGTTGTATTGGTTCCCGATCTCCCTTTCCGTCTGTAGCTACCCTGATTTCAGGTATTCCTTTTTCCATCAAAAATTTCTTCACACTTTCAGCCCTTCGAAGGCTGAGGCTCTCATTATACATTGGATTTCCCTGATTATCTGTGTGGCCGATGATGGTGATTGCTACTTTGGGGTTTTCCATCAAAAAGTTATATAACCTCTTGAGAGAACTTGCTGACTCCTGCTTTAGGTCATCTTTGTCCAAGTCAAAAAATATATTTTCGAAAACAAACTCTTCCCCTGAACCAATGGGTATGAGTGAGACCATCAGGTCTTTCTGATTTTTGAGGTTATCTCTATCTACATTGTAAATTTTTGGAAGGTATCCCTCTTTTTCCACATAAAGTCCAGAAAAGGATTTATCCGGATAAAGCATCATAAATTCCCCGGTTTTTCCATCAGAGCGGAATTCGTAAAGTGTACTGTCGTTGCTCAGGCTTACGAGGGAAAGTCTGGCATCTACCGGATCTCCGGTCTTACTGTTAAACACTTTTCCTTGGGTAACAATAAGATTTTCTCCTAATGAAATTTCTTCAGGAAATCTAAATTTGTAGAGGTAAGACCTTTCCTCCATAGTCTCATTGAAAGTGTTTTCGGTATAGTAAGCATAATCCCTCTGGGCGGTAATAAAAAGGGAAAACTGATCTAAGTGGTCGTTTATGGGATAACCTAGATTCTCAGGATTTGTAAAGACTCCATTCTCAACCCTTGATACAAATATATCCTGCCCTCCAAACCCTCTATGTCCGTCAGAAGCAAAAAACAAGATTTCATTGTTGAAGTAAATGAATGGAGAAACTTCATCTTTTGGAGTATTGACAAGACTGCCGAGATTTTTGGCTTCTGACCATCCCCCATTTGGCATTCTAAGCGAATACCAAAGGTCTCTTCCGCCAAACCCTCCCCTTCTGTTTGAAGAGAAAAAAAGAATCCTTCCGTCAGCTGATAAAGAGGGTTGAGAATCCCAAAATCTTGAATTCACGGCCTTTCCCATATTTGAAGGCCTTTGCCACTCATCGTTTAACTTGTAAGCAATATAGAGGTCACAATCCCCAAAAGAATCCGGAGTCTCGCAGGAGGAAAATATCAGGATCTTGCCATCTGCAGAAATGGTGCAGGTTCCTTCATTGTAATTGGTATTGATGACACTGGAAATACTTGCAGGCTGGGACCATAGTTGGTCTTCCTCCGAAAAGTTGCTGGTGAACAAATCCTCATGTTCAAAATTTTTAAGTCCGTCTCTTTTTACAAAAATAATTTTCTTGCTATCGGCTGTAAGGACAGGAAAATATTGGAGGGAAAATCCATTCAAAGGCTCGGACAATTTTTCCTTTTCAATAGAAAGTGCCTTTTCAAGCTGCAGGCTGATAAATTTCATTTGACTTTCAGTCTCCCTATAATCAATGCGCTGCTTGAAGCTGGGCTCTAACAATGGATTCGCATCATTATATTCCAAAAGGGATTCCTCGAACATGCCCATGGCCAAATAGCAATGCACCTTGAGCCATTTGAATTCTCCTTTGATTTGGTTTTTTGCCTGCTTTGCTCTAGCCTCTCCCCTTTCAGCGACTTTAATCGCTTCTTGGGGTTTCCCTTTGGTCAAAAGGATTCTTCCCCATTTGATGTATGATTCCAAAAAACCCGCTTCCCTTTCAATGGACGCTCTGTATTTTTCAATTGCCTCATCATACATCCGCTTTTGAACCAATTCATCACCCTCCTGATGCATTTTGATTGCCTTGTTGTCAATGATAGAATAGCCCTGACCGAATGAGAAAGAGATGAAAAAAAACAGGGTTAAACTAAGCAGGCTTATCTTCATGGGCTAAGGGATATCCATAAATTTATGTGTTTGTAGCGATATTTTCCAATTTGGATTTGATTTTACGTAATCAATCACTTTTTCGGTCATATTTTCTTTTTTGCTCCACTCAGGCTGAAGAAGCTTTTGGCAGCTAGGTTTTACCTTGGAAGCATGTTCTTCTGCAAACGCAAAATCCGAATTATGATAGGCGATAACTTTCAGTTCATCCGCTTTTTCATAAATACTTGGGTGCGGTTTTTTAAACTTTTTTGGAGAAAAACACACCCAATCAAAAATCCCAGAAAAAGGATGGGCACCTGAGGTTTCTATATGTATCCTAAATCCATTTTCTTTAAGTGCATAAGTCAATGGATATAAATTATACATCAAAGGCTCACCGCCAGTAATCACTACAGTCCGTGAAGGAAACTTCATTGCTTCAGAAACGATGGAATCAACGGACCAAAGCGGCCATTTAGCTGCATCCCAGGAATCCTTGACATCACACCAAACACATCCAACATCACAACCTCCTAGCCTTATAAAGTAGGATGGGCTACCTGAAAAGGTGCCTTCGCCCTGTATGGTATAAAATGCTTCCATAATGGGAAGCCACGTCCCTTCTGAAATATCTACTTTTGAATTTTTCATAATTTTTGATGAAGCGGGTTATTGAACCGCTGATTCTATAAATAATTTTTTGGACTGCAAAGGTAGGGTAAAAAAGGTAGAATGCTAAAAATTGAGAGAAGGGGGAATTGGAAAATTGAAAGGTTAGAAGATTGAAAGATTATAAAATTGGATTGGAAGGTTCGAAGGTTGGAAGGTTAGAAGCGTCTAATGTCTATTCACTCAAAGAACTTTTTCCATCACAATCCTGTAGTCTTTGACCTCTCCTTTTTTGATCAAATCCACAATCATAAATCCCCTGTTGAGTCCAAAATGGATCATTTTTGAAAGCCTGTTTCTCGTTTTGAAAGTCACTTTGACAAATCCATGGGTTTTTGCCCAAGCCTCTTGGCTTTCGGCTAACTTTGTTGCAATACCTTTTCTCCTGTATTCATCCAACACGCCTCCCATCCAGGAGTAAAATATATCATGTCCATACCGGCGGTATCCGACTTTAAACCCTACAGGTTTGTTACCTTCAGTTGCAATCAAAATCAGATGAGGGACATCTGAAAGTCTTTCTTCATAAGTTTTTTCAGTATATGGCTGAAAAAACTCAGGTACTTTCTTACTCAGGGCGATAACTTCCTCAATGGTCCCTTTCCTGATTTTTATTTCCATTACAAATCTATTTCCATTTTGACATCACATCTCCCATACTTTCCGCATTCGGGGGTGATGTCTCTGAATCCAAACTTCCGGTAAATATTCAAGGCCGTCTCTAATTTGGAATTAGAGTAAAGAACCACTTTTCTAGCGCCCATCGACCTTGCTTTTTCTAAAATAGAGGAAGCAAGAAGTTGTCCTACTTTTTTGCCTTGGGCTTTGGGGATGACGGCCATTTTTACCATTTCAAAAATGCCCTCACCTGATTTTGACAAACCTACAGTTCCAATAATTTCCTCCCCTTCCTTTGCGAATAGGATCACTCCGCCTTTATTCAAGATCACTTCTTGAGGATTTAGAAGCTGTTCAACATCAAATGGTTCAAGGGAAAAATATTTTTCAACCCATTCCTTATTGATTCTTTCAAAATGAGGCTGAAGGTCAGGAGAATAATCAATGATTTGTACCATAATTTTTTAAAATAGACTAGGAAGGAGAAAAAAGCTAATTTTCAATTAAATCGGGATAAAAATAAGAAAAGCCTGATAGGTTTCCCAATCAGGCTATTAAGATTCACTATTTTCAAAATAAAATAAATGATAGCGTTTTGTTCCCAATCTAAAAATTAAGCTGAACCTGTTTTCCGATTTTGTCTTTTTGCTCGAGCTCAAGCAACTTGGATTTTCTCCAAATCCCGCCTGCATATCCTGTTAACTGCCCGTATTGCCCAACTATTCTGTGGCAAGGCAACATGATCAAAATAGGATTTGCACCAACAGCCGTTCCTACAGCCCTTACTGCTTGGGGGTTTCCAAGGTTAATTGCAATCTTTTGATAAGAAACTGTTTGCCCAAATGGGATTTTGTTTACTTCCATCCATACTTTATGTTGGAAATCAGTACCTCCCAAAGCAACGGGAACATCGAACGTTTTGAGTTTGCCTTGGAAGTATAACCCAAGTTGTATCCAAACATCCATCAATATCCCATCAAAAGAATCATTTGTGGGATCTTCTTCAGTAAATTTAAGACTGACGAGATATCCGTCCCAAACTTCTGCCCTTACATTCCCAAGAGGAGTCTCCAATACCGCATATTCTCTCATATTTACTGATCTTTAAAGGTTTGTGTCCACTAGTCAATAAACATTCCCACAATTTAAACTTACAACGATTTAAAAACCATTTTGTCTTACAAAACCCTAATTTATTTAAAAAAGAATTGAAATTGTAGAATTAATCTTAGGCATTTAAAGTTTGTAATCAAGCAAAAAAACGCCTCAAAATCCCAAATCATGCCTTGTCCACAATCATAAGCCGGAACCTCCAAACCTCCCTGATGGATCTGAGGTCCACCTCAAAAGGTTTGAAAATGGGGTTAGAAGAACAAAGTAACAGTTTTTCATTTTCCTTTACTTTGTTATAAACGATCTTAAAAGTGATGCCGTCTGAATCTGTCAAAATAACATATTTTTCACCGTCTTTGATCCGGGTCCAATCATCTACATATTCACACACTATCCAAGCTCCATCAGGAATTGGAAGCATTGAATCTCCATCAATCTGAAATACCCTGTATTTTTTATCCTGAGACAAAAACGGAAGTGAAAACCTAGGAAGATCACCGATAAATTCAGGATCCGAAAATCCAGCGAGATAGCTCGCCTTTACTTTTTGGGATACTACTTCTATCAATTCTTTCCCTTCAGCATCAACAGTTGTAGCCAATATCCTAAGATTTTTACCTTTTAAAAAACGGTCAGTATCCAATAATTCCCTCAATTTGAATTCTGAAAGTTCCTCGAGATTTTTCTTAAGAAGCAAATCAACAGAAACTCCAAGGTAATCAGCAATTTGCAGCAAAGTTTCCAAAGGAGGGTTGATGTTTAACTCATATCCCGCAAGCTTGGACCTGCTGATACCAATAGAAGATGCCATCGTCTCTTGGGTGATGGATTTTCTTTTTCTCAAGATTTTTATGTTGGCACTCAAATACATTTTGGAGGATTTATCTTTAACAATTCCGCGTGATTCTATCCAAAATTAATAGTATTGTTGAAATTGTTGTCAATAAAAAGATGATAATTTAAACAATTTGGTATAAAACAAAAAAAGCCCTGCCAAAAGGCAGGGCCTGTACCAGGAGCGGGAATCGAACCCGCACGAGATTGCTCTCACAAGATTTTAAGTCTTGCGTGTCTACCTGTTCCACCATCCCGGCATTCTCTAACTTTATTAGAGATTTTGAAATTCCTGAAAACAACAAAGCCCTTCTACAAGGGCCTTTTTGAGCGAGAGACGAGATTCGAACTCGCGACCCCGACCTTGGCAAGGTCGTGCTCTACCAACTGAGCTACTCTCGCATTATCTTACTTGACCGACCAAAAACCTTACGCCTTTGTCTTTTGTGAGTGCAAATGTAAAGCAGTTTTCTAAAATAGCAAAAGCTGTACGTTAAAAAATTTCATTTTCATTGTCATCCCATACCTCAAAAATTGATAATCAGGCATTTATTTAATTTTATTGGAGATAAGAATTTTCATTAAATCATTGGAATTCTTTGCACCAAGTTTTTTCAATATTTTTTTCCGGTGGGTAAAGACTGTATTTTTTGAAATAAACATCCTGTCTGCAATTTCTTGCGAATTCAATCCTTCCAATAATAAAAGAGAAACTTCTTTTTCTTTTTTTGAAAGAAGAAGGTCAGGGCTTGGAGTTTTGGCTTTTTCATGGGTTACTTTTTCACCGTTTTCTTTGATATAAGAATAGCTCCAATCATAGCCAATCAAATGTTCATTGTTGGTAATATGAAGCCCAATGTGAAGGTCAAAAATAAAGTTTCCGTTTATATCTATCAGGTAAGGTTTCGCTTTTGTAAAAAACCAGATTTCTTTTTTGGTGATTTTATGTAACCAACGGAGGGTATAGGACAATTCAAAAGTCTTTTTCTCAACGATACTGGCCTTCTGAAATGCCTCCAAAAATCTGTTATTGAAGGCTACATGTTCCTTTGCGTCTCCCGGATGCAATGCAGAAATCACTCCAGCAAGGCCATTAGCTCTCAAAAAATCAGCAGAATGCCCACTGATTTGTTCTATATTTTCTGTGAAAAAAGGCAAACTCATATCTCGGTAGTCAAAACAACCGATTATAATCCCCTCTTTCATTCCGAGACTGAGGCTTATCTTTTCAAGATCTTTCAGCAACTCTTTCTCATCGGGGTGAGGAATAAACTCTCTGTCATTTTTATAGGAAAAAAATTCCGATAATTTATTCTGATTTCTTAATTCATCCAACAATGAAACATCCATAGACCCAAACGCAAAAGCTATCAGTTTAAAATTTTACCTTTAATTTACAAAATTCCGATTAAGTTTCAATTTCCTAATTTTTTCTTGATTTCATTCAGTTTGATCAAAGCCTCTATAGGAGATATCGTATTGATATCTATTGCCGAAAGTATTTCCTGAGCCTCTTTGAATTTGGGATCTGCGTCGAATAGACTCAATTGATAATTGCTTTTTGGCATGTCTTTGATCCTATCCTTGGGTGCATTCATCTCTTTGTCCTTTTCCAAATGTCCCATGATTTCAGAAGCTCTCAAAACAATAGGATTTGGCATCCCTGCCATTTGGGCGACGTGTATTCCAAAGCTATGTTCGCTCCCACCTTCCTTTAATTTGCGCATAAAGATGACTTTGTTTCCGACTTCCTTGACGGACACATTGAAGTTTTTGATTTTTGGAAAGTCCTCCGCCAACTGATTCAATTCATGATAATGGGTAGCGAAAAGGGTTTTTGTACGGAACTTTGGGTGATTATGCAAAAACTCTACGATCGACCATGCTATGGAAATCCCATCATATGTGGAAGTCCCACGGCCTATTTCATCCATCAATACGAGACTTCTATCGGATAGGTTATTCAAAATACTTGCCGTTTCGGTCATTTCAACCATAAAAGTTGATTCTCCCTTAGACAAATTATCAGAAGCTCCCACTCTAGTAAACACTTTGTCTATAATCCCTATCCTTGCATAGGATGCAGGAACGAAGCTTCCCATCTGGGCCATCAATACGATCAATGCTGTCTGCCGGAGTAAGGCGGATTTACCTGCCATATTCGGACCTGTAATGATGATGATCTGTTGGCTTTCATTGTCTAGGTAAATGTCATTGGGGACATACTCTTCCCCTACAGGAAGCTGACTTTCTATTACGGGATGTCTTCCGTCTTTGATTTCGAGCGAATCTGTTTCTGCGATTTTGGGTCTGCAATAATTGTTTTTTTTGGCTACAACAGAGAATGAAAGTAAGCAGTCTACTGTGGCAAGAATCCTTGCATTTTGTTGGATCTGAGAGACATATTCTGAAGCGTCGAGTACAAGGGCCTGAAAATACTTCTGCTCGATGGCAAGCATCCTATCTTCAGCATTCAGTATTTTTTCTTCATATTCTTTCAGTTCTGGAGTAATATATCTTTCTGCATTGACCAAAGTTTGCTTTCTGATCCACTCTTGGGGAACCTTGTCTTTGTGTGCGTTGGTAACCTCTAAGTAATATCCGAATACCTTATTGAAAGCCACTTTCAGTGAAGAGATTCCTGTCCTTTGGGTTTCCCTTTGCTGAAGCGCCACCAGATAATCTTTACCGGTATTGGCTAGATTCCTGTATTCATCCAACTCATCATCCACACCCGACTTGAGGATTCCGCCTTGATGTATCAGCATTGGTGCATCTTCCTGAAGTTCCCTTTCAATTTTCTCCAATAAAAACTCACATGAACTGATCTGATCAGAAAGTTTTTTGAGTGAACTGTTTTTGGATTCCTTCAGGATATCTTTGATAGGCAAGGTATTTTTCAAAGCTCTTTTCAACTGATTCATTTCCCTGGGATTGATCCTCCCTACAGCAACTTTTGAAATTAGCCTTTCCAAATCCCCTATATGCTTCAGATGGGCTAAAATCTCCTCGGACAAGTCAGGGGATTCAAAAAAGTAATCCACCACTTTCAGTCTTTCTTCTATAGGCTCTTTTTCTTTAAGAGGCAAGACCATCCATTTTTTCATCATTCTGGACCCCATCGGGGTAATGGTCTGATCGAGGATATTGATAAGAGGAACACCGCCATCCTGTTGGGAATAGACGAGCTCTAAGTTGCGGATGGTAAACTTATCCAACCACACATATTTTTCCTCAGCAATCCTCGAGATAGAAGAGATGTGTTTGACCTCTTTGTGTTCTGTCTCCTCTAGGTAATACAATATTGAACCCGCCGAGATGATTCCATGCTCTAGGGTTTCAATTCCGAAACCCTTCAGATTGGCTGTACCAAAATGCTCTGTCAGCTTACCATAGGTATAATCCAACTGAAAAACCCAATCTTCACAGTGAAAGGTAGTAAACTGGTCTTTGAGGATCTCTTGGGCTTTCGCCCTTGCCGCTTTGGAATAAATCACCTCAGATGGGCTGAAGCTTTGCAAAAGCTTTTCGATATAGGATTGCGAACCTTCCGAGCACATGAACTCTCCTGTGGAAAGGTCCAAAAAAGATATTCCTAAGGTTTCTTTTCCAAAATAGACAGAAGCCAGGTAATTGTTTTTTCTTTTGTCAAGAACATTGTCATTGAAAGAAAGGCCGGGAGTAACAAGTTCGGTCACTCCCCTTTTGACTATTCCTTTGACGTCTTTGGGATCTTCGAGCTGGTCGCAGATTGCAACTCTATTGCCAGCTCTGACCAATTTGGGCAGATAGGTGTCGAGCGAATGGTGCGGAAAACCTGCCAATTCAATATGTGAAGCCGCACCGTTTGCCCTTTTTGTCAAAACTATGTCCAATACCTTGCTTGCTTTGATGGCGTCTTCCCCGAAAGTTTCATAAAAATCCCCTACTCTAAAAAGAAGTAAAGCACCGGGATGCTTCGCCTTGATGGCATTGTATTGTTTCATCAAAGGGGTTTCTTTCACTTCATTATCCCTCTCCTTGGCCATATAGTCCCTGATTTGATTCTTTATGTTACTTTTGAAAATTAATAAAAGCTGAAATTAAAAGATATCAAAAGGGAAACAAAACCGCATGAGAAAATTAAACATGGAAGAACTCAACCGCCTGTCGGTTGAGGAGTTTAAAGGGGTGGGAAAATCTCCGATTGTAGTCGTATTGGATAATGTGAGGAGCCTCAACAATGTTGGGTCTGCATTTAGAACAGCCGACGCTTTTCTCGTGGAAAAAATATACCTATGCGGCATTACCGGAACCCCTCCCCACAAAGACATCCAAAAGACTGCTCTTGGGGCAACAGAATCGGTAGATTGGGAATATTCTGATTCAACAACAAACACGATTCAAAAATTAAAGGAGAATGGTTACATTATTTGTTCATTGGAACAGGTAGACCAAAGTATCATGCTTCATGAATTTCAACCCAATCCCGATTCAAAATATGCCTTGGTCTTTGGGAACGAGGTTTTTGGCGTAGAGGATGAAATCATTGAATTATCCGATCATGTCATAGAAATCCCCCAGCTTGGAACAAAACATTCCCTCAATATCTCAGTCACAATGGGAATTTCCATTTGGGATTTTGTTGTAAAAATGAAAATATTAAAAAAATGAGGACAAAAAAAAAGAGACTTTGTCAGTCTCTTTTTTATTTCATTTATATTGAAATTTGCATTAATCTTCTTTGAATCTGTCTACAATGTAAAGGAATAGGTTAAATGACAGTGTAGAAATCTCTTCCTTTTTAGCATCCTTCTCACCACCCTGTTTGAATAATGGGTTTTCCTTTTTCAGAGTAGTTGATGCAGCAGGCTTATTTTCTTTTATAGCGCTAGCACTATTTCGCTGGGCATTTTCTTGTCTCGGTTCTAAAGTGGAAGATTCAGAACTTTCATATTGAGTACTTGACTCATTGTTGTTCCTAGGCAAATCAGGAAAATTTCTTTCTCTTTCAGATTGTGCAAAAGAAATAAAGCTCACAAATACTCCTAGAAATAAGGTGAGTTGAAGCTTTTTCATTCCCATTGAAGAAATTTTTGATACTTGCAACATTTATGATGGAGGTTTGAGTAGATTTAGAACTCCCTTCAGTAGAAGAAAGTTTCCAAATATAGAAAAAATCTTATTCAATGCAAACGATTGACTTCACCGAATTTCAAAGAATTGACCTTCGAATAGGTACAATTATCAGAGCGGAGGTATTTGCAAAAACGAAGAAACCTGCTTACAAAATTTGGGTAGATTTGGGAACTCTAGGCATCAAGAAGTCATCTGCTCAAATCACATTCCATTACAAGCCTGAAGACCTTTTGGGTAGACAGGTACTTTGTGTATGTAACTTCCCTCCAAAACAAATCGCAGATTTCATGTCTGAGGTATTGGTAACAGGATTTGATGACGGAAGCGGGCAGATTGTTTTGGCATCTGTAGACAAAAATGTCCCTAACGGATCAAAATTATATTAAGTAAAAAATTTAAATCCATATTTCAAGTCCCCTGTCAGTTAATCCGACCTTATACACTTTCAAATCAGGACATTGACCGGAAAGCACAGCTCCTGTCTGAAGATCAAACCTATATTGATGCAGAGGGCAAACAATTTCATTTCTTACAATAGTCCCTTGGAGCAAAGAAGCCATCCGGTGGGGGCAAAAAGGTTCAAATGCGAATAACGTCTCACCATTCCTTGTCACACAAATTTTTTCACCTCCCAATTGGACCAATTTGATTCCCTTTTCAGGAATCATTTGAAGTACTTGTTCTTTACTTTGCCCTAGGATAAATGTTTTCATAAGCAAGTTAAAAATACTAATTTGGAAGTCTAAACCTAATACAATCACATCATGAAAAAAATGATCTTGCTACCCCTCCTATTTTTATCCGGGTTAATTTTAGCACAAAACCTGGAAGGAGCTTGGAAAATGACCCATCAAAATGGCAAGGCCATGATGGATACTGAATACATCAAAATTTACCAAGATGGCTACTTTTCTTTTGGTGCAAAGGAAGTCACTACCAATAAATTTGTGAGTGCCGGTGGGGGCCAATTCCGTCTCAAAGACAATCTTTACCAAGAAATGCTGGATTTTTTCACAATGAAACCGGAAATCGTAGGCCAAAGAACTGATTTCAGTTTAGACATGGTGGATGGGAAAATGGTTATTTCTACTGAAATGGAAGGGAAAGCCTTGGTTGAAATCTGGGAAAAGATAAGTGATTCAAAAGATGACCTCACCAATAATTGGGTCATCACGGGAAGAAAAAGGGACAATGAAATATCAAGAAGTACTCCCGGCGCAAGGAGAACTATCAAAATCCTCAGCGGAGGCAGATTCCAATGGGTAGCTTTTAACTCCGAAACCAAAGAATTTATGGGGACAGGAGGGGGAACATATACAGCCGAGAATGGTACCTACATTGAAAAAATTGAGTTTTTTTCAAGAGATGACAGCCGGGTCGGCGCAAGTCTAGAATTTAAATATGAGGTAATTGATGGCGAATGGCATCACAGTGGCATGAGTTCAACAGGAAACCCTATCTATGAAATCTGGTCTGCTTACAGTAAAGCATATACTCCAATAAAGTAAAACAGCCAAACTGAAAAAATTCTATCTGAAATCAAATTCAATTTGAAAAGTGAAAAAGCCAAGCACATGCATATTTCCTGTGCTTGGCTTTTTTATTTTCCTAAAGCCTTGACTTCCTCATACCGAAAGCAGTCTATCAAATGGTCGTTGACCAAGCCTGTGGCTTGCATATGAGCATATAATGTGGTGCTTCCCAAAAATTTGAACCCTTTTGATTTCATATCTTTGGAAAGTTTATCTGAAACAACAGTTGTGGCCGGCACTTGGGACAAAGATTTCAGTTGGTTTTGGACTGGCTTCCCGTTGACAAAATCCCAAATATAATTTCTGAAACTGCCGTGGGAAGCCTGAATTTCCATAAACCTTCTGGCATTGTTGATGGCAGCACGGATTTTCATCTCATTTCTAATGATGCCCGTATCTAATAATAATTCCTGGACATATCCATCGGGCAAATCTGCCACTATTTTATAATCGAATTCAGCAAAAGCTTTTCTGTACCCCTCTCTCTTTTTCAAAATAGTAGACCAACTCAATCCTGCCTGTGCGCTTTCCAATACCAAAAATTCGAATTGCTTTTGATCATCAAAAACCGGTACTCCCCATTCCTCATCATGGTACTTCAGATAGTCTTCAAAACCAAGACACCATGGACAGCGAAATTTTCTTGCTTCTTGTTCTATAGGCATAGTTTTTAATTTAAATACCAAATTGATGCGTTTAGCGCTGTCGCAAAACTCACCCACATCAGGTAAGGAATCATCAGATAGGCTGCAACTTTATTGATCGGAAAGAAAACCTTGATACAGACCAGAATCATCACCCAAAGTGGTACAATAACCACCAATCCCAAAATAGGTGATTCCAAGCCGAAAAAAGCCGGAGACCAGATTCCATTGAGAAAGAGTTGGATCCCAAAAAGCCAAAGTGCGGTTTTCTTTAGGGAATGATCAGATTTCCAAATCAAAAACATGGCAATTCCCATCAACAAATAAAGTGTGGTCCAGGCAGGTCCAAACAGCCAAGATGGTGGTGTAAAGGAAGGTTTGTTGATCGTCTGATACCAACTGCCAACAGAAGAAATGGTAATCAAAGCACCTAATCCTCCCGCAACCTGAGGCAAAACAATCGAAATAATCAATTTGAGAGTATTGTTCATAGCTAATCTACTGTTTCGAGCAAAGTTCTGAATACCACAAAGCGATCTTTAAATTTCTCGTTTACATCCTCTTGAAGTTTGGACGCAAATGTCAGCTGGTATTCCAGTATTTTTTCCATACTGTCTGCGAAATATTGCACAGAATAATTGGTTGATCCATCCTCATTGTCATGCAGGATTTTATAAAATCTGTTTTCCAAAAACATCCCTGTGGCCAATACGTCCGGAATATGCGTCTCTTTCATCCAAGCTACCCATTCTGCCTCAGATTCTTTTTCTATATTGACGGTTACATTGTATAAGATCATAATTATTTACATTTATCTTTAATTTTGTATCATTCATTTACCAACAAATATAAGTTCATGTTGTTAATCACCCGTGAATAATCCAAAATCATTTCGGTACTATGTCCCCTAGCCTTCTCAACAAAACAGAAAACCCAACCGTGATTGAGGCCATTAAAAAAATCCAAAACAATAAAATCACTCTTTTTAAAGGAATAATTTCCGCCTTTTACATCTCAGGAATAATTGGATTGTCTATTCCTATGGTAAGATCCTATTTTCAAATGATGACTCCATTTACTTTGATTTTGAGTCTTGTCATCTTACTCCTGTTTCATTCCGGTTGGAATAAATCTTTTGGACTATTTGCAGTTTTGGCTATGGTCTTGGGCTATGGGTCTGAAGTAATGGGAATCCATACCGGTTTCCCTTTTGGGAATTATGAATATGGTCAAACCCTGGGATTTAAGCTTTTTGAAGTGCCTTTAGTCATTGGCGTAAACTGGCTGCTTCTTGTTTATCTGACAGGAAATTTATTTTCAAGTAATATAAAAAATGATTGGCTGGCTGCATGCTTGGCTGCCCTTGTGATGGTGGCCATAGATTTCTTCATTGAACCTGTGGCGATCAAACTGGATTTTTGGTATTGGGAAGGAAATATCATTCCATTGTCCAATTATCTTGGTTGGCTAGGGGTTTCATTTATTATCCAGCTTCTTTATAGAAAATCTGATTTTCTCAAAGAAAACAAAATTTCCTCCTATTTATTGATCAATTTGGTGATGTTTTTTGCCATATTGACCTTTGTAGGTTAAAAAAAAATCGCCGATAAACATTCTTATCTACTTTGAGTTATGACACTGATGTACGCTGTATTATTTATATTGATCGGGTTTGCTATCATGGAATTTTCAGGATGGTTTATCCATAAATATATCATGCATGGTCCACTTTGGAACATCCATAAAACGCACCATGAGCCTTCAAAATCATTCTTTGAGCTCAATGACCTATTTTCATTACTATTTGGGAGCATTGCGATCCTTCTGATCTTTATTGGAGTGGATGGATTGGATTACCGGTTCTGGATAGGAGTTGGAATCAGTTTATATGGTGTGTTGTATTTTATCATTCATGATGTCCTTGTCCATAGAAGAGTAAAATGGTTTGAAAGACCAAAAAACAGCTTTTTGCTTGGAATATTCCGTGCACATCAGGCACATCATGCCACCAATAAAAAAAATGATGCTGTTTCATTCGGCTTATTTATAGTACCCAAAAAATACTTTAAACGCTAAAAAACTGTGAGTACTTATTCAATAAAAGATCTGGAACAACTGTCGGGCATCAAAGCCCACACTTTGCGTATTTGGGAACAGCGTTACAATTTGTTACAGCCCATGCGGACAGATACCAACATCAGGTTTTATGATGATGCAAGTCTCAAATTGATTCTCAATGTGGCTTTGTTAAATGACAACGGATATAAAATCAGCAAAATTGCCAATATGTCGGAAGCTGAAATGAGGGAGGAAGTTGTCAAACTCACTGAAAAAACCCTTACCCATGATGATCAAATCCACGCTCTAACCTTATGCATGATCGAGATGGATGAGGAGAGATTTGAAAAAGTGCTTTCTACAAACATTTTGAAAATAGGTTTTGAGCAAACCATGCTCAATATTATCTATCCCTTTATGTCAAAGATCGGAGTGTTATGGCAGACAGGTGCCATCAATCCTGCACAAGAGCACTTTATGAGTAACCTGATCCGGCAGAAACTTATCGTCGCTATAGATGGCCAAATCTATAAAGGAGGAGGCAAAAAGTTTTTACTGTATTTGCCTGAAGGTGAATGGCATGAAATATCAATACTTTTTGCGGCCTACCTTGTCAAATTAAAAGGGCATAAATTGATTTATTTGGGTCAAAATACCCCTGATGAAGATCTTCAAATCGTATATAGACTTCATCAACCTGAGTTTTTGATGACCGTCATCACCACTTCACCAAACAGCGAAGAAGTTCAGGATTACATTTACAGCATTTCAGAAAGGTTTAAAAATTCGGAAATCATTTTGTCGGGCTATCAAATAGTCGGTCAAGACCTTGATTTCCCCAAAAATGTCAGAGCGATGCATTATGCCAAACAGTTAAAAGAGTTTATGGAGGAAATGGATTTGGCACTTCAAGAAAAATAGTTTCATTTATTTTACAAAATATTAAACAAGGAGAGAATTACCATTCTCCCCTTTTTTTTTGCCTTTATACTCATAAAATACCACTAATAGTTAGAATGGGGGTTTTTGAAAATTTACATTTAATTTTTGTTTAAACTTTTTTATTTTTTATTAGACAAAATACTTGACATTTGTTTAAGTTTTTATACCTTTGATTAAACAAAAAATAAAAAGCCATGACGACTCTAGAATTCAGTTACTCGCTACAGAAGCTTTCCAGTTCTTTAAAGCCTTTTGCGTTAAAGTTGACCAGGGACACAGATGATGCCAACGATCTTCTGCAGGATACCATGGTAAAGGCTTTTACCAACAAGGATAAATTCACAGAAGGAACAAATCTCAAGGCATGGCTTTACACGATTATGAAGAATACCTTCATTACCAATTACCAAAGAATGGTAAGAAGAGGTACCTTTGTTGACACAACAGATAATTTGCATTATCTTAATTCAGGTGATGTTCTTGTCGAGAATGGAGCTTATGGAGACTTCGCGATGGATGACATCCAAGTTGCAATCGGAAACCTAGAAGATGTCTATAAAACACCATTTATGATGCACTTCAGAGGTTTCAAATACCATGAGATTGCAGACAAATTGGAGATCCCGATCGGAACAGTAAAAAACAGAATACATATTGCGAGGAAACTACTAAAAGATGACTTGCATATGTACAAACATAGAAATTAATGTCAAAAAACAAGAAAAATGTGGTGGTGATTGGTTCGGGTTTTGCCGGATTGTCCGCTGCCACACACCTGGCAAATGCCGGATACCAAGTGACAATTTTAGAAAAAAATAATACCCCCGGGGGAAGAGCGAGACAGTTCGAATCCGAGGGTTTTGTTTTTGATATGGGTCCCAGCTGGTATTGGATGCCGGATGTCTTTGAAACTTACTTCGGATATTTTGGAAAAAAGGTCTCTGATTATTATGATCTAAAGCGCCTCAGCCCATCCTACACCGTCGTCTTCGGGGAAAACGATTTCATGGAAATCCCTGCAAACCTTGAAGAATTCAAAGGTTTATTAGAGTCATTGGAACCGGGTGTGGGACCAAAACTGGATGAATTCCTGAAGCAGGCGGCATACAAATACAAAGTGGGGATTGAGGATTTGGTCTATAAACCGAGCAGGTATCTGACCGAGTTTACCAACCCCAAATTACTGATAGATGTAGTTCGGATGGATGTATTTCAGTCAATGTCCAAACATGTCAGAAAGTTTTTCAAACATGAGAAAATCATCAGATTGATGGAATTCCCGGTTCTTTTTCTAGGAGGAACTGCAGACAATATTCCTGCACTCTACAGCCTGATGAATTATGCAGACATTGCTTTGGGCACTTGGTATCCTATGGGAGGCATGTTCAAAATTGTGGAGGGCATGATCAGCTTGGCCGAAGAAAAAGGTGTGAAATTCCGGTTGGGCGCTGAGGTAGACCATATCAATGTCACCAATGGCATAGCCCGCAATGTAGTTTTGAAAAATGGTGAAAAGATCGAAACAGATATTCTGGTAGCTGGTGCAGATTATCATCATGTGGAGAATGTTTTATTGGCTCCAGAATATAGAAACTATAATGAAGGTTATTGGGATAAGCGTGTCATGGCACCATCAAGCTTACTCTTCTACCTTGGCGTGGACAAGAAAATCGAAAACGTCACCCATCACTGCCTCTTTTTTGACGAACAAATGGGCCCGCATGCGGACGCCATTTATACTCATCCTAGATGGCCAGAAAAACCACTTTTTTACCTTTCCGCTGCTTCCAAAACAGATCCAAGTGTAGCACCGGAGGGACAGGAAAACTTAGTGATATTGATTCCACTTGCACCAGACTTGGAAGATGGAGAGGAAGTAAGGGAAAAATATTACCACATGGTCATGGACAGACTTGAAAAACTGACAGGACAGGAGATTCGGAGCCATGTCATTTTCAAGCGTTCATATGCGCATAGTGATTTCAAATCAGACTACCATGCATTCAAAGGAAATGCTTATGGACTGGCAAACACCCTATTCCAGACCGCAATTTTGAAACCTTCTCTAAAAAATAAAAAAGTCAAAAACATGTACTATACAGGACAGCTTACTGTTCCTGGACCTGGAGTCCCTCCAAGTTTGATTTCGGGCCATGTAGTCGCAAAAGAAGTTATCAAAGAAAACAATTAGTAAATTAATTGCTATATTATAGGTATGAATGCGAGGAGCCTTTTTGACAAAACTACTTTTGAATGCAGCAAATTGATTACCCAACGATACAGCACTAGCTTTACATTGGGTATCAAAACATTGGATAAAAAATTTCATTTACCTATTTATGCGGTATATGGATTTGTCCGGTATGCTGATGAAATCGTGGATACATTTCACGACAAAGACAAAAAAGCCCTCCTTGACAGGTTCAAAAGTGATGCTTACGAGGCAATCGATGAAAGAATAAGCCTAAACCCCGTATTGCATGCATTCCAATTAATTGTAAATGAATATAAGATCGATAAAGAATTGATTGAAGCTTTCCTGAGGAGTATGGAAATGGACTTGGACTTTAAAACTTACAATGATTCAAAGTACCATGAATACATTTATGGTTCAGCAGAAGTAGTTGGTTTGATGTGCCTGAAGGTCTTTTGTGAAGGAGACAACAGCATGTATGAAAGCCTCAAATCACCTGCCTGTAAGCTGGGTGCAGCTTTTCAAAAAGTCAATTTCCTTCGTGACATCAAAAGTGATTTTGAAGAAAGAGGAAGGGTATATTTTCCTGGGGTGGACTTTAATTCTTTTGATAAATCGACCAAACAACTTATTGAAGAGGATATTCAGAAAGATTTTGATGAGGCATTGGACGGTATCAGGAGATTGCCAAAAGGGGCCAAAATGGGAGTTAAGGTTGCTTATCTTTATTATCAAAAACTGTTCGACAAAATCAAAAGCTTACCTCCCGAGACTATAACCCAGGAGAGAATCAGGATTCCAAACAGCAGAAAATTGTCCCTGTTGCTGAGCACTTACTTTGGAACAAAACTTGGTTTCAACTGATCTCAGTTAATCTAATATAAGCAAAAAACAAGTCAATAGATTCAAGAGGATAAAAGCTTAAAAACAATTTACCAAGTCCTAAGTTACTTACCTATGATGAACTTGAAAGTACAAATCGACCAACATTCAGGCTTTTGTTTTGGAGTCGTCTATGCCATTGAAATGGCGGAGGAGGTTCTTGAAGAACAAGGTTATTTATATTGTTTGGGGGATATTGTGCACAATGATGAGGAAGTAAACAGACTGACAAAAAAAGGACTCAAAATCATAGATCATGATGAATTGAAAAGTCTTTTTAATGAAAAGGTATTGATAAGGGCGCATGGTGAACCACCTTCGACATATGAACTTGCGATCAACAACAACCTTACATTGATCGATGCTAGCTGTCCAGTAGTGCTGAAACTTCAAAATCGCATCAAAAACTCATTTGACAAAGACGAAACGATCTATATCTACGGCAAACATGGTCATGCTGAAGTCATAGGACTTCTCGGGCAGACCAACAACAAGGCAGTGGTTTTTCAGGATATCAATGAACTTGATCTACCGTCGTTACCGAAAAACCTGACCTTATACAGTCAGACTACAAAAAGCACAGACAATTTTTATAAAATAAACGAAGCTTTCAAAGAAAGCGGCATAGAGGTAAATACAAATGACACCATTTGCAGGCAGGTTTCTAACAGAGACAAAGAATTAAGGATATTTGCTGAGAAATTCGACAGGATTATTTTCGTCAGTGGAACCAAATCATCTAATGGAAAAGTCCTTTACAATGTTTGCAGGGAGAAAAACCCCAATACTTACTTTGTATCAAATCCTGACCAAGTAGATATTCATTGGTTTACCGAAAATGAAACTGTGGGAATATGTGGAGCTACTTCCACCCCAATGTGGCTCATGGAACAAGTAAAAGAGAGAATAGAAACTTTTTAAGCCTTTCTTTCCTAAATTTACCGCGTGAATTACAAAGAAAAATCATCAAATCTGATTGGGAATACAGGTGTCATCATCGCGGTATGCATTATTTCCTTTTGGTTTATCTCCTTGTATTTTCTCCTGAGTTTGGATATTTCATGGTCAAATCCATTGGTTTATCTGGGCATACTGATTCAAACCCACTTATATACAGGACTTTTTATTACCGCCCATGACGCAATGCACGGGATCGTGGCTGATAATAAAAAACTAAATCATAGCATTGGCTGGATTTCCGCAATTCTTTTTTCCTATAATTTTTATTGGAGACTATTTCCAAAACACCATGAACACCATCGGTTCGTAGCTACGGACAAAGATCCCGACTATCATCCTTCCGGCAAATTCCTGATCTGGTATTTGAGTTTTATAAGACAATATGTATCTGTCTGGCAGATACTTTTGATGGCAGTGACTTTCAATGTTTTAAAACTTTTTCTTCCCACCGAAAATCTGGTGGTATTTTGGATGATGCCTGCAGTACTTTCTACCCTACAACTTTTTTATTTTGGAACATTTCTGCCCCATATGGGAGAATCCGACAACAAGCATCATTCAAAAAGCCAATCAAAAAACCACTTTTGGGCTTTCCTATCCTGTTACTTTTTTGGTTACCACTATGAGCACCATGATTCTCCAGGAACACCGTGGTGGAGACTTTGGAAGATAAAAGAAGATCTCGAAAAAGGGGGTTAATTTAACATTTATCAATTTTTTAAAATTATTTGAACAATCTTGACTAAAAACAGATTAGTACTTTGAAACTAATACCAGCATATGAGACTATTATTTACAATTATCTTACTTTCATTTACGCTTTCAGATTTATTTGCCCAAGGTGGGGAAGTCAGAGGCCGAGTTTTTAACCCAGTCAATAACGAAGGGATCCCCTTTGCAAATGTGGTTGTTTTGGGAACTGATTTCGGTACAGTGACAGATGAAGAAGGAAATTATATCTTATCAGATTTACCAGCTGGACTATATAATATCAGGGCTAGCTTTATAGGATTTAGAGCAAAGACATTTTTTGAAATCCAAGTGACTTTAGCCAGAGCGGTAAGGCTTGATTTTGACCTCAAAGAGGAAGCCTCTGAACTGACAGAGGTGACGGTAGATGCTGAATTTACTCGTTCGGATGAGACTCCCATTTCAGTAAGAAGACTCAATACCAATGAAATCGAAAGGTATCCGGGCGGAAACAGGGATATCAGCAGGGTAATCCAGTCTCTCCCCGGAGTGGCAAGCACAGCAAGTTTTAGAAACGATATCATTATTCGTGGCGGAGCCCCAAACGAAAATAAGTTCTTTATCGATGAAATTGAGGTTCCGGTTATCAACCACTTTTCTACCCAGGGCTCTTCTGGAGGTCCTGTCGGAATCCTGAATGTCAACCTCATCAAGAATGTAGACGTCATCACCGGCGGATTTCCAGCAGACAGAATGAACTCCCTCAGTTCTTTCTTTGAATTCCAACTGAAAGAAGGAAGAAAAGACAAAATGTTCACCCAACTTACATTGGGAGCGAGTGAGTTGACCCTATCCAATGAAGGTCCTATTGGGGAAAAAACAACTTATATCCTTTCTGCAAGAAGATCCTATCTTCAATTTCTTTTCAGACAGCTCCAGCTTCCGTTCTTGCCTACTTTCAATGATTTTCAGTTGAAAACTACGACAAAACTCAATGCCAAAACTGAATTGACATTTATTGGAGTGGGAGCCATTGATGATTTTGCATTGAATTTTGATGTTCCTGAAGATGAAACAGAAGAAGAAAGGGAAGAAAGGCTTTATACTTTGCAAAATCTCCCTGTATCCACCCAATGGAATTATGCAACGGGTTTAAAACTGAAAAGATTTAGAGAAAACGGCTTTTGGACATTTATTTTGAGTCGAAACATGCTGAACAATCGGTCATTCAAATATGCACAAAATGACGACAGTACTCCCGAAAATCTTTTGTTTGACTATACTTCTCAAGAAAGTGAAAATAAGTTCAGGGCAGAAAATTCTATTTTCAGCAATGGATTCAATCTTAAATATGGTGTGAATTATGAGTATGCCAGGTACTTCATCAGCGAATTTGACAGAAGTACTTTAGCGACTGAAGGAGAAGTGATCAATGTGGAAGCAAAAGCATTTTTCAACAGCTACGGGGCATTTGTATCAGGAAGCAAGTATTTTAACAATGAACGCTTGCTAGTTACTGCCGGATTGAGAATGGATGGAAGCGACTTTGGCAAAACTGCTCAAAATCCCTTGAATCAATTGAGTCCAAGAGCGTCGGTTTCTTACCAAATCAAACCACAACTGTTTTGGACAGCCAATGTCGGGATTTACTACCAAAAGCCACCTTATACAGCTCTAGGATACAGAAACAGTGAGGGAGAACTCCTGAACCAGATAAACGACATCAAATTCATCAGGTCTACCCATTTCATCACCGGAATCGAAAGAGTAATCCCTGAGAAAAGCAGAAGATTCAGTGTTGAAGGATTTTATAAACTCTACGCCAACTATCCTTCCTCGATCAGAAACGGTATATCTCTAGCAAATCTTGGGGCGGATTTCGGAGTAATTGGTAATGAACCTGTAACTTCTGATTCTGAAGGCCGCGCTTATGGTTTGGAGTTTTTGGCACAGCAGAGATTGTTTAACAATTTCTATGGGATAGCTGCTGTCACTTTAGTGAGGAGTGAATTTACAAATCCAAATACTGAAGGATTTGTTCCCTCCGCTTGGGACAACAGGGTCATAGTCAGCTTAACCGCCGGCAGAAGGTTCAAGAAAAACTGGGAAGTTGGAGCAAGATGGAGATATCTGGGTGGATTGCCTTTTACTCCGGTAGATGTGGAAACTTCATCATTGAGAGAAGTATGGGACCTTACAGGTAGGGCTGTTTTGGATTTTAATCAAATCAATTCCCAGAGATTGTCAGCTTTCAATCAACTGGATTTCAGGATTGACAAGAGATATTTCTTTAATAAATGGAACTTGAACTGGTATTTCGATGTACAAAATGCTTTCAATTTCCAAGCCCAACAACCTCCCGTATTGATCCCGGTTAGAGAGTCAGACGGCAGTATCAAAATCGATCCTAACGATCCAAGCAGATACCAGATGAGGTTTATTGATAATCCTGCAGGAACTATACTTCCAACAATTGGGATAATCGTGGAATTCTAAAAAAATTAATTTTTGTCCATAAATGAAAAAACCGTCCCTAACTCAGAGGGACGGTTTTTTTAGTCAAATTGATTGGGTTTACTGTACGTTTATTAATGATTCTCGTCTTCTCATTTTTCCTGCTGGCAAGCCATACATCATTTTAAATCTTCTACAGAAATAAGCAGTGTCTTTGTAGCCAACATCCTTACCGATATCCCGAATGCTCTTTTTGGAAGTTCTCAGCAATTCGACGGCAGCTTCCATTCTTTGGTATTCGATATAATCCTGTGGATTGATACCTGTCAACATCTTGAAATACTGACCCACATAATCTTCGGATACATTGGCAACCTTTGCCAATACTTTGTTAGAAAGGTCTCCACCGATATTCTTTTTGATATAATTGAACAAGTCGATAAGCCTTGGATCTTTAAAGTAGGTGCTATTTGTCGAAAGTTCTTCCACAAACAACCTGTTTTTGAGAACATGGCGTACAATTTCAATTACCAAAAGTTCGGTGTATAATTTGACCACCCTTTCTTTTCCGGGCGTATTTTGCTCCGATTCTTTGATGATATCTTCTACTATTGTAGCAATCCGATCATTGAACCTGATGACGAAGGGTGGAATACCCAAAGAGTGAAAGAAATTGACAACATCAAAAACCTTCGCTTCAAAATTCAGGATTGTAACACAATCCTCCTCTACGCTTTTGATTTCTTTGAAAGAGATTGTCTGAAGGTATTTCCTTTTGTTGTCAAGAAATCCCTCAATATTGGTTTCAGTTTTTTTCCCTTGTTGACCAAAGGAAATATTTGTCTTTCTTCCTGCAGGTATAAAAAGAATTTCACCTTCATTTACCAATTCCATTTCTTCAGAAAACTTGAGCGATCCTTGATGAAGCAATAAAATGGTATTTTCGGTATCACTGTAATCCAAAACTGTAATAGGCTTTTCAATTTTGAAATTGTTGCCCTTCAGAAACCTAACCCCGACAGATTCGATTACCTTATTGTAATATTCCATGAAAACAGTTATTATAGGTTATGGCGTAAAACTATAACAATTTTCTAAAAGCAAGGTGATTATTCAATATTTTTTTGATAAAAAAAGAAAAAAGGTATAAAAAATAGATTTTATACCTTTTTTTCCAATTAAAATTTGATTATCTTATTATACTTCTTGATATGACTATTTTTTGAATTTCGCTCGTTCCTTCATAAATCTGTGTAATTTTTGCGTCGCGCATCAATCTCTCCACATGATACTCTTTAACATATCCATATCCTCCATGTACTTGAACCGCTTCTATGGTAACATTCATCGCCACTTCTGAAGCATACAATTTTGCCATGGCACTAGCAAAGGCATAATCCTTTCCTTCATCCTTCAACCAAGCTGCTTTGAGAACAAGAAGTCTGGCAGCTTCAATCTGAGTGGCCATATCTGCCAATTTAAATTGTATGGCCTGATGCTGACTGATTGGTTTTCCAAATGCCTTTCTTTCTTTGGAATAAGCAAGGGCCAATTCGTATGCCCCTGCGGCAATTCCCAAAGCTTGGGCTGCAATTCCGATCCTTCCTCCATTAAGGGTTTCCATGGCGAATGTAAAACCAAAACCTTCATCTCCAATCCTATTGGAAATGGGAACCTTAACATCAGAAAACATCAAGGAATGGGTGTCAGAGCCTCGAATGCCCAATTTATCTTCTTTTTTCCCAATTACAAATCCTTCTTGCCCTTTTTCTACAATAAATACAGAAATCCCTTTATGCCCCTTGGAAGCGTCAGTCTGTGCAATCACAAGATAAACAGAAGCGGAACTCCCGTTTGTTATCCAGTTTTTTGTTCCATTGAGGACATAGTGGTCACCTACCAATTCAGCCGAAGTCTTTTGTGAAGTGGCATCAGACCCCGCCTCTGGTTCAGAAAGGCAAAAAGCCCCGATTATTTCCCCGGAAGCCAACCGTTTTAAATACTTTTCTTTTTGTTCCTCAGATCCATACTTTTCCAATCCCCAACATACCAGGGAATTGTTAACCGACATACAGACCGAGGCTGAGGCATCGATCTTGGAAATTTCTTCCATCGCCAACACATACGAGATGGTGTCCATTCCTCCCCCGTTGTATTTGGGGTCTACCATCATGCCCATAAATCCCAGTTCCCCCATTTTTTTCACCTGTTCTTTTGGAAACTTTCCTTCTGTGTCTCTGTCAATTACACCTGCCAAAAGTTCCGAATGAGCAAACTCCCTTGCTGCATCACGGACTGCTACATGTTCTTCTGTGTATTCGAAATTCATAAGAATATTTGGGTTAATTATTTCGCTTGGAATATATAAGAAAAAAAAATAAGGGACAATTTCTTGCCCCTTAAAGTAAACTCATTTAACCAATTTAAGTTTCCTTAATCTCTGTTGCCAAAGAAAATAAAGACATAATAGGCCAAAGTAGCCAATGCCGCAAGTGCGGCTACTACATAAGTCATAGCTGCCCATTTCAAAGCATCTTTAGACATTTCAAACTCGGAAGGAGTCACAATGTTTCTTTGTTTTACCCAAGCCAATGCCCTGTTGCTCGCATCAAATTCCACAGGAAGAGTAACCAAGGTGAAAAGAGTCATGACACCATAAGAACCTACGACAATGTATCCTATTATTTCATAAGGAAGCCCCATAAACGCTCCACCTAATAAGGAAGCAATCAGGACAATATTCAATATTTTCCCACTGATATTTTGAACAGGAACCATAGCTGAGCGGAGGTTGAGCCAAGCGTAAGATCGTGCATGCTGCACAGCGTGACCACATTCGTGGGCGGACACAGCAGCCGCGGCGGCGTTTCTTCCATAGAACACATCCGGGCTGAGGTTGACAGTTTTGTTCATCGGATTATAGTGGTCAGTGAGCTGACCTTCCACAGACACCACCTTGACATCATGGATATTATTATCTGCCAACATCAATTCGGCAATTTCTTTTCCTGAAAGATTTGCCATCAAAGGAGTCTGTGAATACTTTTTGAATTTGCTTTTCAGCTTTGAGCTGACTACAAATCCAAGCACTGCGAAGACAACGACAATTAGAATAATCATAGTTTTTTATTTTTTGCTTTGTGTTTACGAAATTAGAAAGTTTTGGATACTTTTTTGGAAGTTATTTTTAGGATAAACCCTAGCGAAACAAGTCCCAAGATTAACACAGTCAAAACCTGACTGCTATGGACGATCACTGCGAATATTTTACCTTCTTCCTCACTTAGTCCATATGCCATCAAAATAAAGGCCACCAATGCGTGAAAGGTCCCGATACCCCCCTGAACAGGTGCAACCATGCCAATACTTCCCATCACCATCACCATAAGCAGCGAGCTTAGTGACAAGTTGGCAGTAGAAGGAATGGCCCAAGCTACCAAAACCAAGGTAACATAATAAATCATCCAGATTGCAAATGAGCTTCCCCAAAACCCGGATTGGTTGCGGACTTGCCTGATGCTGATGATGCCTTTGACCAAATCGCGGGTAAAGTGCCTTAATTTTTTAAAAATATTACTTTCTCTGTATTTCAGAAAAGCAAAATAAAAGAATATGGCCATTACCAATAAGCCTCCGATTAGAAGAGGAAGGTATTGGGTTACTTTTTCTACCAAAGCTTCCACAGAAACAAGTTCCGAAAAAAGCTCAAGAAACAGGTTTCTTTCAATGACAAATGCCAGGAAGATGGTGAAAACGAGAAAAAGAAGGTCGACTGTTCTTTCGAGGATTACCGTCCCAAATAATTTGCCCATTTGTAAGCCATCGGTTTTTGCCAAAACCCCACAGCGGGCCAATTCCCCGGCTCTAGGCACAAGCAAATTGGTCAGATAACCGACCATCAATGCCCAAAATGCCCTGATGGATGGCGTTTTATAAGGCTCTTCCGCATCGAGTAGTAAGGTCCATCGCCAAGCTCGAAGCCAAAATCCAATGAGAGAAACAAAAATAGAGCTCATCAACAAAAGGAAAGAAGTTTCTGAAACAGACTTCCTAAGACTTTCAAAGCTGATATCCTTATACAAAAACCAAAAAATCCAGATAGCTACTATCATAGACAATGCCACCTGGACCCATTGCTTGAGGTTTAATTTCACTTTTAAATCAGTTTATTGTGCTCATCAGGAAATACGATGACCGGTTTGTGTTTTTTAGCTTCCTCAAAATCCATAGAAGCATAGGAAATAATGATGACGATATCGCCAACCTGCGCTTTTCTCGCAGCGGGACCATTGAGACAAACCATGCCGCTTCCTCTTTCTCCTTTGATGATATAAGTTTCGAGTCTTTCGCCGTTGTTGATGTTGACGATAGCTACTTTTTCATTCTCTATCATATTGGCAGCGTCCAAGATGTCTTCATCTATGGTAATGCTACCGACATAATGTAATTCTGCCTGGGTAATTTTTACCCTGTGGATTTTAGATTTTAAAACCTGAATGTGCATGTGGGAAAATTTTGCGCGAATTTAATCAAATATGGAAATGTTGTCGATCAACCTGACGTCACCGAAGTAAGCCGCGGTACAGATTGACACATTTTTCTCTTCTCCGATACCCTCTAATACGTAAAAAGAATCAGAAGTTACCAATTCGAAATATTCCAATTTGGCTTTTGGCTCGGATTCAAACATCTGGTTGATCTTTTTCCGGATGCTTAACCAAGGTCTGCCATCTAAAAGTTCTGATTTTGCAAAAAATAATGCCTTTGAGATAATTCGGGCTGCCTGTCTCGAGTCCGAATCCAATCTGAGGTTGCGGGAAGACAATGCCACTCCATCTTTTTCTCTTACTGTGGCGACGACTTGGATTTCAACATCAAAAGAAAGGTCCTGAACCAGTCTTTTTATGATAGCGACTTGCTGCAAATCCTTCTGACCGAAGTAGGCAGTATGAGGTTTAACAATATTTAACAGTTTGGAAACGACGATTCCAACGCCATTGAAATGACCAGGCCGGAAGGAACCTTCCAAAATTTTATCCAAATGTCCAAAATCTATGGAGAGCATAGGCTTTGAGGGATAAATCTCCATGGTTTCTGGCAGAAAAAGGTAATCTACCCCGGATTTATCCAACAGTTCCAAGTCTTTATCCAAAGTTTTTGGATATTTTTCAAAGTCCTCCTGGTTGTTGAATTGGGTGGGATTAATGAAAATGGACACTACTACAATGTCAGAATATTGTTTTGCGATTTTGACTAATTCCAAATGACCTTGGTGCAAAGCACCCATTGTAGGCACCAAACCAATGGTTTTATTGTTATTTCGGAGAATTTGAAGGTTATTATTTACCTCTTCTTTGGTCCCAAGGATATACACTATTGTTGTACTTTGCGAATGTAAAATAGAGGCAAAACTATGTTATTCCTTAGAAATACAATGGATTTACCGCTTTTTTTTGTATATTTGTGCGTTTATTATCACTCATCTAAACACAACAAGGTATGTCCAAACTCCGTATTCTCTACGTTGCAAGTGAAATCAATCCGTTTTTACAGACTTCTGAGGTGGCAAATTTCGTCAGGGCACTGCCCCAGGCGATGCAGGAAATGGGGATGGAAATCCGTATTCTTGTGCCGAGATTTGGGCTCATCAATGAAAGAAAGAATAGATTGCATGAAGTAGTGAGGCTGTCAGGGATCAACATTGCCGTAGGAGAAGAAGAGAAACCTTTGATCATCAAGGTTGCTTCCATTCCAAATGCCAAGCTTCAGGTTTACTTCATCGACAATGAAGACTACTTCCAAAGAAAGAGTGTGTTTCATGATAAGCATGAAAAATTCTATGAAGACAATGACGAAAGGGCTATTTTCTTTTGCAAAGGTGTCATTGAAACAGTAAAAAAATTAGGCTGGGCTCCTGATGTGGTACATTGCAATGATTGGATGACAAGTCTGATCCCCATGTATCTCAAAACCACCTACAAAAACGAGCCTCTCTTTAAGGACACAAAATCGGTTTTTGCTATTTACAATACCGGATTTACCCATAAATTTGGCGACGATTTGTTTGAGAAAGTCAAAATGGTAGACATCGATGATGCTATCTTGGCACCTCTAAAGTCAAAAGATTACGAAGGCTTCCTCAAAATTGGAATGGAATATGCCGACGTAGTCATCAAAAGTGAAGACATATCCGAAAACCTCAGCAAACTCATCGAGGAGTGCTCTAAAGAAAAACAGTGTGAGATTAACAACGAAGAAGAGAAACTTTTTGAAAGTTATTACAACATCTATAATGACTTGGCCGGCTAAACTGTCAGCGATATTATTCATTGTTCTTACCATTGCAACTTCCTGTGAGGATCCTTCCAATATAGGTTTGGAGCTGGATCCTGAAAACAACCAGATAGGGGTATTCTACCAAGAAATATCCCTATCTGCTTCTGTTGTACTTCAAGATTCCTTGAGTACCACCAATAGCGGTGTGTTGGTCTATGGAAATGAGGAAAGCGATTTTTTTGGTAAAACAGAAAGTATAGGATACACACGACTTTTTTTCAATAGAGATATTGCCAGACCTAAAGAAAATGCAATCCTTGATTCGGTCAGGTTTTTATTCAATATGCGGGAAGTACTTACCGCAGATACCATCAATCCCAAAACCATCAATGTCCATCTTCTTACTGAGCAGATTCGCGATGTGGACTATTATAATTTCAGTAGCGTAGCCTATGAGCCTACTCCTTCTTTTAGTGCTACATTTGATTTTACAGACAGACAGGATACAATAGTGTCTACCAAAATCGACAACGCACTGACTCAGGAAATTTTTGATGAATTAAAAGATGGCAGGTATTTTCAGGACATTTTCTCTTTTCGTGAGTTTTTACCAGGCCTCGCCTTCAAAGCAGAGGAGGGTGAAAACGTTGGTTTTAGTACCGTGATAGGAAATAATACTGGTTTTATTTTCTATTTCAAAAATGAAGGGGACACAGTCTCAAGAGCCTATCCAATTGCAACAGGCATAAATTTCAATTTAGCCAGGCATTTCAGCCAAGTTATCAATGACCCTACAGGGACGCCAATTGAGGTCGTCACCGAACCGACCACATCTTATGATTTGGGTCAGTATGCCGGCGGAAAATCGACATTTGGGATGTATATCAAATTGGACATGAGCCCATTGGATGAGTTTTTAGACACTTTGGAAAATGCCAATTTCAATCAGGTAACCTTGGAAATGGGTCCTGTAGTCAATTTTTCCGCTGATAGATTACCTCCTCAGTTTCATATTATGTTTTTTACCAATGAAACCAATGAAGTTTTATTCCGAACAGACGGACTTCCTATGGCCGTACAGCCCGAAGGAAGAGTTCAGGTAGATCCGGTAACCTCAGAACCTATTTATTCTGACCAACCGGCTTTGTTAGCTTTTATTAACAACGAAAAATTTTATAGGCAATTCATCACTTCCCACGTGAATGCTTTGTATAGAAAGAAAATGCCAAGAAGAGACTTTCTTTTATATCCCGCTGTCTCCACGCAGGACAGAAATTTTATCCAATCTCTGAAAGATTATGTCATTGACCAGAATACGATTAAAATGAAAATATTCTATTCAAGAAGCAGATCTTTGTAGAATGACATATTTTAAAGAAGTGGAGATAAAAATTGTTTTATTTTAAAGAAGGGTATTTTTTAGACCATAATTTTTGCGATAATTCTAAAAAGTTTACATTTGGGCTGTTAAATTTTTATATATGTGTGGAATCGTAGCTTATGTAGGGCAAAAAGAAGCCTTACCAATCATCATCAAAGGACTTAAGAGATTAGAATACCGGGGTTATGATAGTGCCGGTGTGGCTTTACTCGGGCAAGACGGCCTCAGCATTTACAAGAAAAAAGGGAAAGTTTCAGAACTGGAAAATCATCTTGAAAGTTTCAGGGATTTGAACTCCAAAATAGGAATTGGTCATACCCGTTGGGCGACACACGGTGAACCCAATGATGTCAATGCACATCCTCATTATTCCTCCAATGAAAAATTTGCAATGATCCATAACGGAATCATTGAAAATTATGATGTCCTCAAAACCGACCTGATCAACAAGGGTTACAAATTCCAAAGTGAAACAGACTCTGAGGTTTTTATCAAATTCATTGAAGACATCTATGCTAACAATTACATCAGCCTCGAGGAAGCAGTAAGGTTGGCTTTGCATAAAGTCGTCGGTGCTTATGCCATCGTCATCATGAACATTGAAGAGCCGGACACCCTCATTGCAGCGAGAAAAGGCTCTCCCCTTGTTATCGGGGTCGGAGAAGATGAGTACTTCTTAGCTTCAGATGCAACACCAATTATAGAATATACCAATCAGGTGGTCTACCTTGATGATTATGAAATTGCAGTCATCCGTGACAACAAACTTCAGATCAAAACCATCGAGAACGTAGAGACCAATCCTTATATCAATCAACTTGAAATGGAACTTGAGGCCATCGAAAAAGGAGGCTATGAGCATTTCATGTTGAAAGAAATTAACGAGCAACCAAGATCTATCGCAGATTGTATGCGTGGAAGATTGGATGCCAAAAACGGCAGGCTGGTTCTTGGTGGCTTGAGGGATTATATGAATAAATTCCAAAACGCAGATAGAATCATCATCACTGCCTGTGGAACTTCTTGGCATGCCGGCTTGGTAGCTGAATACCTTTTTGAAGAATTTGCAAGAATTCCTGTAGAAGTGGAATATGCTTCCGAATTCAGGTACAGAAACCCAGTCATTTCAGAAAAAGATTTTGTCATCGCCATTTCCCAATCCGGGGAAACAGCCGATACTTTGGCTGCCATCGAATTGGCTAAATCCAAAGGCGCCACCATCTTCGGAGTGTGTAATGTCGTAGGATCTTCAATCCCGAGAGCAACACACGCCGGATCGTATACCCACGCAGGTCCTGAAATCGGAGTAGCTTCCACCAAAGCTTTTACAGCACAGATTTCTGTTCTGACGATGATGGCCTTGAAATTGGGATATCAAAGAGGAACTTTGTCAGAAACGCGGTACATGCACCTATTGAATGAATTGGCAACAATTCCTTCCAAAGTAGAAAGAGCGCTTAAACTTGATGCAAAGGTCAAAGCCATTGCAGCAGAATACAAAGATTCTCGCAACTTCCTTTACTTAGGAAGGGGATACAACTTCCCGGTAGCATTGGAAGGGGCATTGAAGCTCAAAGAAATTTCTTACATCCATGCAGAAGGTTATCCTGCAGCAGAAATGAAACACGGTCCAATTGCTTTGATTGATCAGGAAATGCCGGTAGTCTTCATCGCTACCAAAGACAGCTCTTATGAAAAAGTCGTCAGCAACATTCAGGAGGTAAAAGCCCGAAAAGGTAAGATCATTGCCGTAGTCACAGAGGGGGATACCACTGTCAGAGGATTAGCAGACCATGTGATCGAAATTCCTGAAACAGAAGAAGCCTTTGTTCCTTTGATTGCAGTGGTTCCCTTGCAGCAACTCTCCTACCACATCGCAGTCATGAGAGGCTGCAATGTCGATCAGCCAAGGAATCTGGCGAAGTCAGTGACGGTTGAATAAAGGGGTTAAAGGTAACTGGTAAGAGGCGAAAGGTGGGTTCAGATTACCGCTTTAGATTTTGGTAAAAAAATCAATACAAATCATGACTGCCCTTTGGTAAATCCGAAGGGCAGTTTTTGTTTTTGGGCACCAACAAGATTCCATTTTGAAGAATTACCTCTCAATGAAGATTTTAACTATTCCCAGTGATATTAGTAGATCATTATTTATTGAACAACAAAGAAACAAAGAAAACAAAAGTCCGATCTTTGTTCCCTTTTGTTCCTTTATGGTAAATATGCTTTTTCCTCTGCGTTTTTGAGTCTCTGCGTGAATTAAAAAATACAATGGAATCTTTCAATTTAAGCTTTTACATGAAGGGTATTTGAAGAAATTAGGAAGCATTGCATTTTGTGAACGAATTGGAAAAAAATAAATTTTCTTCCTTATTTTCCTTTCCGCCTTCAAAACCACCTTCCCATGAAAAAAATACAAAGTCTTTTCTTGTTTTTCCTGATGTCCACACTCTCTGTTTTTGGGCAAAAAAGTCCTGCAGGAACCGCAGACATCTCCCTTCAATATTACCTTCCTTCCGGATTTACTTACAATGAAAAAATCCCCAAACCAAAAGACATTTTGGGGTTTGAGGTGGGTGAATGGAATGCAGGTTACGATCAGGTAATCCGGTATTTTGAAAAACTTGCTGATAGTTCTCCCCGGGTAAAATTTGAAATCATCGGATATACCTATGAAAAGCGGCCCCAAATCATGTTGACGATCACCTCTCCAGAAAACCTCGCCAACATCGATAAAATCAAATCCGACAGACAGCAACTCCGTGACCCCAATGCCAAGATTGATTTTGATAAAATGCCCTTGGTCATGGCCGCGGGATATTCGGTCCATGGCAATGAGGCAAGCGCAATCAATTCCTCGATTTTAGCGGCCTACCATTTTGCTGCAGCAAATGAGATAGAACAAGACTTAAAAAACATCATCATCCTGATAGATCCTGCACTGAATCCTGACGGAAGCAACCGCTACGCTTCTTGGGTCAATACCCACAGGTCTTACAACCTCAACGGCGATCCCGCAAACAGAGAACACAGCGAAGCTTGGCCGGGCGGAAGGGGAAACCATTATTGGTTTGACCTCAACAGGGATTGGCTGCTTGTACAGCATCCTGAATCACAAAACAGGGTCGCTAAATTTCAGGAATGGCTACCCAATATTTACCTGGATTACCATGAAATGGGAACCAACAATACTTTCTTTTTTCAGCCGGGAATCCCAAGTCGGGACCATCCACTGACTCCAAAGAAAAATATGGAACTGACGGAGAAAATCGCCCAATACCATGCCAAGGCCATGGATGATTTGGGTTCTCTTTACCATTCGAGGGAAAGTTTTGACGAGTATTATTTTGGCTATGGCTCCACTTATCCTGATATCCAGGGTTCAATAGGCATTTTGTTTGAGCAGGCTTCCTCAAGAGGTCATTTGCAGGAAAGCATCTATGGTCCTTTGCCTTTTGCTTTTACCATCAGAAATCAGTTCAGAACGAGCGTGAGTTCTTTTGAAGCTGCGAAAAACATGCGTGGAGAGATCAACAAATTCATGCAGGATTTTTATACCGAATCGCTGAAAACCGCAGCTTTGGATACTGATAAGGCCTATATTTTTGGAAATCCGGATGATGGTGCAAGAAGCTTTCACTTGGCAGAAATGATCCAACAACATCAGATCGATGTCTACTCCCTCAACCAAAACATCACTGTCAACGGTGTCCCTTTTGAGAAAGAAAAAGCCTATATCGTCCCGCTAGACCAACCGCAATACAAGTTGATCAAGGCGATTTTTGAAACTCGAAATACTTTTCAGGACAGTCTTTTCTATGACGTCTCCGCGTGGACATTGCCGATGTCCTTCAACCTTGACTACACAGCATTGAGCAGCAAAATCATGAATCTTGCCGATGTCACACTTCTCGAGGAGGGTTTTGGCAAAAAAGCCGGTACCCTGATCGGTGAAAAAAACGCTTATGCCTACGCCTTTGAATGGGCAGACTACTATGCCCCAAAAGCTGCCTATCACCTGATGGATGAAGGATTTTTGGTACGTCTGACGCATGAACCCATCACCCTTGCTGACGGAAAAGTCCTGAAAAGAGGAAGTATTCTAGTCAGCACACAAAGAGATGCTGAAGAAGATGCTGCCACCAAACTTCACTCCTCTTTAGCTTCCCTTGCTGCCGAAACGGGAATCACTGTCTACGGCATCAATACCGGATATACTTCGGGTGTCAATATCGGATCTCCAAGCATTGATGTGTTGAAAAAACCAGAAGTCGCTGTCTTGGTAGGAACAGGTGTCGCAAGCGGAGAAGCCGGAGAAATGTGGCACCTCTTGGACCAAAGGTTTGATATGCCAATAACCCTCTTACCTGTAGAAAGACTACGAAATACCGACATGAGTAGGTACAATGTCCTTATCATGCCGAATGGCAATTATTCAAGTTGGGGAAAATCCGAAGCCGAAGAAATCAAATCCTGGGCAAGTGCCGGAAATACCCTGATCGCGAGAGGCAATGCCATGACTTGGCTCAACAGCAATGAACTGGTTTCATTTACCTTCAAAAAAGAACCCAAAGAGGAAGAAAAAATGGCCGCCCAACCTTATGAAGACTACACCAAAAATACCGGCGCAAGGATGACAAGCGGGACTATTTTCCATGCAAAGCTTGATGTAACCCATCCGATTGGATACGGCTATGGCAAGGCCGAGCTTTTCACTTTCCGAAACAGCAACCAAGTGCTCGAACCGGGAAAGAATCCTTATTCAAATCCCTTGGTCTATACCGACAAGCCTTTGGCAAGTGGTTATGTCCATCCTGAAAACCTCGAGTTGGTCAGAAACAGCAGTGCCATTCAGGTCAAGCGCCTTGGCCGGGGACGGGTCATCGGCATGGTGGACAATCCCAACTTCAGGGCAATTTGGTACGGTACAAACAAGCTTTTCCTTAATGCCATATTCTTTGGTCAGGTGATCGAAAGCGGAACTGCAGATTGATCTTTTTCCAATTAACCCTCCAAGCCTTGAAAACCCTTGGAGGGTTATTCCTATTCTAGGGTCTTGAAATAATCCTTTTTGTAAACCAACGGCGTCACCCCAATCCTTTCCTTGAACTGTCTGTTAAAATTGGAAAGGGTATTGAAGCCGCTTTCGTAACAGATTTCGCTGATGTTGGCATCCATTTCATGTAACAGCTTACAGGCATGCCCGATCCTGACATCTGCAAGAAATTCCGAAAAAGACTTGTTCATCCTCGAAGAAAAGTACCGGCTGAAGGCACTTTCAGTCATATTCGCCAAGGATGCCACTTCCTCCAACAGGATTTTTTGGCGGAAATTCTCCATCACATATTCATAGACTTTACTCATCCTGTCTTTTTCGGATTCTTTGTTGGTATTGATGTAGCCGGCCTGCGTAATGGGATGACAGTCGGAAGACTCTGACAAAACTTTCAGTATTTCCAGCAATTTCAGGATACTGTCAATACCTTTTGAATCAAGCAGTTTTTTCAATTGACTACGAAGCATCTCATTGGTCTTCCCTGTAATCTCCAATCCCCGCTCGGATTTTTGGAGCAAAGTCTTGATTGCTTCAAATTCCTCCTTGTCATAAATGGCATTTCCCAAAAAATCTTTCCCAAAGTACACCACAATCCCCTTTGTCGTGAGGCCGCTGTCTTTATCAAAGTACTGCGGATCATTCCGCCACAAATGCGGAAGATTTGGCCCAGTAAAAACCAAATCAAACTCCTTGAAAGGCTTCATCTGATCGCCGATAAACCTGGTACCTTTTCCTTCCAAAACCAAAAACAATTGGTACTCATCGTGAAAGTGCCAATGTTTGTCAAAATTAGGGGCAACAAGCGCTTTAGCAACGAAAGCTTTGTCCTCAGGAATCCTTGATTTTTGAAGTGCCTGTTTCATGATTAGTCAATTATGCCAAAATAATATTCAATTATCAAATTTATAGACAAAATTCAGTCACAATCAGCAAAAAAAAAGGAAGATTGCCATCTGTTTTATTTCCAATTTGAATCTTCCAATAAACCCTTATTTTCCCTAAATAACGCTATCCATGAGATATTCTCATTTACTCCTCCTCCTGCTCCTCTTTTTTGCCATCAGTTGCGGCAAAAAGTCAAATTTACCGGAGCTTCCCACAGGGCCAAGAAGAGCAGAAATCCTCTTCCTCGGACATGACAGCAAGCACCATGATTCCGAGAAACTGATGCCTTATCTGGCAAGACCCCTTTTCCAAAAAGGAATCAACCTCACTTATACTTCGGATCCCAATGACCTCAATCTGGACAACCTGAATCAATATGACGGGATCATGATCTATGCCAACCATGACAGCATCACTTCAGATCAGGAAGCTGCGCTGAAAGAATATGTGGAAAGCGGCAAGGGTTTTATTCCCCTCCACAGTGCCTCTTTCTGTTTCCAGAATTCTGATTGGTATGTCGAAGCCGTAGGCGGACAATTCCAATCGCATGGTACGGGTGATTTCACAGTCGATATCATTGCCGCAGACCATCCAGTAATGCAGGGCGTGGAAGTGTTTGAGACCTGGGATGAAACCTATATCCACACCCGAATCAATCCTGACATGACTGTCCTGATGGAAAGGGAGGAAAACGGACACCGTGAGCCTTGGACTTGGGTGAGAAATCAAGGAAAAGGACGTGTATTTTATACAGCTTATGGACACAATGAGCGAACCTGGTCTCAGCCAAATTTCCATACCCTCGTAGCTAACGGCGTACTTTGGGCAATCGGAGATGACGTGGCCAAGCAGGTGGCGGATTTCAAAATCCCCCAACCGGTTTTTGAAGATGCAGTCATTCCAAACTACGAAAACAAAGACCCAGCACCGAAATTCCAGCTTCCGCTTTCTCCTGAAGAATCCATGAAATTGGTACAGATCCCAGTTGGATTTGAATTGCAGCTTTTTGCTTCAGAACCACAAATTGTCAATCCAATGGCAATGTGTTGGGATGAAAAAGGAAGACTGTATGTGATCGAAACAGAAGATTATCCTAACGAAGTTCGCACCGAAGGCGGAAATGACCGCATCAAAATTCTTGAAGATACAGACGGCGACGGCAAAGCTGACAAAGTAACTGTCTTTGCTGATGGACTCAATATCCCGACAAGCATCATGGCCATGAACGGAGGGATCCTCATCTCCATGGCTCCGGATTTTGTATTCTTAAAAGATACAGACGGTGACGACAAAGCAGATGTAAGAGAAGTTTTGATCACTGGTTGGGGCAAAAGCGATACGCACGCCGGACCTTCCAACTTGAAGTATGGCTATGACAATAACATTTGGGGCGTATTGGGATATTCAGGTTTCCAGGGAACTGTGGGCGGAAAGGAATTCAACTTCTCCCAAGGTATTTACAGATTCGCTCCTGATGCTTCGAACTTTGAGTTTTTGGGCTCGACCAGTAACAATACCTGGGGACTTGGCTTCTCGGAAGATTTCAATGTATTCATTTCCACTGCCAACGGTCAGCACTCTGCCTTCCTTGCGATGACCAATAAAAACGTCAAAAGACCTATCGCGGGTGGGATGAACAATACTGTCTTTGGGATTGACAGCCACTACGACATGCCGCACCTAACGCAGTTTTTGAGACAGGTGGATTACCATGGCGGCTATACCGCTGCCGCAGGACATAATTTCTACACGGCAAGGACTTTCCCTAAATCCTATTGGAACAGGGTGGCTTTTGTGGCCGAACCTACGGGAAGGGTACTCCACAATGCCATCATTACCAAAGATGGTTCAGGATTCAAAGAAAAGAACGGCTTCAATATATTGGCGAGTTCAGACGAGTGGTTCTCTCCTGTACATGCAGAAGTCGGACCGGATGGTTCACTTTGGATTGCGGATTGGTACAACTTTATTATACAGCACAATCCTACTCCAAAAGGATTTGACAACGGTGCCGGAAATGCCTACATCAACCCTATGCGGGATGCCAAGCATGGAAGGATTTATAGGCTGGTATACAGAGGCGCGCCGGAATACAAAGGTTTTTCCATTGATCCCTCTAATAATTCAGACCTGATCGCAGGCTTGAAAAGCGACAACATGTTTTGGAGAATGACTGCCCAAAGGCTCATCGTCGAAACCCAAAACAAATCCATTATCGGTGACCTCTATAAGCTTGTAGAAAACAGGGACATGGATGAAATCGGTCTCAATACCGCTGCCAACCACGCCCTTTGGGCATTGCATGGCCTCGGCGCGCTGAGCGGTGATGATGCCAATGCCATCAAGATTGTTGGCAAAGCATTGTCACATCCTTCTGCAGGTGTGAGGAAAAATGCGATTGAAGTACTTCCAAAAACCAATGAAACTTTTGCACTGATCCAATCCAACAAGGTCCATCAGGATCCTGACTTGAATGTAAGGAAAGCTGCTTTCCTTGCCTTGTCGGAGATTCCTGCATCTGCCGAAATCAGCAGCCTGATCTATGAAGCAAGTCAGGACGAAGCCAACGGCAAAGATCCATACCTTCCTCAGGTGATATTCTCCGGAGTTCTTGCCCATCCAAGTTATTTTGAGCAGAACCTTGCCACGCTTTTCCCTGAAGAAAAAGTAGATTCCCTCTACACACTGACAGAAAAACTCACCAAGAGTCTTGTCGTCGAGCAATACAACCTCGACAGAAGGGCAGCGATCGTCTATCCTCCTGATGTCAGCAACAAAGAAATCCATATCGTCACCGAGTTGGCGGAAGGAAACGAACCGCTCGAAGGAGTCATTGCCGCACAGGGAAACAAGATGAACGGGTATTCCCTTTTTGTAAAAAAATCTACCTTGAATTGGGTGGTAAAACAAAACGGCAAAACCTACAAAATCACTGCCGGCAACCTGCCAAAAGAACTGTTTAAGGTGGAAGCCAAGCTCCTTGAGGGTGGAGAGATGACTTTGCAAATCAATGACAATCCGATTGCCAAAGCAAAAGCCCCTTCCCTATTCATCACCCCATTGACTCCGGACAGAATCCGTGTAGGCAATGACATGGGTGGAGAAAATCAGGTCGGTGAATATGAAGGTTTCTCTTGGCTAAGGGGAAGAATGGGTAGAGACAGCTACCTCAGCCTCAAAGATCCAAACTTCAACTTGCAGGAATATTTGGCCAAAGGCCCTGAAAAAGCCGCCGCTCCGGTATCAAGAGAAAATGCCTTGGTAGTGAAGATCGGTGTCATCCCTCATGAAATGAAATACAATGTGACAAGCTTCAAGGTGAAAGCCGGCCAACAGGTGATCATTGACTTCGAAAACAAAGATTTCATGCAACACAACCTGATCGTTGCCAAGATAGGTTCACTCGAAACGGTTGGAAAAGCCGCTGACGAAATGGCAAGAGATCCAAAAGGAATCGAAAAAAATTACGTTCCAAATATCCCTGAGATCATTATAGCTTCCAAGCTTGTGGATCCTGAAGGGCTCGAATCCATTATCTTTACCGCCCCAACAGAAAAAGGAGAATATCCTTTTGTATGTACTGTACCGGGACATTGGCGCATCATGAACGGTAAAATGATCGTCGAGTAAAACAGGATATTATGGCAATAAATGCAACTTTTGGTGTCAGCACCTGGCTTTGGACTTCTCCATTCCAAAAAGATACAATTGGATTATTCTCAAAAATCAAAGAAATGGGCTTCGACGCGGTAGAAATACCCGTCGAAAACCCGGATCTGATCGACATCCCTTCCGTCAAAAAAGCACTCGCAGAATTCAGCCTGCAACCCATCATCTGTGGGGCTTTTGGGCCGACACGTGATTTAACACATGATGACCCGGCTTTTCACAAAACAAGCTTTGACTACCTGCAAAGATGCTTTGAGATCAGTTCAGCACTCGGTGCCAAATTCGTCGCAGGACCGATGTATTCTGCGGTGGGAAAAGCAAGGCTTGTCTCTCCCGAGCAGCGGAAGATCGAGTGGGACCGTGCCGTAAACAACCTCCACAAAGTCTGTCAGATGGCCGCGTCCATGGGACAGGAGATCGCTTTGGAAGCTTTGAACCGCTTCGAAACTGACCTCATCAATACCACGAAAGAACTCATGCAGCTCATCTCAGACATCAACCATCCCGCTGCCAAAGTGCTGTTGGATGGCTTTCACATGAGCATCGAAGAATCCAATCTGGAAGAGGCCGTCAGACAGGTTGGTGACAAACTCCTGCATGTGCAGGTCTCCGAAAACCACCGTGGCATCCCCGGAACAGGTCAGACAAGCTGGTTTTCCTTCAAAAGAGGTCTTGCTGCCGTCAATTACACTGGAGTGATTTCGATAGAGAGCTTTACGCCAAATGTGCAGGAACTTGCAGGTGCAGTCTGCATCTGGAAGCCCCTCTCCCCAAGTCAGGATGAATTTGCCTCCCAAGGACTTGCTTTTCTGCAAGACTGGATCTCAGGCAAAAAATTCACACACTAGGGATGTCTTTCACCACAGAGCACACAGGGAGCACAGAGCTGGAGGTCGTGAAAAGAGATGTTAAGGCACCGCCAATTCCTCTTTCCACTAACCATTAACCAAATACTTGTACTGAGCGCAGTCGAAGTAACCATAAACCTAATTGCCACCAACAACAAACAACTAACCACATAGCACACAGAGCGCACATAGCTGGAGGACTCCAACATCTTCTTACCTTTCACCAATAACCAAATAACCCTTAACCAATAACCATCAACCACCTACTTTTCAACCCTACCCATCAATTAATCAGTTAACCAAATAACCATTAACCCAAATAACTTAATAACCAATAACCATAAAAGCCATGAGCCAGAAACAAATCAACATCGCCATCGTCGGACTGGGTTTTGGGGCGGAATTCATCCCCATCTACCAAAAGCATCCGCTCGCCAATATGTATGCCATCTGCCAAAGAAATGAAGACAAGCTCAATGAAATCGGAGATGCCTTTGGCGTTGCGAAGCGCTATACCGATTACGATGAGCTCCTCAAAGACCCAAACATAGACGCTGTCCATATCAATACCCCGATCCAAGCCCATGCCGAGCAATCACTCAAAGCACTCCGGGCCGGCAAGCATGTCGCCTGCACGGTGCCCATGGCCACGACTGTGGAAGAGTGCCGTCAGATCGTCGAAGCCTGTGAGGAAACAGGACTGACATACATGATGATGGAGACGGTGATCTATTCCCGTGAATTCCTTTTTGTCAAAGAGATGTATGAGAAAGGGGAATTGGGTAAAATCCAGTTTCTGAGAGCAAGTCACCAACAGGAGATGGCCGGTTGGCCGGGATACTGGGAAGGGCTGCCGCCGATGCACTACGCGACGCACTGTGTGGGTCCGGTATTGGCACTGCCAAAAGCACAGGCCGAATACGTGTCCTGCTTTGGTTCGGGGAGGATAGACGAAAACCTCATCCCAAAATACGGTTCTCCCTTTGCCATCGAGACCTGTCATATCAAACTCAAAGACTCCGACCTCTCCGCAGAAGTCACCCGCTCACTCTTCAACACGGCGAGACAATACCGCGAAAGCTTTGATGTCTATGGTTCCAAAAAGTCATTTGAATGGACACTGATCGAGCATGAAGACTCCGTCATCCATACCGGGGAAGTCCCCGAGCGGGTCAAAATCCCAGATTATGCCCACCTGCTTCCAAAGGAAATCTCTTCCTTCACCACCGCAGGCGTATATGATTCGGATGACAACCAACACCTTTCCTTTATCCAAGGGGCGGGACACGGCGGTTCGCATCCGCACCTTGTCAATGAATTTCTGTCGGCCCTGCACGAAGGAAGGGCACCGTATCCTGATGCAAGACAGTCCGCCAACATCACCTGCGTTGGCATCCTTGCCCATGAGTCAGCGATGGCCGGTGGTCAGCTCATGAAACTTCCTGACTTTACCCTCAGGTAAGCCTATTCCCTACAACCTATATCTCTCCAACCAGAACCACTGCGAAAGCGGTGGTTTTTTTGTATTAAATTCAAATTGAGGGATGAAGGAATCAGTTACCAAACCGATTAAAATTCCTAATTTAGGATATCAAAATATAAACATTATGTCAGTATCTGAACTCAAATTGGAGATAATCAATAAAGTAACCTCCATTTCTGATGAACAAATCCTTGAAGACATCATCAGACTGATCAATCAAGAATCAATTTTAGCCCAAACCTATAAGCTTACCCAAGAGGAACGTAACGCAGTCCAAAAGGGGCTTCAGGATGTTGCTGATGGGAATTTGCATTCTTCTGAATCTGCGAAAAATATGCTTGAGGAATGGTTAAAGAAATAGTCTGGACCCGCAAGTCAATTGAAGACAGATACAAAATCTATCTTTATTGGGCAAAAAGAAATAAATCAGAGGTATTCAGCAAAAAATTGGAATTGCTTTTTAATCAGACAGCTATGCTCGTATCTCAATTCCCTAATATCGGACTTGTAACTGATTTTCCTGATGTTAGGGTAAAAATCATCAAAGATTTCAAAATGTTTTACCTCAATCATCCCGATAAAATCGTGATACTTCGGGTTTGGGATACAAGACAAAATCCAAAAAAGTTAAAGATGTAGGAACGTACTTTTCAAATAAAAAAGCTCATGAAGCTGCCGGACTTTACCCTCAGGTAAACCTATTCCTACAACCTATATCTCTCAAAACACAAGAACCACTGCGAATGCGGTGGTTTTTTTGTGGGGTTTTGGGAAGGAATGGATCAGATAAAATGTCCGGAGGATGGATTGGATAAATGATAAACTAATCAGATATTTCAGAAAAAGAAGCAAACGAATACGGCTATCTTATCAAAAACTGGTGTTAATACAAAAAATGAATAAGGCCTTTATATTTCTTGGACTCCTTATCGTATCTGCATGCAATAGTGATAATCCTGAACTTTTTAAAGTTGAAATTAAGGAAACAGGATCTTGGGTAATGATTTTTGACTTAGTAAATCAGGACGGAAAAACAATTCGAACACTAGACACAACAAAATATTTTTCAATTGACCTGAATAATTATGATTACGGCCATTTCGCTATCTTTCAATTGAAAGATCGTCAAGGTTTTTATGCGATAAATTCGAATGAAGATATCCTATTTAAGGTCTTTAATACAACAATTGGAGAAATAAACCCAGATTACCTAGTCGAGAATAAGATCCGTATTATCGATGAATCCGGCAGAATTGGTTTTGCAAATCAAGAAGGAGAAATAATTATCGAGCCACAGTTCGAAATGGTAACTGCATTTTTTCAAAATAAGGCAATAATTGGAGAAGGTTGCAAAGTAGTGCTTATAAACACGCCAGAAGAAGAATCAGGAGATTACCACTATTCTACAAATTGCTCTCGATACGGCTACATCAATGAAAATGGCAAAATATTAGAAATTGGAGCTTATTCATTTGAAGAAATAATGGATAAAATTCAATGGAAGCCCCCTATCTGATTATGGTTTCACTTTTCTGGGTTTAGGGATATTCTGTAAAACAGTTGGAAGCAATTACATCCCTGTTGGGAATACTATATTTGGCTAAATTGATTTGGGATGTTATTAATAATCAAATTAACATAAAATAAATTGGGAAACATCAAATCAAAAAATCAGACGAAGGTAGTTACCATAATATGCTTGACTTTTGTCATTTTGACAACATTCTATTACCATATTGATAAGCATTTAACAGGTATAGGATTTATTATTTTGACTCTTATAATCCCGACAACATTTATCGCAATGCTTGTCTACCTGATAAAAGGACTTATTGGGATAATTAGAAATCGAAATAATTTAACCCTACTTTTTTGTATGCCGACAATAATAACGGTAATAACTTTTCTATTCATATTTAGCCCATGGTATTTTGACTCTGAGGATTTAGAAAGTAAAATTGAATTCAGAGCTTGCTATGAAGGGACACAAAATCAATCTTCCATTAAATTTAGAGAGGATAAAAGCTTTGAAATACATTCGACAGGTGTATTCTTTGCCAATTCCTGGTATACAGGACATTGGAACAAATCCGGAGATACCCTTTTCATGGAATTTGACGATAAAAATCCTGGATTTATTGGTGACACCTTGGTTATTCGGAATGAATATTTAATTGAATTAAAAAAATTAGCTTTAACTGACTCCACAAAGGACTACAGGAAAAATTATTATTTAGGTTATTGTAAAGGATTAAATTGAAAAATTTTCTTTCTCTTATTCAACTATAACAGGGTTTTTGTCCTACTCGAAAAACCAAATATGGATAACATTGACTTAATTACCATTAAAGTTAAATTAAGATTAAAAACAACCTCTGAAGGTGGGCGATGGTCAGGAATCTCTTCAGGTTATCGGCCTAATCATGTTTTTGAATACAACAAGAAAGGAAATTTCAATACCTCCTTTATTGGAGAAATTACTTTTGACAAGGAATGGATTCAACTTGGGGAGGAGGAGATTGTAACCATAAGTTTTATACCCGGACAGGTTGAAAAATATTTGAATGTTGGACAAAAATGGTGGTTACATGAAGGAAAGCAACTCGTTGGAGAAGCTGAGATTCTGCAAGAAATTGAACCCACCTTCGGATAGCTGCAAAGCGTTAGCAACAAGGATAAAAATCAAATATGGATTTCCTAGAACAACAAAGACAAAAACACATAAAACAGTTAGTATCCAATTCTCGGGCGATTATTTCTAATCAAGTAGGACTTCCACTTGGTGTCTTGAAAATGAATAAATACATCAACTGGATTGGTAACATCAAGCCACTGGAAAATATTGATTTGGAAATTTTCTCAACATATTACATCAATATGGACGATCTACCAATAGGCACAGAACGCTTGGAATGGAGTATTGAAAAGCTGATTGAATTTGAAGAAGCATTTGACGCGAATAACAAGTTTTTTAGAGCGGATGTATTAAGAAAATGTAGGGAAATAATCGACAAATTTGGTTCGGAGACAACAACTGAACCAGAAAAAGAAGATTAGACAATAGTATTAAACTTAAAAAAATTCCCCTTTCTGAGTGTAGTTTGACTTTTGATGGTGAATCCCTCTTTAGGTGTAGTTTAAGGTTTGATCCTAGGACTGGGTGGAATTTGTAATTCCACCCTTTTATTTTTACCAATTTGTAATTGGAATCATTGATCAACCGTCAGAATTTCATAGAGATATAGAATTACAAATTCAAAATGATAGGAAGGGAAGCTGAGATTCTGGAAATAATCGAACTAATTAGTAAAATTAAGGAGTAAATATATATTCAATTGAATTAGGAATCTCCGACTAGATGTAATTCTAAATTACATCTTTTTCGTTCCTAAGAATTTGTAATTCAATAATCCCCGCAGGGGTACTTCCGAAGTGGGAGGGGGTACTTCGGAAGTACCCCCTCCCACTTCATAGGTGAACTCACTCACCTTTTTACCGAACTCGGTCATCTTTTTGCTAAACTAGTTCTCCTCGGAGGTGAACTCACCGACCTTTTTGCTGAACTCGGTCACCTTTTTGGTGAACTCACTTACCTTTTTGCCGAACTCGGTAACCTTTTTGGTGAACTCACTGACCTTTTTGCTGAACTCGGTCGCCTCGGAGGTGAACTCAGTCGCCTTTTTGCAGAACCAGTTCGCCACAGAGGTGAATTCACTGACCTTTTTGCTAAACTAGTTCGCCTCAGAGGTGAACTCACCATAAACCTCCCTAATTTTAAGTTTGAATATTTTAGGATTGAAGAATAGTTTGTCTGTATTTTACAGAAGAACAAACCCGTTTATTTACTCAGTAACAAAATATAAAATCCATCATCATGAAAAAATTAATTTCGCTGACTTTTTGCTTGGCTTTTTTTGGTCTTGCAAATTCCTTTTCACAAACAATTAATGATATTCCGATTAAAGAAATTGATATTGAATACATCCAAATTGTTGGTTCGGGAAATTTTAGAGTTGGGAAAGTTGGAGTAAGAATAGATTTTGGAAATGAAAACAAATACTTAAGCACCAAAGAAATCAGAATTAAAGATGAAAATGGGGAGCTTTTGGAGTTTAACTCTATGATCGATGCATTAAATTTCTTGAGTAAAAATGGCTATGAATTTATTGATGCTTACACTTTACCACTTGAATATAATGATACATGTTTCTATATTCTGAAAAAGAGGGATATACGGAGGTAGGACTTTCAACCTACCTAGCATATTGTTTTTAAAGTTTGATATAATTACAATCAGAGAGGGTACTTGCGAAGTACCCTCTCCCATTTCATATACTAACTCACTTGCCTTTTTGCCGAACTCGGTTCACCTTCTTGTTTTTCCATTCCTATCATGAATCCTCATTTTATTGCGACAAATGAATCATCCAAAAGAGTAAAACAAAAATTCCGGGCCAAAACGACCCGGAATCTTCCAGTAAAAATGATTTGCAATAAAATTACCTTACCTGAATCTGTCCAATCCTGTCAATAAAGGGGCCAAAATTCAGGGTTGCTCCAACTCGAGAACAAGAATAATCAACAAGAAAAGCTTCTGCAGATGGGTAGAAATTAAACCAATCAGGGTAAAAATAAAGGTTTAAAGTACTCTGATCAGATGGAGCATTTACTCCTTCCCCATTGTCTTTTACTTTTATAAACACGATCCAGTTTTCCTGAAAATTCCCTGATACCACTTCCGTCACAATTCCGGCGATAGTGGATTCATTACCATCCACACTCACGCAGATAGAATTCATATAGAAATGACCAATAGTTGGTGAATTGACTTGCCATTCCCCAGTTACACCATCACTATCCTGAACGGCAGCAAAGTTGTATTTTGAACCTGCTTCAGTACGAAAATTCCCGGTCACTTTTAGATTGGGACTAACACTCATATTCAGACCATGACTAGGGGTACTAGCCGGAAAGTCCTTTGTACTATAGCTTGTTATTTTCCCCTCCTCATTGACACTGTTCATTTGTAGGTCCATGGAGGTGGTGGGATCCGGGGAGAAGTTGTCCTGGGATTCCTGTTCGCAACCCATCAGGAAGAGAACACATACGACTGCGTAATAGAGTTTTAAATTTTTCATGGTTATTTTGGTTTTAAAGGTTAATCAACCACTTCAGAACTGAGCCAAAGCTATCAACACCATTGGTTTGATTCGTAATTGGTTGATGTGGTTTGTTTATAATAAAGATGCGAAAATCAGAATTTTCTTTTTGTTGACTCAGGACAAAACCATTCAATTTCTTCCCCAACTGATGATATTTCTTTCCGAACGTGGAGGTTGATTTATACCTGTTTACATCGTTATTTTTACCTTAAATAACAGTCCAGATAGGATTGAAAGACATTACTGATTTTCACCAATTGGATGCTATTAAACCTAGGTGGGATTTGGGCTTTGTTATTGAGTCTTGGTGATTTGGTAATTCGGTCTGAGTGTAGTTTAACGCCAGATGTTGCAACTGGATGGAATTTGCCTACCCCACACCAGGCCCAAAGCTAATTCCGATAGCTACCGGAACCAAAGGGATCATTCCAAACGCTTTGTCCTACCCTTTAATTTTTATGAATTGAAAATTCCGTTTTATCAAAATACCACAGGAACCTACTCCGGAAGACTAGTATAGAGTGTGCAAATAATTATTGCCCTTTGTAGGGCTTGGTTATTGAGGATGAATAAATAAGTATTACAGCATTAAGCCTACCTGAATCCCTTTTTCAGTTCTTTTCTGATCTCTTTGGCCTCATCCAACTTGTCAAAAAACCACCTCCGCATTTCCAAAAACTCTTTTTTGTACTGGTCTCCTTGGGTTTTTTGGAGCTTTTTCCATGTCCGGTTCAATTGGTAATAACCGACAAACCAGGCAATAGCCATGTGTTTTCTGATATCAAGTAATTGGTGGAGGGGAAAAGACCTGAGCTTTATCGGCAAAAATTTGGTTTTATCCCGGGCATTCCGGTCGTGAATCATCGCCGTAGCCACCTGAATCCCTATCTTGTAGCCAAAATACTGCGCCCGGGCGGCAAAGTTGTTGTCTTCACCGTAATGGAAAAAAACAGGGTGAAACAAACCCGTTTTCCGGATCATTTCAGCACTGAGAAACCATGCTGCCGCTCCCACAAACTTTACCTCTATCACTTGTGCAGGATTTTCATTGCTTAATTCCTTTATGGCCTTACCCGGGTCGGGAGAATAATGTTTCGCAACCTGCCCCTTGAATACCGGATCGAAATCGAGTCCCGAACTGTCTAACTGAACAGGGCTTAGGATGCCGAATTGCGGATTTTCTAAAGCTGTGGAATGTAACTTTGCGATACAATCCTGCTGCACATAAGCATCTTGGTTTAATAGAAAAATATGGGAATATCCAAGATCCAAAGCCCTTTGGATCCCGATATTATTGGCTCCGCCAAATCCAAGGTTGGAGGGTAACTGTATGAATTCAATTTTTTCAAGGAAAGGACTGATGACTTCAAAGGTATCGTCAGTGGAGTTGTTGTCCAAAAGAATGATATCCGAACTAACCGAGCTTTGGAACAAATGCTCCAAACACTTTTTTATCCACCGGGATCCATTATAGGTCACGATAATAGTTGCTATCCCTGTCTTTGATTTTCGCATTGGTTTAAAATTTTACTGCCTTTGAATCCGCTATTTCTGAAATGCCTTGCCTTCCATGTAGATCTTATGGCTTTCCTGCAAAGGTCTACATCGATCTCACAAATAGAAATATATCCAAGGGAAATATACAGCGTGAAAATCAAAGAATGCGAAAAGATGGATGAGAAAAGGTGGAAAGTGTGGACAGATACAGCTTTCTGCGAATTAGAAATTGGCTTTTGATTTCTTTGAAACCGGGTTTTTTTGAAAGAAAAGAAAGTTCCACTTACCCGAATTTTGAGATATATCCTGTAAATCGGGCGTATGTTACCGTCACTCAAAAAAAGGATTCCCGGTTCATTTACATGCCGCTTCATTTTTGTAAAAGGTCTGAAATCAAGCCGATTAAACCTGAAAATTATCGGTTTCTAAAAAATAGTTCCAAACTGATCCCCTACTCTTGCATGACTGGAAAAATTTATTGAAATTCCTGCTATAACCATAAAACCCTCACTATGAAAAAATCTTTTTTACTTCCGACTTTGGCCATTCTCGGCCTGTTGTTTATCCAAGGTACTTCCAAAACCGATGCTTTATCAGAGTACGAACTGCATGCTTTGGCTCCTGACATGCCCGCCAATGTCAAGGCAGTCGTCGAGCAAAAGTGCTACGGCTGTCATAATGCCGAATCCAAAAACGAAAAAGGAAAAGCGAAGCTGGATTGGGATGCCTTTGAGGCAACCAAGAAATCCAAGCAAATGGCCACCATGGCCAAAATCAACGAAACATTGTCAAAAGGGGAAATGCCTCCTGCAAAGTTCCTCGAAAACAGGCCTGAGGGAAAGTTGTCCGAGTCTGACCTTGCGACGTTAATGGAATGGAGCGCCGGCAAAAAGAAATCAAAAGAATGAAACTCTGGCAATATATCTTGGGCGGCGTTGCCGTGATATTTATAGGGATCCAATTTGTCCCCAATGAACTACCTGTGGTAGAGCCCAACAATCCCGGTGACATCGTACTCAACGGCCTGGCAAGTGAAGAGATTTCTACCATGCTGAAAACATCATGCTACGCCTGTCACAGCAATGAGACGGTCTATCCTTGGTATTCGTATGTTGCGCCCTCCTCTTGGCTCGTCGCCAAGGATGTGCGAGAAGGCAGGGAGGAACTCAACTTTTCCATCTGGCAGGAATACGACATGATGGACAAGCTCAAAATTCTGGATGACATTGCCATTGAAGTAAAAGAAGGCAGGATGCCGATGGAGATCTACACCTTGATGCATCCCTCCGGAAAGCTTGACGATGCGCAGCGTGCCAAGATCGTGACTTGGGCAGAGGAGACGATGGATATCGTGGCTGAGAAAGAAGGATAAGTCTCAAAATCCATTAGGTCAGATATAAATAAAAAAACCACCAATATCATGGTGGTTTTTTGCTTTGAGTTTAGATTTTCTTTTCTAGGGTCAAAGTTTTAATCCAAAGATTTCAAAATCTTTTCCATGTCAGATTTTAACTCAGGAATGTCAGTTTCAATTATCTGCCAAACCAGAGTAGCATCGACGCCAAAATACTCATGAACAAGAACATTCCTTAAAGAGATTATCTCTTCCCAACTTATTTGAGAATTGTTGGACTTTAAATCTTGTGAAATATGGTTGCTAGCCTCCCCAATTATCTCTAATTGCTTGATACAGGCAAAGCGAACCATGGAATTATTAAAAAAATCACCAATCTCCATATTTGCTACATAAGATTCGATTTCAACTATAGCATCAAGAATATGCTTTATGCGAATTTTATCCCCAAGTTTACTTCGCATAAATCAGTTTTTTTTCACCATCAATGATCGGTTTGATATATTTTGATAAGCCTGCTGAAGAAACCAAATCAACTTTTTTGTCAAGAAGATTTTCCAATTCAAGCTTCATTTGAATAAATCCCAATCCAATCTTTACAGAATAATCCAAATCAACCAAAATATCAACATCACTTTGTTCATCAGCCTCTTCCCTTACAAAGGACCCAAAAAGGTACGCTTTCAAAACCGGCTTCGTTTTGAAATAATCCTTAATAACTGCAATTTTTTCAGTTCCCAAATGCATGTTTCAAAGATACCAATAATTTGAAAAGAGCAATACCACACAATACATGTTTGGATTTCAACCTAAAAAACAAAAAACCACTGGGATGGTGGTTTTTTTATGCTGACTTGAGCTTAAGCTCGCCTTTACGCTTGATGATTTTGAGTTCGAAGTACTCGTTGATAAAAAACTTGCAGTGGTTTTCTGACCATTCTGACCTCGATTCTGTATCAAAAAGCAGGGTCATGCGAAGCATTGTTTTTACATATTGCTCGTGATATCCGAATTCGTGAACCCACTGAATCAATTGCAAAGACCATTCTTCCTGAAACTTCTCCAAATGTGTCCTGCCGTCAAAAAGCAGTTCCAATTGGTTGTCTTTGTTCTTAAATCGGTAGATCCCACAAAGCTGTCTGTAAATCATCCTCAGCCTGTCCTTTGGATACTCATAGGTATCAAGGATTTTGGCAAAGGTTTCGTCCATCAGCATCAATGGATTGTAAAGTTGGGTGTAGGATTTTTTGAGTTCAAAAACCATCACTTCAAGCATTTGCTCTTCCAAAATGGATTGGGCCTGTCTTAAAATGTAATTTTTGTCAAGGGGAAATAACTTTTGAATCATTTGGCTGTCAAATCTTTCGCAAATTAGCCTTTTGCTTCCAGAAATTAAAGGTTTTGTCCTGAAAAAACAGTTTCTACAGCACTTTGGACCAAATCACTTTCAAATCCCCTACCTATCAGGTACTGTTGGATTTTGTACTTTTTCTTAAAGGGATCGGGTTCTTTAACGAACTCGGATTTTTTCTCCACCAAGTCCAGGAGCTTTTGCCAATAATCTTCAGGATCAATTTCTTTCATGCCCGACTTGATACAGTTAGGACTGACTTTTCGGAGTTTGAGTTCTTGAGTGATTTTGTTTCTCCCCCACTTTTTAAGGTTAAACTTTCCCCTGACAAAAGCCTGTGCAAAGCGCTCTTCATTCAAAAAACCCTCCTCGATCATATGGGAAATCAATTCCTCTGCCTGTTCACCATGAATTCCCTTTTCAGCCAGTTTGCTCCTGACCTCCTCCTGACAGCGCTCTTGGTAAGCGCAATAAGCCGCTATTCTAAGCTTGGCTTCTGTCGGAGACCAGTACTTTTTGAGTCGATCGGGATTATATTCTTTTCGTGGGTAGGACATTTTATGTAATTTTAGCCCAAAGTAACTTTTGAAGTTATTTTTTTCAAATCTAACCATCAAACCGAAGAAACCATGCGCAAAAAAATTGTTGCCGGAAACTGGAAAATGAACCTCACTTTTGAAGAAGGCCAAAAACTGACTTCCGAAATCGTCAATATGCTCAAGGATGAAAACATCAAAGATGTCATCGCTGTCCTTAATCCACCTTTTGTTCACCTCTACCCTGTCAAAAAACTGATCGGGGATACGCCAAATCTTTTTCTTGGTTCGCAAAATTGCTCCGACAAAGCTTCGGGAGCATATACAGGAGAAACTTCCGCCGCGATGTTGGCTTCATTTGGTGCAACGTACGTCATCATCGGACATAGCGAGAGAAGGGAATACTTCAAAGAATCTAACCAATTGCTTACCGAAAAAACCAAGCAGGCACTTGCAAACGGACTGACGCCAATCTTCTGTTGCGGTGAACCATTGGAAATCCGAGAAGCCGAAACACATGAGGCCTATGTAAAGCAACAATTGACTGAAAGCTTGTTTGATTTTTCTCCTGAAGAAATGTCCAAAATCGTCATCGCTTATGAACCTATCTGGGCCATCGGAACAGGAAGGACAGCTTCCTCAGATCAGGCACAGGAAATGCATGCGGCTTTGAGAAGCCATTTGGCAAGCAAATTCGGCAAAGAGTTGGCGGACAATATTTCTATCCTGTATGGCGGTTCAGCCAATCCGGGCAATGCGAAAGACCTTTTTTCCAAACCTGATGTGGACGGAGGATTGATCGGTGGGGCATCGCTGAAGTCAAGGGATTTTGTGGAGATAGTGAAGTCTTTCTAAGGAAGAATTACGATGTTTGATTTACGAGGTTGATAATTGTCCAACCCTAGTTAAAAAACCTTAGGTTCAATTCTCAATTGGCTTTGGAGACACTGCCTAGGGCTAGGCAATTTCAAGGATAAAGAGAGATGTTTCATTACTTGTCCTATGACGTTTCGGTCGGGGCGTCACTCTGAGTGAAGTGAAGAGTCTCTCTAATTTAAAATAAGAGATTCTTCACCTCCGCAAGCTACGGTTCAGAATGACGCGACTCCAACTGTCAATCCTATGCAGATCCTTATTTACCAAATCAGATTAATTTAATATCAAGGTAACACAAATCGGCAGTGGAGACACTGCCGCTTATGCATAATGCAAACAACAATACAAATGGACTATTTAGAATTTAAGATTTCCTGCACAGAACCATTTCGAGAGATCCTTATTGCGGAGCTTTCTGAAGTCGGTTTTGATTCATTTTTGGAAACAGATGAAGGGATCGACGCCTATATTCAGGAGGATTTGATCGCCAGGGAAGCCTATCAGGAAATCATCGACAGGTATAAAGAGGCCGGAAAGATTGAAGTCCAGGAAGGCAAGATGCCCAAAGTCAATTGGAATGAGGAGTGGGAAAAGCATTATGATCCCATCTTTGTCGGCGATCAGGTGTATGTGAGGGCTTCCTTTCACGAACCCAGACCCGAATTCAAATATGAAATCCATATCAATCCTAAAATGTCTTTTGGTACGGGACACCATGCTACCACATTTTTGATGTTGTCCCATCAGCTTACCTTAGATCATTCTGGCAAGAGGATTTTGGATATCGGAGCGGGTACAGGCATTTTGGCAATCATGGCACATAAACTTGGGGTTTTGGAGATTGAAGCCTTTGACATAGACGAATGGTGCGTGGAAAACGGCAATGAAAACTTTGACTTGAACGGCATGTCCAAAGTCAGGATGGGAAAAGGAACCGTACGGGAAGTGAAGCCTCAGGGAGAATTCGACATTGTCTTGGCCAATATCAATAAAAATGTCCTCTTGGACGAAATGGAAGTTTATTCAGGTCTTGTGAAAAAAGGAGGGAAACTCTTGCTAAGCGGATTTTATGAGCATGACATTGCCGACATCCAAAACAGGGCTTCTTCCTTTGAACTTACCCTTTTGGAGCAAAAAACCAAAGACAACTGGGCGGCTTTAATTTTGGAGAAAAAATGACCGAGCTGATAATTTACGCTTTCCTATTTATTGCCCTGATAGGACATACACTCATGGCCTCCAAGATGTACCGAACCGTACATGCTGATGAATCCCTAGGCTTAAAAGAAAAGAATGACTGGAAGCTTAAAGCCTTGATTTTTCCAGGTTATTTCTTTGGGAAATATAAAAGGCAAAAGACATCCAAAAAGTAAAAATCCCTCCAAGAATCAAAATCTTGGAGGGATTGAACAGGTTGAATATTCCAATTTTTTAGCCTTCAGCATCCTCAATATTTGGAGTAAAAGGATTTGATTGACGGATCATTCCTGAAGGCAATTCTCCTTCCGTAGAAGCCACCGCGACGCATACTGCCGCATCTCCGGTAATATTGACGACAGTCCTAAACATGTCCAAAATCCTATCCGGTGCAATGATGAGGGCGATTCCGGCTCCAGGTACGCCTATAGCCTCCAATACTATGATCAACATGATCAATCCTGCACCCGGTACACCGGCCGAGCCTATTGCTGCCAAAGTAGCTGTCAAAACAATTGTCAATTGCTGGGAAATCGTCAGGTCCATACCCAAAGCCTGGGCAATAAATACTGCGGCAACCGCCTGATACAAACTTGTTCCGTTCATATTGACGGTAGCACCCAATGGCAGGACAAAGCTTGACACTTCCTCAGATACTCCGATTTCTTCTTCCACAATCTTCATCGTTACAGGTAGTGTGGCAGAACTCGAAGAAGTCGAAAAACCCAACAACATCGCAGGTCTAAAGGCTTTTAAGAAGGTGATGAAAGGAATTTTGGTGAAGGATTTTAGCAACACGTAATAAACTCCAAATACCACCAAAAATAAACCTCCTAGTACGACCAAAGTATATTTGAGGAGGGCTAGGAGCAGCTCAACTGCAGAATCAGGATCTTCTCCGGCAATCTCGACTATCAGGGAAGCCATCAATGCAAATACACCATAGGGCGCAATCAGCATGATGTACTCCACGATTTTGATGATCACATCATTGAATGCATCAAAGAAACTGGTAAAGTTTTTTGCTTTTTCCTTGGGAATCTGGAGTAAAGCAATGCCAACAATAATGGCAAAAAAGACAACCTGAAGCATGCTGCTGTTGTCTGCTGCTGCTTGGACAATGTTCTCGGGGACGATTTCAATCAATGGTTGCAAGGGGCCCTGGGTGGTGACTTGAGCAGCCTGGTCCGACTTAGATCCTACTGTGTCATCGTACAAGGACATCAAGCTGTCCCTTGTGGCTTGGGGAAGGCTTTTACCTGGTTTAAAGACATTGACCAACAAAAGTCCGATAGAAATCGCAATAATGGTAGTAATCAAATAAGCTAAAAGTGTTTTTCCGCCGATCCGGGAGAGTTTGGATACATCCCCAAGATTTGCAACGCCGATTACCAAGGAGGCAAATACCAATGGCACTGCAATCATTTTCAGGGAATTGATGAAGATAGTTCCTATTGGTTTCACAAAATTGATAATAATATAGGGATCAACACCGAATTTGATCATGACCAATCCTACTACCAATCCCAAAACCAATCCGATGATGATCTGGGTATGCAAGGGTATCTTTTTCAACATGTTGAGTTGGGTTAAATTATAATTTGTTTGTACGGCTGATCAAAAGGTAATCAGCCAAAACCAAAGCGGCCATCGCTTCGACTATGGGAACTGCTCTAGGCACTACGCATGGGTCGTGTCTGCCTTTACCCGAAACGGTAACTGAGTCTCCGGATTCATTGACAGATTCTTGATCCTGCATGATAGTTGCGACAGGTTTAAATGCCACATTGAAATATATATCTTCTCCGTTGGATATCCCGCCTTGGATCCCACCGGAATTATTGGTTCTAGTCCTGACCCGATCACCATCCTGGTAATACGCGTCATTATGTTGCGAGCCACGCATCTTCACCCCCTCAAACCCACTTCCGTATTCAAAGCCTTTTACGGCATTGATGCTCAGCATGGCCTTGCCCAATTCGGCATGCAGCCGGTCGAATACAGGTTCACCCAATCCGGGAGGAACGCCTTTGGCCACACAGGAAACTATTCCACCCACTGTATCCCTGTTCTTTCTGACCTCATCGATGAACTCAATCATCTTTTCGGCCATTTCCGGATCCGGACAGCGCACGATGTTTTCCTCAGCTTTAGCAAGATCAAGTTCTTGGTAGCTCTTCTCCAACTTCATGTCACCTACCTGACTGACATAAGCTTGGATACTGACACCGTAGTGTTTCAAAAGCATTTTGGCAATCGCACCACCTGCTACCCTCGCTGCCGTTTCCCTGGCACTGCTCCGGCCTCCACCGCGGTAATCACGGATGCCATACTTTTCGAAATAGGTATAATCCGCATGGGAAGGTCTAAATTTATCAGAGATATGGCTATAATCTTTACTCTTTTGGTCGGTATTCATGATGACCAAACCGATCGGCGTTCCTGTGGACTTCCCTTCAAACACCCCTGACAAGATCTGAAATTCATCTTCTTCTTTTCTTTGGGTGGTGATTTTGGATTGGCCTGGTTTGCGCCGCTGCATTTCGTTTCGGATAAATTCCTCATCGATCGGCAAACCTGCCGGACAGCCTTCTATCACGACACCCAAACCCAATCCGTGGGATTCGCCGAATGTACTTATCCTAAATATCCTTCCAAATGAATTACCCATTGCCTCTTCTTGTGATCAGGACGGCTAGTAGAATGACTGAACCGACCAATAATAAATTGATAAAAACTGAAAAATAGTACTTATATCTCTGGTTTGAAAGCTCGTTGTTTTCCACATCAATCAAATCATAAATCCCTCCCAAACGCTGATTGGAAATGGCTTGGTTGACTTTGGACTCCCCGGTAACATTAAGGATGGCTTTGGGTCTCAGGGTATCGTATTTTTCCAAAGCAGGATTAAAATATATCCATTCAAAGTAATCCCCGAGGTTGATTGTCCCTGGTTCGTTGATGGTAAGGTAATAGCTGAATTCCTTGATGCCGGTAATTTTTCCATTCCCTCTGTTGACCTGCTGACGTACATTGGGATCGAAAGTATTTAATAAATGGATCTGTTTTGTCTGCGGCGGAGAAATCGAATTGATGTTTCCCTGCCCGGTAATTCCAAAATTATAGGTGATGCCTTCTCCCGTTTGCGCTTCAAATTCCGTGATATTTTCTCTCAACTGAAAAATCCCGACACTGACTTCATTTCTGAGTGGATGTGGTGGCAGGGGTTTCACTTTGATAGTTTTTGAGGAAGAGGTAAAAGTTTTGAAATCCTCTAATCTATTGCTGCCAAAGAAAGTTGGATTCTTGGCCACTTTGTATTTGATCATTTCCCATGAAATGGGTGGGATTGTAATTTCACCTTCTGAAAAAGGAAAGAAAGTCGCTTCGTAAACTTTATATTTGATCCAGTTTTTCCCGTTAAAAGTCACCCTTTCAGGCTGGATATTGGTGATGTTGAAGTTTTCTTCCCAAGCATTGGCAGGCTTCATCTTTTTAAGAATAGCGTCCAATTGCTTGCCCGGTTCATAAAACTGAAAAGGGGCCTGATTGGTCTCAGACATGTAAAAAGCCAAGCTTACATTGAATCCTTCTCCAACATATATTTCTTCTTTATCTACGGATGAAGCAAAAAATGCGTCATCTTCGATTTCAATAAATTCGGGTTCTTCCCTTGTCCCGCCAAAAATATCACTGAAAGGATCCGATTGGTTTGGTTGTCTTTGGGCTGCCCGTGCATCGACTACGGTGACGGATTTACCGGGAGAGGCGTAGTCGGTTCCATTTATTTTGATGCTAAACTTTCCAATGTTAACAACACCTTTTTTGGTCGGTTTATAATATTGGATAATGCTGCTGGTACTGCTGACCTGCCCATTGATGACATTCATAGAAGATGATTGGGAAAGGCCCTGTTTTTGAAATCCGGCTATTTCCGGGAACTCATCATAGGATTTGATCTTGTCGTTTGCAATGGTCACTTTGATGCTAAACGTCTCGTTGAGTGCTATTTCATCCGGCCCCAATTCTATGGCCACTTCTTGGGCGAAAGTGCCCATAGAAATAAAAAGAAACAAACATACAAGAATAGCGCTGACTGTCGTTTTACTCATGTTGGTATGACTACTAATGGTTTGCAAATTAGCTTTATATTTTAAACGCAACAAACCAAATTACATGTCGTATTAACAAACAATCTGTTTAATCATTACTTATAAATTCTTTAAAATATGCTGGAATACGTGAAAATCATCTTGATGAAAGTCAGTTTTGACGGAAAATTGTTTGAGAAAGAGTTGCGCAAGGCCCTAAACCTGCTGATGCCGACTGAGATACAGGAATTTAAGGATTGGTGTTACAGGAAGTTTTCAGGAAAATACGAACCCGTCCTAAATAAATATTTCATTAGCCTTGCAGGTTAAATCAAAAAGCCCCGAGTTTGGGGCTTTTTTTATTTATAGCAATACCGGATGCCTTTCAAAATGCTTCTGCCTATCAAACAAGTACCTGAAGGTAACCAAGGTCCGAAAGTGTTTTCCCCCGAGATTTTTTGAAATATTCAGCATTTTGGGATTAAAGTCCCCCTGCCAATATAGCTCCAGTTTTTTGTAGGAAGTGGTGGATTTGATGACTTTTTCCGCCTCCACGATCATATAATAATCAAGACCTGTGCCTTGGAATTCCGGTACCACACCGAACACCAAACCCACGAAATTCTCATTTTTCCCAAAGGTTTTGATGAGGAAGAATTTCAGTTTTGAAAACCAATCAAACTTTCCGTCAAGGTGCTTGATGATCTGATTGATGTCCGGAAGGTTGATCCACATCACCACAGGTTCATCTTTGTGATAGACAAACCAGATCAGCTTTTCATCCAAAACAGGTTTGATGGTTTTGAACAATTTCAACGCCTGTTCCGGTGAGATATCCTTGTTACCTTGATGCTTTGCCCAGGCCTTGTTGTACACGATACTGAGGTCTTTGGCATATTTCTCCAAGTTGTCCTTTTTGAGATATTCCGCCCTGAAGTCCGGGTTTCCATAAAACTTTTGATGGGCATCATAAAACTTCAGATCCAACTGATGCGCTTCTTGCGCCACTGAAAGACTCCAGCAAATCTGATTGTAAAAATTCTGGAAACCGTAGGCTTCAAATAATTTTTGGTAATAAGGCGGATTGTAATTCATGTTGTAGATCGGCGGATGAAATCCATCCACCAACAAACCCCACCATTTATCTCTGTCACCAAGGTTGATCGGCCCGTCCATTGCCTGCATTCCTTTTGACTCTAGCCAGTTTTTGGCAGTATCAAAGAGAAAGTCTGCGGCTTTATGGTCATCTATGCAATCAAAAAAACCGAATCCACCAACAGGGACATCATCCCCTTTGTTGGTGTATCTTTTATTTACAAAAGCGGCAATCCTTCCTATAAGCTTCCCCTGACCGTCTTTAAGGACCCATCGTTTGGCCTCGGATTTTGCCAAAAGTTTGTTCTTTTTTGGATCAAAAACTGACATCACATCAACATCCAATGGCCTGATCCAGTTGGGATAAGGCTTATTGATCAGGACATGAGCTTCCAGAAAATCCCTCTCCAGTTTTCCGGAATTGACTTCAAAAATCTTCATAGCATCTTATTCGTGACCCAAAATTAACCTATTTGATTTCTTAAATACAGATTTTTGGTTAGGATTTTAACAAAGAATGGCCTACCATAAACATGGATTACTTTATCAACCAGCATTTTAAGAGAAGCTATTTTTTTATCTCCATTTTTGAAAAAATGTGGCGGCACATCCCATTTTTATTTGGAAAAATTAGTTGATATAGATTAGATTTAGGTTTGAGTCGGCTTTACACCTTTTCCTTTCAGAATTAATTTTATGTACCCAAACCTTAAGTGTTTCAGAATGCTAATTTTTTTTAGCGTTTTGATGGTGTCAGCCACCTATTCTCTAGCCCAAAAACGAGTAAGAAACGATTATATCCTTTTCCAAGACAGTTTGCATATAGACGGAAGGATACTTGAAATTCCCACTTTAGAAAATCAAAGTTTGGTATTTCGATCAATAAAAGACGGACAAGAGAAAACTTATGGCGTAAATGATGTCTCGGAGTTTCAATACAAAGACAGAAAGTTTTTTAGAAAGGATATCGGGAGCCCTCGAGAAATGCTGGTTTTCCTTGAATTGATCCCTACGGAAAACCAGGATCTGGCTCTTTACAGACTAAATGTTAAAAAGGAAACCTTTTACCTGGAAAACAAATCAACAGGTAAGTTGTATGCAGTAAACGGTCAAGTGTCTGATGCTTTTTCTTCCCTGAACAAAAACGATGCTGTCAATCCACTGATAGGACTAACCAAGCAAACAGCGGGTTCCATTGCATACCTGCTAAATTCTGCCGATCAGGTGAAAGATTTGCGGACTTTTTCTAAACCAATTTATGTAGAACCATTTTTTGGAACTGGTATTGCGATTGCCGAATTCGGGATTGAACCTGTTGAACAGGTCACTGAAATGGCAGGTCTGGCCATTTCTGGAGGATTATCCATCGAAGCCTTTCTCAATTTCAAGCGAAATATCTCCATTTCATTCTCCCCTCAGTTGTTTGGATTCGATGCTACCAAGTTTGAGAAAATCCAATTGCCTAATGGGCAAAACTATGAAACCGACCTCAGCATATCCATGATTGCTTTGCAGTTTCCGGTGGCAGTCAAGTACTATATTGACCTTAAGCCACAAAAATTCCGAACCTACCTCGAAATGGGGTATTCCTTTTCCAATACCTTGAATCAAAAATCTTATCAATTTGGCGCGTGGAAAAAAAACAATGAAATCACTTTTCATTCTGACAAGCCTGTATTGGCAGACAGTTATCAGGGCATTCATTTTGGTGCAGGGGCCAACATTATCCGAAAAAACAATAGGATCCTGACTTTAGGATTGAAAAGCTATCTCCAAAGCGGAAATTTGGGAAACACGACTTTGTCTATGCATTTGATTACCCTTGGTCTTAAATTTTAATACACCCATGAAATTTTCCAGCAAAAATATACTTGCACTTTTTGTAGTCATTCTTCAGGCATGTACCATCGACAGCAATATTTCAGAAAGGGATTATCCGGTGATCAAGAGCCTAGGAATCAAAGATCTCAATGAATCAGGAGTCAACATTGATTTTATGATCATTCAAAACACCTCATCGACAATTGAGAGCTACGGTGTTCAATATAGGGCAATCGAGAAAGAAGGCTCTGCCAACATCAGCATTCCCGAGTACTTTTTTTATGAGGAAATTACAGGTAAGCCCCAAGGAAATCCCCTGTCAATCAGGCTACAATATGACCTGATTCCCGGTCTTACTTATTTTGCAAGACCTTTTGTCCGTTCGGGATCGCAGATGATTTTTGGTGAATCTTTTAATTTTTCCAGTCTTGGGGTCAAAGGGCCGGAAATAACCTCGGTCTCCGAATCCAAGCTCTTCCGATACCATTCATTAACAATTGAAGGGAACTACTTCAGTCGGAAACCGGAGAACAACATCCTTGATTTTGGAGGCTTGGAGGCGTATTTCAATTTCAGAATTATGGAGGCGACACCGACAAAACTTGTAGTAGAGGCTGTGAGAAATTCTTCTTTGATTTCTTCTTCAGGCCAAGAATTTGACCTTAAGATTTCAGTAAATGGTAAAACAGCGATACTAAAAGAAGCATTTGAAATAGGAATCCCAAATATCCTGACCGTATCACCAACCCAGTTATCAGTCGGTGAAAACATAACAATTGAATTAAGTTATTTGATCGAGATGGAATCAACTTGGTACCTTATTGATGCGAATAATATAGATTACAGAATACCGACGACTATAAATGAATCAAACAAAGTAGTGGGCGAAATTCCAAATATGCCTCCTGGTAAATATAAACTTGCGTTTAGGATTCAAAATTACAGTGAGATAAATTACGAGAAAGAGATCATTGTAAATGACAATTGGGTAAGCAGTCATGAAAATATTCCAAGAATAGTGGAGGGTTACTATAGTAACTTTTCAACGGGGAATGATATTTTGACTTATAACTATGGAACATATTTCGATATCCATGTTTTTAACTTAGCGGGTAATTCCATGAGTAAACTGGCTGATTTTCCTGATGATGGCAGAGGGAGGGCTTTTTATGCCTTATCTTACATGCCAAAGGACAATAAACTTTATTTTGGACTTGGAAATCAAAATGATTTCCCGAATCCACCGATTAATTATTCAGATTTTTATAGACTTGACCTAGTTTCAAAAAATTGGGAACAGCTACCAAACTTCATTGAGGGCCCTAATGCCGTTAAATTTTCTTTTGAATATGATGGAAAATTAACTTTTGTGTTTTACAACCGATCCAATTTCTATTTCTTTAATTCTGCTTTAAAAATATGGGAGGATTCAGGTATCCAAGTTCCCATTGAAATTAAAAATGCTACGAATATACTTTCGAATGACGGCACGATTTTCTTTCCTGAGATAAATTCCAATGTACTCAAACTGTTTTCGGTAAAAATTGGCCAATCACCAAAATTGTTGGGAGAATTTTCGGGTTTCTATGATCAAGGGTACCTTTGGTCAATCATTTCATTTGGAAACAGTATATTCTTAGCAAAAGGGAACAAAAATATTTTTGAATACAATTTAGCAGATGAAAGGATCAAACCTGTCCAAGGAATTTCAGCGATATTTAGAGAAGAGGCTAAATTTTATAAGGATGACAACAATCTTTACCTAGGATTTCGGGATTATGCCTATTATGATGATCAATTCCGGTTGTTTAAATTTGTCAGATAATATTAGAATAGTCCCTTAATCTTATTTATCCTTCTTTGCAAACCCAACATTCCTCCTCAATCCTTCCAGCTTCGTCCGCTTGACAGCCGACTTTGAAAAAACCTTACTGAATGTTTCTTCGGTGATTTCTTCCCAATCATGATTGGTCATTTTCTCCAATTCGGATTTGGGATCAAAAAGCGGTTCTTGGTGGGGTTTTGAAAACCTGTTCCAGGGACAGACATCCTGACAGATGTCGCAACCGAAAACCCAGTTTTCCATTTTTCCTTTGAAGGCAGAAGGTATATTTTCTTTCAGCTCAATCGTCAGGTAGGAAATGCATTTGGATCCATCCACCACACCGGGTTGGACAATGGCCTCCGTCGGACAGGCATCGATGCATTTGGTACATGTACCGCAATAATCCTTCAACATCGGCGGGTCAGGAGCGACCTCAAGGTCGATGACCAATTCTGCCAAAAAAAAGAAACTGCCCATTTCCTTATTGAGTAGAAGGCTGTTTTTTCCCAACCAACCCAAACCTGATTTTTGGGCCCACTGACGCTCCATCATCGGCGCCGAATCCACAAAGGCCCTCCCGCCAATTTCACCGATTTCTTGACGCAGGTTTTCAAGAAGTACTTTCAGTTTGTCTTTGATGACATGATGGTAATCCTGCCCATAGGCATATTTGGCGATTTTGTATGCTTCTTTTTCTTGGAACAAGGCCTTTTTGGGAAAATAATTATAGACCAAGCTGACCACGGTTTTTGCTCCTTCCACGAGTTTGGTGGGATCCAGTCTTTTGTCAAAATGGTTGGCCATATACGCCATCTCACCTTGATAATTTTGGTTGAGCCAAGCTTCAAGTTTGGGTGCTTCCGCTTCCAAAAATCCAGCTTTGGCAATGCCACAAAAATCAAAGCCCAGGTTTTTGGCCTGGGTCTTTATGATTTGGCTGTATTTTTCTGGAAGATTCACGCTGGATTAATTCCGAATTTGGAAATGAATGCAAAACAATTACTCAAATAAACTGCCACTACTTGCCCCAAAATTCGGTTTGATTTTTAGGTGTTTATAAGCAAGTTCGGTGGCCATCCTTCCGCGTGCTGTTCTTTTGAGGTATCCTTCCTGTATCAAAAAGGGTTCATACACTTCTTCAATTGTCTCAGCCTCTTCACTACAAGCGGTGGCGATGGTAGACAATCCAACCGGACCTCCTTTGAATTTCTCGATGATGGTGAGAAGGATTCTGTTATCCATTTCATCCAAGCCGTTTTCATCCACATCCAAGGCTTTCAGGGCTATTTTAGCAATATCCAATGTAATTGTTCCGGTTCCTTTGATCTCAGCAAAATCACGGGTTCTGCGCAAAAGCATATTGGCAATCCTTGGTGTACCACGGCTTCTCCTTGCGATTTCATAGGCAGCAACTTCTTCTATCGGTGTTTGAAGAATCCCTGAAGATCTCTGCACAATGTCGGTCAGGAGCTTGGCATCATAATATTCCAGTCGGGAATTGATCCCAAACCTTGCGCGAAGCGGTGAAGTCAATAATCCTGACCTGGTAGTAGCACCGATCAAGGTAAATGGATTTAGTGAAATCTGTACCGAACGTGCGTTGGGTCCCGAATCCAGCATGATATCAATCCTGAAATCCTCCATGGCTGAATACAGGTATTCCTCCACGATGGGATTGAGTCTGTGGATCTCGTCAATAAAAAGCACGTCTCCTTCGTCAAGATTGGTCAGTAAACCAGCCAGATCAGAAGGTTTGTCCAATACCGGACCTGAGGTAATTTTGATCCCTGATTCAAGTTCGTTGGCAATGATGTAGCTGAGCGTGGTCTTTCCCAGCCCCGGAGGGCCATGAAGAAGTACATGGTCCAAAGGTTCATTTCTTCGCTTGGCGGCGAGTACAAAGACTTTCAGGTTTTCTACAATTTTGAACTGACCTGTAAAGTCATCAAAACTCAAAGGCCTCAAAGCCTTCTCAATTTCTTTGTCAGATGAATTCAGTTTTTCTTTGTCCCCACTCAGGTAATCTTCTCTCATGGCTTTACAATCAGCAATTCACAAATATAGAAAATAAGCCCATGGCAAAAAGGTAAAATAAATTCGCAAAAAGCTTTTGCAACAAAATTGCAAATAATAAGATTTTTGGAACTTAATTTGGAAAATTACCCTTAACTTTCGAAAAATTGGTCTTTTATATGCGAACCAACGCCAATAAGAACATAATCTATTCCATTATCCTGCTGCTGTTGGTAGCGGTGGTGTACCTCTATCGTCAAAACCAACAAAAGCCCGTTGAGGAAACCGTGGTGAAAGTCACGGGAAAAGTGGTACTAAATGGGAATACGATGGGGACGACTTACAATATTACTTACCTTGATCCAACCGAAAGGGATTTTCAGGCAAGTATAGATTCCTTGTTGGCAGGTTTCAACCAATCGCTTTCCACCTATATTCCGGATTCTGAACTCAGCAGATTTAACCAAAGTGATACACTGTATTTCAAACTGCCTTATTTCTTGCCTGTTCTCCAAAGCAGCAAAACTGTATATGAAATCACAGGCGGGGCATTTGATCCGACAGTTGGTCCTTTGGTCAACCTTTGGGGATTTGGCCCGACAGGTCCGCAACTGAAAGACAGTGTCAACATTGATGGTATGTTGGATTTGGTAGGATTCAATAAAATCACTTTTGATTCGGCAAGTGTCAGAAAATCTCAATCGGGGATGTATCTCGATTTTAGCGCGATAGCAAAAGGATATGGTGTGGATGTCGTCGCTGAATTTTTGCAGGGAAAAGGAATAGAAAACCTTCTTGTAGAAATCGGAGGAGAATTGGTGGCAAGAGGAGTGAATGAAAAAGGTGAACTGTGGAAAGTGGGTATCAACCGTCCCGAAGAATTAGGAAGGGCAGATGATTTATTCAGCATTGTGGCTTTGCAGGATAAAGGAATGGCAACATCCGGAAATTACAGAAATTATTATGAAGCAGGGGGAATAAAAATCTCCCATACCATCAACCCCGCCACCGGCAGACCGGTCAACCACAGCCTTTTGAGTGCGACAGTATTGGCAAAAGACTGCATGACAGCAGATGCCTATGCCACTGCGATGATGGTGATGGGAACAGAAAAAGCCATTGAACTTCAAAAAAGCAGAAATCTATTTGAAATATTCCTGATTTACAGTGACTCTACCGGTCAGCTCAAATCCTTTGCAAGTGATGGAATCAAACCGTTTTTGTCATTTCCTCAAGATTAAAATAGTGACCACCCAGAAATCAACATGTATCGTTTTCTTAAAATTGAGTTCTTATTCCTGATTCAAGCCTAATTACCTTTATATCCCATGACATTCAATTTCCTGATTCTTTTCTTTACTGCTTTGATTGCAGGTGGATTGGCATATTTCATTCCAAGATGGGAGGAGCGGTATTTCAAATTGGTCCTGGTATTTGCAGGCTCTTATCTATTTGCCATCACGGTTCTGCATATCCTTCCTGAACTTTTTCTCGAATCATCAGATCCAACCAAGATGGGATTTTATATCCTGTTGGGATTTTTGTTGCAGCAGATCTTGGCCTTGTTGTCCACAGGCGTAGAACATGGGCATATTCACCATCCTGATCATCAACATCATGGCATGCAGGTTGGAGTTTGGACAATTATGATCGGATTGTTTTTGCATGCCTTTCTCGAAGGAACTTTGCTGACTGAAGACGGTTCTTTGGCAGGGCATTTACATGAACATGATGAGCACGCAGGCCACAGCCACCACCACCACGGCAGCAATAACCTGCTTTTTGGAATTCTATTGCACAAAGGGCCTGAGGCTTTTGCGTTGGTCGCAGTACTGATGGCAAGCCTTAAAAAAAGATGGGTTTTTGCTTTATTGGTAGTTTTTGCTTTTGCCTCTCCTTTGGGAATGATATTGAGTAATTTTTTGTATGAAAAAAATATCCTTGGAAGGGAAGGACTTAATGTATTTTATGGGATGGTAGCAGGTGGATTTCTCCATATCTCGACTACCATCTTTTTTGAAAGCAGTCCCGACCACCGTTTTTACCTCAATAAAGTCCTGATCAGCATCTTGGCATTTGGTTTGGCTGTGGTTTTGGAAATGTTGGTTTAAGGGATTGATGATTGGGTCATAACGCAATTTTTGCAAGGAAAAGAATGTTGAATTAGAATTCTTGGGTTTTGTTTTTCCCTTGAAGTAATTTTTTGGAGGATTGAAAAATCCGATTCTTATATTGGGTCAGTTTATCGATTTTAGATTTTAACACTGAAATCATTCCATTTACTGAGTTTGACTTAGCTGCCATTACCTGCCGATGAAACCCGCCTATTGTGCTTTGGTTTGTTTTGTATTCATTCAAATGTCTTTTGAGGCAGTTGGACAGGATTCGGCACAGGTAGCCTACAATTCCGCCTTGGAAGATGCCAACAAAATCGATAATAGGTATAAACCTTTGGTTTGGAACCTTGATTCAGATGGCAGCAGGTATTTCAGGTTGATTTTGTGGAATCAGATTTGGGCAAAGGCTACCGAAACCAATCCCGGCACTTTGGGGGTGGATGGCAATCCAAAAAACAAAACAGTGGATATCGGCATCCGAAGGGCAAGGATTTTGGCCTATGCGCAGGTCTCTCCTAAAATTTTGTTTTTGGCTCATTTTGGTATCAACAACCAAACTTTCACCAACGGAGGCGTTCCCGGTGGTGGCAATTCCGGAAATGCCGGAAATATTCCTGTCACAGTAGACCCGGTCACAGGAATTGGAAACAATGCCGGGACTTCTGCCAAAAAGCCACAGATGTTCCTCCACGATGTCTGGACAGAGTTTAAAGTTAGTAATGGCTTTTTTATGGGAATGGGGCTGCACTATTGGAATGGTATCTCAAGACTCAGCAGTCAGGGAACATTGAATATGCTCACCCTGGATGCGCCGATTTTCAACTGGCCCTTGATCGAAATGACAGATCAGTTTGCGAGGCAGTTTGGAGTGTATGCCAAAGGGCAGTTGGGAAAATGGGATTATAGAGTGGCGGTCAACAAACCTTTTTCTGTGGGCGAAGGAGGCATCTTCGAAAGTTCCCGTAACAGACCTGTGGCGGCCAATATCGTCAATGACAACTGGGCGACACAAGGCTATATCGCTTACCAGTTTTTTGAAAAAGAAAACAACAAGCTTCCCTTTTTTGTAGGTTCCTACCTTGGGTCCAAAAAAGTCTTTAACATCGGTGGCGGATGGCACCATCATCCGAAAGCAACAAGTTCTCAAAATCAATCCGGCCAAATCCAAAAACATGACATTGCTTTGTGGAGCATTGACAGCTTTTTGGATTTACCTCTTAGGAAGAGCAAAGGTACAGCCATAACAGTCTATGCAGTGTATTACACCTATGACTTTGGCCCAAATTATCTTCGGAATATCGGCATCATGAATGTCGGACAAGGTAGCGGAAGCACCCAAAACGGAACAGGAAATGCCCAACCTACCATCGGAACAGGAAATGTTTTTTACCTTCAGACTGGTTTTTTGCTTCCGGGTAATATGTTGGGAAGAAATGGAAAACTGCAACCCTTTGGTACTTTGACCCATAAGGATTTTGAGTATTTTGACACGGGAAGCTGGCAATATGACCTCGGCATGAATTATTTCCTGAACGGGCATCAGGCCAAAATATCATTACAATATAGCAATAGGCCTATCTTTGAAAATTACCAAAAAAGCAGCTCAGCCGGAGAATTTATACTTCAAACCCATATTTACCTATAAAACATGCTTGACAACAAACAAAAAATGAAAGCTTATTGGAAAAAGAATCTCCAAACACTCTTTTTCCTTTTATTGGTTTGGTTTACGGTTTCTTTTGGATTTGGAATCCTCTTGGTCGAACAACTGAACAATTTCAAATTCGGAGGATTCAAACTGGGATTTTGGTTTGCGCAGCAGGGATCTATCTATGCCTTTGTGATCCTGATATTCGTCTATGTCTACCGGATGAACAAGCTGGACAAGGAATTTGATGTCAATGAAAAATAAAACACCCAAAACCCAACCAAACTATGGAAATTTTAACCTGGACATACATCCTTGTCGGACTTTCATTTGCGATTTATATAGGTATCGCCATCTGGACACGTGCCGGATCTACCAAAGAATTTTACGTTGCAGGGGGTGGAGTCTCCCCACTTGCCAATGGCATGGCTACAGCTGCTGATTGGATGTCTGCGGCATCTTTTATCTCTATGGCCGGCATCATTTCCTTTTCGGGATATGACGGTTCGGTTTACTTGATGGGCTGGACTGGAGGATACGTTTTACTTGCATTGCTTTTGGCTCCCTACTTAAGAAAATTCGGAAAATTCACCGTTCCTGATTTTGTAGGCGATAGGTATTATTCCAACAAAGCGAGAGTTGTCGCTGTCGTTTGCGCACTGTTTATTTCCTTCACCTATGTGGCAGGTCAAATGCGGGGAGTGGGAATCGTTTTCTCCCGATATCTTGAAGTGGACATCAATACCGGAGTAATCATCGGGATGTGTATCGTTTTTTTCTATGCCGTTTTGGGAGGAATGAAAGGGATCACCTATACACAAGTGGCCCAATACTGTGTATTGATTTTCGCTTATATGGTTCCGGCTATTTTCGTCTCTATGCAGTTGACAGGAAATCCAATTCCGCAATTGGGCTTAGGAGGAACTGTTGCTGACGGGACCCCTCTCTTGGACAAACTAGATGGCGTATTGACGGAGTTGGGATTTGCGGCATACACTTCAGGAAGGAAAGAGATGGTAGACATGCTCGCCATCACACTTGCATTGATGGTCGGCACAGCTGGACTTCCCCATGTGATTGTCAGGTTTTTTACGGTACCAAGGGTCAAGGACGCAAGGTTATCCGCAGGATATGCATTGGTTTTTATCGCTATTTTGTATACCACTGCCCCAGCAGTAGCAGCATTTGGAATTTACAATGCCATCGATACAGTTGCGGAAAAGCCTGTTGACAACCTTCCTGAATGGGTCGGGAACTGGCAAAAAACCAACCTCATTGTCGTAGAGGATAAAAACGGTGATGGTATCGTGCAGTATGTGGCAGACAAGAAAACCAATGAACTTACCATCGACAAGGACATCATGGTATTGGCAAATCCTGAGATCGCCCAACTTCCAAATTGGGTTGTCGGCCTTGTGGCAGCCGGTGCGATGGCAGCGGCACTTTCAACAGCGGCAGGCCTATTACTTGTGATTTCAACTTCAGTTTCAAGGGATCTTTTTAGAACTTTCAGACCTGAAATGTCTGAGAAAAAAGAACTACGAATCGCTAGGATCGCGGCAGGAGGTGCTGTGGTATTGGCTGGGTACTTTGGTGTAAATCCTCCAGGATTTGTGGCTGAGGTGGTTGCTTTTGCCTTTGGGTTGGCGGCAGCTTCATTTTTCCCGGTCATCATTATGGGGATTTTCTCCTCCAGGATCAACAAAGAAGGAGCAATTACCGGAATGGTTTCAGGATTGGTATTTACGATGGCTTATATTATTTACTTCAAATTCATCAGTCCTGAAATGAATAATGCCGGACATTGGTGGTTTGGAATTTCACCGGAAGGAATCGGTTCATTGGGCATGCTACTCAATTTTGTGGTTTGCTATGTTGTGTCAAAAGCAACCCCGGCCCCACCACAGCATGTGCAGGATATGATCGAGGAAATCAGGATTCCAAGAGGTGCCGGTGGTGCGGTGGAGCATTGAAATTTTGGTGAAACCCCAATTATTACACAAAAATTGAGTTTGTTAAAGGAGACTTCGTTAATTTTCAACCAACAATAACCAAAATACATACAATCATGAGTGATAGGATACATACCTTGAGTGGGTACTTCTATGAATACCAAAAGTCTGTTACCGAACCGGAAAATTTCTGGGCTAGAATCGCAGACTCTTTTCACTGGAAAAAGAGATGGGACAAGGTGCTCAAATGGGATTTTGAAGGCCCAAATGTCAAATGGTTTGTCAACGGTAAACTGAATATCACTGAAAATATTTTCGAGAAAAACCTTTTTGCCTACGGCGACAGGACCGCGATCATCTGGGAACCAAGCGAACCCGGCGAAGAGGTCAGGAAGATTACTTACAAAGAATTGTACCATCAGGTTTGTCAGTTTTCCAACGCACTCAAATCAAAAGGCATCCAAAAAGGTGACCGGGTAATCATCTATATGCCGATGATTCCAGAAGCAGCCATTGCCATGCTTGCCTGTGCGAGGATCGGTGCGATTCATTCAGTGGTTTTTGCGGGATTCAGTGCCAATGCCCTTACAGACAGAATCCATGATAGCGGTGCAAAAGCGATTTTGACCTCAGACGGAAATTACCGCGGCAATAAAAAAATAGGCATCAAAGCCATCGTAGATGATGCTTTGGAAAAAGCCTCAGTTGAAACCGTGATCGTCTGCAAGCGTACCGGTCAGGATATTAGCATGAAAGAAGGTAGGGATTATTGGTGGCATGAGGTCATCGAAGGTGAAAAGGACAGCAACGTTGCCGAAACCATGGACAGCGAAGATCCGCTTTTTATCCTTTATACATCTGGTTCTACCGGCAAGCCGAAAGGTGTGGTTCACAGCACTGCGGGGTATATGGTGTATACCAAATATTCCTTTGAAAATGTGTTCCAATATTCACCCGGAGATGTGTATTGGTGTACAGCAGATATCGGTTGGATTACCGGACATTCTTACATAGTATATGGGCCATTATTGGCCGGCGCGACGACGTTGATGTTTGAAGGTGTGCCTACTTATCCTGACCCAGGAAGGTTTTGGGCAGTTATCGAAAAGCATCAGGTCAATCAATTCTACACCGCTCCAACAGCCATCAGGGCATTGCAGGCTTATGGTACAGACCCCATTGCTCCTTACAATCTGGATTCATTGAAGGTATTGGGTTCTGTAGGCGAACCGATCAACGAGGAAGCTTGGAGGTGGTACTACAACCATATCGGACAATCCCGTTGTCCGATCGTGGATACTTGGTGGCAGACTGAGACTGGCGGTATTTTGGTTTCGCCGATTGCAGGCATTACCCCTACCAAGCCTGCTTTTGCCACTTTGCCTCTTCCAGGCATCCAATTGGCCATTGTCGATCCTGAAGGAAATGAATTGACTGGAAATTCAGTGGAAGGAAATCTATGTGTCAAATTCCCTTGGCCATCCATGATACGTACCTTATGGGGAGACCATGACCGCTGCAAACAGACGTACTTCTCAACTTACAAAGGTATGTACTTTACCGGTGACGGCGTCAAAAGAGACCATGACGGTTACTACCGAATCCTCGGTCGGGTCGATGACGTGATCAATGTTTCCGGGCACAGAATGGGAACAGCTGAAGTAGAAAACGCCATCAACGAACATCCTTTGGTCATCGAATCTGCAGTAGTCGGATATCCACACGATGTCAAAGGACAGGGCATCTACGCCTATGTGATCTGCGACATGTCGCATAGAACTGAAGAAAACCTCATCAACGAAATCAAGGAAACTGTCAGCAAGATCATCGGTCCGATAGCCAAACCTGACAAAATCCAGATTGTATCGGGATTGCCCAAGACACGTTCCGGAAAAATCATGCGTAGAATACTCCGCAAGGTTGCGGAAGGAAGTACGGACAATATGGGCGATACCTCTACACTGCTCGATCCGGATGTGGTCACGAAGATTATTGAAGGAAGAAAGTAAAATAAGACTTGAGATGTGAGACTTAGGACATGTGATTGGATCGATTAACAAATTAGATTTCAATTTCCTGATGGAATCTCTTTGATTAAACCAAATAAAGTCTCACATCTTGTGTTTCATGTCTTGTGTCTGATATGTGTCTCAAGTCTTGAATTTAGAATAAATGGCCAACGTCATCGTCAACCGCGTCAAGGAATTCCTCAAAAGGTTTCCTCCTTTCACTTTTCTCAATGATGCTTCATTGGGATTGGTGGCAAAGGGCGTGGAGGTCAAATATTTTGCACAAGAAGAATATTTATTCAAACAGGGAGATCCTGCCCAGGATTTCTTTTTTGTGCTGAAAGAAGGTTCGGTCCAACTCACTGAAAGTAAGGAAGGGCAAGACCGTGTAGTCGAGGTCTGTGACGAAGGAGATGTGTTTGGAGTTTTAGCTTTGCTAGGCAAAAGACCCTATATCCTAAATGCCCGAGCCATTGAAGACAGTTTGATTTATGCGGTTCCCGTGGCCATTTTTGAAAAAATCCTGAACGAAAACAGCAGAGTAAGTCTCTATTTTGCCGCAGGATTTGCATCGGGGCAGGTAGTAGTCAGAACGGACCTTTCCCAATCACAAAAAGCAAGAAGGGATTTCACAGAATTGTCCAAGGACAATGGATTGATGATTTTCAGCGGACAGTCGGATCTGAATTTTTCTATAGATGTCCTGACTTGTCCAAAAGGAACTCCAATCTCAAAGGCTGTAGAAAAAATGGCGGAAAAAGGCGTCGGGTCCATCGTGATTGTGGACCATAACCATTTTCCTCTAGGAATAATCACTGATAAGGATATACGGAATAAGCTCGTTGCCCAACAAAAAAGCTATGAAACCCCTGTAGAAGATTTGATGTCAGCTCCTGTCTTGACCAAAAGAAAGGATGCAGGTTTTGCTGAACTTTACCTTACCATGATCAAAAACAGGCTTCACCACCTGATTTTCACTGAGGATGGCAGCCTTGAAAGCAAAGTGACAGGGATCCTTTCTGACCATGATATTTTACTTTCGCAAGGAAACAGCCCAGCAGTATTGATCAATGCCCTGATGAATACTTGGGAGGTGTCTGAAATGTCCAAAATCCGAAACAGGGCGGAAATGCTTTTGAAGTATTACCTGGAAAATGAGGTGGCGATGGATTTTGTGGCAAACATCATTTCTGAAATCAACGACATCATCATCCAGCGTGCTGTCCAATTGGCAGTCAAAAAACACAGCCCAAACCATCTCGAGGCTTCAAAAGTAAAATTCTGCTTTTTGTCCATGGGAAGCGAAGGCCGTGAAGAGCAACTCCTCAGAACGGATTTGGACAATTCCATTGTATTTGAAGATGTGCCTGAAGAAAAAATTGAAGATACCAAAGCGTACCTACTCCTGATCGCACAGGAAGTAATTGAGACATTGTTTGCCTGTGGATTTCAGGCCTGCCCGGCTGATATGATGGCTAACAACCCCAAATGGTGTCAGCCGCTATCAGTGTGGAAATCCTACTTTTCGGATTGGATCCTCAGCCCAAACCAACAGGCATTGCTTAACGCCACCATATTCTTTGATTACAGACCTGTATTTGGTCATAAAAAACTAGCCGACGAACTCACAGCTCATATCTATCAGGAAGTTGCAGACCGAACCATTTTTCTGAATTTCCTCGCCAAAAATGCTTTGCTCAATCCCCCTCCATTGGGGTTTTTCAGGAATTTCCTTGTCGAAAAATCCGGGGAGCAAAAAGACAAATTTGACATCAAGCTCCGCGCGATGATGCCATTGGCAGACATCGCAAGGTTATTGGTACTCAGTCATCGGGTAGTGGGGATCAACAATACTTTCAAGCGGTTTGAGAAACTGTCCGAGCTAGAACCAAACTATACCGAACTCCTGATTGAAGCAGGAAAAGCTTATGAAATCCTGATGCGGATGAGGGCGATCGAAGGTTTGAAATCCGGGAATTCGGGAAGGTATATCCATCCTGAGGACTTGGGAAAACTTCAACGTCAGATGCTGAAAAATACTTTTGCTCCCATCGATGAGCTGCAGAAGATCATACGGATCCGCTTTCAACTCGACTTTTTTACAGGCTGATATGAAATGGCTCGATTTTTTATTGGGAAAGAAAACACCGAAATCTACATTCGTGGAAGAATACGAATCGGGTTTTGATAAAAAAATTCCTGCTTTGCGGGCTATATCACAGCTTTCATTTGTGGTGCTCGACACTGAGACCACGGGCTTCAATCCAAAAATCGATAATGTCGTTTCTTTTGGCGCGATCAAACTCAAAGGATATACTTTGCAAGTAGCAAACAGCATGGAAAGGTATCTTGATGCACCGGTCCAAAACAGGGAATCAGTAAAAGTCCATGAGATTTTGTATCCCATAGAAACGTCCCCTTTGAAGGATTTTGGAAAGGATTTGTTGGAATATATAGGTTCAGACATCATCGTGGGCCACCATATCGGTTTTGACTTAGCCATGTTGGAAAAAACTTTGAAGCCTTTTGGATTTAAAAAATTCCTGAACCCTGTGATTGACACCAAATACCTTGCGATGCGTTTGGAGAAAGGTCCTCACTTTGACACTAAGTCAGCAAAACAGGAGGAATACTCCTTGGATGCGGTCTGCGAACGCTTTGGAATAGAATTGGCGGACCGCCATACTGCTGCAGGAGATGCATTTCTGACAGCACAGTTTCTGATGAAACTACTCAAAATCGCAGAAATAAAAGGGATCAAGGATTTTGGAGGATTGATAAGGTAGGGAGAAGCATGGTTATGTGGAATCTTGACAGCTTGAAAAACTGTTTAAAAAAATGAATCACAAAACTCTGAAGTTCAGGAACGGTCATCAGTTCCTCTAGTAAGGAAAAAGTTCCGGGTTCGACTGTCTCAATTCGTAACATCTAAAAGCAGTTATAGGTTGGTCAATAACGGCAGCAGTTAAATACATGGTTATTTCAGGTAAAAATTTGGCATTTAACAATGCAGAAGAAACTTTCTCATCACCATAATACCTTCTACAATTCCTGATGTCATCTACGTCTCCCCGCTCAAAAACCCGTTCGATGATGAAGTTGGGTTTGGCATCATAGTCCAACTTATCAAAGTTCACATCCCAAAAAATGGGTCTATGAAATATTGGTTTTGGTTTTTCTGACATAATATTTAAAATGATTATTTATTACAATCCAATTTAAAGTTAAAATCGGAATTATTCATCTATGAAAATTCAACCAAAAAGTGGAATTCTGATTGTCTCATGTCTTGAATCTATTTCACTTCCTTCAACTTTACTTCCATCTGCCCTGTTGACTTGAGGTAAATCCTTACGTCTTCCTCCGTATTGTAGATTCCCTGTACATCCAAAGTTGGATTTTTGACCTGAAAGGTTGCAAAGCCGGTCTCAAATTTTCCCTGCTTTTCCATCTCCTTTCTTGCCTCACTGAGGAAATCACCGACAGGATAGTTTGCCAGTTTCTTGATCTGATTCATGATTTTCCTCTTCTTCAGCCTGATACCGATATTGGCCATACCATTGTCTGATTTGACATCAAACTCAGCTTCATCAAACCGGAGGGATTCAGTCGTTGAGTCGAAGACAGGCTTGCCTGCAAAATACATCTTGCCTTTGATATCCTTTTTTCCCATTCGGATGCCGGTAAAATCCATCAACAACAAAGTCTTGTCTCCGTATTTTTGGGTTTTTAGATCAGTGGGAACTATCTCCGTCTTGCTGTCGATTTTGATTATTTTGCCTGACATTTCCTTGTTCAGATAGCCATCCAAATCCTCATAGCGTAAAATCAGGGGCAATATCAATTCGAGTTCGTTTGCCTTATTCTCATTGACATCAATATTGGGCAATGGGGATTTTGGAACTTTTGGTTTCGAACCGACTTTGGACATCATCTCTCCTTCCAATCCAACATAAAGGTTCAATTTTTGATCTGTCGTGATCTCCTCAGTCAATTTCAATTTGGTTGGAATACTGTAAAAATGGACTTCCAAACCTTGCTGGGTCATGGTATAAGGCTTAGAAAAAATATCCCAGGTCTCTTGTGCCATGCTTTTGAAATCAAAACGGCTGAGGTTGGCAGCAGACAACTGATTGTCGAGCACGGTTTGAAGCTGGCTTTTGACCACTTTATCAAGATCTATCTCGAATCCCAACAGATTGTATTTCATAGAGCGGCCCCAATTTTCTATTTCAAGGTTTTTGATGCCAAGTTCCCAATTGCTTTCGATTTCAGGGTCAAAGCTGATTTCGGGACTGACATTTTCATTAAAGGGGAAGTTTGTGGACAATATCTGCCCAAAAACCTTCTTTTCAATCTTCAGGTCTCCTTTGAGGTTCATGGGAATTTTGACCCGAAGCGTATTGTTTTCCAAGCCTGTCAGCACAATTTTGCCGGTTCTGGTCACATCAATATCGGTGGTAAGTCCGCTGCCGATGGGCAATCCATTTTCTGCAAACAACTTGCTGTTCCAATCTTGGTTGAGGTTATTTTCAATAAAAGAAAGTGGAATCTCTATAGGAACATTGGCCTTGGAGATGGCTTGTGGTAGTTCTATCCCTGAAGAAGCCGGGGGATGATCTGGCTTGATGGTCTTGCAGGAAGAAAATGTGATGGATAAAATGAAAATGGGGAGAATATATTTTGAAAACATATAAAATGAGAGAATCCGGATTTCGGTTTTAAGTCAAGAACTGTGGTATTCAGAACAAGCAAGAACCCTGCCTTTATACAAAAGAACGTTTTGCCTGAAAGGTAGCAAATGTGGAAATCTTGAAGGAACTAATTTCCATTCAAATTACTTTAGGTTTTGAAAGTTTAATAAAATTTAAGACATGGATTGGAATATACTGGAAAACTTATCTCAACTGGAGGAGATCAAGCAAAAAAGCGGAGAGAAACCTGTGCTGATTTTCAAGCATTCAACAAGGTGTTCTATCAGCGGTATGGCATGGGACAGGTTAAAGAGAAATTGGAAAAAAGAAGATTCTGAAAAAGTAACTCCTTATTTTTTGGATTTGATCCGTCATCGGGAAATCTCCAATCAGATCGAAAAGGAATTCAGCGTGTACCATGAATCTCCCCAAGTTATTATTGTCAAATCAGGAAAAGCGGTATATGACAACAGCCATATGGGAATCAGCTATGCGGATATCATGGGGAGGGTTTAAGCTAAGACCAATCATAAATTAATATTCAAGGAAAAAGACAAAACAGATGTCTAATCTTGACTTATTAGATATTGATTGATACTGGATATTATTTGATACTAAAAGCGGTCCGCTTACCATCTTGAAATTTTTTTTATTTGTGAATGGTTTTGGGTAGATGGTCTAAATGCGCCAAAATCCCCCTGACGATCAGGAATTGGGCGATGATATAAGTCCCCATAACAATCACCCCTGACTCGGGGAAAGGTTTGAAAAACATGTTTATGGCCAACACCCCATCAGAAACCATGAAAAACATTCCTCCTAGAAATACCTGCCAAAAACTGACTGGGTTTGTCTTTTTGTAGCGCTCCCTTGCAGTGGTTACCATCATGACTATAACAATAAGGTAAATTACCACAGGGATTTTCATGGGGCCGAGTCCGGGATTGATCAGGAAATAAACAATGGCTGCCAAAATGTAAATAGGGAGGTTGACAAAGAAGAGGTGGATAAAGTTGACCTTACCTATCGCAAAGGGATTCGTCTGCGCAATCTTGAATCCAATGATATAACAGATATGGGCCATCAGAAAAGCACCCAATCCATAGAGGAACAAGTCCGGAAACATCAGGAGGACATCTCCCAACCACGAAAATATCAAAGCAGCACTGATGCTTTTTCTTAAAATTGTTCCTTTGATATTTTTACTGGAAAAAATAAAGAATCCCCATAAAGCAATTAAAATCAATGGCTTGGTAAAAATCCTAGAGGAAAACTCTCCATTTGCTGTGAAAACAATGTCAATAATTCCTGCAAAAAGGAATAAATAAAGCCAAAGTATGTTTTTGCTTTTCATAGGAATCAGAATTTTTCATTGTCAAATATAGCCAAGTTATATACTTATGTTCTGAACTTTTGTATAAATACCTATTCTGACAGAGAAGTAATGATTTGGTAACATTGTATTTAAAGGTAAACAAACGGCGTGTCCAAAATGACGTGAACTGCACTAATTTGCAACGAAATACAAAAAGCTGGTTAAAAATAAAACAACCTTTGGATTTTAATGTTAGGAATTTGTTAAGTAAACTTGTGAAAATTTGTTAAAACTTAACAATTTCAAAAAAAAATCCTTGCCCATCTCCCATACATTTGTATCGGAAAATAACCAGCTCCAAATATTTTAATTTCAATTTCCCACAAAAAACAAAAATTATGAGGCAATCATTACTAAAAAGTTTATTTGCGTTAATCATGCTTGTACTCGCTACAGGTGTTGCTTATCCGCAAGGGGTATCCACCTCCAGTATGTCTGGTAGGGTAGTAGACAACAGCGGGGAAACTCTTCCCGGTGCCAATGTCGTGGCAACACACATGCCTTCCGGTACAAGGTATGGTGCAGTGACCAACATAGACGGTAGGTATACCATCCCAGGTATGAGGGTTGGTGGACCTTATTCTGTTACGGTATCTTTTATCGGTTTTGAAACTCAGACTGTTGAAGGTGTATTCTTGAGTTTGGGTATTGCTGCCAACGTCAATGTCACCATGTTGGGTGATGGCGAGGAACTTGCTGAAGTAGTGGTTACAGGCGATAAAAATGCGGTATTTAGTTCCGACAGAACAGGTGCTACAACGGCAATCGGAAACGAGACTATCAACAAACTTCCGACGATCTCCCGTAGGATCAATGACTTCACAAGATTGACTCCGCAAGCAAACGGAAGTTCTTTTGGTGGTCAGGACAGCAGGTTGAACAACATCACTGTAGATGGTTCTTATTTCAACAACTCTTTTGGACTTGGAAGCCAGCCGGGTGACAGAACAGGTGTATCTCCAATCTCTTTGGATGCGATTGACCAAATTTCTGTAAACGTGGCTCCTTATGATGTTAGACAAGGTAACTTTACCGGTGCCGGTGTCAACACTGTAACAAGAAGTGGTACCAACACATTTACAGGTTCTGCTTATTACTTTTGGAGAGGAAGTGACAATGTCGGTACCCAAGCGGGCGACAACAGCTTTGATCCGGGAGAGTTCAAATACAGACAGGTAGGTTTTAGATTGGGCGGTCCAATCATCAAAAACAAATTGTTCTTCTTTGCTTCATTTGAAGATGATAAAGAAACAACTCCAGGAACAAACTTCGTTGCCAACAGTGGCAGTGATCCTATCACAGGTAACACCACGAGAGTTTTGGCTTCAGACCTCAATACTTTGAGTTCCTATTTGAGAAATAACTTCGGTTATGAAACAGGACCTTACCAAGGATATGACCACTCTACTATTGCAACCAAATTCTTGGCTAAAATAGATTACAACATCAATGACAAGAACAAATTGAGTGTAAGGTATAACCACCTTGATTCTTCCACTGATGTTTTGGCATCAGGTTCTTCTTCACTTGGTTTTGGTGGCAGAAGCAGAAACTTGAATGCTTTGAATTTCCAAAACACCAACTACATCATTTTCGAAAATATCCGTTCAATTGTAGCTGAATTGAATACAAGGCTTTCTCCTACTATGACCAACAGCTTGATCGTGGGTTATACCTATCAGGATGAAAGCAGGGGTTCAAGAGGAGATTTCTTCCCTATGGTAGATATTTTGGAGGATAATGCTACATACACCACATTCGGATTTGAACCATTCACTCCAAGCAATGAGTTGAGATACAAAACTTTCCAGATCCAGGACAACCTTCAGATCTTCAAAGGAAAACATACCATCACTACAGGTTTCAGCTTGGAAAGATATGAGTCTGAAAACGTATTCTTCCCTGGTTCACAGTCAGCTTATGTGTATAATTCTTTAGAAGATTTCTATGCAGATGCTGATGCTTACCTTGCAGGGACAACCCCAACTTCTACAGTAAGGAGGTTCCAAGTGAGATATTCCAATATTCCAGGTCAAGAAAAACCAGTACAGCCATTGAAAGTAACTTATGGTGGTATCTACGGACAGGATGAAATTCAGGTCAACAAAGACTTCTTGGTTACAGTTGGTTTGAGAATTGACGTTCCATTCTTCGCAGAGACAGGTTTCAGAAATCAAGAGGTGGAAGGATTCAACTTCCGTAATCCAGCAGGTGAGACTATCAAAGTCAGAACTGACAAACTTCCTGATGCCAATATCCTTTGGTCTCCAAGAGTTGGATTCAACTATGACCTCAGCGATGGCGCAAGAACTACCCAAGTAAGGGGTGGTACAGGTGTATTCACAGGACGTCCTGCATATGTTTGGATTTCTAACCAAGTTGGAAATAACGGTATCTTGACAGGTTTTGACAGATTTGACAATACTACAACCAGACCTTTCAACCCTGATCCTGATTTCTATAAGCCTTCTACAGTTACAGGTGCACCTGCTGCCAATTATGAATTGGCTTTGACTGAACCTACTTTCAAATTCCCTCAGATCTGGAGAACTAACGTGGCGATTGACCACAGACTTCCAGGTGGAATCATCGCCACTGCCGAATTCCTTTATAACAAAGATGTAAACGGTGTATCTTATTACAATGCCAACCTTGCTCCTGCAAACGGAAGTTTTACAGGTCCTGACGGCAGAGACAGATGGGTAGGTGGAAACGCTGCAACAAGAATCAACAGTAAAATTGACAACGCTGTAACTTTGGGTAACCAAGCAATCGGTAATTCTTGGGTCGCATCTATTTCCTTGGAAAAACCATTTGCAAACGGCTTATACCTGAAAGGTTTCTATAGCTACGGCGAAGCAAAAAACACAATTGATGCAGGTTCTATTGCTTTCGGTTCTTGGAACAACAACCAACACCAAGGTGATCCAAACAACCCAGGTTTGGGCTTTTCTGCCAACTCTATGGGACATAGAGTAGTAGCAGTAGCTAACTATTCTGTTGACTTGTTTTCCTTTGGTACTACCTCTTTCTCCCTATTCTGGGAAGGAAGAACTATCGGAAACGCTAGCTATGTATATGGCGGTGATTTCAACGGTGACGGTGGCTTCTCCAATGACTTGCTTTATATCCCTGCAAATGCCAACGAAACCAACTTCGTACAGTTTACTTCCTCAGGTAGAACATTCACTCCTGCTGAACAAGCTGCTGCTTGGGAATCATTTATCCAACAAGACAAGTATTTGAGCGCCAATAGAGGACAAATCGCCGAAAGAGGTGCTGTATTCCTTCCAATGGTATACAGGGCTGACTTCAGTGCTTCACAAACTTTGTTGACCACAAGTAAAAAGCAAAACCTTGAGTTCAGGGTAGATATCCTAAACGTAGGTAACTTGTTGAATTCAAATTGGGGTGTAGGTCAGTTTATGACTTCAACTTCTCCGCTTGTTCCTGCAGGTGTAGATGCCAACAACAGACCTCAATTCAGATTCAGAAACCTTGGAAATACTCTAATCTCTGATTCTTTCACCCCATCTGCCGGTGCAGGTGACGTGTGGAGATTACAGTTCGGTTTGAGATTCAATTTCTAATCAAACTCATTTCATAATTCAAGAGGCATCCTTTTCGGGATGCCTCTTTTTTTTTTGGTCCTGACCGAAACACAATCAAGATAAGGTCCTTCCCAAGTGGGAGGGGGTACTTCAGGAGTACCCCCTCCCACTTCATTACCCCATCGTTGGACCTTTTTGCTCCGACGTTTCACCTTTTTGCTCGGACGTTGAGCCTTTTTTCTCGGACGTTGCGCCTTTTTACTCAAACGTTGGAGCTTTTTGCTCGGACGTTGGGCCTATTTGCTCGAACGTTGCGCCTTTTTACTCGGACGATGGACCTTTTTGCTCGGACTTTGGTCCTATTTGGTCGGAAGTTGGACCTTTTTGCTTCGATGGTGGGCCTTTTTGCTCGGACGTTGCACCTTTTTGCTCAAATGGTGGACCTTTTTGCTCGGATGTCCCACCTTTTTACTCGGACGTTGAGTCTTTTTGCTCAAGTAAATGATAATAATCCCGCTTGGGGTTTTGGAAGAATCAAAACCTGAAGATTTCCCACCATTTCGGTAATGGAGATTCTCCAACTTACGAAATCCGTGACCGAAATACCGTTAAAACCGCCTTTTTATCTATGGGCTGCGGTGCATGGAGATTTGAAAAAGTATGGAATCAGGTAATGCACCTTACCCATGGCTACAAATATTTCGCTCCGCCGCGGCGGACTTAATGTCGAAGAGCTAGTTTGAAATTTTTTTTTAGAAAAATCTTAATTTGGAACACGAGCGGGTAGGAAGATCCGTAGCGGCGGACCGGGCCGGCGTGGCATTGCGCGGGGGAGGATTAAAATTTCTTGCCTCCCGATAGCTACCTTAGATTTGAACAGTTGTATTAAACCAAGAACGGTGGTATAATTGAAAACCTGTCAGCGATCCATCGATAGCCTTAGGAGAGA